>CAZEHM010000012.1:0-71730 GCA_964512025.1 uncultured Nitrospira sp. | reverse complement strand
CGTCATCGAGGGTGCTGGACAACATCTGTGAATGCTGGAACATGAGATAGGGGCTTGATGGAAGCGGATGCCGCATCAACGGAGGAATCGGCCGGTCGGGATAGCGGCTGTCCGCCATATAGACCCAGATGTATCCGTCCTGGTCCTGACAGGGATAAGAGGTGACGCAGATTTTCTTCGGATCGATCGGGGAGTCGCTCACTAGGGAAGGAATCGCCGTGCACCGTCCATCCGTACCGAATTGCCAGCCGTGATAGTAACACTCCACCCGATCCCCATCCATCCGTCCGAACGACAGGGGCATCCCCCGATGGGGACACAAGTCGAGCATCGCGGAGACACCGCCAGCTCTGGTACGGCAGAGGAGAATCGGCGTGCTCAGCAGCACCACACCCTTCATGACGCCGGGAGCCACATCGGAACTGGGCGCGGCCGCATACCAGAAACCCAACAACGGAGGACTGCGGAGCGGTGCGGAATCCTGTTCGAGAGCAGTGCTCATGCGGCAGAAGCATCCAATGTCTTGCCAAAACCCGTTCGACCGGGACTATAGCCAGCCTCGCGAGTGCGGTCAAGCTCGTTGCCTTGACAAGAAAAAGATACGGAGACTATAGTCAAAACACCTTGAAAATAGCGGTCGTTCGCACCGCACCATCGAATTGAGGCACCCATGCAGATGACGCAGATAGAACCCTCTGCCACATTGGCGCAGTTGCAGGAATCGAAACCGGACAGGGTGACGATTGTCCTCCTGAGCGGTGACTTGGACAAAGCCATGGCGGCCTTCATCATCGCCACCGGCGCTGCCGCAATGGGCATGCAGGTCACCGTGTTCTTCACCTTCTGGGGATTGAACACGATCCGAAAGAAGGGAGCCACCAGCTCGGCGAAAGACTGGTTGCGCCGCATGTTCGGCATGTTGAACAAGGGAGGCGCCGATAATCTCCCGCTCTCCCGATTCCACTTCGGCGGTCTCGGCACCAGCATGATGAAACTCGTCATGAAACAGAACCGGATGCCGGGAGTTCCCGAGCTCATGGAGACGGCTCTGGATTTGGGCGTGCGATTCATCGCCTGCACCACGACGATGGGCCTCATGGGCATTACCAAGGACACGTTGATCGACGGGATCGATCAATTCGCCGGGGTCACGACCTATCTGGCGGAAGCCAAACAGGGCAGCGTGAACCTCTTCATATAAATCGCTGACAGACGGAGATACCGACGATGCAGGCTGATGTGAAGCTCGACACACTCGGATATTTTTGCCCCATGCCGATTATTCTGACCTCGAAAAAGATCAAGGAACTGACCCTCGGGCAGGTGCTTGAGGTGGTATCCGACGACGAAGGCATCAAGAAAGACATGCCCGCCTGGTGCGAAACGACGGGGCATCAAATGGTCGGCATGGAAGAAGAGCAGGCATCTTCAGGCCGGATCTATAAAGCCTTCGTCAAGAAGACCAAGTAACGCTACGACGGCTTCGCACCT
Organism: uncultured Nitrospira sp.; assembly: GCA_964512025.1. Lineage (GTDB taxonomy): Bacteria > Nitrospirota > Nitrospiria > Nitrospirales > Nitrospiraceae > Nitrospira_D. The sequence goes on along the minus strand of CAZEHM010000012.1, from coordinate 70,239 downwards.
GAAGCCAGAGCAAGCCGGAGGGGACGTGAACCTCCGGCTTTTTCATTTCCAGTCGATAGCGGATTGCAAACACAGGATGCTCAAAATGGCCGCTGTTCTCACCCGCCCAACCCCGGCGCGCCGAAACGCGCCGCTCCGCGGGCAAGGCCGCAGCAAGCGAAGAGGCGAGGCGTACGCTCTGGTACGTTGAGCCCTCTAAGCCAGACGAGAACGCCGCTGGCGCGATTTTTCAGCATCCTGGGAGAGATCGTTGATGAACAAGATCGTCGAGTGCATCCCCAATTTCAGCGAAGGCCGGAATCCCGCCATCGTTCAGGCGCTGACCGCGGCGGTAGAATCGGTCCCGGGCGTCCGGCTCCTGGATCGAACGAGCGATGCCGATCACCATCGCTCCGTGCTGACCTTTGCGGGCGATCCTGATGCGGTCAGTGACGCCGCATTTCACGCGATACGGGCCGCCACGACGCTGATCGACCTGCGCAGCCATGCCGGCGTGCATCCACGCATCGGGGCAACGGATGTCGTCCCGTTTGTCCCGATCCAGAACACGACGATGGAAGACTGCGTGCAGCTCGCCCGCCGGCTCGGCGAACGCGTGGGCGCCGAATTGCAGATCCCGGTATTTCTCTATGAGCAGGCGTCCGGTCATCCGGACCGGACCAGGCTGGAAACGATCCGGCAGGGAGGATTGTCCGGACTGGGAGCGAGAATGGCGGGCGACCGGAATTGGCGCCCGGACTTCGGACCCGCCCGTCTCCATGAGAGCGCAGGGGCCATTGTGATCGGCGCCCGGCATCCACTCATCGCCTTCAATGTGAATCTGAACACGGCCGATCTCAATATCGCAAAGGCGATCGCCCGCACGATCCGGCACTCTAATGGCGGCCTGCCCTGCCTCAAAGCGATCGGCGTGGCGCTGGCCAGCCGCGGGATCGTGCAAGTCTCGATGAATCTCACCGATTACCATGTCACGTCGATGGCCGCAGCCTTCCGCGCAGTGCAAATCGAAGCAGCCAAAGCCGGGGTGGAGATTGCCGGGAGCGAGTTGATCGGCCTCGTTCCCCAAGCCGCGTTGGATCAGGCCGCTTCGTCACTCTTGCAGATCGGGAACTTCGACGCCACTCAGATTCTGGAAACCAGATTAGCGGAAGCCGAATCGACTCAGCCGCAGGCCGCTGCCACGCCGACGATTGCCGGGTATCTTCATGATCTGGCTTCGGCTACACCGCTACCGGCAGGTGGCAGCGCTGCGGCGCTGGCGGGAGCGCTCGCGGCATCATTGGGCACCATGGGAGCGCGAATCGGAAAGCAATCGACAGCCGAGCAATCCCTCGGCAGCCTGAGTCAAAAACTGGCGAGGTTGATGCGGAACGACTGCGAGGCCTATGAAGCGCTCTCACGAGCCAGACGACTTCCTGCCGATCAGGCAAACCGTCCCCTGCTGCTGGCATCCGCACTTGAACAGGCGACCGACATTCCGCTCACAATCGCAGAACTCTCCTGTGAGGCAGGACAAACCATCGCCGCCATTCGACAGTTTCTATCGCCGGCTGTGCAATCCGATCTCACCGTTGGAATGATCCTGGCCATCGCCGCAACAGAAGCCGGGCTGCATACAGCCAAAACGAATATAAAAATGCAACGAAATCAGTCAGTTGCTGACAATCAGACCAGGCAAATGACCAAGATCTTCAACAGTCTTGAGGAACTCAGGGGGCTATGCTACACTCCGCCGCCTAGTACGTAGTGTCATGGGTGCAGACAGGCACGGCCTGAGAAAGTGGAAAGTCGGACCGGATGGAAATTAAAGTTTTCAATAACAACGTTGAAAAAGCACTGAAGGTTGCCAAGAAGAAGCTGGCAGGCGAAGGTTTGTTCCGCGAACTGAAGCGTCGCCGTTTCTATGAAAAGCCGAGCGTCAGGAAGAAAGCGAAACTGCGCGAAGCTCAACGCCGCCGTCAGAAGTGGTTGTCCAAGCGGAAGCCCGAGTAGCTGATAGCCCACCGGCTGTACGTTCGCTCAGCTCTCCTCGGTCAGCAGTCCTCCACTCCACGCTAGTCGGACCAGATGCGTCAGGACCAGATCCATGCCGCCATCAGGATCGTCAGGCGAGAGATCCGTCAATGGCAGGAACCGGTCGTGGGAGTCGTGGCGCGTGAATCGAACCGCGATCCGTTCCGTATCCTGATCTCCTGTCTCCTCAGCCTCCGCACCAAAGATAAAACCACCGCAGAAGCCAGCGAGCGGCTGTTTGCCCTGGCGCATAAACCCGCCACGATGCTGGCGCTGCCAGTTGAAACGATCGAACAGGCCATCTATCCGGTCTGCTTCTACCGGACAAAAGCCAAATCCATTCATCAGATCTGTCAACGGCTGTTGGACGCATACGGCGGAGTCGTGCCCGATTCCATCGACGAACTAGTCACGCTCTCAGGGGTGGGACGAAAGACCGCCAACCTCGTCGTCACGGTGGGCTACGGCAAGCCGGGCATCTGCGTCGACATTCACGTCCACCGGATCAGCAACCGCTGGGGCTACATCAAGACCGAAACGCCCGACGAGAGTGAAGGCGCGTTGCGCCGGAAACTTCCCCCGCAATATTGGATCACCTTCAACGATCTGCTGGTGCCCTTCGGGCAGAACCTCTGCCAGCCTGTCTCTCCCTGGTGCAGCAAGTGCAAACTGACCGAGTTTTGCGATCGGGTGGGAGTGAAGAAATCTCGTTAAATAAAGAGTTTCGTCTCGGCTTCGGCGGTCAAGCTCAGAATCGCGGGTAACCCAAGAACTTCATCGACCTTTGACTCAACCGCCTGGCCGTCCACGCCCATATATTCCAGGCCGGCGCTGCAGGCGATCAGACGAAGCTGGCCGACATGCTTGGCATCCTGAAACATTTCTGAAATCTTCGGCACCTTCTTCTCTTTCAACAGGCGGGTGACTTCCTCCGCTGAGGCGGCATACTCCAGGGGAAAATCGATCTGATCGATCCTCCCTTCGGCCAGTTTCTTGATCGTCCAGAACAACAGGACGATGATCACGTCTTTGCCCATCGCCGCAGCCGTCATGCCGAGCGTCGCGACTTGATGCAACTTGTCGTAGGTGGCGTTGTGAGCAAAGATGACGAACTTGGGCTTCTTCGACATAAGACCGTTACTTCTTCTTGGCGCGGGCCTTCACACTGTTAATATAATCGGCAATGGCCGCGTCCACCTCGGCAGACACGAGCGGACGGTCGTGCGTTTCGCTTTCATCGACCAGATACTTGTCGCGATCCTTCTCCTGACGGACCACCACCGTATTCTCCGGCGTGACTTCAATCAGCATGAACCACTCCTTGGTCCCCTGCGTGATCACGACTTCTTTCCCGAGTCCCTTCTTGCTGACTTCAATCTGAAGCTCGTCGCTCTCGGCAGCCAAAGACAAAACGGGAACCGGGCCGCCACCAACGAAAAGACACAGCAGCAGCAGCAACGTCATGAATCGCCGGGATATAAGAGTACGGAAGGCCATAAAGGATTCACCCGCTCCGGACACGCCGTACCATTATATGACGCCCTCCTTTATGAGGTAAACCATACAGGCCCCAGCCCTTCCGGTTGAGAGGATCCCCGTGCTAGGATCCCTCCCCCATGGATGCCATTCTCGCGACCATTACACAATATGTCCCGGTCCACGTGCTTATCTGGCTCACCGTCGGTTCGCTGGTCGGGTTCATCGGCACTCTGATTGCCATCCCGTTTATCATGGTGCGGCTCCCCGCGGATTATTTTGACACCAGAACCCCGCGCCATTGGATGAAGGATCACCATCCCGTCCTTCGCTGGGTCGGCCTCATCGTCAAGAACGCGGTCGGCGCTGTCTTTCTCCTGGCGGGATTCGCGATGCTGTTTCTCCCCGGTCAAGGTATTCTGACCATGCTCATCGGCATCTCACTCTTGGATTTTCCGGGCAAGCGCCGGCTGGAAGCAAAAATCGTCGGCCAGCCGACCGTCTTGCAGGCCCTCAACGCCATCCGCACCAAGTTCGACAAACCGCCCCTGACCCTCGCGCCCGATTGCTGAGCCGCCATGCCGACGACTGACTCCAACCGCAAGACGCTCTATCTCATCGACGGGAGCGCCTACATCTACCGTGCGTTCTTTGCGCTCCCTGCACTGAACAATTCCAAAGGCCTGCAAACCAACGCGGTCTACGGATTCATGACTACATTGCTGAAGATCCTGCGCGAGCGGAAACCGGACGGAATCGTCGTCGCGTTCGATGAACGGGGGCCGACGCTCCGGCATCAAGAGTTCAAAGAATACAAAGCCCAACGGCCTCCGATGCCCGACGGCATGAGCGCGCAAATCCCTTACATCCACCGGGCCGTGGAAGCCTTGAACATTCCCGCGGTGAAACAGGCGGGCTACGAAGCGGACGACCTGATCGGCACGCTCGCGAAACAGGCGGAGCGCGCCGGCGATGACGTCGTGATCGTCACCGGCGACAAGGACATGCTGCAGCTCGTCACGCCCCACATCCGCATCTACGACCCGGTGAAAGACAAGTGGTCCGGCGAAGCCGAATGCGTGGAGAAGTTCGGCGTCGAACCGGCGCGGGTCATCGAGATCATGGGGCTCATGGGCGATGCCTCGGACAACATTCCCGGCGTCAAAGGCATTGGTGAAAAAACGGCGATCAAGCTCATCGCACAGTTCGGCACGATCGACGAATTGCTCCGCCGCGTCGAAGAAGTCGCGCCGCCCCGCATCAAAGCGATGCTGATCGAACAGGCCGACAATGCCCGGCTCAGCCGCAAGCTCGCGACCATCGACGTGAACAGCCCGGTTGAATTCGACGCAGAAGCTTTCCGGGTCAAGCCGCCCCATCAGGATCAACTGACCGACCTGCTCCGGGAACTCGAATTCACGGCTCTGCTGAAAACGCTGCAACCTGTAACCAAGCCGGCCGAAGCTCCGGCAGCAGCACTCACGATCATCCAGGACGAGCCCTCCGCAGCACGGTTCGTCAACAGCCTCCCGGCGGGAAGTCCGCTCGCCGTGCAATGCCTCCTTTCGGGCGGCGCCAGCGTCCGGGCCGACGTGCTCGGCTTTGCGCTCTCATCGGGAGGCCAGACCGCCTTCTTCCCGCTCGACGTGCATACCTACATGCGCCCGATCACGACGCTGTTGCATGATCAGACGCGCACCAAAGTCGTGCACGACCTGAAAGCCACGCTGCTCGCCTTCCATCGCATCGGCGTCACCGTCGCCGGCCCCTATCTCGATACGATGGTCGCGGACTATCTCTTGAATCCCAATCGCCGCGACCACAGCCTCGCCACTATCGCCATGGAAGCCGTGGGGCATCGCCTGGGCGAGTCCCGCCCCGAAGCCAAGGCGCCGCAATCGCTCTTCGATGAAGAGACCGGCTCGCGCGACGAGGCTGCCGAACAGGCCGCCGTGCTGGCCGAGTTGGCCCCGGTGATGATCGAACGGTTGACCGCCCAGGGCAGCCTGAAACTGTTTCATGACATTGAAATGCCGCTCGTGCCGGTGCTGGCCGAGATCGAACGGAACGGTTTCCTGCTCGACGTCGAGGGGCTGCGGGTCTTGAGCAAGGAATTGGAGCACGAGCTCGACAAGATGATGGAGACCATCGCCGGCCTGGCGGGCGGCGAGTTCAACATCAATTCGCCGAAACAGCTGGCCGTGGTGCTCTTCGAGAAGCTCGGCCTCAAACCGGGCCGCAAAACCAAGACCGGCTATTCGACCGACGAAGACACGCTCACCCAGCTCGCGACACAGCACGATTTACCCGCGCAGATCCTGAGCTATCGCAGTATCAGCAAACTCAAATCGACCTACGTCGATGCTCTACCCGAATTAGTAAATCCCGAAACCAAGCGACTCCACACGTCGCTGAATCAAACCGTCGCCGCCACCGGCCGGCTGTCCTCGACCGATCCCAATCTGCAGAATATTCCGGTCAAAGGCGACTACGGCCTGCGCATTCGCGAGGCCTTCATCGCGCCGAAAGGCCATACCCTGCTCTGCGCCGACTATAGCCAGATCGAGCCACGCATCCTCGCGCATCTATCGCAGGACCCACGCTTGCTCGAAGTCTTCGAGAAGGGCGAAGACATTCACATGGCGACCGCCATGGACATTTTCCATCTTCCGGCCTCGCAAATCACCCGCGAGATGCGGCGGGCGGCCAAGAGTGTGGTGTTCGGCATCGTCTACGGCATCAGCCCCTTCGGCCTCTCGCAGAACATCGGCGTGCCGCAGGCGGAAGCCAAGAAGTACATCGAGACCTATTTTGAAAAGTATGCCGGCGTGCGCGCCTTGATGGATCGCAATATCGCCGAAGGCAAAGAGAAAGGTTTCACCACCACGATCCTGGGGCGGCGTCGGCCAATTCCCGAATTGCAGAGCGGCGATCCCGTGCAGCGCGGTTTCGGCGAACGCATGGCGGTGAACAGCCCCATCCAGGGCTCCGCCGCCGATCTGATCAAAGTGGCGATGATCAACGTCAGCAAGGCCCTCCATCACGACATGCCGCACACGAAGATGATCCTCCAGGTCCATGACGAATTGATTTTCGAAGTGCCGGAGAAGGAACTGGACGAAGCCAAGCGGCTCGTGAAACACGAGATGGAAGGCGTCGGCAAGCAACTGCACCTCTCAGTACCGCTCAAAGTCGATCTCGGCACCGGCCACAACTGGCGCGTCGCGCATCCCTAGGAATCCCTCTACATACGAATCACAGGAGTGCATCAGATGGAGCAGAACCAGGGCGATGATCAAACCGCACCGGGAATGACCAGACGCGACTTCATGGTGTCCACGCTGGCAGTGGGATTTGCACTGGCCGTCCGTCCCGTTGCGGCCGAAACCATCACGACAGACGCGGCGGGGCTGACCGCCGGTGAAGTCCGCATCCCAACGAGCGATGGCGATCTCCCGGCCTATCGCGCCATGCCGTCACAGGGACGTTCGTTCCCCGTCGTGTTAGTTGTCCAGGAGATCTTCGGCGTCCATGAACATATCAAAGACGTGTGCCGACGGTTCGCCAGGCTGGGCTACCTTGCCATCGCTCCCGAACTCTATGCCAGACAGGGCGATGTCGCGAAGCTGTCCGGGATCGATGAGATCCGCAAAGTCGTGTCGCGGGTGCCGGACGCGCAAGTCCTAGCAGACCTCGATGCAACCGTCGCCTGGATCAAAGCCAACGGCGAGGGTGACATCGAGAAGCTTGGTATCACAGGATTTTGTTGGGGCGGGCGAATCGTGTGGCTGTATGCAGCGCACAGCCGCCAGCTCAAAGCAGGAGTCGCCTGGTACGGGAAGCTCGTCGGCAGCCAGAGTGAACTGCAGCCGAAGCATCCGGTGGATGTCGGGGGAAGTTTGAATGCGCCGGTGCTGGGGCTCTACGGCGGAAGCGACCAGGGGATTCCGCTCGACACGGTCGAACGCATGCAGGCTGCTCTCAAGGCGGCGAACAGTCCGTCCCAGATCGTCGTCTATCCCGACACGCCGCACGCCTTCTTCGCCGACTATCGCCCAAGTTATCGCAAGCAGCAGGCAGAAGACGGATGGAACCGGCTGCGAGAATGGTTCAATCAGCATGGTGTAGCATAGAGATTGTTGACGCCGGAATAGATTCGCGGTCAACACCGCTCTCACACACACGTACACGGAGGTGACCTATGCAGAAGATACATCCGTCATTGGCCTGGATGATCGCAGGTATCAACCTCGGCGCATTGGGCCTCCTGCTGCTCATAGGAGAGCCGTTCACCGCGAAGGCGCAAGAGCCGAAGCGGTTTCAGTACCAAATCGTCGAGGTACTTCCTGATACGCAGACGATGCAAACGAAGCTGAACGAGTTTGGGTCAAGCGGGTGGGAGCTGGTAGCGGTCTCGATGGGGAACATGACCGAGCCGAGGCTGATTTTTAAGAAATAGCTTCAATTTGAATTGATCTTCGAAGTATCCGAGACAACTTAGGCAAAGTCGAGCGGTTGGTAAACACAAGATGGAACGCGGCTTACATTCTCCATACCAGTCAAAGTGGATCTGGAACTGGCTATAATTAGAGAGTCCCGCATCCATAGTGACTAGACCACTCGATACAACCTAGGAAGTTAGCAACCATTCCAGGAGGATCTGGGCTCCATGGTTTCAATGACTAAGGTTCTTCTCGTTGTAATCACCTTTGCTGTACTCGGACTGCCTGGCTGCATGGCATTGGAACGCCGAGCCGAAAGTTTGCCAACGAAACAACATGCAGGAACTGCAAATTCCACAATTATGCTCCCTGGGATCGACCTTCGGATCGTGCCAATGAACAGGCATATCCTTGCATTTGTAGGAATACTGGTACCTGTGATTCCTTTATGGTCTGGAGATAGTACAGGAGATTTCGCCTGGATCATTATAGAAGCAAGACCAGTGAATGGTAGTCTCGCTTACACACCGGGCAATACCATCTTGATCGCTGCTGAAAAAGAATATGCCCCCGTAAGGTTTTCTCAGTCCATTCCAGTTGGCGAGGAATGCAACGAGCTGCATCAAGAACGCTTCGTATCTTCAGACAAGCAGGTTACTACGAGCGAATCGATTTGCCTCGCTATCGCTTATCAGCTCCCTACTTCCATCTCCTTAGACCAGCCATTTGCATTGTCGATCAGAGACATTTCACTAAATCAGAAAGCCATTATTGTTCCTCCTATAAACTTCAAGAAAGCGATCACATGGGACTTTCATGCTATGTAAGGATAGGATCTCGACGACTTTTTGAGCAATCAACCCTTATCAAGTACTGTCAGTCACTCCACCTCCGGTATCTCTCCGTACACCGACTCCACCACGTTCTTCATTTCCTCGTCCGACACCGGGATGTTGTAGATTTCTTCGCCGGCCTCCTGCATCGACTTCAGATCGAGCATCGTGCCCGGCGCAAGATCTTCCCCTTTGCCGACTTTGCCTTTGACGGCGTAGATAGCCTGCTTCAAAAAGGTTGGCCTCCCTTTTCGTCGAGCGCCTTGTATTGAGCAGAATCCGGCGGGTTACTCGGCAACCTTCTTCAACTCCTTAGCCCGATTTCATCCGCACTGCCCCCGCCGACTTGGGTATTTCGATTGAAAATCTGATGCCCTTCGCCGTGATAAATCGTGATCGAGAGGGACCAAATCAGGGGCTCAATCGGATTCATTCTCACTTGACATACGGTGCACCTTATATCAATTTAGCACCATGAATTTGACATAGCGATTGCCTTACATCAAATTCGGTGAGGAAGAGTCAGATGTCTATGAAGATCAGCGAGTTTAAGGCTGGTGAGCATGAGCAACGGTACGAATATCGGAGCTTTCTGCCGACTCCGATCAACCAGGAATGGATCGTTTCCGACCCACAGATTCTCACACTTCTGGAAGAGGCCAATCGCCTACTTGGAGAGTTGAACGCATTTTCCCAACTCATCCCGGATGTGGACTTCTTCATCCGGATGCACATCACCAAGGAAGCCACGACCTCAAGCCGCATCGAAGGCACCCAGACCAACATTGAAGAGGCACTGGTAGGCAAGCTCGACGTCGATCCGGAAAAACGTGACGACTGGCAGGAAGTGCATAACTATATCCAGGCAATCAATTTTTCCATCAAGCAGTTGAGTCAAATGCCCTTATCCAACCGGCTCCTGCGTGAGACGCACGCAGTGCTGCTACGAGGAGTGCGAGGCACGCACAAACAACCCGGAGAATTTCGCACCAGCCAAAACTGGATCGGCGTTAGCCTCAAGCACGCCACATTTGTCCCGCCGCACCACCAGCATGTGCCTGACCTCATGAGCGATCTGGAAAAGTTCATGCACAACGACCAAATTCATGTCCCGCACCTGCTCAAAGTCGCGCTTATCCATTACCAATTTGAGACGATCCATCCATTCCTCGACGGAAATGGCAGGCTGGGCCGGCTGCTTATCGTACTCTATCTAGTCAGCTTCGGCCTCCTGCACAAGCCCGCACTTTATCTTTCCGATTTCTTCGATCGGCACAAGGGCGAATATTACGATCAACTGATGGCCGTCCGTACCACGCACAAGTTAGAACCATGGTTGCGGTTCTTTCTGCTCGGCTTGCGCGAGACGACCGGCCTGTCCATACAAGTGTTCAAGGACATTCTGGCGCTGAAAGAACGCATTGAACGCAAACACATGCCCACGTTCCACCTGCGGCGCCAAACCAACGCTCAAGCACTTATGCGATCACTATACCGGGCACCGGTAACTAATATCAAGATAGTGACCAATCTTATCCAAGCCCAGACCAACACCGCCGCTGCGCTGATTGAGGACTTCGTCAAGCTCGGTATCTTGAAGGAGTTCACCGGCCAGAAACGCAATCGGCTTTTTATCTTCGATGACTACGTGCGCCTATTCAAACGCTAGGAGCAGGCCTTCAACGGCCTTCCTTTTCTTGTATGGACTTCAGATCGAGCATTGTGCCAGGTACGAGGTCGTCTCATTTGCCGAGTTTGCCTTTGACGGCATAGAGCACCCAACCAGACGCATCCTTGAATCATGGGTGCGGCCGCATACAGATCTTCAGATACTTGCTAGCGGAGGGACACGGAAGAGGTCGAGACGGCCGGCCCGTGAAACCGGACCGGCCGTCTGAGCAATTGACACTTACGGAGTGACGGTCGTCTGCGCCGGAGCGGCAACAGGCGCGTCGCCGTCTTTCGCATCGCGGGCGCAGCGGACGCCCATCCAGTTCATCGAGGTCTTGGGATCGGTCCCGTTCCGCTGCGAGACGCGCACGCTCGGCGTGCTGTCGATCCAGCCGCCGCCACGGAAGGCTTTCTGCGAGCCCTTGTCAGGCCCCTTGGGATTTTTGTCCGGCGCGGTCTTGTAGTAATCCTTGTCGTACCAGTCGGACACCCACTCAGCGACGTTGCCGGCCATTTGAAACACACCGTACGGGCTCGCCGCGTTGTCGTACTTAAAAACCGAGATGATCGGGGGATATAAGAGTAACCGCTCGGGACGATCGCGCACGGGACCGGACAAACCGGTCCGGCCGAAATTGGCCCGTGACAGGCCGGCCATTTCATTGCCCCAGGGATAAATACGGGTATCCGCCGCACCCCGCGCTGCTTTTTCCCACTCGGCTTCGGTCGGCAGACGCTTCCCCGCCCATTTGCAATACTCGTCGGCCTCGAACCAGGTCACATGCATGATAGGATGCGAGACCATCGTGTCCTGAAAATTGCCGCCGTCGAACTTCCAATCCACTTGGGGGTCGCGGTTCGTGGCCAGGACGTACTTCAAATACTGAACGGTCGTGACTTCGTATTTATCGATATCGTAGGCATCGAGATAGACCGAGCGCTGCGGCATCTCGACCAGGTAGGCATTCTTATCCGTTTTTCTGTCGCTGCCCATCGTGAACGGCCCGGCCGGAATGCGGACCATCTCGTCATACGCCGGCAGCTTCACCCGTTCGGCGGCCAACTTTTTCCCTTCCGGCGTCCATTCCTGCTTCACATCTCCGACATCCAGCGCCCAGACCGACCCCGCAACTCCCAACAGCCCTGCGACGACAGCACCGGCCAAGATATTTGCCCTTCGCACGACGACTCCTCCTTGATGGTTACATGCCCTGTTCTTTGTGTTCCGGACCAGGTTCCTTGTTGAATTCCTCCAGCGGCTGAAAGTTCAGCGGGAGCTGAAACAAATAGTCCGTCACCGCCCGTAATTTCACATGCTGATATTCCACGATCCAGCTGCCGTCCTTTTTTGCCAGTTTCATCGGAAAATGCAGATCGGTCGCCACCCACTGATAATAGACCTCGGTCCGCTCCCCGTGCTTTGTCACGACTTCATAGAGGGTCGTGGGATGGCCTTCCCGGGATTCCTGGCCGATCTCCTCGCGGGAGACTTCGCCGTCCAGTTTCTCCGTCACCCACAAGTCCTGCTCCGCGCTGTAGGACAGCGTCTTGAAGCGCTTCATCCGCGAGAGCAGCATCCACACGACCTGTTTGTCTTTGCGCACGATGCTGACGTTGACCGGGCCCATCGTGTGATGCTCGATGCGCCACATGTTGTCGCGGTAGTAGATATTGTCTTTGCCCGTGCGGCCGTCGATCTTGGTAATCCGGTCGGCGGTAAACTCCAACGCCCAGGCGGCTCCGCTGAAGCCGATCCCCAGGGTGACGATCAGTGCTGAAATGGTGCAACGCATAGCCGTTCAATCTACCTAATCTGCATGGGCGATTACTAGATGGGGCCGGATCAGATTGTGAGCACGGCGGCGCCTTGAAACGATCCGGCCTTGAGCGCCTGCAACGCCTGATTGGCTTGCGGCAAGGGATAGCGGACGGTGCGGGGGGTGATCGGAATGGCGGCCGCCTCGCGCAGCAGGTCGATGCCGTCCTGCCGCGTATTGGCCGTGACGCTGCGCAGGACCCGCTCTCCGAAGACATCGCGATCGTAGTCCAGCGACGGGATCGGCGACATGTGGATGCCGGCCAGCGCCAGCGTGCCGCCCCGCTCCAGTGCACGCAAGGCGGGAGGCACCAGCTCGCCGGCCGGCGCAAAGATGATGGACCCGTGGAGCGGATCCGGCGGGGCATCGTGCGCGCCACCGACCCACACCGCGCCCAGCTCGCGCGCCAGCGCCTGGTGCTCGGCTTTGAGCGAACTGACGTACACGTGACACCCCCAATGACGCGCGATCTGGATGGCGATATGCGCGGACGCCCCGAACCCGTACAGCCCGAGCCGCTGGCCCGGCTTGATGCCGCTCAATCGCAGCGCGCGATAGCCGATGATGCCGGCGCAGAGCAGCGGCGCGGCTTCGTCATCGGCGAAGGCCGGTGGAATGGGATAGGCGAAACGGGCCGGCGCCACCGCATATTCCGCATAGCCGCCGTCGACCTGATACCCGGTAAATCTCGCCTTCAGACACAGATTCTCCCGCTCGCTTGTACAGAACGCACAGGTCCCGCACGTACCCTGGAGCCAGGCGATCCCGACACGATCGCCTTCTTGCACTTCCGTCACCCCTTCCCCCAGTTGCGCCACCGTCCCGACGACCTGGTGGCCGGGAATCAACGGGCGCTTCACATCGGGCAGCTCTCCCTCGATGACATGCAGGTCGGTGCGGCAGACCGCGCAGACATGCACCTTCACGAGTACCTCGCCGCGCCCCGGCACGGGCATGGGGATGTCACAAAGCTGCAACGGGCTGCCCGCCACATCTCCGGCATGGTCGAGGAGCATGGCCTTCATAGATTCTCCGGTGGATACGGGCGGGGGAGCGGCCCGGCCGCCTCACGAAGCGAGGCGGCCGGGATATAAGAGGAGCGGGAAACTGCTACGGCTTCTTGGCCTTGATGCACTCGATGTCGAGACGGATGTTCACATCGTCGCCGACGACGAACCCGCCGGTATCGAGCGTCTTGTTCCAGACCATGCCGAAATCCTTGCGGTTCACCTTTCCCTCGGCCGTGAACCCGGCCCGGGTGTTGCCCCAGGGATCTTTGGTGACGCCGTTGAAGGTACCGACCAGGGTGATTTCCTTCGTCACGCCATGAAGAGTGAGATCGCCGAGCGCCGTATAGCCCTCGCCGGTCTTCTTGTAGCTCTTCATCTTGTAGGTCATGGCCGGAAACTTTTCGACGTCGAAAAAGTCCGCGTTGCGCAAATGGGCGTCACGTTTTTCATGGTTGGTATTGACCGACGCGGTATTGATCGTCGCTTCGATCGTCTTGAACTGGTGCGCATCCACATCCATTTCCACGACTCCGGTGTAGTCCATGAACCGGCCCGCTGTTTTCGAGACCACCATATGCGCGATGCGGAATTCGACGATGGAATGATCGGGATCCAGATCCCAGCGCGCCATCTCGGCGCCCGCCCCGGCCGGCCACCCGGCCAGCAATGCCGCACACAACACTCCCGTTTTCACGATTGTCTGTTGATACATGCCCCCTCCATGAGATGAACTACCCGCTGACACTGCCTCGCACACTGCTCGTCCGTCATTTTTTTGATGACGCGGCGCCGGACTCGGCTCCCCCTGCCTGCTTGTTCGTAATCGATTGTACCTCGCGTGCTCCGGTCTTCGCCCCCGTCCGCATCCGCACATGGACATCGACCGCTTCCGGCTCGATATTATCCGGAAACGGAGGGAACGGCTGGGCATGGACCACCGCATAAATCCCCGCTTCATCGACTTCCCGCGCGCCGGATCCCTTTTCAATCTGGATCAACTGTACCCGTCCGCTGGGATAGAGCCGGAATTTCACCCGCACCGTCTCGCTCGTCGGCGCGTGCCGCACATGACGGACCGTGCGGCTCCAACTGCGGCTCACCAGATAACTGATCTGCTGCCAATAGGCTTTGCCCTGTCCCGGTGCCGGCATCGGCAGGAGATCCTCCTCGACCACCAGCCCGCCCGAGACCGGCAGGGCATCCGGCTGCACTTCCTCCTGCACCGCCTCCGCGACCGGCGGCTCTTCCGAACTCGGGAGCGGAGCGTCGCTACTCTCGCCGGCCGCCTCCTGCCTTCCCAGCGTGACATAGACGACGCGGGTGAGCACCCGTTCGAATTTCTCTTTTCTCACGCGGGCGACCGTCACCTGAACTCTGGCCGCTTTGGGAGGGACCGTGAGTTTGCCCGACGGAATCGGTTCCATCGTAGCGGCCCCCTTCATCACCGTCGCGACGTTGTCGGGCTCTAACGCGACCACTTGTTTCTGAAACAATATCGATTCGCAAATCGCCACCAGCGGAGCGCCGCCCTGGACCACGCCGCCGACGGCGATCGACAGATCGAACGGCTTTCCCATTTGAATATCGCCGGACGCATCGGCCGTCACCAGATCGATTTTTACCCAGCGCGTTCCGGATGGCGCAACAGGAGCCTCCGGGGAGGATCCCGCCGCCGGACCGACCGGCACGACCGTGAGCGTAATGAGGCAGAGACCGAGGACGCCGGCCAGCAATGCGAGGGGACTGGACGCGGAATGACGCATAAAATCATCCTACTCAGCCCCGGGAGTGAGTGCAACCCGTTTTTTCGGCAGGCGCGTGCCTCCGTCATGCGGTTACGCTAGAATACGATTATGCGCGCACTCGTGAAAACCTCCGCCGGTCCCGGGTTGACGGCGATGACCTGCACGGACCCGACCGCGGGTCCCACCGACGTCATCGTGAAGATCAAGGCGACGTCGCTATGCGGCACCGACGCCCATATCTACAACTGGGATCCCTGGGCACACAGCCGCATTCATCCGCCGCGCATCATCGGCCACGAAATGTGCGGCGAGGTGGTCGAGGCCGGCGCGGACGTCACGCGCGTGAAGCTCGGCGACTACGTCGCCGCCGAATCGCACTTGACCTGCGGCCTGTGTTTTCAGTGCCGCACCGGCCAGGCGCATGTCTGCCGGAACTACCGCATTCTGGGCGTAGATCGCGACGGCTCGTTTGCCGAGTATGTCGTCCTGCCGGAGAATGTGCTCTGGAACACGTCCCCGTCGATCCCGCCGGAATTCGCCTCGGTCCAGGAACCGCTCGGCAATGCGGTCGATGCCGCTCTGGCGGAAGACCTCACCGGCCACACCGTCCTGATCACCGGTTGCGGACCGACCGGATTGTTTTCGGCCGCCGTCGCCCGAACCGCCGGGGCCGCCACGATCATCGCCACCGATGTCAGCGATTACCGCCTCAATCTGGCCAAACAGGTCGGGGCGGACTACGTGTTCAACGCCAAAACGGAGACGCCCGAGCAGATCGCGGCGGCGATTCGCGAGATCACCGCCGGAGAAGGGGTCGATGCCTCGCTGGAAATGTCCGGCCATCCCGGCGCGCTCCATCAGGCCTTCGGGGCCGTGAAAAACGGCGGGCGGGTCACGCTTTTCGGCATTCCGACCGGACCGATCTCCTTCGATCTCGCCAACGAAATTATTTTCAAAGGGATCCGCGTGCACGGCATCACCGGCCGGCGTCTCTTTAGCACGTGGTATCGCCTGGCCGGCCTCTTCAAAGCGGGACTCAATATCAAGCCGATCGTCACGCATACCTTCCCGATGAGCGACTACGCCAGAGGGTTTGAGTTGATCAATTCCGGACAGTGCGGCAAAGTCGTCTTGTTCCCCTGAGCCAGCTATGGCGTACGCGTCGCTCAAGACGGTGCTCACGCAACAACTGGCCGACATCCGCGCGGCAGGGCTCTACAAACACGAGCGGCAGCTCCTCAGCCCGCAAGGGACCGACATCTGGGTCGCGCAGGGCCCGGTACTGAACCTCTGCGCAAACAACTACCTGGGCCTCGCCAACCATCCCGACATCCTCACGGCCGCCGCGACCGGACTCACTGAGCACGGCTATGGCATGGCGTCGGTGCGCTTTATCTGCGGCACCCAGGATCTACACGTTCAGCTGGAACAGGCGATCAGCGCCTTTCTCGGCACCGACAACACAATTCTCTACAGTTCCTGCTTCGACGCCAACGGCGGCCTCTTCGAGGTGCTGCTGGACGAACGGGATACCGTCATCAGCGACGCGCTGAATCATGCCAGCGTGATCGACGGCATCCGTCTCTGCAAAGCGACGCGTCTCCGTTACACCCACGCCGACATGGCCGACCTGGAAGTCCGGTTGCAGGAATCGCGCGGAAGTCGGCTGCGCATGATCGCGACCGACGGAGTGTTTTCGATGGATGGGGACCTCGCCAAACTCGATCACATTGTCGAGCTGGCCGATCGCTACGACGCCATCGTCATGGTCGATGACAGCCATGCGACCGGGGTGCTGGGTCCGAACGGACGTGGAACGCCGGCGCACTTCGGGGTGGTCGATCGAGTGGATATCGTGACGAGCACACTCGGGAAAAGCCTCGGCGGAGCGGCCGGGGGATTCACCTCAGGACGAGCCGAAATTATCGAACTCCTACGCCAGCGCTCGAGGCCCTATCTCTTTTCCAACGCCTTGCCTCCGGTCATCGCAGCCGCCGCGCTCCAGGCCGTGAAGCTGGTCGCCCAAGGCGATGCATTGCGCGCGCAGCTGCGGGACAACGCCGCCTTTTTCCGGACGCAATTGACCGCGCTCGGATTCCGCCTCGTCCCGGGCCATCATCCCATCATTCCGGTGATGCTGGGCGACGCCACGCTCGCGTCCCGCATGGCGGAGCGGCTCCTGCAGGAAGGCATCTACGTCGTCGGATTCAGTTTTCCGGTCGTGCCGAAAGGGCAGGCCCGCATTCGCGTGCAAATGTCCGCCGCCCACACGCGGACTCAATTGGAACAGGCCGTCTCGGCTTTTGCAAAGATCGGGAGAGAACTGGAGATTATCGGGGCTGGGTAGGCAAAGAAGGCGCCGGTTTCGGATCGGCGTACGGGGACTGCGTCGCGCCCGAAGCGGGCTTGCTCGACCGGCCGGCGTCGTTCACCTGTAACGACGCGACGGGGGACGAACTCCACGGATTCCAGTGCCCGACCGCAACCAGAGAAACCACCGCACCGACCGCGGCCAATGCGACCGTCGCCCCGATCCATCGAAGATGCAGGCGGACTTCCTGCTGTAGGCAATAGAGCACCCGCCTGAACTTCCGGCGCTTCACCATCGGGACGATCGCCGTCGATCGAACCAGTGTGGCAACGAACGACGACGATCCGTCGCCGGATTCCGCAAGCGTCCAGGCAGCCAATCCGGTCACATGTCCCGCTCCGTCAACCAGCGGAATCTGTCGCACGCGCCCCTTCGCCAACAAATAGAGCACCTGCTCATCCGGCGCAGAGGCTGCCGCCGTCACCAACGGCGCGGTCATGATGCGGCCCAGCGTGGTCGACCGGGGGTCCAGTCCGCTGGCCACGACTCGGGTCGTCAGATCCCGATCGGTCACGATCCCCACCGGGCGATGCTCCCGGACAACGACCACGACCCCGACTTTCCGCCAGTGCATGATCCGCGCGGCGTCATAGACCGACACCTCCGGCGGCGCCGTATGGACGGCGGCGGGAAAGCCCGGGCTCTGGCTGAATGCGGGAGTATTCATAATGGAAATGCGCCTTGCGGGTTGACTCACAAGATCCGCATCCCCTTGTCGGACATCCGGAGGGGGAACTGAAGCGAACGAACAGGGGCGCCGACCGGCCGGATCGGCCGGCAGCGGACCAACACTTTGTTCGACGCTATTCTTGGCGGTTATTCGCGGATCGCGCGGGCGCGCTTTTGGAGATAGGCATTCCGGACCGCGGCATACAGATCCAGGGTGGCTTCTTCAACCCCCTGATACTTTTCGAGATTCAGCGAGCGGTCGTTCACGATTTCAAACACCCGACCGCCGAGCTGCACCATCGTGCTGGTCATGCGGTTCTTATGCGCGATCACCGAAGGGACTCCGTTGATTTCAATGATCGGCGCCACCAGCCAGTTGACGGGATTGAGCGCGATGTCGCCGGCGAATCCGATCAGATCGCGGACATTGAAGGGCGGCAGCAGCGGCAGCACCACATACGGCCCTGGCTTGACGCCATAAAATCCCAGCGTTTGGCCGGTATCTTCTTCGGGTGTGGTGATGTTCATGTCCTTCGCCACATCGTAGACTCCGCCGAGTCCGAAGGTCGTATTCAGCATGAACCGGCCCATCTCAGTCGCAGCCCCCTGCACCTTACCTTGAAACACATTGTTCAAAAAGCGGGAAGGAAACCGGAGATTGTAGAAGACGTTGCTGATCCCGATCTGGACCGGGTCCGGCATCACAAAGTTGTAACCCTGCGCCACGGGCTTCAAGACCCAGCGATCCACCTGCCGGTTGAATTCAAAGACTTTGGTATTGAGGGACTCCCACGGATCATACTCCTCGACACTGTCTTCTCCGGACTTCGCAAAGGGATCGAACGGATCGTCGGACGGCTTCTCCGCGGCATCGGAAGCGGCAGTCGGCTTCGCGGACGCATCGGCGAGCAGCACCGGCGGCGCGGTCGGGGCGGGCAGGCCTGTCGACACGGCCGGCGAGCCGGTGTGCCCGGCGCAGCCTGAAAGCCAGAGCAACGCCATGAGGATGAACCCACAATATCGCATCGTTCTCTGATCGGTCATTCTGTCGTCAATCTTGATCGTCATTCCGTCCTGCCTTGTTTCAGCCAGCCCGGGCTCGGCCGATCCCGCAATGCCCGGCGCACTGTAGCAAATGTGAGAGCCAATCACCAAATGCTAATTTCAGAATATCCGGGTACTGTTCGGCTAGGCCGTGATCGCGGTTCGAATGAAGTCGGCAAACTGACGGAAGTAGCGACTCCCGCCGACCTGGTAGGTGTTGTTGTGATCCGCGCCGGCAATCGCATACCACTGCTTCGGCGGTTTGGCGGCCTCGAACACCTGGCGGCCGAACTCGATCGGAATGATGTCATCCCGATCGCCGTGGATCACGAGTTTGGGAAGGGAGAGTTGCGGGAGGCGATCGATGAGCAGGAATTCCGCTCCCAGCAGCCAATGCACCGGCATCCCGCCGTAGTGATGCCGGGCAACGGCGGCGATCGACGGGAACGGCGACTCCAGAATCAATCCGGCTGCCGGCTTCATCGAGGCCAGATCCGCAGCCACGGCAGCTCCCAGCGACCGGCCGAAGATCACGATCCGTTCCGGTCGAATCTGACGCACCCTGGTGAGATAATCATAGGCGCCGATCGCGTCTTGATAGAGCCCGTCTTCCGATGGCGTCCCACGGCTTCGCCCATATCCACGATAGTCGAACAGAAATACGGACAGTCCCAGCCGGTACAACTCGCGCAAATTCTCCAGGCGATTGATGATGGACCCGGCATTGCCGTGGCACCAGAGCACCACCGCGGCATCCGCCCGCGCCTCGACATACCAGCCGAACAGCTTGGTCCCGTCGCCCGACGGAAACCAGACGTCTTCCAGCGGAAGACCGCTCGCGGCTTTCCAGTCACGGTCCTCCCACGGTTCAGGATGATAGACGAAGAATCGGTCGAGGAGACTCATACCGGTCCCGGCGACGGATTCAACCAGCCGATTAAAACGACCAGCCGAGTCCGCCGGATATGATGTGGGTCTGGAAGTCGAGCTTCACTTTGGAGTTGCCGGCGCCTTCGCTGTCCCAGCTGTATTTCGTTCCGAAATACTTATACTCGCCGAACAGAAACACGCGCTTCGTCACGAACGTCTTGACGCCGCCCAGAAACTGATACGCAAACGCCACATCCCCCGAACTCCCCGAAAGGGCCACGTTGCCGCTTTGAATCGACGTATTGTAGAGAAACCCCATCGAGGTGCCTCCGCCGACCCCGACGTAGGGCTGCACGGTCTCGCCGGGGTACCGCAGTATGAAATTGTACATCGTATTGACGGCAATCAAACTGCCTTGCGCCTGAGTGGTCCCCGATCCGGAGGTGATGCGCGGAGCGCGGACGCTGCCTCCGAAGCCGAAGACTTCAACTTCGCCGCCAAGAATCTTGTTGGTGAACCAGGGATAGGCCTCGAACTTGATGCCGGCTCCGGCAGTGCCGCGGACATCGGTGCGCGGGATACCCGCCCCGCCGACCGTCAGATCTTTATCCCGCGGGATCACCCCCATGACATGACCGCTCAGATAGAGATCGACCTTCTTCTCCGTCCGCATCTGAGGAACCGGCTCGCCCGGCTCTTCCGCCCATACGACATCCGGACTCATTGCAGCGAGCAGCACGAACAGGACCCCTCGGCACACCGGATTCATCATGGGCGATACCTCCAACCACACTGCAGGTCTAGGGCCCGGAAAATACTGACTCCGAATACCTTCTGGATTCTTGAGCGGCCCGCAACAGGCGGCACATGTTACAGCGAAAAGAGGTGCGGGAGCACCATCGAAATCGATGCGGCTCCCGCAAACCAGTGACTACTTGGGAGCGACACCCACTCCTTGCACCTTGAAGACTAACCCGTTACCGACCGGAGTCCAAAACCATCGTTCGGAAATCACGACATCGGTAAGACGCGTGCCGCCTGATTTTGCCAGGGCCGTATTGAGCGCCGATTGGAACCGGTCGTTCTGATTGATTGGAATAAACCCGAACAGCATGAACCCGCCGCTATGTCCTTCGGATATTCCCGTCGACCTCTCATTGGCGCCCATCGGCTCGGACGGCATCCGTAGTTGCGTGGAATGGCACGCGGCATTCGTCAACACGAGCAGCATGCCAAGAAGAATGAGCCCTCGTTTCATAGAAGCCTCCTCGTTGAGCAAAACACTGGCACATTGCTATTTGTTTGCGACGGCTGTTCCTTCAACTTTGAATATAAACCCATTCAAAACCCCTCCCCAAAACCACCGTTCTGAAATCTCGACATCCGTCAGCCTGCTTCCTCCGCCGTTTTGCACGGCCTCTAAGTAGGCCCGCTCAAAGCGACCGTTTTGCATGATCGGGATATACCCGAAAAGCAGGATCCCAACCGCCGATCCTTCGGTATGGCCCAACGCTTTCTCACTCCCTCCGACTGCGGCCGTAGGAAGCTTGACCTGAGATGACACGCAGGCGGTGGCCGAAAACAGAAGCAGCGCGCCCAATACCATGGAACCGACTCTCATGGATTCCTCCTTGTGAATAGTGACGTCTTTTTCCTATCACTTAGGAACACTGTTCGAGCGGGCGGGATGCTAGCACGGCGGACAGGAAGGAGCAACGGGCCGGAGCGCCTGCGGCCTGTCCGCAATCACGTTCGCGGAGCCCGCAGACCTAGCCAACGTCAAGTCTCTTGGGTATACTCCGCGCCGACGTCTCTGTAACTGAAGGAGTTCTCCTTGGGACACGCCACGGCAGCTGAATCCGCTCACGCCCCCGTCACCTGCGATGTGCTGGTGGTCGGCGGCGGACCGGCCGGTTCCACCATCTCCACCCTGCTGGCGGAGCAGGGGTGGAATGTGCACATTCTGGAGAAAGATTCCCACCCGCGATTTCACATCGGCGAGTCGCTGTTACCCCAATCGCTGCCCATCTTGAAACGACTGGGGGTGCTCCCGGACGTCGAACAGATCGGCATTATTAAATACGGCGCCGAGATGATTTCGCACCGGTATGGCCGCTCCCAGATGTTCTATTTCGCCAAAGCGTTTGATGAATCCCAACCGTACGCGTTCGAGGTCAAACGGTCGGAATTCGATGCCATTCTCATGAAGAATGCCATCGCCAGGGGTGTGACGGTTCACGAAGGCGTCAAGGCGCAACGGGTTGAATTCCGTCCCGGCCAAAGTTCACTGGTCCACACGGAGAATCGCGACGGCCGGCCACAAACCTGGGAAGCGAAGTTTGTCGTCGACGCGAGCGGCCGGGACACGTTTCTTTCAAACCAGCTCGGCGGCAAGCGCCGCAGTCAGCAACACAGCAGCGCGGCGATTTTCGGCCATTTCGAAGGAGTCGGCCGCCTCCCGGGCAAGGACGAAGGCAATATCACCGCCGGCTGGCTGAACGACGGCTGGTGCTGGCTGATTCCCTTCAAGGACGGCACGACCAGCGTCGGGGTCGTCTGTCATCCGGACTATATTAAGTCGAGGACGGTCCCGCTGGATCAATTTCTCCTGGATACGCTTCGACAATCCCCTCCGATTGCGCAACGCATGGAACGGGCCAAACCCCTGACGCAAACCTATGCCGCCGCGAATTTCTCCTACCGGCGCGACACGATGTCCGGAGACGGCTATCTGATGATCGGCGACGCGTTCGCTTTCATCGACCCGGTCTTCTCCAGCGGCGTCCACTTGGCCCTCAATAGCGGCACGCGGGGCGCCAAAGTGGTGGATGCCTATCTCCGCAAATCTCCGGACTACGCCGCGGAACTCCGGGAATTCGAACAGATGGTCCGGCGGGGCATCAAAACCTTTTCCTGGTTCATCCACCGATTCAACCAGCCGGCGTTCGAAGAACTCTTCGTCTCCACCAACCGGCCTCCGAAAATGGAGCGGGCGGTGCTCTCCCTGCTGGCCGGAGACGTGTTCGCGCAATCGCAGGCGCGCGTCCCGCTTTTCCTGTTTAAAGTTGTGTACTACATCGTTTTCGTATTGAATTGGAAAGAAAATTGGGCCGTCGCCCGCCGCCGCAAACAGGGTACGAGAACGACCGTGACCGAAGTCAAAGATTACGCCGTGAACCAGGCGAACGCGCCGAATTAGCCATCGGAACGCCGACATGAGACAGCGCCACGCCCTGCGAACACAGCGAGCGACCGAGCGGGTGCTCGAAGCCGCCGGCCACCTGCGGGTGGACTATGTCGAAGCCGCCGATCTCTCGCATTGGCTGGCCGGCTCCGTGGATACGCCCCTCGCCGTCGTCTCGTTCGGCGCACCGGTTTCTCCCACGCTCTCCTGCCCCGTCATCACGTTGGACCTTCCTCAATTGGATGGCCGTTCACAGCTGGAAGTGTGGACCAGCGACCAACCGGTCACTGTTCACCGGACCGACGGATTTTCAGCCGCGACGAGCGGCGAGATGCTCGCCGGCACCCTTGAACTCGAAGAGGAGCCGGGCGAGGGACTGCAGATGACAGCCGAGCGGGCCTACCGGCGCCTGCTCCGGCACGTCCAGGATTTAGGCTATCCGTATCTGTGGCGCGTCTGGAATTTCTTTCCCGGCATCAATGAAGACGAACAGGGCATGGAACGCTACCGCCGGTTTTGCGTCGGGCGCTATCAGGCGCTGGCCGATGGGCTGCAGGGATTCCCCGGATCACTTCCGGCCGGAACGGCGGTCGGGACTCGCTCAGGCCCGCTCCAGCTCTATGTGCTTGCCGGAACTCACCCGGCCGTTCACCTGGGCAATCCCCGCCAGGTTCATGCCTATGAATACCCGGAACATTACGGTCCCTGCAGCCCGTCGTTCGCGCGGGCCACGCTCATCCAATCGGACCTCCATACGCAGCTATTCATCTCCGGCACCGCCAGCGTCGTGGGGCACGAAAGCCGCCACATAGGCGTCCCTGAAACCCAGACACTGGAAACCGTCGACAACCTGCGCGCCTTGTTTGCCCATGCCGACGAATTATCGGAAACAACGCACAGCCATCCTTCATCGCGCGGCCGATACAAGGTCTATGTCCGGCAACCGGAACATCTCGACGCGATCCGGCAGGCCCTCGACATTCCCCTGTTCGCATCGAGCCAGATTGTCTATCTCCAGGGTGATCTCTGCCGCAGGGAACTGCTGGTCGAAATCGAAGGCGTGCTGACAACGGACTGACCCTCGCCCATGCGTCAACACCGATCATTACAGCATGACACGCCGGCATTCATCGCATCCCGGAAGGGTTTGTAATGGGCTGGACTGAACGATCCCGGCAAGCCGCCCCGCCGCTCAACGCACAGGGCTCCGGACGGGCCGCAAAACCGGGCAAACAGTTTTACTTCACGATCGATTGCGACTGGGTCCCCGGTTCGCACGTCGGGCTGGTGTCACTCCTCGACACGTGCGATCGCGTCCGCATCAAAGCGACGATCTTCTTTGCCGGCAGATTCGCCGAAGCCTATCCGGATCTCGTCCGCGAGTGCCTCCACCGCGGACACCAGCTCGGCACCCACGGGTGGGCGCACGGGGGACTGGAAGAGGATGAGGATTTCCGCATCGCGCCCTACGAGCAGCAGCGGCAATGGATCCGGCGGGCGACGGATGCCGTGGAAAAGGCCTCCGGCGTCCGCCCGGTCGTGTTCCGGGCACCGAACCTGTGGATCAGCGAAACCACTCTCCGGGTCCTCGAGGAAGAAGGCTACCACTACGACTCCTCGGTTCCGGCCCGGCGTTTCGACATGGGGATCGGGCGCGTCCACTACGTCAAATATTTCGGAGCCCCCCGGGACCCGTACCGCCCGTCGCGCCACAATCTGAATCACCCCGGCGACAGCAGCATCGTGGAAGTGCCTCCCTCCTCCTGTCTGTTCCCGATCAATCTGGCTACGCTGCGCACCGTCGGCCTCAGCAAGTTTCAGCGCATGATCCGGTGGATCGGACAACGCACGCGCCATCTCGTCTTCTACTGCCACCCGAGTGAATTCGTCCTGTCCGCCGAGCAGGAATTCCCCCGGTCCATGTCAAAATGGAATCAGAAGGGAATGGGCCCGGATAACCTGATGCTGGTGGACGACTTGCTCGCGCACGTGCACGCAGTGGGCTATGTCGCGACCAGAATGACCGATACCGCGACCCGGCAGCTTGACTTGATGCAGCCAGTCATACTAAGAGCAAGAGGGCTTCAATCCGAACCTATCTATCGAGAGGAGGGACAACGATGAAACGACTCGTATCCGCTTTCGCAGTGGCGTGCTTGATGATCGTTGTGGCAACCGGGTGCCGAGGCGCGGGACAGATCTACAATATCGCCGACGCTCCCGTGAGCACCGCGACGGGGAAAGAACTCACGATGGACCAGGTCCAAAAAGCCATTGTTGAAGCCGGGCTTGGTCTCAAGTGGATCATGGCTCCCGACAAGCCGGGGCACATTCTCGGCACGCAGAACGCCCGCAGCCATACCGCCGTGGTCGACATCAACTATACGACGAAGTCCTACAGCATCACCTACAAAGACAGCGTCAATCTCAACTACAACGCGGACAAGCAGACTATCCACCAGGCCTACCAAGGCTGGATCACCAATCTCGATAATGCCATCAAGGGTCGGTTGATGGCTGCCGGATCGCAGTAGCTCTGTTTCTGAACCGATGGGGTCCGGGCTCAACCCGGGCCTCGCTTTTCCCTCCCGGCGCTTCCTTCCCACCTGCATCTGTTGCGTACGACTCAGCCCATGATCTCTTTTTGTTGTGCGTTCAGGCTGAAACAGCGCCGCGAAGAACACACCACAATCCGCTCAAAGGCAGCCCCCTTGAAAGGATCTTCCACGCTACCATCCTGGTGATTCTGACGATGTCCAACACGGGACGAAAATGGCTGGAACAAGGACCGGCGCGCGGCATGACGGTAACGGGGATCTTCCGGATGACCATGGCCCGCCTGGCGGCCTCGATCAGGATCTCGCTTTCGAACACGAAGCTGCGTGACCGCTCATGAGGAACGTCGATTGCCCGAAGCAATGTAGCCGGATACAGGCGAAATCCGGACTGGCTGTCTTCGATCGGCGCCCCTGCGGCCCGACCGATCCAGAAATCCGCTATGCGATTCGCGCCGTACCGCCAGAATGACGTCTTCCGCTGATCGCGGCGGCGCGCGCCGATAAGGAAGGCGTTCGGATCGTCCAGGGACGTGGTGAGAAACAATGGAATTTCTTCGGGAGTATGCTGCCCGTCGGCATCCAGCGTGATCACGCCGGTCGCGCCTCCTGCCAACGCCCGCTCGAATCCCCGGCACAGGCTTCCGGCTTTCCCCAGATTCTTCTCGTTTCTCAGCAACGTCACATCGAGGCCGGCCAGCGCCTCGGCGGTCCCATCCGTCGATGCATCATCCACCACGATGACATTGGGACACTGGCCTCGCGCGCGGACGGCCACGTCACGAACCGTCGCCGCTTCGTTATAGGCCGGGATCACAACCCACCAAGAAACAGTAGGGCTACCGAGCGGCGATGTCACGCCATGCCTCCGTTGACGCCAATGACTTGGCCAGTAATGTACCCCGCTTGTTCAGAAGCAAGAAATGAAACGAGTGCCGCCACTTCTTCCGGCGTGCCGACGCGTTTCATCGGCACCATCGCTGCCACCTGCTCGGGCGTGAAGGATTGTCTTGTGGCCGACGATTCGATCAAGCCGGGCGCGACCACATTGACGGTAATCCCTCTGGACGCCAGCTCGATCGCCAGCGATTTGCTGGCCCCGTGCAAGCCCGCCTTCGCCGCGGCGTAATTCGTTTGTCCGCGATTCCCGGTGACTCCGGCCAGTGACGATATGGACACGATCCGGCCCCATCGCGTTCCGATCATCGGCAGCAACAACGGCTGGGTGACGTGGAAGAATCCGTTCAGCGTCAGATCGACAACCTTCATCCACTGTGCTGCTGTCATTCCGGCCATCGGCGCATCATCATGCATGCCTGCGTTGTTGACGACGATCTGAATCGGCCCGTCGGCGAGGAGAGTCTGCAACGCCTGTCCGGTCGCGGCCCCATCGGTAATGTCGAACGTGGTCACCGTCGCGGACCCTCCGCCGGCCGCGATCTTGTCCGCCAACTGCTGCGCGGCCTCCGTATGCCGGTGCGCATGCACGATGACCGCATAGCCGTCCGCGGCGAGTTTTTCACAGATCGCGGCGCCGATCTCGCCGCTGCCGCCCGTCACCAATGCGCGTTTCTGTGCCCTCATGCCACCGCCTTGAGAAAGATCGAGGCGCGTCCTTCGATGACGGTTCGATCTCCGAGCGTCACTGTGAACCGATACATATAACTCTGATCCCCCTCCGCCAGGCGCGTGGCCTCCACCGTAAGATCGGCATCCGTGTCATCGAGCCGATCGGCGCCAAAGGTGACGTCCCGGACGCTGCCGACATACCCGATCCGTCCTGCTGCCTGACGATCGCGATCAAGCAGACCCGCATGCACACCCATCGCTTGCGCGGCATACTCCAGTCCGACCGACACGGAGAGGCGTTCACGGTAACGGAGCGGATGGTTCGGGTCGCGGTGTGTGGCGGTCCGGCAGCAGATCGTCGTCACGTCCCAGTCCTCCACTGCATCGAGCAGGCGCATGGACCCGCCATGCGGGAGCAGCCGGGCGATCTCGTCTTTTGTCAGCGACGGCAGGATTCAACCTCTATCATCAGCCGTTGATCGTCCAACAGGTTCAGATTGATCGTGGCGCGGCGCTCCATGGCGAGCGCCTGCAGCACCGGCAGCAGCCGGGCAGCCGGATTATCGAGCCTGAGCCGTTCGAATTCCTGACTGAATGCATGGCTCACGCCACAGCCGGCGGCAGCCGTCAAGGTTACGTCGGCCGTCGCGAGGACCCGTTCCGCTGAAGGCGTCAGCACTAGAGCGGCGGCAAAGGCTGACGTGATCGGCCGGGCTCCGTTGAGCGGCGCCGGAGCCGGCAGATCGTAGGCGACAAAGAGAACAGGACGCTCTTCAACACAGGCATAGGTGACGGCCTCCAACAGCCCGGCCACACAGGAATCGTCATAACAGGACAGGGCCGTCGAAGACTGCTGGCAGGTCGTCGCAATGCCCCAATAGCCCGCCGCGGTATTATGCACCGACTGATGAAACAACGTGGGCGACACAATGCGCTCTTCGGTTGCCAGGGTCTTGCAGAGTTTATCCAGCACCTCCATCTCACCGCCGGAGGAGGCAAAGACGGTCGCGACCTCATGCGGGTCGAGCCCGGACTGGACCATGGCTTCCTGCGCCACCTGCACGGCCCACCGGACGCAATCGCTGCTCCGCCGCCGCTCGTTCGCCGGCAGCAGCGACGCATCGGGATCCGGCACCTTCGTGGGGTCGAACGGCCTGATGCCGGCCAACACCGCGCGCCCGGCCGGCCAGTCTTCGAGGCCGGCCGCGAGCAGTCCTACGCCAAGAATTCCGACCCGCATCACAACACTCCCAATACGAGACTGCAGTTATTCCCGCCGAACCCGAAAATATTGCTCACCACGCGCCGGATCGGCCGGTCCTCGTTCGCACGGAGAATGCGGCTGCGCAACGCCGGATCGACCCGCTCACAGTTGAGCGTGCCGGGAATGAATCCCTGCTTCAGACAGAGCGCCGCGATGACGGCCTCCGTGATCCCCGCCGCTCCCAGCGCATGCCCGGTCCACCCTTTCGTCGAACTGCAGGCCGGCCCGTCGCCGAAAATCGAATATACGGCCTTGTCCTCGACCAAATCGTTGGCGCGGGTCGCAGTGCCGTGCAGGTTGATGTAGTCGATATCGGACGGCTGCAACCCGGCCCGATCCAGCGACTGGCGAATGGCGCGAATCGCACCGGCGCCTTCCGGGTGGGGATGCGACATATGGTAGCCGTCGGTGCTTTCACCGTACCCCAGCAGCGCGACGGCACCTTTCCGCCCCACCCGCTCGCTCGACTCCAGCAAGGCGTAGCCGGCCGCCTCGCCCAGCGACAACCCGTCGCGATCTTCATCGCAGGGACGGCAGGGTTTGGCCGACAGCAGTTGCAGCGCGGAAAATCCGTGCAGCGTGGTGTGGCACAGGCTATCGACTCCCCCGACAATCGCCGCGTCGCAGAGCCCCGCCTGCAGAAAGCGCGCGGCCGTGGCAAAGACTTTGGCGCTCGACGAACAGGCCGTCGAGATGACCATGGCCGGCCCCTGCAAGCCCAGGCAGGCCCGCACGAAGTGGCCCAACGAATACATATTGTGCGTGTATCGATAGCGCGAGGTGTAAGAATGCGGCAGTGTTCCCGTCAGAGGATCGCGATGCCGGTAGGCATGCTCGGTCTCCAGAATACCCGACGTGCTCGTCCCCATGACGACCGCGATCCGGTCGGCGCCGTACCGCTGGATGGCTTCCGCCACCGCGACCATGAACCCGTCCTGTTGCAGCCCCAGCCAGGCCAGCCGGTTGTTCCGGCATTCGAACCGCTCCAACTCCGCGCCGAGAGAGAAATCTTCCAACCCCGCAACCCGGCCGATGTAGGTTTTGAGCAGCGCGTCTTCGAAATCGCAGGGCTTCAGACCGGAACGCCGCTCCCGCAAGGCCTGAGTCACCGAACTGATCCCACGACCATTCGCCGTAACCAGTGTATACGCAGATAGCGTGATCGGCACCATCGGTCGGTTAGACATGTGCGGCGGGCTCCTTCTCCGCCATCATCCCGGCGAACAGGAGACAGAAAAATGATCCGGTCGCAGCCGTAAGTCCGATGGCGTGCAACACCGGAATCGTCGAACAGGCCAGCACTCCGAAGACGAGAATCGTCGTCGTGCTGCAGACCAGCAGGCCATACAGGGTTCGTGCGCGGTCGTCGTCTCCGCCTTCCGGCCGGTTGAAAAACAGCGCGTAATCGAGTCCGAGTCCGATCACCAGCAGGAACGTCGCGACGTGAAAGAGTGAGAGGGATTCACCCGCGATATTCACGAGGGCAGCGACCACGACCAGGGCGCTCATCATCGGCAGCAAGACCGGCCACAATACCTTGATCGACCTCAGCCCGGCGGCCAGGACGGCGGCAATTACCAGCAGCCCCCAGAGAACGATCGCCACGGTCCGGTCGCGATACGCTGTCATCAATCGATTGGATTCTTCTTTGAGATCCACATAGGCCACACCGGGAGCCTGCCACCCGGCCACGGTTTCGAGAAGGCGAGACCGGTCCGTCAGGCCCTGGAGCGGCACCACTGAGATCCATCTTCCCTGTTGTTCAAAGAGCAACGCAGTCAGCTTCATGCCCAGCGCGGTTCCATGAAATGCGTCCCGGTCGAGCAGCGGTTGCGTCCGCGCCGTCTCGACCGCTTCAAGAAACGGCGCAAAGAGGCCTGACGCAAAGGGCAATCCCGTCAGCGCGGCCCTAAGATTATGCTCCAGCACGCTCCGCTCCGGGAGAGCCTGCTGCCGGGCCTGTTGACTCCGGCGGCTCGGAAGATAGGCGGACACCAGATCATAGCCGGCCACAATCCCGCCCGCCCGCAGTTGTTCCAATTGCGCCGTCATGGCTTCACCACGTTGCAGCACTTCCTCGGCTGTCTGCCCTTCGATGACGAGCAGATCGCGGAGATCCGGCGCCCCCAACTCCCGGCGGAGTTGCTGATCCAGCTGCTTTCTGGCTTCCGACACCGGGCTCAGACTCGCGAGATCCGTTTGCCACAGAGGGGTATCAGACCACAATAGCGCGAATGTCGCAAGGATGACCGCCGCCGGCACCAGCGGTTTGACCCGGGTGAGCCGCGCCAGCACCGGTACGATCCCTCGCGGCACACCCCGGGGTACAAACGACGGCGGAACACAGACGGGCAGCACCCAGCGGGTCACCAGCGCCCCCGTGACGAGTCCGGCCACCGCAAAAATGCCCAACTGCGCCAGCGCCGGAAATCCGGCCAGCAGGAGAGAGGAAAATCCGATCACGGTCGTGAGCACTCCCAGTCGCATGGTCGGCCAGATCGCCCGGATCACAGCCGGCGCGGAGCCGCGCACATTTAGATGACTGAACAGGTGGATGGGATAATCGTCGACGATGCCCAGCAGGGTGATGCCGAAGCCGAGCGTGATGCCGTGAATAAATCCGAACCAGCTGTGGACGGCCAGCATGCCGGCGACAATACCGGTGGACAGCGGAATCAAACTCAGCAACACGAGGGCCACCGACCGGTAGCTCGCAAAGAGAAAGAGCACTACCAGCGTCGATGCCGCCGTCGACAGCCACCAGACTTCCGCTTCGATAGTCTGCTTGATCTCGACGGCAAAGACGCCGGGCCCGCTCATGAGCAGCCGGAGCGAGTTGGGCCGTCCGGGCAGAGCGTCGAACGTCTTACGGATATCCTGCTGCACCGCCGCCTGCGCATCGGCATCGAATCCCGCCGCCTGCGTTTCCGCCACCAGCAGCGCCTTCGAACGGTCGGCCGACATCCAGACGCCGCGATATTTTTCCGGTCCTTCCCGACCGGACCAGTCTTTCAGGATTCCCAGAAACTCTCCCGTCGGATCTCCGGGAATCGTCTCTTTGATCAGCGACGCCAGGGGGGAACGCAGATCGTCCAACCGCTGCTCCAGGGCATGGCGAAGCGAATCGGCCGAGAACGCTTCAGGACTGATGCGCCGGCTCAGAAGATATCGGGACTTGAACAACAGCTCCTGATCCGGCTTCGCCAACGCCTGCGCACCGTTTCCTACCACATCGAATTGCCCGGTCGCGCGGAGCCGCTGGCCAAACTCCCTGCTGGCCAGAGCCAGCACCTCCGGCTCTGCCCCTTCGATGGCCAGTAACATGAGCCGGCCGGCCATCCCGGTGCGCACTTGCGTGAGCAACAGCCGCTGGGTCGCCGTCGTCCCTTCCGGCAACAGATCGGCCAGTTCGCTATGCACGGCCACCCGCGTGGTCACCAGCCACAACCCGCAGGCCATCGCCAGCGCCCAGAGTCCCATCACAAGGAATCGCCGGCTCATCGGGCTGCTCCATGGCGCAGCGTCATCACCGACCGGTCTCCGTCCGGAGACCGGATGGCGATCGTGGCGACGCGGCCTTCCGAGCCGGTAAAGAGAATGTAGTCGACCATCGACTGTCCCGCCGCCTCACGCGGGCGCAACAGGAGCGTCCACTGCCGCCGGGTGCCATCCAGCGTGACGGCGTAGACCTTCTGCAACTGCACGGCATCGCCGGTGAAACTGGCACGGAACGCCTCGACGAAACTGCGGAGGGCCGGATAGTCTTCGAGCGAGATGGTCCGTTTGATCCCTTTCCGCTCGCTTTCGAACAGCACCCGCTCTCCTTCGATCACGTAGCGTTCGCGAAACGGCTCGGTAATGGCTTTCTCCATCGTCGCCGGCGGCGTGAACCGCAACAGGCCCTTCACGGTCAGGGGCTCGGTCAACAAGGAGGAGTAGGTAGCCTCCTCAAACGCCATAGAAGGCTCGCGTTGCTCCTTGAGCAGCGTCACCAGCGCCTCGACCGTCCATGGCACAGGAGGAGCCTCGGCCGCTGCCGGGGCGGCGCTGCCGAGCAAGAGCAGGAAACAGATACCGGTGATGGCCTTACGAAGAAGCCTGCCAAAAATCATAAAAATTAAACCAATTGTCCGGCGCTTCGCGACTGTAATAGGCCAGCCGGTCCGCATAGCGTTGCGTCCATCGTCGCACATCGTCCTGCCGGTGGTCAGCAGACAATTGAACGGACTCGCTCAGCAGTTCCAAATGGATGTCATACCGGTTGCCTCCCCGGTAGAGCCCGAAAAAGAGCACCACCGGCGCGCGCACGGCGTGGGCCAGCCGCACCGATCCGCTCGGGAAGGCCGCCTCTTCGCCGAGAAACTCACAGCGCACCGATTGATCTTCCGCCATGAGCCGGTCGCCCATGATCCCGACCACCCCGCCATGAGCCAGAGATTCCTGAACCTGCAGCATCGTGTCCACCCCGCCGACTTGAATGACCGTCCCGGCGACGGCGGGATTCAGCTCCTGGATCAAAGCGCGAATCATCGGAGCATTCTGCTCGTCCATCAGCACTTTCACGGCAACCCGGTCGCGCGACAGCCCCACCGCTCTCACAATTTCGAAACTGCCGAGATGCGATCCCAATAACAGACAGCCGCGGCCCCGCGCCAGGACACGATCGAGCACGTCGAGCCCATGAATCCGGATATCGAACAGATCGAACCGGCCCCGCAGACAATACACCCGGTCGAGAATGGTCGCGGCAAACGAGTGATAGTGGCGGAACAGCACCAACCAGCCCGGCGCCTGTCCCTGCAGATGTTCGTAATAGCGGCGCAGCGCCCGGTTGGCCTGCTGCGAACCGCAGAGGTAGTACAGACAAATCGGGTAGAGCAGCGCCCGGGCAACAGGCCTCCCCAGCGCTTGCGCGACCCAGGCCATGAACCGGATCGCCAGGCGGCTGCCGCGCTCCTGTTGCTGTTTCCAGGCAACCGTCATGGCGTCATCGTCTGGGCGGCCGGAGGAAGGAACCGGATGGACCCGGCGGCCACTATCCGCTGGGCGACGCGGCAGGTAAAGACGGCGGTACCGGCATCCTCCTGCACGATTTCGATCGTCAATCGTTCACCCGGCAATAATGGAGAGGACAGTTTGACGGAGGGAAGCCCTGTCACAACCAGAGCTTGCCCGCAACACTCCCGCAGCGTCTCGATGACTTCGTCTATCACGAGCACGCCGGGCACGACCGGATGGCCGGGAAAGTGGCCGGGCAGAGCGGGATGATCCGGGCCGATCGAGACGACACGCTCATGCGTCATGCGAGGACCCTTCCGCCTGTTGTCCGGCAAGCTTCAGCAAGGCTTCACGCGGCAGTTTGCCCGTCTCGTTGCGGGGCAGTCGCGGCACCAGCAGAAGCGGACGGGGAAGAAACACGGGATCGATGCGCGTCCGCAACGCCTGCTGAATCTCTTCCACTGTTTTCCCCGGCGCCACCACACAGGCGATCAGCCTGGTCACCAGATCGGCCCCCTCTGCGGGCAGGAAAAAGACTCCGTCTTGCACGCCCTCGATGTCCAGCAGCTTCTGATTCAGATCTCCAAGCGAAACGCGATGGCCGGCGATATTGATCTGGTCGGCTTCCCGGCCATGCACGACAAACCGGCCGTCGGTATCGACCGTGATACGGTCCGGCACGCGAACCGGGGCCGGAAGATAGTCGGCCTGCACTGTCCACCCGGCCAGATCCTGCACCAGATGCACCGCCTCCAACGGCTGCCAGTGATCGCCCTCGATCGTCCGCCGTTCAGCCACGCTGCCAGCTTCGGCGAATCCGAAAATTTCATGCACCTCGGTCTGGAAATGCCGTTCGGCTTCTTGCGCCAGACTGCGGGACAGCGGCGCGGTGGCAGAGAGAATCAGTCCGACCGGCGGCACCCGCACGCCTTCGGTCACGCAGGCGCGGAGATGCAACGGCGTGGTCACGAGGATGCGTCTGCCGCCCACGTCGGCCAAGGCCTCACGGATATCGGCCGGAAAGAGCGGACGCCCGGCATGCATCACCAACCCATGCATGATCGGCAGCATGACGGAGGCTTCCAGCCCGAACATATGCTGATGCGGAACGGTCGCCACCACCGCCGCCGGCTGGCCGGCCTTCAAGCCCAGCCTCGATCCCGTCGCCCGGGCGACTGCCGTCAGGGCTCCCCAGGTTTTCCTGTTCGGCATCGGTTGGCCAGTACTACCCGAGGTAAACGCGATCGCCGCGACCCGGTCGAGCGGGAGATGCGGGATCCGCTTCGGCCAACCGGCAAGACTGCCGTGCCGCCGCAGGAACAGGGACTCGATCCCTTCGACCGGCTCATCCTGATTCGTCAGACAATAACTGTCACGATACTCGCCGGCGATCCGGCGCAAGGTCTGAACCGCCCGGCTCTGGGGCAACAACGTCACCTGCCCTCGCAGCATCGCCGCCGCGAAGCCGACGAGAAACTCGTACCGGCTGGACAGCAGATTGAGGACTGCCGGACGGTCAGGCAGCGAATCGGCGAGGCGGGAGACGTCGGACAGGAACTGGCGGGCGGTGCGCGGACCGTCGGCTTCCCGGGCCAGCACCCCGTCCGGATCGTATGGACCGATCAGTGGAGCATCGAGCATGACACCACATGCTTCACTTCGAACGATTCTTCTCGATCGCGTTCGAGAGCGCGCGCAGGGAGGAAAAGATCGCCTTGATCTCCGGATCGCTCGACTTGAGCTGATAGCCGTACGTTTGGGAAATGGCGAGGGACAGCTCCAAGGCATCGATGGAGTCGAGCCCGAGTCCGTCGCCGAACAGCGGGGCTTCCGGTTGAATCGTCGCAGGATCGACCTTCAGCTTGAGGGTCTGGACGATCAATGCGGCGAGGTCTCGTTCCAGCGGCAATGTATCAGCCATAGCAGATGCAATCCTTCTCAAACAGGGAGAGGAACACTCCGCAGCCCTTCGGGGAAACACTTTCCACGCCCATCCTCATGGTTTGGACTTGTCCAATATCCCGGCCAGGTCTGCCCTGAGCTTCGCAAACACTTTTTTGTAGGCGTCAAACGACGATTGCCGGACCGCCGATTTCATCCCGAAGGCACCCGCCCCCACCATTTTGCCGCCCTGGGTATCGCCTTCCTCCCGGTAGGATTTCTCGAACGCAAGCGCGTGGCCGGGTCGATACACGCGGGCCTGCACGACCACTGTCGTATGAAAATCGCTGAATGCGTAATGCGGGACGGACAATTCCACCGTGAGCCTGGACGCGCCTTCTTTCGGCTCGTCGTATTGGCCGGAAAGCTTGTAGGACTTCACCAGCTGAGGAAACTCGACGTCGGCGATTTGTCGCAGCATCTCGCCGGGCCTGGCATCCCAGCTGTTCGCGATCCCCGTAGCCCAGGACTTGATCGTCACCACCTGCCCGATGGTCTGAGGCGAAATCACCGCGACCAGCCCCGCATCAGACTGTTTGCTGCCAGTCGCATAGGCCACGTCCTCGAACCGGATGTCGTGGTGGCATCCGGTGGCCAGCAGCAACAGGAACACACCCGCCGCGAGATTCCGCCAGCTGGTCACCATGTGCGCGCGAGATACCAAGGCCGACGGTCTTCTCATGCGTTCCTCGGTCTGACGGCACGATAGTCCCGCAAGAGCCCGTTGAAGAGTTCATGCAACGAGCAATCGACAAACCCGATTTCTTTCAATGCTTCTAGGATCGTCTCCGACGGCACGCAATACTCAGTGGTGTCCCACCAGTATTCCATCAGCGTCTTCATGTCCCGGTTGCCTGTCGAGGCCGCAAAGACGATGCCCATCACGGTCTTAATATAAAATCGCGACAGCGAGAGCAGCAGCGGGGATCGCGGCCGGCAGATATCCAGCAACAACACAATCCCTCCGGGCTTCAGCACGCGCCGATATTCCGAAAAGGCGGTTTTGAGGTCGGAGACATGGCGGAGTGCGTAGCCCATGCTGAGGAAATCAAAACTCTCGTCGGGGAAGGGAAGCTGCTCGCCGACGCCGCGCACGAACTTCCGGCAGGGTCCCTTTTGCGCCTCCCGCAACATGCCGATGCTGGGATCGAGCCCGATCACCGAACCGGACGGGCCGACGATCTCGCGCGCACATTGCGAGACCAACCCTGGGCCACAGGCCACATCCAGCACCTGCATGCCGGCCTGAAGGCCGGCTTCTCGCAGCGCTTTGGCCCGATACCACATGCCGGATCCGAATCCGGTCGCTTTATCGATATTGCGATACTGATAGGCGGTGCGATTGAACAGCTCGTTCAAAAACACCTGCCGCTCATCGCCCTCGGCATAGTAGCGGCGCAACGGGGGATGGGGCGCCACCGGCACCATGGGGACGCGGGCAACGGACGGTTCACCCTGCGGGTCTGTCATGGATGTCATAGCGGGCCTCCGTTCCCTCTACCGGGCATTCTTGTAGCAGGACTGTTTCAGGCGGGCAAGAGGGAGACATCCGCCGGATCAAAAGAAGGCTTGAATCGAAAACACCACGTCGTTATCCCGATCCCGATGGTTGTACTCCACCCGCAAGGCCCAGTCCCGGCTCAGTGTATACCGCGACCCGACAAACCAGCGGAGATCCTCGGACTTGTCCCCGAGCGCATAGCGAAGATACGTGCCCGACAGCATCAGCTTCCAGCGATCGGTGACATCGCTCAGCAAGCCGATCGTTCCTCCGCCGCCGACCCGGTGGCGTTCGTCATAGGCGCGGCTATAGTTGGCCTCGGCTTCGGCAAACGCGAAATAGACTTCCCGCTTGAACAGACTGGATTCCAAGGCGGCCCCGATCCCTCCGCCGGCCACCCCGTTGCTGCACAGCTGGCAACCGTTGTGCCGGATCGTGTTCATGCCGAGATTGACTTTCCAGGAGGGGACCTGCGACAGCCCGTCGACCGGCGCCAGGGATGTAATATTGATCAGCCCGAAGCGTTCGACCCGCGCCTGCGACTGGTCGTGGTAATGGCGCACTCCGACTGACACAAGCTCTATCTGCGCATCCGGCGTGTAGCCCGGCTCGGGATCGAGCAAATCATGGTACGCACCGCGAAAACTTACTTCTTCAAAAGCTCGCTGATTCCGCCACCCCGCTCCGATACCGAGACGGCTCGTCCCGTGACCGAGATCCGGCTGCTTCACATAGGGCTCGATCGGCAGAACGGACGGCGTGACCTTGAGTTCGCTTCTCGCTCTGAGCACGGTCCGGTTTTTCTCTCGATACGGAGCCCCCTCTTCCCCTGCGCCGGCGCTGTGCTGGAGTAAATAATCCGAGGCGGTCTCCAATACGAAGGCCTGCCGGTCGAGTGGAAGCGTGTGAAATCCGTCTTCTTGCAAGCCTGCGGGGTTCCGGATCAAGCGATCGAGCCACCCGCGTTCGTCGCCGGTCATTGAGGCGCGTTTCCGGCGCACGAGGGTACTGCGGGAGGGCCGGGAGATCACCTCGCCGACAAGCCCCGATTCCCGCAACCGGCGCACCGTATCGACGGGGATCGTATAGGCGGGGAATGAATCAAGCAGACGGACGGACGGCTCGGCCGCCTCGATCAGGGACAGGATGTGATAGGCGCAGTTTTCGCCGAAGAAATAATAGTCAAAGTACGCATTCCCCAGCTCCCAGGTATGCATCAAGAGGCGTGTCACCTGCCGCTGAGTCAGATTCAACCGATATTCCCAAATGTCCCGATTGTCGATGTCCCGGTACTCCTGCACCTTGAGATAATACGGGATGGTCGAGAAATAGCCCGGATAAGAGCCGACCACGCCCTTGACCGCATACTCGATACCCGCATCCGGCGGAAGCTGCGCCGCATAGTTGATGGTATAGGCCAGAATTCTCGTCTGGGGCGTTTGATCCCTGCCATCGACCCGTAAGAAGGTGTGGCCGAACATGGATGAGGGATTGTTCATGAACCCCGTCGGAAAGATGAGGCTGATCGCGTCGGCATTAAACTCATCGAACCATTGTCTGAACCGCTCGCAGTTGAGCGGGGGCAATCGCGTGTCGTCGAATTGGAGCCGTTCCTTCAGCCAGTGATACCGGGCGACGAAGGCGCATTGCGCAGGTTGTTTGGAACGGCCGACGAAGTCATCGAAAAAAAACTGCGCGAGGGTGGCGGCCAGTTCGGCCGACGGATCGGTTTTGCCCTGCGGGGCCAGGAAAAACCCCGCATCGTCCTGCATGCTCTCCACCGCACCGAACCAGGTGCGTCGGTAATGCAACAGCACGTGCCACTCACGCTCGTCGGCAAGGCGCAACTCCGCCGCATGGGCCTGCAATTCGTTGACATATGCGGGATCACCGAGCGGACCGCCGATTCCCTGGGATGGGAGAAGACCGGAGAGAACGATGGGCAGAAAAAGAAACCGAAGGGGTTTGAAAAAACCGTGGGGTTCCAGTCGATGTAACCAGAACCCCACGAAGGCAACGACTACTTGGCTGAAACCTTGGCCAGCATCGGATGCGTGGCCACCGCTTCGTTCAACGCCTTCACCAGCGCGACAGGAGAGGTTTCTCCGGCCGTCATCAGCGAGGCGTACTTTTCCTGAGTCATGGCAAAGAATGCCGGCTGTTGCGAGGCCGGGATCCCCATCAACGTCGCCAAGGAAGCCAGGTGTTCACCCTGTCCCTGAGCCATGTCCTGCGCCAAATTCTCAAAGTTCAACGCGGCAAACACGTTGACCTTCTCCTGCGCCCAGAACTTACCGTCGTTCGTGCACCCTGAGGTGCCGCTGCTGATTCCGAAAGTCTGATTGCCCATCAGACCGTTGGTGGTCGCTTCCATCGTCTGCACACCGATCGTCTTCTGATTCGGATAGTTCTGCCAGGCCAACTTGCCAAGGCCACAGCCCGGCCCGGTGTCCGGATTGGCCGCCATCGCCAGACCCGCCTGCATTCCCACGAAGGCCACTGCCAGTGACGCAAGAATCAATCGCTTCAGCATACGTCCTCCTCCTTTGTGAATGAGTGCTTCTCCCATGTGCGGGAGATCTTGGTTACTATAATCCATTCAGAAACCGATGTCCCAAAAAAAATCTGATCCGTCGGACGGACACAGCAGACGAGTTCCATGCTCGATCACCTAGAAAGCGCCGCCCTTCTTCGACCGTGCGTTGCGGCTCCGGCGCGTCACCGGTCCGACCGAATCTTCCAACCGGATACATTGCGGCGTGATGTCTCCGCCGCGCACGATCAGCATCCCCGCCCCGCGCGGCAGAGAAAACCGCCGGGGCCCTGCGGAGCCGGGATTGAACAGGATGGTGCCGCCGTGCCGGCCAATGGTCGGACGATGGCTATGTCCGAAAATACAGATATGGGGTTGGACGCGGTCCAGCCATTCTCGTGCCTCGTCCGTGAGACGTCCGCGCTCGAACAGAATATGCCGGATCGCGATCGTGACTCCGGCGCGCCGGACGATGCGCTCGCGCGGGAACCCGCCTCGCTCAAAGCCATCGACATTTCCCGACACAGCAATCACCGGAGCGATCTGCCTGAGCTGCCGGATGACGCCGGGATCGCCGATATCGCCGGCATGAAGAATCACCGTCACACCGGCAAAGTGTTCGATGAGCGAGGGATCGAAGAGCCCGTGCGTATCGGCAATCACGCCGATACGTTGCGGGGAAAATGCCTGTGCCATCCTGACAATCCTCGCAACGGCACAACGATCAGAGAAGACGGGCCTAAAAGCTCCAGCCGATACCACCGACTGCGTAGTTGGCCCGGTAGTCGAGGGCAACACCCTTCCAGTGAAAGTCCGCCGCCAGATGTTTGTACTCGGCGAACAAAAACGTCCTGGTACCGACATCCCACTGCACCCCCCCGATGAACTGGCAGGCAAACCCGGGAGTGGAATCGACATCACGGTTGGCACGTCCGGGGAAATCCGCCCGATGGAGGATGCCACCGGAATATCCGACTCCTACCCCACCGTACGGGCGGATGGACCCCGATGGCTGCCGGACAATGAAGTTGATCATGCTGTTGAGCGTGGTCAAATCCGCGCGGCCCTCGGCGCTACTGCCATTCACCGCTGATAATTTTCCCGTTGTGCCGAAGTATTCCAATTCGAGACCGAAGACACGCGCTGTAAGCCGGGGAAAGATTCCGACTCTGAATCCTCCGCCCACTTGATTTCTCGCACTCACCGCACTCGCCTCTTGCCCTGCAAGCGTCATTCCGTGAATGTCGGGAAATCCACCGGCCAAAAAAACATTCACGTATACATCCGCGGACTCCGCCGCCCACGCCTGTGACAACGGGACCAAGATGCCCTGAAGGGACAGGCCCCAGACAAGCCCTCCAACAAGCAGACGGCTCAACTGCATCAGGACTACATTACCCGCTCGTTTCATCCGGACACAAAGCCTTCTACGCGATCACTCCCGAAATGGACGGGCCGCGTCGGCCCACCATCCACTCCGGCAAACACGCCGGAAACCATACCAGAAGCCGCACATAAAAAAAGCGTGGATGGCAACCCGCCATCCACGCTTCGGTAGTCCGTACCGTGGAACTTACCGTGCGCCCAACTAATTACCCTTGACGACCGTGCACACTTCCACGAAGAACCCCATGATGTTCTTGAGATACTGTTCCGTATAGACGGCTTTCTTGATTCCGCCCTGATTCATCGCGGCCTCAACAGACGTATCGCCGGTGGCGACGATTCCCATGATGCTCGTTCCGCAGGCTTTGCCAACCTTGGTCGGAGTTGCACCGTTGTCATGGAGAATTCCGCCTGAGGTGGTTTCCATATACACCCAAGCTGTTGGGGTAAGACCTGCCGGTTGTGTATAGCCCCCCACACCGGCGCACGCGGATAAAAGTCCCGCAAATACCACCACACCCAACGACATCAACATTCTCGTCATGAAGTCCCCCTTGATTGAAATAAATAAAGCCGATCCTCTTGCCGAACAGAATACACCGCTATGGAATAAATTCCCTAGTGACAGGATTGGAATATAGAAGTCGCTCTGATCATTGTCAACAAACCGAACTATTGCGGCGGCGAGACCTGCACCACACCGATCGCATCCTGCACGGCCTTCCACTCGAAGGTGAAGGGCTCTGCGGAGCGTTTCGGGAGGGAATCCAGTTCGGCCTTCAGGCGATCCGCCCGCGCGCTGCTCATCGGATGGGTGGAAAGCCACTCCATGCGCCCTTCGTCTTTTTCTGAAAGTTTCTGAAAGAAGGTGATCATGCCGTGCGGATCGATTTTCGCGCGATAGACCAACTGCAACCCGGTGAGATCCGCTTCTGTTTCCTGCGCCCGATCGAACTTGAGCGTGAGGAGTTCCACCCCGACTTGCCGCATCAATCCGATGAGCCCCTGCTGATCGCCGACAATGATCGCGACCGCCGCCATCACACCCAGGTTTTTTACAATCCGCTCCATCCCGTGGCGCTGCAGGACGTGATTGAGTTCATGCCCCAACACCCCCGCCACTTCTTCCCCGCTCTCCGCTTTTTTCATCAACCCGGTAAAGACGACGACGTAGCCGCCGGGCAAAGCGAACGCATTCACGACATCACTTTTTACGACCGTCACTTGAAACTTGTAGGGGTTGTTCGGAATCTGCTCGGCCAATCGTTGGGTCATTTCCTCGACCGCGTTGACAGCCGGCCCTTCTTTCATCACCTCTTGATGGCTGAGGAAATCGCGATAGGCCGCTTCGCCGAGCTTCTGTTCCCACTCCACCGGAATCCGGCTCACCGCCAGTTCAACCAGCAGATCGGCCCCGAACCAAAGCCCCAGCGCCACAGCCAGCACGGACCCGGCCACGGTCCCCCACATGACCCGGTGCCGGTGGCGCACCTCCCGCACTCGCTCGGCGGCCTGCTCGAACGGCTGACTCAAATGATCCGGTGCCGCTTCACGGAACGCCCGAATGAGATCGGGATGCTTGAGATACAACGTGCGCGCCGGCAGGCCCTCACCCCATTTCAACACCAGATGATCATGATCGAGTCCGCCGGCGGACACCGCCAACCCCGCAAACAACACTCGCTCGGACGGAAAGGATGATCCCGTTGGCTCATAGGTGACGGTCAGCCCGTCGCCCTCAATCTGGACCAGACAAGGAGCGCCGCTGGCCGGAAATTCGTCACCGAAACAGAGTGCGTTGGGGGGGAATTGGGTCATCGTAGGATCGATTGACTTGTTAATGGTAGGGCTCTTGTGCGGATGCTCAAAACGGCGGCCAACAAGGCCGCAGGCGAGAGCCAACCGCAGGCGTACCCTCTGGGGTACGTTGAGGATTGGATCGACCCGAGAACGCAGTTTGCTGACGTTTTCGGCATCCGCTACTCGGACACCGGGATAAATTGTCGTATCCAGGCTCCGAAGCTGCCCGGATTACGGCTCTGAATGTAGACAATCCCCGGCCCGCGGAACCGGCAGACGAGCCCTTCCCCGGAGGTGAAGCTCGCCACCCAGCCGGAGGCGGCCTTCTCGATGTTGTACGACGTCGTCGCCGACCA
The DNA here is from genome assembly GCA_964512025.1 of uncultured Nitrospira sp. Lineage (GTDB taxonomy): Bacteria > Nitrospirota > Nitrospiria > Nitrospirales > Nitrospiraceae > Nitrospira_D. The sequence continues at coordinate 27,191 of CAZEHM010000012.1, read as the reverse complement.
GGCCACGAGATGGCTGTTGTCGACAATATATTCCTGATCCGGCTTCAGCTCGATCTTGTGGATCGCCCCGAAACTGTTCAGCACCAGCGTGCCCTTCCCGCCGATCTTGAGGATGAAGAATCCTTCGCCGCCCAGTAATCCGCGGCTCAAACTCTGCATCTTGCTCTCGATATTAACCGTGTCTGCGCCGGCTAAGAATCCGTCCTTCTGCACCATATATTCATTTACGCCGTCGAGCTCCAGAATGACAATTTCGCCCGGCACCGTCGGCGCCAGCAAGACCTCGCCCGGCCCGCGGCTGGCCCGCAACGTTTGGAAGAAGAATTTTTCTCCGGTCAGCAATTTCCGGGACAACGCCCCGAGAAATCCGCCTTCCATCTTGCTCTCCACATCCACCGTCGGTGACGAACCGACCATGGCCCCCGATTCGGCTTTAATATGCTCGCCCGCCGCCAGGTCCACCCGCACCATGGGGAATGCACCCGGATACAGAACTTCGCTTTTCATAGATCCGTCTCCTGAAATACACACGCTGCCCAGCAGACCATCTGATGATGGCAATCGCGTGCGGTGATTCTGTGGAATACGACCGGCACTGTCAAGCGAGGGAGAGGGATCGGACAGGCCGGCTCAATGAGCCGTCCTCCCCGGATGCGGCTGGAAAGGTCGGTCATGCTGGCGCGGTGCCACAGGAGATCCACTCTGCCCCTCACGACCGAAACGCTGACGGAGCTCGCGCCGATAGGTTTGCCGCTCGTCGGGCGACATGTTCTTCCATTGTTGACGCATGTCGCGGCGTTCTTCAGGCGGAAGAGAACGGAACCACTGACGCGCGTTGCGGATCGCCTCGCGCTTGTCCGGCGGCAACTCGCGGAATCGCTGGAACCGGTCGCGCAGTCGCTGCTGCTCGTCCGGGGACATCTGCCGCCACTCCTGGAACCGCTGCCGCGCCTCTGTCCGCTCATCGGGATTCATGTTCGACCACTGCCGCGCACCGTTCCTGAGCCGTTCCTGGCGGTCTGCCGGCAGCTGCTCCCAGCCCTGATTGAATTTCTGCAACAGCTGCTGCTCCTGCTGGTTCAGCTGGTTCCATGGCACACTCTGGGAGTCGGCCTGGGCCCAGGCTGCGAGGCTCCACCCGCACAACAGAATAATATTGAGTGCCAATCCTATCATGCCTATCATGCCTATCATGGCTTCATCTCGTTCAAGGGATCGCTGGTTCGGCTTCCCTTTTGGTCCGGCTCCTGGTGATTCTCTCTCGGTCTTATCCTCGGCGGCCCTTTATCTTCCGTAGATCGACTGTTCTTCTGAGGCTTCCCCGTCTCTGCTCCTGAAAGATCGGCTGCACGAAAGGGATCGATCCATCGATCGTCACCGGTATGCCAGGAACCTAAAAACTCCAAAAAGTCCGCCTCCGGCGCCGGCGCGACTTCCCCCGGCGCAGCATAGGCCCCTGCACCCATCCAGAGCAGTGCCCACAGCATCACGCTAACCAGTCGTATCATCATCGGCCAGCCAATGAAAAAATTCGAGATCTTCGGCTAGCTCGACGTTCTCGACCGACGTGACGAGCTCAAAATCATCGAGCGGTACGGCGGCATGCTGCTGAGAGATCGGCTGCGGCGCCCACAGATACAACACCACAGCCGCCACCGAGGCCGCAGCAAGCCCCGAAACCCACGCCATCCAGGCTGACCGACGAGGCTTGCTCCTAAGCGCCGCAAGACGTCCGCGCTGAAGGCGCAGTGCGATGGGTGGATCTATCTCCCGCACAGTGCAATCCAGTACGCGCTTGGCGCGAATGGCAAACGCCCGATCGTCTTGATGCAGATCCTGATTCATGGCCAATGATTTCCTAACAGTGTACGTAGCGTGTGAACGGCCCGAAAATAATGCGTCTTGACGCTCCCCTCGGAACAGCCCATTGCTGCCGCCGTTTGCGCCACATCCAGCTCTTCCCAGGCCCGCAGTAAGAATGCCTGTTGCTGGCGAAGAGGCAGCGCTCTCAAGGCGGCATCGAGCGCCGCCGCCGCCTCTTTGGTCTGAAGCTGATGGTCAGCCGACGGAGTCACGGCATCCGCGATCGCCTCCAGCGGATCCTCGGCTTCCCCGCCGTCCTCATCGCGGCTCAGCCAGAGACGCCAGCGGGAGCGGACTTTCGTCCGCCGATACCAGTCGCGAATCTTAGACTGCAAAATCCGATGAAACAGAGGCCCCCATTCCGCTTCCGCACGCGTGCCGTATCGTTCGACCAGCTTGAGCATGGCCTCCTGCACAAGATCAAGCGCCTCGTCATCGCGTCCCGTGGCGATCTGCGCCATTCGAAACGCGCGGCGTTCGACTCCGGCTAAAAACCGATCAAGCGCCCGCCTCTCCTCCAGAGTCGAGACCCTCCCACTCAGAGAGCAATGACCGCTATAGGCCGACGTCAGACTGCGAGGGAGTGCCATTCATCTCGCCTCAACACCGACAGAATACGGGCCTCTCCAGCACAACTGATTGTCATGAGATCTGCACCCAGGTCAAGACACACATGACGCTCGACTCTCGGTCTGCGCTGAACACCTATCGATAGAAACGTCTTGAGGAATCAATGGTTGACAGCCATGCGATGTGCGCCTGGCAGCCTACAGAACCCCGGCTAGGCGGCAACCGGGGAAACGGTGAGATTATTTGGACTTCGGAGCCGCCTTGACAGTAATTGTCGCGGGTTGATTGAGAGGAATCGACACGACCACATCTTGCTGGAGATCCGCGTCCTGGTCCTTGCCATCGTGCCCCACGCTATACATGACCCCCCGCTTCAGATTCACCAACATGGGAAGACCGGTATACGGATCGTATAGGCGCTGACCGGCCTTGGCAATTCGCGCCAGCAGATCGGCATCCTGCGGACCGCGACGCAACCAGGCTTGCAAACTTGCCAGACGGAGATGCGCGTCGGTGTCGATAACCAGACCATTGTAGTGATCCCATGCCGGAAGCGGATCGATGCCGACGATGTTTTCAATCGGATTGGTCAGATAGTCCATGAGGCCGGTCGCCGGATGCTTGATATACGTCGAGCGCTTCGGCATGGCCCCGTACCGACCTTCTCCCGCAGCTTTATAAGACGCTTCGTAGTATTCAGCGTAGTCGTTGAATCGACGTTGTTTCGGGAGGGGCAACATGCCGGCCACGCTGACATGAAGCGGCACGTCCTCACCCCGGTCGGCATCGAGTTGTGCCTCATACGACTTGGTCGCCAGGACCAGCTGACTTTGCATGGGCCAGCGCATGGATGATTCAACCGGATCAAGCGGACGAAGCATCTTGGTGATCCGAGGAAGCGCTTTCCCATCAAAGTCCGGCTTGACCAACAACCCGGAAGCAACCGCGATATCGTCGTTGATCGCCTGGAGCGCCATCATTTTGACCGGGAGCGTTTTCGCCTGACCCAGCGTGGTGCGCCAGGCTTCCATATCGCTCTCCAGTCGTTCGACTCCGCCCTCCGTGCTTGCCCCCTGGTTAAACCCTTCCGCCACATGCAACCGATGGGCAAAGAGAATCGCCGCGCAAGGCGGGGTCACCGCCTGTCCATGCCCCCAATCCTCAAACGGCATCTTGAGCCATTGCCGATACCGGCCGATAGACGTATTCGCCTGACTCATCCAGCCTTTCAGACTGTCCGCCTGAATCTTGAACTGCCCCGTCGGATCCGCTGACCGGTACCAGCCCTGTGCCACACTCGCAGAGGCATTCTTCTGATTGGTTCCGGTCGTGCCTTCGTCCCCACCTTGGCAGACGGACGCCATCTCTCCGTCCTTACGATCCGGCTTTCGTTCATACCCGGCCTGAACCGGATCCGCCGCCGCATCCGCCTCAAACCCAAGCAACAGCAGATAGCCGTTCTTGCTGGAATCCAGCATGGCCCGCTGAGGCGTCGTCGTGAGACTTTGGAACGCTGGACTCGGCTTCTCTTCCATCACGAGCCAGGTCAAACCCACGGCTCCTATCGCCACAGCCAGCATCGCGACACACAACACCGCAAGCCCTACGATCGACGTGATCAGCGCGCGAGTCGTCGAGAAGCAGGAACCGATGAACACCGACAGACCGATTCGCATACGAGCCAGCTTTGCGCTGATCCGAGGCCGTGGTTTGGGAACGGCCGGTCGCTCGATTGTCTGAGCCCTTGCCTGCTGTCCCGATGATTGAAAAAGTACATCGACAGCCGATGCCGCAGTCGATGCAGCGGGAGAAACCGCCCGCCAGTCCTCTTGGCCGACCGGAGGCGGCGGAGAGAGGTGCGTCGGCTCGGTCGCTTTGGGATCAACAAAACGAATCGCTTCACCGGTTCGGATCCACTCTTCCTTTTCTTTGACCGAAGCCGGCGCCATCGGTTCGGCAACAGTCGGAATGTGCTCCATTACTGGTTCGACAGGAGCACCTGATTGCTCCGCAAGGGGAGCCGGTGAAGGCTCTGAAGTCTGATCCGGAGAATGTTTTCGCTTCTTCGTCGAAGGACGATGGGTTTGAACTGCCACCTCGCCGGTCTTCCACTGCGACGGAGGCCCTTCTTCAGCCGGAGGCATCTGTGCTGAGGAGGGATTTGCTGCAAGCTCCGCGGAACTCGGCGCCTTTGACGGCTCCCGCAAGGATGCGGATTCCGGAACGACCGCCTGGTCGCGAGAAATACCCTCCTGCGATTTCGTCTCAGATGAAATCGCAGGAATCGTTTTGGTCACCACCGACAGTTGATCAACCAATGTCTGCAGTACCGGTATCAACTCCTGCGGGAGCACGGGCGGAGCGGGTTCCGCGGAAGCAGACGCCTGGGGAACCGGCTCTGTAGGCAAGGCCGGCGCGTCCGGCTTGAGCGGCTCCTCGATGACGGGCGCCGGATCCGGATACGAGGCAATTCGAAACTCTTCGGAATGAACCGGCGTCTGGGCATCGCCTTGCGACGAACTCGCAGCCGACTGTGGGGCGGGCAACCCTTCATCCGGTAATGCCGGATGCTGCGGCTGCGGAATCTCCATAGACGCTCTCGACTCTGTCTCGACATTCTTGGAATCCACGAAACGGAATGACGGCTCCGTCGACTCGGCCTCGATCACTTCAATCGGCCGGGGAGCTTCGATATGAGCATTCGTCGATACCACCGGCGATGTGACGGAGATGGCACCTTGCGTAGTCTCCTGATCAGCGGCTTGGTCAAGAATACCCATCGCCGCCACCGGCGACTCGACAGTTGAACTCCAAGCAATATCAGCAGTGGAGGTCGTGACAACCGTGGGATGACTTTGATCCAAGCGCGTTGGCGATACTGCCGGCCCTGCCGGATTGATAGATTCCGGAATCTCCTCAGAAGGAGGAACGACAACCGTTAGTTCTTCATGAAGATGATGCGTGGTCACCGCTGCGTCCTGAGTGGCTGCTTCTTCAGAAATCTCGACCGGCGAACCCGAAAGATCTCCCGTAGACTCAACTGCTGAACTCAGGCCGATCTCAGCCGGAGGAATCGTAATAGCTGCATCCGCTATTTGCTCCCAGGGCATCGGGGGCACCACTGACTCTACCGGGCTGACACCCGCAGACATTGATTCTGGAATGTGGACAGAATCGGCCACAGACTCCATCTCTTCCTGAAGGACAGAAGGAGACACCGTGTCAGGCTGAATGGCCGTTTGGTCTGAGCTTTGAACAGCCCCGTCCGGCATAGCAAAAGACCCGATCGCTGGCTCAACGCCTGGGCTCAGCGCGATCTCAACCGGAGGGATCGTAACAGGCACATCCTGAATCTGTTCCCAGGGTAACGGGGCTGACGCATCCGCGGCAGAACCGGCGAACACCGGAGTCGACTCTGCCGTCCCATCCACATTGCCACGCCCTGCGAGTTCCTCCTGAAGAACAGAAGCACCCGCTTGCTCGTGATGCAAAACCGGTTCTACTGGCATCGACGGTTCCACCGGCGAGGCATGCTGCAATGAATCATGCGGCGCGGGAGACGACGAACCGAACTTCCAAGCACTATTGAAAATAGAAGCCCAAGAAAACTCGCCGACCGTGGGACTTTGGCCGGATCCAGGTGAAGGTGAAGGCGCAGTCTGAGTCAGCACATCCGCCGTTGGCGCAGAGGTCGCCTCACGCAACTCTCTATTGTCCCCGAGATCGGAAGCGGTTGTACCCGACTCAGGCGTAACCTGAGAGGCCATCTCCGCAGAGAAGTCTGCCCGGGGTTGAATCGGAGAAGGCTCTGCAACCTCTGCTTGAAAGCTGCCGGACTCCTGACCGGATCCATCAATACAAATAGAAGATTCCTGCACCTGCTCCCAGGGCATCGGGGGATGCACCGTCTCGACCGCCGCATCAGGCGGTTGAGCCTGAACGACGGAACCGGTTAGGGATGGTTCCGGCGACATCAATGGAGAGCTTTCCGGCTCCATGGCCGGGGTATCTGGAGCCGACCATGCGACATCAGGCGAAAACTCTTGTGTTGTCCCCGACGATAGTGTTGCCTCATCCCCTGCCCGCAATGTTACGGATGATTGCGCCAGCGCCCGCTCGTCCGACTCCTGTGAATGCACAGGCTCGAGCGAGGACGCGTCAGCTGAGGTGGCCGGGGCGGCATCCACATTGGTTAGATTTACTGACAGGTGTTCGGCAGCAGGCTGAGGAATCGCTATCGTCGCTTCCTGAACTTGCTCCCAGGGCAACGGGGCAGGAAGAATATCCGATGCGGGAGCCGATAACATGGTGGACGCATCCGACGGAGAGAGGAGACCTGCCTCCGCCGCGCCGGTTGTTTCATTAGGCGTCGTCTCATTTGAAACTGTGTTCCGAGAATCTTGCGACGTTGGCAAAGAAGCTATGTCCAACTCCGGACCCGGCACTGCACTGGCCGCATCCGACATCTCAGGGTGCGTTAGTGTAGGGGAGGGGGGGGCTATGTCATACGGGTCCACCGGAGAAGAGCTGTGACTGCTTGAATTCGTGAAAGATAGACTGGGCTCCGACTCTCCCGGAGCTTGATCGATGAGCACCTCCTGCGTCGCGACTGACTCGTCCCCGAGCGGAACAGCTAACGGCTCTGCGGGTAACTCAACTCTCAGTTCGAGCGGTGCCGTTTGCGATAACGCGAACTGCTCCGGACTCTCCGGCTGAGCACTATGGGCCGGCAACGCTGAAGCACCAACCGGCACGTCATCCCACGGCATGACACCAGGAACAGGATCTGCCGCCACGGTCGAAAGATTCGACTCTGTGGGCGCTGATGATTCGGCTGATTCAACCGCCGCAGACGATACTTCGGGAGCGACCGGCTCCTGGACCGGCACACGAGCGATCAAATCTCCCGATTGCGCATCGAACAGTGACGCAAGACGGAAGGCCGGCGGGCTGGCAGGGGCAAGCTCACGAATCTTGGCATATAATTCAGCGGGTCGGGTAGGCCGATCAGTGTCGGGATCTTCGATAAGAATATCGATGGCCTTGGCAAATTCCTCGGCAGCGGCAAGCGCATCGCCTTTCTCCTGATACACCGCCCCCAATTTTTCAATGAACGGCACGCAGCGAGGACCGGCTACGAGATATTCGCGGAGCAGCGATTCGGCAAGCCAGTAATCTTGCCGCTCCAAGGCTTCGTTGGCCAGTGACTCGAAAGCCTGTCTTGCCGGCAGAAGACTGCCCAGCCGAAGATGGAGCGTGGCGAATAACCGACGCGCCTCCATGTTCAACGGATCGAGCGCCAGCAATTCTTTCAGCGCTGCCGACGACCGCCCATATTTCCCCGCATTCATTTGGGTAATGGCGTCTTCCAGAAGCGCAGACTTCTTGCTGTATCCGATCACACCACGCTTGTGACCACGGGGCGTGACCTTCTTGTCGGCTTTGAGTGGAGTTTTCTTATCAGCACGCACGATAGTAACTCTAGCAGATCACAACAGGGTTATAAGCTGTACCGGCGTCTGATATTCGCCAATCGCAGACACTCGGTGATCGTTCGACATTCTGGAGGTCAAACCGCCCACGAGACTGCAAGCTAAGTGCCCTTTCCCCATTACCAACTCTCGGGCGCAACTCATTGAATTCCTGATAAGTCAGCAAACGGCTTTGCTCTAATCCCCCTTTATCTTCGCCATTTTTGAACAAGGCAGCGGAAATTGGCTTCGACACCCTGTATGCAATTCAACGGCATGACACCTCCGGCATCGTCATGAAGCACACGGCCGGCCTGATGCCCACCGGCAAAGATCTGGAGTCTAATCGAGTGGAAACGGCACGAATCTTCAGAAATGGAGCATACGCTCCGATAAGACACCTGCGGTGTGCATGTATCCGATTGTTCCACTTGCCTCCTGACCAATCACAAGCAGGAGGACTGTGCCTTGCCAAGACTCAGAAAGGCTGTTGATGAAACGAGTCATATTGACCGAACTGCTTCCGGGAATGGTCCTCGCGAAACCGGTGACCAACTCCGCAGGGCTGCCTGTCGTTGCCGAGGGGGCCGTACTGGACGATGTCATGATCGAGCGGTTCAAGAAACTGGAACTCGCTTCCGTGTACGTCGAAGGAGAGGCGGACTCGACAGGCGGCAAAACGCTGGCTGAACTGGAAATAGAGTTGGATCATCGCTTTCGATATGTGTGCCAGGATCCGATCCAATTAACCATCGTCTCGGCTCTTCGGGATCATCTCCGCCATACCCACGGGACGGCGGAGTTCGAGGAAGGAACCGCGACGTCATGAGCCCGTCAGCAGCCACCGACTTTCGAAACAGGATCGAGCAACTCGGCGACTTGCCTACCTTGCCCCACGTCGTCCAAAAACTCGCCTCCATGATCGGACGACCGAACGTGTCCGCGGAAGAGATCGGCTCCTTAATCGAGAAAGACCAGGTCCTGGCGGCAAAAGTGTTGCGATTGGCCAATTCGCCCTTTTACGGATTTCCTTCGCGCATTGCGTCGGTTCCCCACGCCGTCGTCGTGCTGGGACTCAATGTCGTCAAAGGTCTGACTCTCTGCGCCACCGCGCACGACATCATGAAAGATGCAGGACTGGACCAGCTCTGGCGACACTCGTTAGGCGTTGCCATCACCGCGCAGATCCTCGGCAAACGCCTGGACATGAAAAATGCCGAAGAAGTCTTTGTCGCAGGCTTGCTCCACGACATCGGCAAAGTGATTCTGTATGTGAAATGGCCGGATGTTGGGAAAAAGATCAAGGCCGCCAATTCAACCGGCGACCGCCCGATGGTGCAGGTTGAGCAACAGTTGTACGAGGTATCTCACGCCGAAGTCGGCGGCTGGCTGGCGAATGCGTGGCACTTGCCGGTCGCTCTGCGCGAACCGATTCTGTTCCATCATCAGCCGGGCGCCGCGCAGGATGCACAACTGCAGACAGCCGTCGTGCACGTGGCCGACGTGCTCGTCAAAGGCATGGCCTGCGGCAACCCAGGCGACGAATGGGTTCCACCGCTCTCCCGGCAGGCCTGGGATCTGGTTGGACTCGATGCGGAATCACTGGCAGGCTGTATCGCCAGAGCCTCGGAAGAATTTCTCGCGATTGACGACTACCTATGACGAAACCCGCCATAGCTCAGCGTGTTCTGATCCTTCACAACGACCCCGGGGACATTGCCATTCTTTCCGGCCTCCTCACGAAAGCGGGCTTCCAGGTCGTCGCCGGCGATCTGACGACGATCGCATTGCACGAACTCGTGCATGATCCTCCCCACGTCATCGTCGCAGCGGAGGGAACCAGCGGCCGATCGGTGGAATCTCTTATCCGGCATCTCAAAAACGATCCCTTCCTCGGACGGCTGCCGGTCATCGTCCTGATTCGTGACATCCGCCTCAACGACATCGACTGGGGAACGGTCGACGTGGATGACTATATTTGCCTCCCCTATCGTCCGGACGAGATCGTCCACCGGGTGCGTCTCTGTTTGAGCCGCCTGAGCCGCTCGCTTGATGCCAACCCGCTCACCCGTCTTCCCGGCAATACCAGTATCCTGTTCGAAACCACTGCGCGCATTGAAAGCGGGAATCCCTTTGCGCTGGCCTATCTCGACATCGATAATTTCAAATCGTTTAACGACCGCTACGGATACGGACGAGGCGACGAAGTACTCGTCGTGGCCTGCCGCATTCTGACAACAGTTGTGGGTGAGCTGGCGGGAACCGAGGGGTTCGTCGGCCATGTGGGCGGTGATGACTTTGTCTTCATGAGCCATCCCGATCACATCGACGCCATTTGCGAAACAGTGATCAAGCGATTCGATCTGGTGATTCCCGATTTTTACGATCGTGACGACCGGCGGCAAGGCTATATCGATTCCGTCGACCGGAAAGGCAATCGCGAACGGTTCCCGATGATGAGCCTATCGATCGCCGTGGTCACCAACAGCCACCGCGCAATCGATCACCCCGGCGATGTCAGTAAGATTGCATCGGAACTCAAGAAGCTGGCAAAGGCCCACAAAGGAAGTGTGTTCGTGAAAGACCAGCGCGGGACCGACGCGGCAGCCCGAAGCGACGCGGCCTAGCCGGCACGCTGGGCGAGCTTCATAGAATCAGTCAAGCGAATCGGGGTTCGAACAGAGTGTGACCACAGCTACTGGCAGGCTTCGAAATCATCGTACTCGTCAACTGTAAAGCGGGAGCCAACCTCATAGACATATCCCGACTCGAATGCGGGACCGTCTTCTTGAGTTTTCTTGCTCAATACTTTGCCGCACCGCAGACAGTGCTGGACGCCTTCCCAGGATGGATGCCCGGCAAGATGCTGAATCGGCTGACCGGCTTCTGAAAAACTTTGAGGCAGCAGGGCTTTACGGACTTCTGCGACCAATCGATGGGCATGATCTGCCGACTCGAGTTCAGAATCTTCCAACACCAGGACCAATAGTCCGAGTGCTCGCACAGGATCGCCATTGGCTTCCTCGAGCAGCCGATTCGCGAATGCCTGCACTTTCGTTTGAAGCCGCTGAGAGTCCATTTCTACGCCTTAATGTTTCGCACGTTCCTTCTTCTATCGGGTGAATCCGCGGAAACCATGAGCCGTATCCATCCCGCTCGAAAATTTTTCCTGCGAGCACAGGATCGCAGGTTCCGTGCCACTCGTTCGTTGAAAACGAAATCCGTTCTTCACATATCAATCACCTCCCGGCTGAATCCTAACCATAGATAGGGTGGAGGTTTCCCCAATATGAACCTGCCACCCTGCTCAGCAGTTTTTCAAACTCTCCCCATAGGGTCGTTTGGAAATGAGCAATAGAGCCATATTAATCAAAGAGATGTATTGACTGTCCCTCGTGTATAGACAATGATGCTACGGCTTCATACTAAAAGTAGAGACCGCTCACCCTTCATGGCATAGATGCATGTCTGATCGCTCCAATAGGGTAAGTTCGGCAGCCGCCAGGCTCATTCACAAAATGATCTCTTTTATTGTTCCTGTTTGCACATCACGTTCGCAATTCTTGTCGCTCCACCGCGGATTCATCCCTATGGATGAACCGCCTTACAGATCGTGACAGACTGACCATTTACTCCGAGGGAGGACACCCATGGACACCTCACATACCGATCTCCTGCAGGACTTTTCTCTCGTCACCAAGAGTTTTGAGCAATTGGGACAGCGACTCTCGGAAGTGGCCGAGCAAGTCCGGACGGCTGGTACGTTACCTTCTGAAAGTTTGATCGAAGAGATCGCCGCATCCCGCCGCAACTTTACCGACCTGCGGGCGCGCGCAATCGAACTGGTCGGCTTGCTGTCGGAAACCCCGAAAGCCGCTCCGGAAGAGATCGGCTCGATGAAAGAACTCGAGGCGCTGCTCCAGTTGGCCGCTGAAGCCCAACGCAAACGCGCACAACAGGAAAAGGCGCGTACGCGGGCATTGACGGTACTCGATCGACTACTCTCCCTCGTTCACCGCGATCATCCGGACTTCGCGCCGCTCAGCGAATGTCAGGCAAAATCACGCGCATTGCGTGAAGCCATTCACGACCACACCGGGGCCGAACTCCACCCCGATGTCACGGCGCTCGCCCAGGGCCGCCACCCTCTGGCGGAACTCCTTACCTTGGTGGAAGGCTACGATGACCTCGATGACGATCTCTGGCTGCTGCTCAAGCACGCCGTCGCGGAAAACTTCGGAAAGTCGTTAGCCATGAGCGCGGCGCGCGGGAAACTCTGCCCTTCACCCACTCGGATGAATCCGGAGCATTCCCCGGACGAGTTGCGGAACGGGACAAAAGGCACCACCATATCAGCCGCCTTCACCGACGGCGAAAGCGGGCCCCGCTGAAGCTTCTACCCTGAACATAGCAGAACTACGCAGTCCTCCATCCGCTCACCCCTATGGTTCGGCACGATCCGCACGACAGGGCCTGACTGAACACGCATTTCAAAACACGCTCTCCGGTTGTCTCACTCGTCTTCGTATGATAGCTTGCAGGGGCAAGGGATCCTCCCTTCCATCGACCCATTACCTTATTGAGGCTGCGTGCTGACTGACCGTTTGCCGAACGCGCATCGATACATTCTCTTAACGCCTGCATGGCTGGTACTGATGGTGGCGTTCTGTGGGTGGCCGTTCTCCTCAACCGCTCACGCGGACACTGCCGCGTCCGCTTCCTCCAAAATCACTCTCGACTTCAACGAAGTCGAGATCCCGGTCTTCGTTCGCTTCATCAGCGAATTAACCGGCAAGAATTTCGTTCTGGATGAGGCAATCAAGAAACTGGGCGGAAAGATTTCCGTGTTCTCCCCGACCAAGGTCACTCCGGACCAAGCCTACAGCATGTTTGTCGCCGCGCTGGAAGTCAGCCGGATTGCCGTCGTTCCCAAAGGCAGTGTCTATCAGATCGTTCCGATGGGAGAACTTCCCCCGGAGCGCGGCGCCTATGTCTACAAACTGAAGCATGCCAACGCGACCGATCTGGCTGCGGTTTTGACGAACCTCGTGGCCCGATCCCAAACCGTCGCCCAAACGGCACCTGGCTCCAGGCCACCCATGCGGCCGCTGACAGAATTCGAAGCCCCGGTGCAAGTCTTTGCCGATAAAGCTACCAACTCCATCGTGGTCAGCGCCACCAAGTCGGCCTATAGCCGAATCCAATCCGTCATTCGCGATTTAGACACTCGCCGCAAACAGGTCTTTGTCGAAGCCGTCATCCTGGAAGTGCAGGTCGACCGCCTCCGGCAGATCGGCACCGATCCACTGCAGGTGATCGGCTCGGGAAAATCCGGAGCCTTGCAAGGCATCGGGGGATTGAACCGCGCACCGGAAGATCTGGCCGCCATCGCCCAGACCATCAGCGGTGTGGCCTCGGGCGGCTCCGTGACCGTCCTGAACACGGTCAACATCCGGGCATTTCTCAATCTCTTGATGAGCCTTACGGACACAAACATTCTCTCCACGCCTCAAGTCCTGGCCGCCGATAACCAGAAAGCCAAAATCGTCGTCGGAGAAAACCGCCCCTTCCCGACCGGTCAGGCACAGGGTATTACCGGCGGGACACTCGTCACGATTGAACGGAAAGACGTCGGCGTCACGCTGGAACTCACGCCACAAGTCCTGGAAGACGATCTGATCCGCCTGGAACTCAAACAGGAAATCACCGCCATCGCCGAGAATGTCGCCCAGACGATCGGATCCGGAACCGCATCGATTCCGGTCGGCCCCACCACCACCAAACGCTCGATGGAAACCACCACGATCGCAAGAGACAACCAAACCATCGTGGTCGGAGGCCTCGTCCGGGATAACATCACCATCAGCGAACGCAAGGTTCCATTCTTGGGAGATATTCCGTGGCTAGGCTGGCTCTTCCGGTTTCAAAGCAAGCAGACGGAGAAACTCAATCTGCTTGTTTTCCTGACCCCGCACCTTATTCGCGACGAAGGCGATATCGCCGAGCTGAGCCAGCGGAAAGCGAAGGAACTCAACATCATACAACGCGATAACCGGATCGAAGAGCCGACACGCTTGAAACAAGACGTCATCGAACATCTCGAGCGACCCGCGCCATCTCCCGTCGAATCACCGATCAAAACGCCATAGCCCCTCCTCCGGGGGGTAGTCGCGCATTGGACCGACCAGCTACGCTGTCCCGATTGACCCGGGGCACGCATGGCTTACGAACAGCAGGTACGGTCCACCGATCGTTTTCCCGTCACCTTTCCCGTCATATTCGGCGGCGCCCCCTTTGTCGGCGAAGGCGCGCTGATAGACTTGTCCGCCTCCGGCTGCGCCATAACCTGTGATCGGACGGTGCTCTCCGGCAGTTATGTGCGGCTGAATGTCTTCCTGCCCGATCAGTCGCCGTCCCTCGCAATCGATTTAGGCAAAATCCGCTGGGTCCGCGGCCAAGTCTTTGGAGTCGAATTCATCCGTCTTCCCTCCCTCGCCCATCAGCAACTTGACCAGGCCATCTGGCGCCGCTTTCTTCACTCCCTGCGCCGCATCACCATCGCCTGAACAACCACCGCCATTCACAAACCGGTTCCGATTGACGACGAGTGGAATCCAGGACTAGTCTGCTGTCAGACCTTCGCCATCCGGCAGTTCTCGTTCCAGACCGTTTTGACCGAAGGAGTCGTATGGCCCCAGCCCGTCGGAACCCGCCCTCCTCAACTCCGCCCCCACTCGCCGAACAGCAGCGCCTGGATGAAGATGCCCGACGTCTGCGCCATTGGAAGCGCTGGGGGCCCTATCTGAGCGAACGGGCCTGGGGCACCGTACGCGAAGACTACAGCCTCCACGGGACGGCATGGGAGTCCTTTCCGCACGATCAGGCCAGATCCCGCGCCTATCGCTGGAACGAAGACGGAATCGCCGGCATTTGCGATCGCCATCAGCTGATCTGTTTCGCCGTGGCCCTCTGGAACGGACACGATCCTATTTTAAAAGAGCGCCTCTTCGGACTCACCGGCAACGAAGGCAACCACGGCGAAGATGTGAAAGAGTGTTACTTCTATCTCGACTCCACGCCCACGCATTCCTACATGAAATATCTCTACAAGTACCCGCAGGCAGCCTTTCCCTATGACCGGCTTGTAGAAGAAAACCAGCGCAGGGCGCGGCAGGATCCTGAATTTGAGTTGATCGACAGCGGCGTCTTCGACGAGAACCGCTACTTCGATGTGTTCGTGGAATATGCCAAGGCGACCTCCGAAGATCTCTGCATCCGAATCCAGATCATCAATCCAGGCCCCGAGCCGGCTGAACTGACCGTCCTGCCGACGCTGTGGTTTCGCAACACATGGTCCTGGGGATCGGATATCCGGCGGCCGCGCCTGAAAGAGGGCGAGGCCGTGACGGGCATGCGTGTGATCGAGACGAATCACGACCACTATGGCAAACGGCGATTACTCTGCGACGGACAACCGGCTCTGCTTTTCACTGAGAACGAAACGAACACCCGGCGCCTGTATGGCGATCAGGACGGGGCCACCTACGTGAAAGACGGGTTTCACGACTATGTCATCCACGGCGAGAAGGACGCCGTGAATCCCGACCGCATCGGCAGCAAAGCCGCCGCTCACTATGCCTTCACGCTCGCGCCCGGCGAGACGAAGACCATCCGTCTGCGCTTCACCAACGACGAGCGGACGCCGGAGTTTTCCAGGCAGGACTTCGATGCGGTGTTCGAGGCGCGCCTGCAGGAGGCCAATGAATTTTACGCAAGCCTTGCCCCTGCGACACTCTCGGAGGATGCGCGACAGGTTCAGCGGCAGGCCTTTGCCGGGCTCCTGTGGAGCAAACAATTCTATCACTACGAGGTCGCTCGCTGGCTCAAAGGCGACCCCGGCATGCCGGAACCTCCGCGCGAGCGCCTCAGGGGCCGCAACGCCGACTGGTCGCATCTTTACAATGCCGATGTCATCTCGATGCCCGACAAATGGGAATACCCCTGGTATGCGGCCTGGGATCTCGCCTTCCACTGCATTCCGCTCGCGCTGGTCGACCCGACGTTTGCCAAGGAACAGCTCGTGTTGATGCTGCGCGAATGGTACATGCATCCGAACGGACAGATTCCGGCTTATGAATGGGCTCTGGGCGACGTCAATCCCCCGGTTCATGCCTGGGCGGTGTGGCGCGTCTATAAGATCGATAAGAAACGGCACGGCGCCGGCGACCGGCGATTTCTGGAGCGCTGCTTCCATAAATTGCTGCTGAATTTCACCTGGTGGGTCAATCGCAAAGACGCCGATGGGAAAAACATCTTCCAGGGCGGCTTCCTCGGACTCGACAACATCGGCGTGTTCGACCGCAGTGCGCCGCTCCCGACCGGCGGCCGTATCGAGCAATCGGATGCCACCAGCTGGATGGGCATGTACTGTCTGAACATGCTGACGATCGCTCTGGAACTCGCCCGTGACAACCGCGCCTACGAAGACGTGGCCAGCAAGTTCTTTGAACACTTCGTCTATATCTGCCGCGCCATGAACAACATCGGCGGCGAAAAAATCGAGCTGTGGGATCGGGAGGACGGATTCTTCTACGATGTGTTGCACCTACCGAACGGCGAAACCAAACATTTAAAGGTCCGTTCGATAGTCGGGCTGATTCCGCTCTTTGCGGTTGAGACGCTGGACTCGGAGCTCATCGACAGCCTCCCGCGATTCAAGCACCGTATGCAGTGGTTTATCGAGAACCGGCCGGACTTCGCACAACATCTCGAGACGCAGTCGTATGACGGGGGGGTCCGGCGCTTTCTCTCCCTCGTCAACCGCGATCGATTACGGTCCGTGCTGGGCTACATGCTCGACGAGCAGGAATTCCTCTCGCCCTGCGGCATCCGTGCCCTCTCCCGCTATCACAAGGAGCATCCCTATGTGCTCACCGTGATGGGCCATGAGCACCGGGTGGACTACGAGCCGGCGGAGTCCGGCACGGGACTGTTCGGCGGCAATTCCAATTGGCGAGGTCCGATCTGGTTCCCCGTCAACTATCTCCTGATCGAATCATTGCAGAAGTTTCACTACTTCCTCGGCGATCAGTACAAAGTAGAGTACCCGACCGGGTCCGGCCGCCAGGCGACGCTCTGGCAGGTGGCAACGGAAGTGTCGCGCCGCCTCACCCGCATCTTCCTGAAGAATGCCCAGGGCGCGCGTCCCGTGTTCGGCGGAACATCGGCATTCCAGAACGACCCCCATTGGCAGAACCACCTTCTCTTCTACGAATACTTTCATGGCGACAACGGCGCCGGCATCGGCGCGAGCCATCAAACGGGATGGACGGGGTTGGTCGCAAAACTGATTCAGCAAAGCGGAGAATGAGCGCATGAAAGAGATGCGATGAACATCGGGGCGGAAGAATGCCGGGATTTGGACCGGGCCCTGAGTCTCGAATGGCTCGAGACCAACGGACGCGGCGGATTCGCCTCCGGCACGGTCGCCGGTGCCAACACCCGTCGGTATCACGCCCTTCTGCTGATCGCGCACACCCCGCCGGGCGAGCGATTTGTCCTGGTCAATCAACTGGAAGAATGGCTCGATTTCGACGGGCAATCGTTCCCGCTCTCTACCAACTGCTATCCCAACGCAGTTCATCCGTCCGGCTATCAGTTCTGCACAGGGTTTCGCACTGACCCATGGCCCACCTGGACTTTCGACTGCAACGGGACCATCGTCCAACGTGAGATCCTCACAATCCATGGCCGCGATCTGGTCGTTATCCAATGGAGCCTCCCCGGCGGGCAGAACCGACAGATCACGCTACGCGCCAGGCCGAAGCTCACCGGACGCAACTACCATGCGGCGCATCACGAAAACGGGAGCCTCTCAACGAGGGCTTCAATCGAGACAGGGACCGTCACCTGGCACCCCTACCCCGATCTCCCTCCCGTCCGCGCCTTCCATGCCGGCGAGTATCGGCATGCCCCCGAATGGTATCGCCAGGTTGAGTTCCCCGTCGAGCAACAACGCGGACTCGACCATGCGGAAGATTGGTGGTCGCCCGGAGAATTCACCATCAACCTCGTATCGGGAACGGCCCAGACCATCATTCTCAGCAGTGAATCCATCGACCGCCCCGATGTCCCCGCCCTGATCAAAGGTGAACTGGCGCGGCGTGAACGGCTCGCGCAATCGGCCCCGGCGACTGATGCCCTGGCCAATGCCCTCTGGCGCGCGTCGGATGTCTATCTGCCCGAGCGAGGCGCGCGTCGGACCGTGCTTGCCGGCTATCCCTGGTTTACCGACTGGGGCCGGGATACCTTCATCTCGCTGCCTGGGCTCTGCCTTGTCACCGGCCGCGTTGAGATTGCCTGGCAGATCATCGCGGGATTTGCCGCTTACCTGTCGGACGGCATGATTCCGAATCGCTTCCCCGGCGACGGCGAACAGCCGGAGTACAATACCCTCGACGCCGCACTCTGGTTCATCTCCGCCATCGGCCGCTATCACGCTGTCTCGCCGGACGACTCACGGATTCGCGAGACTGCCTGGCCCGCCGTCAGGCAGATTCTCGACAGTTACCGGCGCGGCACGCGTTACGGCATTCGCATGGATAAAGACGGGTTGATCAGGGGAGGAGTTCCCGGCGCTCAGTTGACCTGGATGGATGCCAAGATCGGTGACTGGGTGGTCACGCCGCGGCACGGCAAGCCGGTAGAAATTCAAGCCTTGTGGATACTGGCCTTGGGAGTCGGAGAAACCCTCGCCCGCCGGTTCGGCGAGAAATCCTATGCCGACGGGTGCCAGACCGACCGGCAACACGCCATTGCCTCATTCAGGCAGCGCTTCTGGTACGAACAAGGCGGCTACCTCTATGACGTGATCGACGGGCCGGAAGGCAACGACGCGTCATTCAGGCCCAATCAACTCTATGCCATCTCGCTGGTTGACGGCCTCGTTCCGCGCGAGCGCGCACAACAGATTCTCCGGCTTGTGAAAGAACAGCTCGTCACCCCGGTGGGGCTCCGAACATTGTCACCAACGGATCCGCGCTACCACGCCCGCTATGAAGGAGGCGTGCCCGAACGAGACCGTGCCTATCATCAAGGAACGGTCTGGCCATTTCTCCTGGGCCCTCTGGTGACGGCCTGGATCAAGAGTTTCGGACGGAATGCCGCGTCACGAAGGGAGGCTCGAGGATTGCTGGATGGACTCGAAGCCCATCTCGCCGAAGCCTGCCTCGGGCAGGTGTCGGAGATTTTCGATGCCGCCGCTCCGCATCATCCACGCGGTTGCGTGGCTCAAGCCTGGTCGGTTGCAGAGCCGTTGCGGGCTGTGATTGAAGATCTTGGCGGCTCCGCAGCAGCGACTCGCCCCATCAAGACCGTGACCATACGGCGGCAAAAGCCGACACACAAACGAACGAACTAGGCCCCTGCGACTCTCCACCGCCGCCGCAACAGAACCCGCTGCACCGTTCCCAAACAACGCATTCACGATGAACAGGGCTGGAAAAGCGGGATGACGAGCGGAAAGAAAAACGGAGCAGGGCGACGCCTCTGCGCACGTCGCCCCACTACACCGAAAACTTCTAGCGGCGATTGGCTTGATCGCGGCGGCAGCTTTCCTCGGCCAACATGCGTTGACCGGCGGAGGCGTCTTTTGGAATCCGCGCCATACAGGCGTTGAGATTGTCTTCGACCGCCCCTGCAGCCACGCGCTCAATGTTCTTCGTCGTGCCGAACGTTGCCCCGCTGCCGGAAGAGGATCCGCTCCCGGATGTTCCCATCGAACCGTCACTCGCACACCCGCCGAACATCAACCCCGCCACTGCCACCACACCACACAGCCCCAGTGAACGCTCTGACATACAACACCTCCTGAACGTAGAAAGAACACGGACACACAGCCGCGTCATCCTACTGCGGCGACGAGGGAAGAACAAGCCGGTTTTTTCCCAAGGAAACCATCCAGACCGGCTTGATTGAAGAGATCCCCGGGCAGAGGCCGGACCGTGGTGGCCCATCACCCCGGTCCGGCCATGCTCTATATGAGCGACCGTCACTCTCAACTATTGCGGCGAAGCCGTCACTTTCGTCGCTTCCTTCACCGGCGGTTCAATAGTGATATTCGGCCCCTGCACTTTCGGCAATACCCCCGCGCCAGGCTTCTCCAGGATCCGTAGGTTATCCTGATTGATCGACAAACTCTGCCTGGAGTGCCGGTCGTCGAACGCCGCGGCGTTGGCAAGCGACCCTTCCCCCGTCGCATTGGTTTGCCCGGGGTCGTTGGCGACGGACTGTCCTTTGACCGGATCCATGGCTTTGCCCATCGGATACCCCGGATGCCTCGGCAGCAGATCGGGATTGGCAAACACCGGCGAGATGGCGAGCAGCATAACTGCGGAAACAGTCGCAAAAACTCGTGAGGTCTTCATGGTGCAACCTCCTTAATGATGGTGGGAAAGACAGCACCGCCCTCGCGGGGATGAAACCGACGAGAGCGCATGGAAGCAGACCGATAGAGGAGGCACGTGGACAGGAGGGACTACCCCGGTTTCATACGGCACCTCCGGGATACGGTCAGCATCGCTGCCGCAACAGCACGGAGTCAAGCGGCCAAAAACCTGCTCACAGCGGGCGCTGGGCGGGAATCAGGTCCGAGATGGGAAAGCCGAGTTGCCCGGCCCGCTCGACTAGCCGCTGATACGTGGCATCATCCATCCGAGGCGTGCGCGAGAGGATCCAGAGATAGCGGCGATCCGGCGTGCCCACCACTGAGGTGCGATAATCAGAGTCGAGATCGATAATCCAATAATTCCCCTCGCGGGACGAGCCGAACAAGCGGGCGAAGAAGTTATCGAAGACCACGGTGAGCCGCGCATTGGTCTCCGGATCGACCACCGTCGCCACCCCGTCAATCTGGTCGAGTCCCCCGGCATCGGTCACACATTCATTGTGAACGCCGACTAGCCCATCAGGCCGAGCCGTATAGATCGCCTTCGAATCAACGCAATGCCGTTGGAACCACATCGGCAACCGTGCGATCTCATACCAGGTGCCTGCATAACGAGCGAGATTCACCGACGTCGCAGTCGGAAGCGGCTCTTTCGAGTCGATACCGGCGCAAGCCGACAGGCCCACTCCCAGAGCCGTCAAGAACAGACGTGTGAAGATATGCATGGCCGACTCCTCTGTTGAATTGGCCGGAGACAGAAAATGCGCTCCGCAGATCAGCCCCGATAGCGATACTCACTCCTGCGGCGTACTTTTCCGAAGCAGCGTCCGCATTTCCCAGAGCGAGGGAGCCGGCTCATTGACGTCGGGATGCTCCAAATCGATCTGAATATTGTAGAACGGCGGCCGGCTGCTCGGCGATTGCGTGACTGGGTACCAGCAATCGTACTTGAGGCCCCAGTGATCCCGATAACTCAACCGGAGGTAGCCGTTGCTCTGGGGCTTTGCACGAAGCGGCGCGTCAGGCCCTAAGACCAGGGACGCGACATGCTTTTGATAGCGCGGGCCCGGCGGATATACTTTCTTCACCGCAAAACTGCCCTCCCACCCACCGAGGTGCAGAACGCAATCGTAGGCGACCCCGCGGCCCACATTTTCGATCTGCGGAATGAGCGTGAGCATATTTCCGGCGTGCATTGCAGACAGATTGGTGACCCGGAGTACGGGCTGTTGCGCACGGAAGTCGTCCCGCGTTTGAGCCGCCAGCACCTGCCACAAATAGTAGACGCCCCCGCCCGCAAGCAGCAGCACGAGAAAGCCGATCAGCCAGAACCAATCCATGACCACACTCTAGACAGATGCACAACATCCTACGGATGTCGGCTCTCACCATAAATGGCACTGGAAGCAAGTGCAAGAAGGAAGATTCTCATGTTTTCTGGCCATAAATTCTCACATTTCCTGGCACAAACCTGCAAAATTCTCGCAGTTTGTGGCACTGCCTTGAAAAACGAGAGCGTCAGATACGTGGCACTGCAGGAGACTTCTATTCCTCGGAATTCTGGAGACGCATCCACTCTTCTCGCATCTTAATTTCTGCAATCAGGTGACTCCGGTGAACTTTCTTTCCTTCAAGCAGAATGCGATAGCATCCTAGCAGAGTCTGCTGGAACGGCTTAGGTATACTGTCCCAGTTATCCCCGATAACGTTAGGTTCAGCATCCTCTTCTGGGCGACCATATCTATCTTGCCTTTGCTTCTCGAAAACCCTGCCCGTCAGAAGCCAATCCATAGACACCCCTAGTTCCGCTGACAACTTGATAAGGATTGCCGCATCCGGAACTTGCCCCCTGAGGTAACGGGATAGTTGGTGAGGTCGTATCCCCATAGCTAGCGCCACATCTCTTTTCGGCTTGCTCCCAAGAATTAAACAAAGTCGTTGCCCAAATAACAAGTCCGTCATGAATACCCTTATAAGGTTATTTGTTTATTATTGACCTTATCAGGTTATTTCTATAAATTGCACCTTGTTAATCTAGCCCTCTACTTCGGGTGACACGATGAGCTCGCAACTCCACCTGTGTGAGCAAAGTCTATCGACCAACGCCCTGACAATTCTGAACCAGGTGCGAACAAATCCTCCAGCAAGAAAGGTCTCCAATGGAGGCGGGAACGTCATTGGGTTTCTCCTTTCTCAGAAAATGTCAGAGTGCAAGAAGCTCTGGTTTGAATCGATTCCAGAAAAACAATACGCGTACTGGCTCGAGTACGATCCTAAAGTCTTGCAGTTCTTCCATCAGCCGTTAAAGATTCCTCTAGGCATGGATCAAAGAGGGAGGGAGAGCTATCACATCCCTGGCTTTCTCGTATTTCGGTGTCACTCACTCACCCTGGTTGAAATTAAACCTTTCTACGGACTCACCTCCGACCCAGAACTCGACCTCAAATTCGAAAAGGCCAGACAATGGAGCGAACCCCTCGGACTCCAATACGTTGTCGTGACAAGCCGAGATCTTCCGGATGAATTGTTTCTCGACAACATCATGTTTTTGACTCGCTTTAAAAACCTTCCCGATCGGCCACGCAAACATACTGAGCGCCTTCTTGAGTGGATTCATCGGCAACCTGGAATTAGCGTTCTAGAACTCGTACAGCACTTCTGCCGCGTTGATCGCAAGGAACTTATGCCCTGCATCTGGCATCTGATCTACCACCAATACATCAGAGCTGATCTTCAACAGGAACGGTTGCGTCCCGGATGCGAAAAACGCCTGTCTCTAACCATCTCCAATGACCGGGCTTCGCAATGACTCCAATTGCATGGGAAAGCGGACTCATTTTTCGCCTCCATGAGATCAAATACATTGTTGCGGGTGCCGCTGGCAAAGGAAGTGTTCTCGCGCAACGAGTGGGTGATCAGCACCATAAAGAGTTTCTCGTCGAGGACCTCGCACGCTGGCTCGTCTGTGGCAACCTATTCATTGACTTCTGCCCAACGACACCTGGTGCCAAGCGTGAACACCAGATGGATGCCATATCACAAGAGTATCAGGATGAAGCTCGTGCCAGACTGAAGCTAATCAAGCCATTACTCAAAAGATCCCGAGTGTCGACAAGGGAGCTAAAACGATTGGTTCGAAAACATCGCGCCAGAGGGGTCGAGACGAGCGTTCGAACGTTGCGTCGCCATCTGACCGCTTTTCGTCAACAAGGCATTATGGGATTGATTCCACGCCCGGGTTTTCGCCGAGCCCCTGAGCCGCAGTTCGCAAACGCAGCCGTACAACAAATCTTCGACAAGGTCATTGGGGAAAGATATTTGGATGAAATCGCACCGCTGCGAACGGCAGTTTTGGAAGAGGTTCAGGATGAATGTGAACTCGCAGGGATTAAGGCTCCGGGGACATCAACCCTCTATCGCCAGATTGGGCGTCTTCCCAAGCGAGAAGTGTCCTTGGTTCGGGAAGGGCAGATAAAGCACGACAAGCAATTCTTAGCAACACCAACAAAATATGTGAAACGGAAGGCGGTCTCGCCGCTTCAGATGGTCTTTATGGATCACCTGCGTCCAGACATCCGGCTCATGAATGACGAGGGAACTGCCATACTGGAGAACCCTTGGATTACTATTGGCGTATGCGGATATTCCGGCATGCCTTGGGGCAAATACCTCACTTTCGATCATCCAAGCTCCTCCTCAGTGAGGATGGCATACCGGCACGGTGTGCTGCCGAAGAATGTGAAATCCCAATTTTCTACAAAAAACGAATGGGTCGCCTATGGCATCCCAGAAGAATTCTACGTGGACAATGGGAAGGAGTTCCACGCAAAAGCTTTTGAAGATCTGTGTGAAATTCTTGGGACACACGTTACATACCGCCCTCGCAAGACGCCTCGATTCGGCGGCATCATCGAGCGATTTTTCGGAAGCCTACAAACAAGGATAATCCACAATCTCCCCGGCAATACTAAAACGCTCAAGAACGTAAAGGAAAAGAGTCACAATCCAGATACCCGAGCCTGCCTAACATTGCGTCAGCTTGATGAAATCTTGTCAATTTACTTCACCGACGTCTATCCACTGCTACCTCACAAGGGACTTAACAATCGAACCCCACTTGAGGTGTGGAATGAGGGGCTAGAATTCATCGGCTTTCCGCGCGTCCCGGACAATATTGAGCAATTTGAGATTGATATTCTACCCACCGACGTCCGACAAGTGACGAGGGAAGGGATTGTTCGGGAGCACCTCTACTACCATCACCCCAGTCTTGATTTATTAGTTGGCGAAAGCGTCACGATTAAATATGACTCGTTGCGGCTCGCTCACATCTATTACTTCCACCCGATCGATAAGAAATGGATAGAGACCCCTGCAGCCGATCCAGACGCAGCAGACATGACTGAAATGGAGTATCGTCTTGTAAGAGAACAACTGAAAGAAGATCGCCTTCCAGTCGATTGGAACACCATCCGTCACGCCCGCCATCGCATTCGACAAATTCCGCACAATAAGAAGAAAGATCGCTTTGCCAAGGCCGTTGATAAAACGAAAGCTAATCGAGCGCTTAATCAAGCTGCAGAGGATCAGAAGCAGCCATTGCAAGAAAAGCCAATTAAAATGTTGAGCTGGGACAGCGTGGCATGGGTTCCGCCTGCAGTCCAAGGCATGCCCGATCTCTAGAGCTAGACTCAGATAATAAGAAGTTGAGCTGTCAGGAGGCTGCTCCAATGCGCACTCCCATTTTCCCAGCAGAACTCCTAGCCGATACTCTAGACGCACGCCTTGCGTACTTTAAAGACTGCGTCGTCACACACCAGGTTATCAAACCAATTCAGGACCTTGTAGATAGTCTTTGGCCAACGAGCCGCAGCACTACGACACACCAAGAACACGTACTGATCTTTGGACATACGGGAACAGGAAAGAGTTCGTTCGCTGCTGCCATGGAAACACACTATCCTAGGACACCAGCCAATGGGGTCGAGATCATCCCATTTCTTCGCTTCAATATCCCGTCCGCCTGCACACCTAAGGAAATCTATATCGAGGCCCTCAGAGCGTATACCCAGGTTGCACCCTCAGACGCCGTCATCATCCATGACGAAGCCACGGTACGCAAAAGGGAGCGCGGCACAGAGGGCGCCCTCAAGCGACGGTTATTCGACTATGCGCTTCAGTGCCGTACGCTCGTGTGGAACATGGATGAGATCCAACACATTCAACACGCAGGCCGCTTTGGGTTTTCCATCCCTTATATGCTGGACATGATTAAGCATATCGCTGACGAAGCCGGCGTGATGCTACTAATGACCGGGACTCCAGACACGCCGGGGATGTTCGCCCTAAGCCCGCAACTCGCTCGAAGATTTCGGAGAAAGCGGCTTATGCATTATCAGAATTTTGACCCTCGCTGCCCTAACGCACCCGACACGTTGTACTTTGTTGAATTATTGCAAACCCTGGAAGATCGATTACCACTGCAATCCCCCTCGAATCTCATCCTCCTTGCGCCCATGCTGTATCAATACTCACTTGGCTTCATCGGCTTGCTGAAACCGTGGTTAACAAGAGCTCTTAAGGTCGCGATTATCACCAAACAAGACCGTGTGACAAAAGCAATACTCGAGCGAACAAGATGGTCTGACGAGGAGTTAGAAGAGTTTCAACAGAAGATAGAAAGAGAAGCCAAAGTGCTTCGCCTTTCATTGGAGGCGACGAGGGCAATAACAGAATCGACTAAGGACACTCGCTTGAGCAAAAGACGCTCTCGTGCCAACTAATTGCTTTTGGACACCCCAATGCGGAAGCCGAATTCCATACTTCCGATTCATCCAGCTCCTGAAGCAGCAGACATCCTCTCAAGGGAATCATTGAGCGGCTACTGCATTCGGCTCGCTAGCAACAACCACCTCAACATCGAAGCTCTCCTGGCTGAACTGTCTGCCCAAGGCGCACGTCTGTCCCACTCCACAAGTAAGCAAAGACAGTTTCGCAACCTTGATCTTTCTCCACAATCACTTCAACCTCTTGCCACTGTATCCAATCAAAGTATAGAGCAGCTCTTCAAACTGTCCGCTACCTCTTTGTATGAGGCGTTCTATGGCCAACCCCATCCCGGCTCAACAGGCGTGCAACTGTTTTTTCTCCTTCCCTACTCCCAAAGATCATTTGTAACGATTCGACGATATTGTCCACTGTGCCTCACGGAGCGTCTCCTCTATCCGTTACTGTGGCAATTCTCTGAAATAACGATATGCACTCGGCATGGGTGCCGGTTGGAGGAACGATGTCCAGGGTGTGGCCACACAATCCCTTTGCTCCGCACAGGCAGCGTATTGGGCAGGTGCTGTCATTGCTTAAAGCAATTGACGAAATCTCATCCAAGATGGGCCTCGACGAGGGACGTAGAGCATCAGATGGGACTTAATGATGATTATGAACTGCTGCTTTCTGGATCGATCCACTTCAGAGAAGGTAGTCAAACACCGGGAAGCCCTATGTCATGGTCTACAAAACTCCACTACTTGCGCACGCACAATGATCTCTCGATAAAGGAAGTGGCTCGACACCTACACATTTCCCCTTCAACTGTGCTCGCTATTGAGAAGGGGAACCAGTTGATCACGTTCGGCATACTTGCCCGAATGATTCGCTTTTATGCTGGGTCTTTTAAGAAGTTCTCGGATGTCGAAGTACCGCAAGGGTGGGTTCCAGATACCACCCGGCCTTCCGAGTTCGTATGTGCAAATCCGTGGTGCTTGCAATACCGCCGGACAACTTTTGCCGTGTTGGGTCGGACATATTTCTTGTGTCGGTATTGCTCCTGCCGTTTCCCACGG
>CAZEHM010000011.1:13636-74109 GCA_964512025.1 uncultured Nitrospira sp. | reverse complement strand
CGATCTCCGCGGCGGCAAGCGCGCGCCAAGACGGTTCGTCGATTGGCAGACCTTCTTCAATTTCGGCGATGGCAACTCCCGGCCGAACAAGAAGATCGATACAAAGTTGTCCAGTGTGCTGATGCACCTGCTGGGATCCCGCGGCCCGGCTCCGGGCATGCCGTCCGACGGGGTGCAGTCGCTGGCTTCCCGCAATCTGATGCGGCATGTCAATTTCGGATTGCCGTCCGGACAGGCTATCGCGAGAGTCATGGGCGTGCGCCCGCTGACGCCCGTACAGCTGACAGAACTGCAGCCTTACGGCATGGATCGCAGTACGCCGCTCTGGTATTACATCTTGAAGGAAGCAGAAGTACTGGAAGGCGGTGAGCATCTTGGTCCGGTAGGCGGACGGATCGTCGGAGAAGTCTTCATCGGTCTTCTGCGAGCCGACCGCTCGTCCTACCTGGCGAGCGAACGGCATTGGCGTCCGACGCTTCCGTCGTCGACGCCCGGAGACTTTCGGATGACGGATCTGCTGACCTTTGCCGGAGTCGTGCCTCCCCTAAATTAGGCGGAGCGCTGACCGGTCTCCCTTGTGAAAAAGGGGGCGGTGGTCTGACACCCACCGCCCCCTTCCGTACTCACGGCATATCGGCTCTTGCAATCAGAACCCCGCACCCGGCAAATGACTGACTATTTTTTGATCTGCTCGGCCAGATAGCCGGACAGGCCCACCTGGGCGATCGTCGCCAATTGCCGCTCGAAGTAATCGACATGCTCTTCCGAATCCACCACCATCTCCTCCAGCTTCTGCCTGGTCGTAAAATCACCGACTTTAGCCGCGTGGACAATCGCCTTCCGCAAGACCTCGACATCTTCCTGCTCGAAGGCCAAGTTGGTCTCGAAGAGTTCTTTGACCGACTTTCCGCCCTTCACTTGATCCAACGTCCCGACATCCGGCTGGCCGCCCAGATACAATATATGACGAACGAGTTGCCCGGAATGGGTGACTTCCTCTGTATACAAATGCTGGAACTTGTCAGCCAATCGCTCATAACCCCAATGGCGGCACAGCTCCGCATGGAGCAGGTATTGATGCACGGCCGTCAACTCGGCGGTGAGGATGGTCCCGAGTTGATCGAGAATCCCGTCTTTGGCTTTCATCAGCGCGCGTCCTTTCCTGAGCCGTCAGGTCCGGCTCGTGATTAGCTGTCTTTCTTGATCTGCTCGGCCAGATAGTTCTCCAGCCCGACCTGTTTGATCGTCTCCATCTGCGTTTCGATCCAATCGATGTGTCCGTCGACGTCTTTCGCCATATCCTCCAGCATGTGCCGCGTGGTGAAGTCCATCACCTTCGTACTGTGAATGATCCCGTCGTTGAGAATCGCGAGCATTTCCTGTTCGGCTTTCAAGTCGAGCTTCAGTTGCTCGGACACGGTTTCACCCACATGCACGGAATTCATCCGCTGGACGTTCGGCACGCCTTCCAAATACAGAATGTGACCGATGAGCACGTCAGCGTCTTTCATCTCGTCGATGCTGCGCTCGTAGATCTTGTGATAGAGCCGCTCATAACCCCAGTTCTGGCACATCTTGGCGTGGACGAAATACTGATTGATAGCCGTCAGGTCGGCCGTCAGCACTTTATTCAGGATATTGACGACGCCCTCTTTTGCTTTCATGTTTGATTCCCCCTTTCCTATCGTGAATAGGCCCTCAGATCAGGGGCGCAGGATGATCAGATGAAGTTACGAACAGCTTTATTATCGTCTGCTGCCGGGCAGCCGTCAACCAAGGAGATGCTGAGCGGGAGGGAAAGAAGTCGAACGCGATGAGTCTGTTTCTCAATGTCGAGAGGTGCCGCGCCGGCCCACGGCTACCCGGCTTCGCGATACCCGCATTCTTCGTTGCGGCACTGCACGCTCCGGCCGGCCTGCTTGCTGACTTTTTCGATCAGGAACGGCGCCTGACAGGTCGGACAGGTCTTGTTGATCGGGCGATCCCACAACGCATACTCGCATTTGGGGTAGTGGCTGCAGGCAAAGAAGGACCGTCCTTTTTTCGTGCG
This sequence comes from uncultured Nitrospira sp., assembly GCA_964512025.1. Lineage (GTDB taxonomy): Bacteria > Nitrospirota > Nitrospiria > Nitrospirales > Nitrospiraceae > Nitrospira_D. Next base: position 72,059 of record CAZEHM010000011.1, on the reverse strand, counting down.
TTTTTGAACGAGATCTCCTCCGCAATCCGGCTGCGGGCATTTGACGCCCAGCGCCAGAGGCTTGGTGGTTTTACATTCCGGGTAGGCCGAACAGGCGATAAACTTCCCGAAGCGCCCGGTCTTCACGACCATCGCACTCCCGCACTTGTCGCACTTCTGATCGGTGGTCAGTTCGACCTTCGGCACAATCTTGATCGTACCGTCTTCGAGCTTCTGAAAGTTCTGCGTATTCTTGCAGGGAGGATCCGCCTTATAGGCCGGACACGCGAGGAACTTGCCGTTTCGGCCCCACTTGATCTCCATCATCTTGCCGCATTTTTCGCAGGGAATGTCCGTGGGCGGTTCCACCGTATCCTTCGGCCCTGGAATCGTCTTCGCCCGTTCGAGCTCTTTCGTGAAGGGCGTATAGAAATCGCGCACCGCCGTGACCCAGGGCTTATTCCCTTCTTCCACTTCATCGAGTTGCTCTTCGAGATGCGACGTAAAGTCGACATTGATGAGCTCGGGAAACCCCTTCATCAGGTAGTCATGAACCGTCTTCCCCGTCTCCGTCGGCACCAGCCGACCCTCGGTCTTCTCGACGTACTTGCGGTCCTGGATCGTCGAGATAATGGCCGCATAGGTGGACGGCCGCCCGATACCCTTTTCTTCCAACTCCTTGATCAGCAGCGCCTCGTTATACCGGGGGGGCGGTTGCGTGAAGTGTTGCTTCGACGTCAGTCCGAGCACCGACTCCCCTTCCTGTTGCACCAGCCGCAGCTGCTCTCCCTCGGACAGCGCCGGCAGTTGGCGGTCGCTGTCGTCTTCCGTCTCTTGATCGGCTCGGGGTTTTTCAGTCGGCAACTCCTTGTCAACCCCTTCCATATACACAATCGTGTGTCCGGGGAACTTGACGACCGTCCCGGTGGAACGGAAGCCGTATTTTCCCTTCGTACCGAGAGGCGTCGAGTCGATCCGGGTCACATCGAGAATGGCAGGAACCATCTGCGACGCGATGAACCGGTTCCAGATCAACTTGTAGAGATTGTACTGATCCTGATCGAGGTACTGGCGGATCGACTCGGGGTCGCGAGCAGCTGACGTCGGCCTGACGGCTTCATGCGCTTCCTGAGCCGCCTTCGAGGTCTTGTAGATATTGGGCGTCGCCGGAAGATAGTCCGCCCCGAATCTCGCCTGAATCACGTCGCGAGCCTCAGCCATCGCTTCATTGGAGATGCGCGGAGAATCGGTTCTCATATAGGTAATGAGACCAGTGGCCCCTTCTGCCCCGATTTCCATCCCCTCATACAGCTGCTGTGCAAGGGTCATGGTTTTCTTGGGCGAGAAATGCAGCTTTCTGGAGGCTTCCTGCTGGAGGCGGCTGGTGATGAACGGGGCGACGGGATTCTTCTTCTTTTCCCGGCGTTCGATCGATTCGACGACGAAGGTTTTTCCCTGAATACTTTCGACGATGCGGGCGGCCTGTTCACCGTTTTCAATCGTGGCGCTTTCGCCGTTGATGCTATGGAGCTTGGCTTCGAACGAGGGCGGAGTGGCGCCGGACAACAAGGCGCTGATCGACCAGTACTCTTCAGTCCTGAAGGCATCACGCTCGGCTTCGCGCTCGCAGATCAATCGCATCGCGACCGACTGCACGCGGCCCATACTGAGCCCCCGCCGGACTTTGTTCCACAGCAACTGGCTGCCCTGATACCCGACGATACGATCCAATATGCGCCGGGCCTGCTGCGCATTGACCAGATTCATATCGATCTCACCGGGGGACTCCAGCGCACGCTTGACCGCCGACTTCGTGATTTCATTGAACAGGACCCGAAAGATCTTCCCGCCTTTTTTCTTTTTGGATTTCCCGAGCAGTTCCTGTTCCAGATGCCAGGCGATTGCTTCCCCCTCGCGATCAGGGTCGGGCGCCAGGAAGATCTGGTCGGCTGCTTCGGCTTTCTTCTTGATATCGGCAAGCACCTTGGCCTTGCCCTTGATGGTGACATACTGCGGTTCAAAGTCATGTTCCAAATCGACGCCCAACTTGCTCGTCGGAAGATCCTTAATATGGCCGACCGAGGCCATCACGGTATACCCGCGGCCGAGATATTTCGTAATCGTCCTCGCCTTGGTCGGCGACTCAACGATGATCAACGATTTTGCCATAACATCTCCATCCTCTGATCACACGGATTCCCATCACGTACCAAACTTTTCACCATCCTGCAACTGGAATACACTCGGCCACCGATCAACGGCGCAGGTATTGCGGGCCGGGCAGTTGCCGCACCATGCCGCGAAGTTCCAGCGCCAGCATCGTCGCGGTCACCTGTCCCGCGCTCAGCCCTGTCCGCTCGATCACCGCATCGACCGATTGCGCCTCATGAGACAGGATCCCGTAGAGACGCTGTTCCTCCGGCCCTAATTCAGAAAGCGCCGGTGCGGCAGGTTCTCCTGCCACCATACGGACCCGAAGCGCAGGCTCCAGCTGCGGCAGCAACTCCTCGATCATATCCGCCGCGCACTCGATCAATTTGGCACCGTCCTTGATCAACCCGTTCGACCCGCGGCACCGCGCCTCCTTGACGGAACCCGGCAGAGCAAACACATCACGCCCTTGGTCCAGTGCCAGCTTGGCCGTAATAAGCGATCCGCTGTTCATGGCCGCTTCCGCCACGAGCACGCCCGCCGACAGCCCGCTGATGATCCGATTCCGTCTCGGGAAATGATGGCTCTGCGGCGATGAACCCACCGGAAGTTCCGCCAGCACCGCCCCATGCGCCTCGATCTGTCTGCGCAAGTGATCGTGCTCCGGCGGATAGGTCTGATCCACCCCGCAGCCGAGGACGGCAATCGTGCGGCCTTCCCCAGCCAGCGCGCCGCGATGCGCTGCGGCATCGATGCCGCGCGCCATTCCGCTCACGATCGTCCAGCCTCCGCGGGCCAGATCCTGCGCGATCTCTTCGGTCAGGGCCTTCCCGGCAGCAGTGGCGGACCGCCCGCCGACGATTGCGACGGCCATACCGTCCCGGTCCTGAAGCGTGCCGGTGTAGTAGAGCAGCGGCGGCGGGTCCGGAATGGTCTTGAGCCGCTTCGGATACGGAGGATCGGTCAGCGCGATGACATGAATAGCAAGCTGTTCGACGAGCTTGACTTGGCGATCGATCAGATGGCGGACCGCGACCGCCGGTCCTCGCCTGATTGACTCAGCAAGCTCGGCGCCGCACCCGGCCCGCTTCAGGTCATCCGACGGAGCGGCAAGCACCCTTCCCGGAGCGCCGAACGCCTGCACCAACTTCAGAACGGTGCGGTCACCGACTCCATCGATCGATTGCAGAAGAAGCCACGACGTCAGTTCTGTGGAGTCCATGCGAGAGGCCTGTATAGGAGAGCCAACTGCGACCGACTGCACACACGCGGCATGACCGGACGCCCCTCTGGCAACATGACACGGGTTAGAAACCCGTGTCGCACGGACCGTTGCGCAGCCTACAACGCCACGAGGTCATACTGTTCGAGGTGCAACTGGCTGTCCGGCGTCACGATAATCTTCGCCGAGCACTCGCGCTCCAGCATTTCCAGGCCCTGACGCTCTTCATCCTGGAGCAGCCCCGCCACGCTCGGGTGCGCGCCGATGACGATCCGTTGGCTTTCTCCCGCTTCGCCGATCTTTCGAATCTCCCGGAAGATTTCATAGGCGACCGTCGTCGGCGACTTGGTATAGCCGCGGCCTTCGCAATAATGGCAGGGCTCGGAGAGAGACCGCAGAAGATCTTCGCGCACCCGTTCGCGGGAAATTTCAATCAGCCCGAGATCCGAAATCCTCGATATCCTGGTCCGCGCCTTATCAGAAGCCATGGCATCCACCAGCGCGTGATACACCTTGTCCCGGTTCTTCTCCCGCTCCATGTCGATGAAGTCGACGATGATGATGCCGCCGATTCCACGGAGCTTCATCTGATATGCGACCTCTTTGGCCGCTTCCAGATTGTTCCGGAGAATCGTTTCTTCCTGATCGCGCTTCCCGACAAACCGGCCCGTGTTGACGTCGATGACCGTCATGGCCTCGGTATGGTCGATCACCAGGTGCCCGCCAGATTTCAGCCACACCTTCCGGCTCGTGGCCCGCGCGATCTCCTGCTCGACCCCGAGGTGATCGAACAGACTTTCGTCTTTATCGTAAAAATGAATACGCGAGGTTTGCTCCGGTGAAAACCGCTGCACGAAATCCCGAACCGCCTCGTACTCCTGGCGCGAGTCGATCCACAACCGGTCGACTTTCTTCCCGAACAAATCGCGCACCACACGAAAACTGAGACTCAGATCCGAATGCAGCAGGGCCGGCGCGCCCAGCCGCTCACGATTCGTCTGGATGTCCTGCCACAGCACATGCAGAAAATCCACGTCGGATTTCAATTCGTCTTCTTTGACGCCTTCGCTCACCGTGCGCACGATGTAGCCGCATCCCTGACGGCGAACCCGGCGCATGATGTCTTTCAATCGGGCGCGCTCCTCATCTTTCGCGATCCGGCGGGAGACCCCGATATGCTCAACGTTCGGCATGAAGACCAGATACCGGCCGGGGAGCGACACGTAGGTCGTGACCCGCGGCCCCTTCGTCCCGATCGGCCCTTTGGAAATCTGGACCATCAATTCCTGCCCTTCGGTCAGCAACTGCTCGATGGGCTTGGCGCTCTGGCGTTTCGGCCTGAGCATGTCCGCATCTTTATCATCGTCGTCGTCGGCCGCATCGACCAGCGTATCGCCAGGCTCGGCATCTTCCGAGAGATCGGATACATGCATGAACGCCGCTTTTTCCAGGCCGATGTCCACGAACGCCGCCTGCATACCCGGCAGCACCTTCGCGACTTTCCCCTTGTACACATTCCCGACGAAGTCCTTATGCTTGGCCCGGTCACCGAATAAATCCGTGACGACCCCGCCATCCAGCACCGCCACACGGGTTTCTTCCCGCGCGACCGAAATCGCAATCTCAATTCCCATAGCTACTCCTTTAATCTGCGAGTCCTAGAAGGACGCAACGGGCGACAGACGCAGGCATTGAGCCCAGGTCCGTCACATCCACCATCCACGCCACATTCCGGCGGCTCAATGCCACGACGCACAACACTCACTGCTCACTCCGCTCAACATCCGTATCCCGACTCAATAGAACAAACTCAGCCGTCTGCGCTTCACATTCAACAGCAATCCCAACGACGCCATCGTCATAATCGTCGCGCTGCCCCCATAGCTCATCAACGGCAACGGAATGCCGACGATCGGAAACATCCCGGCCGTCATCCCGATATTCACCACCACGCAAAAACACAACATGGCGACGATCCCGGCGGCGAGCAGCGCTCCCAGCTGATCTTTCGCTTTCGAGGCAATCTCCAGGGAGAGCCAGATCAGTGCGACAAACAACACCAACAGCAGCAACACTCCCAGGAATCCCCACTCTTCCGCATACACGGCAAAGACGAAGTCCGTATGGCCTTCCGGAAGGAACTTCAGCTGACTTTGCGTTCCTCCGTAGAGTCCTTTCCCCATCAGTTCGCCGGATCCGATCGCAATTCTGGACTGCAGGGCATGATAGCCCTTTCCTCCCGGATCATAGTCCGGATCCACAAAGGCCATAATGCGCTGTCGTTGGTAATCATGCAAGGACCCCCAGACCCCTTCCCAGGCAAACGGGAACAACATGACGATCAGGAGCAGGATGACCCCCAGCGCTTTCGATCGCACGCCGACCATCAACAGCATCGCCGCATAGACGGCCACGAAGCTCAATCCGCTCCCCAGATCGGGCTGCTTGAGAATCAGCACCAGCCCGGGAAACATCAGCATCCCCGGCATGATCACCCGTTGCAACCAGCCCACACGGGGCGTCTTCGAGTAGTAGTGCGCCAGGACGAGAATCAACACCAGTTTGGCGAACTCCGACGGCTGGAAACTGAACGGCCCCAACGCAATCCACCGCTGCGCGCCTTTGCTCGTTCGCCCGTCGAGCAAGACGAACGCCAGCATCAGCAGCACCGCCCCGTAGAGGGGATAGGCCAAGCGCGCGATGCGATGGTAGTCCGACACCAGCATGACCACGAACGCCGCGCTCCCCATCAAAATCCAGGCGAGCTGCTTGATGTAATAGGGCGCAACCCCGCCCTGCTGGGCATGCGTCACGCTGTGGATCGACAGGACGCCGATGCCGAGAATGGCGAACACCAATGCCAGAAACCGATAGTCGAAACTATCGAGCCCGCGATTATCAATCAGGCGATCGATCATAGAAACTCACACACGCCTATCAGCATCATTTCCGCGCTAGGATTGCGGAGCCGCCGCCGGCTCCTCAGCCCTCAGCTTGATATACGTCTCGATCACTTCTTTGGCCAACGGGGCCGCCGCCGAACCGCCGTGCCCCATATGCTCGGCCAGCACCGCGACAGCAATTTTCGGGGAGTCTACGGGCGCAAACGCCACAAACCAGGCATGATCCCGAAACTTCTTGGGAATATCTTTCTCCGCTTTCTTCTCTTTCCCCAAGGCCGCGACTTGCGCCGTCCCTGTTTTTCCTCCGATCGTCACGAGAGGAGACTTTGCGCGAGTTGCCGTCCCCTCCGTCACCACCGCCGCAAGCGCCTCTTTCACGATGCGAAACGTCTCCGGCTTGGCATGCGCCTTCCCTCGGGCAACGGCCGGCAATTCTTGCAGATTTCCGGTGGTACGGTCCATGATGGCCTGCACCAGCCGAGGACGGTAGCTGACGCCGTCGTTCGCCACGGTGCCGATCATGCTGGCCATTTGCAACGGCGTCACCGTCACATACCCCTGTCCGATCGCGGCAGAAATAGTTTCCCCCGGCAACCAGGCTTCTTTCTTCACTTTCAGTTTCCAGGCGGTCGAAGGAATCGACCCCACCCGCTCGGACGGGAGTTCGATGCCGGTTTCATGTCCAAGACCGAAGTCCGTGGCATATTCCGCCATCATGTCGATCCCCATCCGTTGCCCGATGGTATAGAAGTAGACGTCGCACGAGTGGACAAGCGCTTTATGGAGATCAACATAGCCGTGGCCGGAGGCTTTCCAATCGTGATACACCCGCTTGCCGAACTGGTACCCGCCCGTGCAGAGCACGGAACTCGACGGCGACATCGTGTTGGATTCCAGAGCCGCAACAGCCATCGGCACCTTAAAGGTGGAGCCGGGGGGATATTGCCCTTGTGATGCGCGGTTGTTGAGGGGACGCCGCTCGTCCTGGACGATTTCGACCCACTGTTTCGGCGTCAATTCCCGTGACATGATGTTGGGATCGAAACCCGGCCGGCTTGCCATCGCCAGCACATCACCGCTGGTGGGATCCAATGCGACAATTGCGCCGGACTCTTCCCCCAACAGCTCCTCCGCCACCTTCTGCAATCGAATATCGATCGTCAGATAGAGATCATTGCCGGCAAGAGGCTTATCCACCTGCACCGTACGCTTTTCATGCCCCAGGGCATCAACCTCGACGCTCTTCTGTCCGGCCTGGCCTCGCACGTGACGATCGAAGGATTTTTCCACTCCATACTGCCCCACGATGCTGCCTTGATGAAGATCCGCGAATTCGGGTTTTTCCAATTGCTCGGGAGAAATTTCTCCGACATACCCGAGGAGGTGGGCCGCGGCCATCCCTCCCGGATAATTACGCTGCGATTCCACTTGAATCATGACACCGGGAAGATCGAGGCGGTGCGATTCAATCACGGTCGCATCACGCAAGGTCAGCCGGTCTTTGATTTTCTTCGGCAACATCTTACTGCCGCGTACCGCCAGTTTCTTCCGGATCATAGCCGGATCGAGTCCGAGCAAATCCGACAGGCTCTGAACCAATCCCTCCCGATCTTTCACATCTTCCAGCGTGACGTAGAGACTGAAGCTTGGAACATTGTTCGCCAGCAACACCCCGTGCCGGTCGTAGATCAGACCTCTGGCCGGCTCAAGCAACACGGACCTGGTCCGGTTGTTTTCCGACAGGTCTCGATAGTACGGCCCTTCCCGGATCTGCAGGTGCCACAACCGCACGGCCAGCAATCCGACCACCAGGAGCAGCCCCACGCGCAGCAGCATGAGCCGCCGCTGAAGTTCTCCAAGTTCAGATTCATGCGTGCTGCTGGTGGCCACGGCGACTCCTAAAACTCTTGTCCTTCTGCCAGCCGGTCAAGATTCAGCCGGCTCCAGATCAGCCAATAACACAGACCGCCGACCACGGCGTCGAAACAGGCTTGCGGGACGACGATCGTACGAAGCGCCCACCAGAGATCCTGCTGTTCATTCGGCTTGAGCGACCACAGGGTGATGCCGTTCGAAAGCGCTGATGCGACCACCAGCCCGCTCACCAGCACCACCGGTGTCACCTGCGCCATCTGGCGGCCCGCCAATCCGGCAAGAAATCCAACGGTCCCCTTCGCCACCATACTTCCGGCAAGGTCAACGGCGGAAAACAGACTCATCCCCCATCCCAGCAGCAGTCCGACAATCAGCCCCTCGAATTCACCGGCCAGGAGACCGATCAAACAGACCGCCACAAGCCCGACATCCGGCTTCACATCCCAGACGCTGACATAGGAAAGCACGGTGGTATGCAGGGCGATCAATGCGGCGATGATGCAGCCATACACCAGAATTTTCACGGTTTGGCTTTCGGAAGAGGCCCGTCGCTCTTTCCGTCCTCACCCGGCACATAGGGAGACTGAATGACCAGGACTTCCTCAACCCGATTCACATCGACTTCCGGACGCAATTCCGCCGACTGAAACAGCGCGCCTTCCTCTTTGCTGATCGTGGTAATCGTCCCGATGGCCAGTCCGCGGGGAAATCCACCGACCAATCCTGACGTCACGACGCGATCGCCCGTACGGACATTCGAGAGCAACGGAATATACTTGAGCCGGGCCAGGCCCGGCGTCGTCCCCTCGACAATGCCCTCGTCCCGCGTCCGCTGAATCAATCCGGCGATGGCATTGTTGGGATCGGACACCAGAAGCACGACGGCCGTCGCCATCGTTGTTTTGACCACACGCCCCACGACGCCGGCGGATGTGACCACCCCCATATCCGGCTGAATCCCGTCGGCACTTCCCTTGTTCAGGAGGATCGTCCGATACCAGTTGCCGGTATCGCGGCCGATGACTTGCGCCGCCACCATCGCGGGGGCTGCCTGCGCCTTGAACTCGAGCAACGCCGTCAGCCGCTCCGTCGCCGACGCGGCCTCACGCAACTGGCTGTTTTGCCCTTGCAGCAGTTCGAGTTCTTTCCGCAATTGCCGATTCTCGTCTTCAACTTCCTGCAAGGCGACGTACCGGTGCCAGGTATCCCCGACCCCGCCCTGGACCGACGCCACCAGCCGGATCGGCCAGCTAAGCACCCACCCGACCGGCCCGCCGATTTCTTGAAAGAGGGTCTGGAGCTGCTGGGGGAGCAGAAAGAATCCGAGGAGCACGGCAAGAAACACCCCGAGGGCAAGACGCCGCGCGCCGTATGATGAGCGAAAATTGGCCATCCGCATGGAAAGGAAGGAACCTTACCGGAGGCTGCTACATTGAGACATCACCGACACCTTACGGAGAAGATCCAATTCATCCAGGATCTTCCCGACCCCCAGCACAACGGAGGTGAGCGGGTCGTCGACCGTAATAATCGGCAAATTCGTCTCTTCACGGAATCGCGTATCCATTCCCTTCAACAGGGAGCCTCCACCCGTCAGCACGATTCCGCGGTCAATAATATCTCCCGCCAGTTCCGGCGGGGTGTTTTCCAGCGCGACTTTAATGGCATTGACGATCGTTCCGATCGGCTCCTGCAACGCCTCCCGAATTTCGGCATCGTCGACGACCAGCGTACGGGGAATGCCAGAAATCAGGTCCCGTCCCTTGATCATCATTGTCTTGCGCTCTTCGAAGGGATAGGCCGATCCGATTTCGAACTTGACCCGCTCTGCCATGTGCTCGCCGATGAGCAAGTTGTACTTCTTCTTGATGTAATTCATGATCGCTTCGTCCATCCGGTCGCCGGCCACCTTCACCGACTCGCTATAGACGATACCGCCGAGAGAAATCACCGCAATGTCCGTCGTGCCACCGCCCACGTCGACGACCATGTTGCCGGACGGTTCGGTAATCGGCAGCCCCGCCCCGATGGCGGCCGCCACCGGCTCTTCGATCAGATAGACTTCCCGCGCGCCGGCCAATTCAGCCGAGTCACGAACCGCCCGCTGTTCTACCTGGGTAATCCGCGAGGGCACGCCGATGATGATCCGGGGCCGCACGAAGGCGCTTCGGTTGTGCGCTTTGCGGATAAAATGCTTGAGCATCTGCTCGGCCATTTCGAAATCGGCGATCACACCTTCTTTCATCGGCCGGACGGCGACGATGTTTCCGGGGGTTCGGCCGAGCATTTTTTTCGCGTCGGCGCCGACCGCCAGGACCTTCTCGGTTTTCTTTTCCACCGCCACCACCGAGGGCTCGTTCAGGACGATGCCTTTTCCATGCACATACACCAGCGTTGTCGCTGTTCCCAAATCGATCGCCAGATCGTTGGAAAACCATCCGAACACATCTCCCGTGAACCCCACGGCGCTCTCCCTTCGTCATGAACCCGCTTCGTGCTGCGCGAGTCCCTCGCTATTCATAAATTCAGTCGGGTACCGCTAGCTGTCCCGCATCCAGTACTTGAGTCCGAGCCACCTCGTCACCGAGGCGCCGTCCCTGCTCATTCCCCACGATCAACACACTCTCAAACGCCAATACGGCTACAGACCCGATCCACCCGACATACGGCACGGCGAACAGCAACTGGGCGACGCCGCACGGCAAATTCCGAATGATCGACTCCCGAAATCCGGCCGTCTCCCGAACATCCAGGCGCATGGTCTGCAGACCGACCAGCCGTTTTCCGATACTTCGGCCCCCCGCAAATCCATCCGCGATCAGAATGTAGGCGAGTCCGGAAAGAAACCCGACCGGCGGCGCGATCTCATCGGCGGCCACCACAATGAACAGATCAATGAGCTTTGCGATAAATCGATTGAGTACGTGAGCCTTGGGATAGACTGCTCCTTCGATGAGCTTCGCGACTGGCCCTGCCCCTATCAAGGAATCTCCTTCTAATTAATGGCAAAGTATAACAAAATCAAATAACTTGCACAAACAAACACCGCTCTTTTTCCTCGCGCATGCGCGCCGGCCGACAGAAGTCGATTACGCCCGCCAATCGAGGTGCTGTCCCGTCCGCAGCAGGCGACAAGGGAAAGTTTTTTTTCCAGTGGCCCGCCACAAATTCCCGACCCTGTCGTCACTCCCGGCGGCAGACATGATCTTGCCTTCAGCCCCCACGCCAAGTACAATCCGCGGACCATTTTGCGACTGAGAGGATTGGCATGATCAAGGTAATGCGTGATGCATCGCACAATTATCCGTGGCTCTTAAAATCAATCATGGGCATCCTGGCCATCGCCTTTGTGATCACCATGGGATGGTGGGGATTCGGGGAGCAGCCCGGCAACACCGTGGCGACTGTCGGCGATCTGGCCGTCACGCGCGATGAGTTCCGACGCGCCTATGAAAACATGTACCGGTTCTACAAAGAAAAAGTGCCCGGAGAGTTCAAAGATGAAACGATCAAGCAATTCGTGATCGAACAGCTCGTCGACAACCGTCTGTGGCAGATGGCCGCCAAAGATATGGGAATCACGGTTTCTGACGGAGATCTGCGCGAGATGATCGTCCAGGTTCCCGAGTTCCAGAAAAACGGCGCCTTTGATCCGGAGATTTACCAGCGCCTGCTCGCCGCCAATCATCTCACGCCAAAAGTTTTCGAGGAGGCGCAGGCGAAAGAAATTCTCGGCAATAAAGCCAGAATGTTCGTCAGAGATGCAGTGGCCCTAACCCCGTCGGAGATTTCTGAAGGCCAGGCGCTGATGACCAGGCAGCCGAACGCCGATCCTGCCAAAGCGACCGAGGCCAAAGACCGTGTCCTGCAGGACATGCTGTTTCAGAAACAGCAACGCGCCCTGGTTGCCTTTCAAGAGTCGCTGAAAGGAAAAATCCCCGTCAAAATCCATCGGGAGTTGCTCTAACACGGAAGGGCTTGCCGCCGGGCCCCTCCGACAGGGTGGCAGCTTAGAGGATCAGCATCGCATCGCCGTAGCTGTAGAAACGGTACCGACGGCTTACCGCTTCGGCATAGGCGTTTCGCATTGTCCCCACACCGGCCAACGCGGACACGAGCATCAATAGCGTGGTGCGGGGCAGATGAAAATTCGTCATGAGGGCATCGACCACGTTGAAGTGAAACCCCGGCGAGATGAACAACCGACTCTCACCAGACGCCGCCTGAAGCCCTCCTGACAGGCGCGCGGCCGATTCGAGCGCGCGCACCACCGTGGTTCCCACCGCAACAACCCGCCCTCCGGCATGCTTTGCTTTGAGAATCGCACCGACTGTCTGCGCGCTCACCTCGAACCATTCCTCTCCCATCTGATGTTCCTCAATACGCTCGACGACGACCGGCTTAAAAGTCCCTGGCCCTACATGCAACGTCACCGCGGTTGTCTCCACCCCGCGAGCCCGCAACCGGGCCATGAGTTCCGGCGTAAAATGAAGCCCCGCCGTCGGAGCCGCGATCGCTCCCTCACGGTCTGCAAAACAGGTTTGATACCAGACCTGGTCCTCCGGCTGCGCCGAGCGCTTAATATACGGCGGGAGCGGCATACGCCCGTGGGTTCTCAGGAAATCGACGACCGGAACGGGACTCGCCACTCGAATTTTCGTGCCGGCCTCGTCACGTTGAACGACCGTCGCACTGGCATCCCCGTGGAACAGGATCGTCTGCCCCACGCGAAAATGACCTTTGAGCATGACCTCCCATACCGCGTCGCCATGATCTTTGACAAACAACACCTCCACCACCGTGCCGACCGGTTGTTTGCGTCCGGAGACACGGGCAGCCATCACCTTCGTATCATTCACCACCAGCAGATCGCCCGGCGCCAACAGGTCCGGGAGATCGACCACTTGCCGGTGAGACAGGGCTCCGCTCCGTTGGTCAAGACACAACAGACGCGCCGCATGGCGCGGCAAGACCGGCTCGGAGGCGATCAGGGTAGAATCAAACGGAAAATCAAACTCGGAGAGGTTCATCTAAGAAGTCGGCGCCGGGGGCATTTTCGTCAACGCCACATTCTGCAGCTCAGTGCCTGGATAGTAATATCGTAGAATTGACGGAAAGGAATACCCCAGCTCGGCCAGCTCCTTTGCACCCCACTGACAGAGTCCCACGGCATGACCGGCGCCATATCCGGCCAGCACGATGTCCTGGCCCATAGACTCGATCGTAAACTGGGTGCTTGGCACCACCGTGTAGCCGATCGCCTTCCGGAGATCTTCCCCGCGCACAATGAGCTCGCCTTTGGAATGTAGGATGCGCAACTTGGCGACACGCCCGGCACGGCTGAAACTCACCGGCGTCATTGTCGCGATCGTGCCCACCGAAAACCCCTGATGCCGGAGGTTGCGCTCCAGCGTGGTCACTCTGAAAGAGGCCTTCCACTGATAGTACGGAGACTCCACATCGAACGGACATTCCACGCCCTTCAGATAGGGCAAATCCTTCGACCAGACCACCATCGCATCTTCGGTGATGCCTGCCGCGGTCGATGAAAACGCGGCATAGATCGGCGCGCCCTCGTGCGTCACGACCAGGCCGCGGGTCGACTCCACGGCCTCCTGTACGCGCGCATCCACGCCCTGCCGTCCCCGATACACCTGATCTTGAATACTGGCCGCCACATCGTAGTCGCGCGACGCACTGAGCATATGCTGATAGAGCGCATAGGTTCTGGCGGCCACGGCCTGCACCTTGAGCATTTCAGGATGCCAGGTTGAATTCACTTCAGCCGGCACCACCCCTTTCACATACTCTTCGAGATCAACCTGATTGATCACGAGCAGGCCCTTCCCGCGCCGGACCAGATGCACGAGTCCGCTCACGTGCACGGCACCCCGCTCATCCAGGGACGGCGGCGCAGTTCCATGGACTCCGCCGGACGCACGCGGCAACCAGAGCTTCAGATCGTGCTCGCCTGCGCGAAGCGTCATCTGCTCTCCCGCCATGCGCGTCCCATTAAGCAAGAGCGCTGCACCACGCACTTCGATATGCAGTGAAGACTTATAGGCGTGAGACCGGCTCTGCCCGTCGGTGACCCACACCACACTGTCGGCGCGGACCTCGAGCCGATGGACATCGGAGGCCATCAACACGCGAATGGACTCTGCCGCCTCGACCGGCGCACCCAGCCCAAGGACCGCCGCGAGAACTGCCAAGCACCGAAGATGTACTAACGTCTGAAAAGCCATGACAAGAGATAGAATAGCAGACTGAGCCCGACACTGAGCAGCAAACTGGTTCCGAGAGGAGCGAAGAAAGAGAAGTGATCCCGCTTAATCGAAATGTCGCCCGGCAGTTTCCCGACCCATCCAAACCATCCGCTCAACCCGGGGATCCGGTCGCTCAGGACGAACAGCAGCCCCACCAAGACCAATCCGCACCCGGCTGCGATCAAGAGCTTCCCGAAGGCGCCCCATTCGTCCATCAGCTCTGCACCAGACACTCAGCGATTTGCACGGCATTCAAGGCGGCGCCCTTTCGAAGATTGTCGGAGACAACCCAGAGATTCAGCCCATTGGTCACCGACGCATCTTCACGGATGCGGCCCACATAGACGTCGTCTTTGCCCGTCGCATCCAGCGGCATCGGATAGAGTTTTTTCAGCGGATCGTCATAGACCTGCACGCCCGGCATCGCCGCCAGCGCCGCCCGGGCATCGTTGGGACTCAACGGCTTCTCCAACTCCACATTGATGGACTCGGAGTGACAGCGCAACACCGGAACCCGCACCGTGGTGGACGTCACCCGCAGCTTCGGCGCATCCAGAATCTTTCTCGTTTCCCTGACGATCTTGATCTCTTCCGAACAATCCCCGCCCTCGGAAAACGACCCGATATGCGGCAGCAGATTGAAGGCAATCTGGTAGGGATAGACTTCCGCCTTCACATCGCGAAAGGCCATCAACGCCCTGGTCTGATCCAGCAGTTCGTCCATCGCGGCGGCGCCGGTTCCCGATACCGATTGGAAGGTCGTCACCACGACCCGCTTCACGCCCACCGCATCGTGGAGCGGCTTGAGCGCCATCACCAGGGGCGTCGTCGTGCAATTGGGAATAGACACGATCCCTCGGGGCAGCGATCGCAACGCGGCGGCATTCACTTCCGGCACCACCAGCGGCACTTGCGGATCCATCCGGAACACGCCGCTGTCGTCGATCACCACGACTCCCGCCGCGCCCAACCGGGGACCATACTCTTTGCTGATCGCATCCGTCGCGGAGATGAAGGCAAAATCAACGCCGGCAAAGGAAGACGACTCGGTCAATTCTTCGACCGTCCACTCTTTGCCCTGACAGGTCATCACCTCACCGGCCGATCGTTTTGACGCAAACAGCCGCAGCGCCGCCAGCGGGAAATTACGCTCTTCGAGAATTTCCAGACTTTCTTTGCCGACCGCTCCGGTCGCCCCGAGAATGGCCACAGTGTAGGCTGACTTTTTCTTAAGCATGTGAAGGGTCCTCTTCCAGCGAAAGGGCACGAACACGATGATTAAAGGTGTCGGCGATCAAGAGCGTCCGGTCGCCATCCGCGACAATACCGAAGGGATAACACAGTCCTGCCGCCAACGCCGCGCCGCCGTCCCCGGCGGATGAGGCGGACCCCGTGCCGGCAATGCGGGTCACCAGACCCGTCGCGCGGTCCCATCGACGAACCAGATGACTGTCCGAATCGGTCAGAAACAGATTGCCGTCCCGATCCAGCGTAATCCCGGATGGCCGTGACACGCTTGCCGACGGCGGATCGTCGGGCGACTGATAGCGATAACTTCCCCCGTCACCGGCCGCTGTGGCGATCATACCGGTTGCAAGATCAACGGAGCGGATGCGGCCATTGAACGTATCGGCAATGTAGAGAATCCCTGCCGCAACGGCTAACCCGCTGGGCCCGGCGAGGCACGATTCCGTCGCAGGCTTCCCGTCTCCATCATAGGCGGCGGATCCTGTTCCCGCGACCGTGCGAATCATCCCGGTCTTCAGGTCCACGGCCCGCACACGATTATTGCTCTGATCGGCAATATACAGCTGCTCCTGCGCATCGACCGCCAGTGCGGCCGGTTCGTTCAACGCCGCACGATCGGCCGGCCCGCCGTCGCCTGAAAACCGTGCCTGCCCGGTGCCGGCAATGGTCGTGATGATCCCGGTCTGAGCATCGACCCGGCGAATACGATGGTTCATCGTATCGGCGATATAGAGATGGCCCCGTGCATCGACTGCAACCGCTGTGGGAAAATTGAGCATGGCCTCCGTGGCAGGCCCGCCGTCGCCACCGAAGCGCTTCGGCGCCACTGCCCCGATCAGATAGCGCACCGTCCCGCTCAGATCCGTCTGTTGCGTAAACTGCTCGGTCGTCTTCTGGCTCGTCTCGGCCAGCGGATCCGCCTCTTCCTCGAAAACAGGCTCACCCTCACCCGGCCGGGATACCTGCATCGCTTCCTCAGGTGCACAACCGACGACCGTCGTAATCAAACCGGTGGTGCGATCGACCCGCCTCACGACGTGGTTTTCAGAGTCGGCAATGAAGAGATGCCCCTGACCGTCGATCGCCAGGCCCTTCGGCTCATTCAGATTCGCCTGCGAAGCCTGACGCCCGTCACCGGCAAACCCTGGGTCGCCCGTCCCGGCCAGCGTCGCGAGAGTTCCGGATGTAAAAAGGGTTGCCATGCGAACATTCCGCCTCAGTTCAAGTTGCGCAGAATCGCGTCGCCCATCTCGGTCGTGCCGACGACTCTGGTGCCGGGGCTCTGGATGTCCTTGGTGCGATACCCCATATCGAGGGTTTTCACGATCGCCTGCTCGATCGCCTCGGCTTCTTTTTCGAGCTTGAACGCATAGGACAACATCATGCCCGCAGAGGCGATCGTCGCGATGGGATTCGCGATGTTCTTCCCGGCGATATCCGGCGCACTGCCATGGATCGGCTCAAACAATCCGACCTTGGCCCCGATGCTGGCCGACGGCAACATGCCGATGGATCCGGTCAGCATCGCCGCTTCATCGCTGAGAATATCGCCGAAAATGTTGTTGCACACCATGACATCGAACTGGCGAGGATTGCGGACCAGTTGCATCGCGGCATTGTCGACGTAGATATGATGCAATTCGACGTCCGGATAGCTCTTCTGAACGTCGATCATAACTCGGCGCCACAGTTCGGAGGATTCGAGCACGTTGGCTTTATCGACCGACGTGACTTTCTTCCGCCGCTTGCGCGCCGCTTCGAACGCCACCTTGCCGATCCGGCGGATCTCCTCGGTCGTATAGACTTCGGTGTTCACCCCGCGCTCTTCGCCGTTCGGCAGCTTTTCGATCCCCTTCGGTTTCCCAAAGTAGATGCCGCCGGTCAGCTCGCGCACGACCAGAATGTCGATCCCTTCGATCACCTCGCGCTTCAAGGTCGAGGCATCCACCAGATTGGGATAGACTTTGGCCGGACGCAGATTGGCGTAGAGACCCAAAGCTTCACGGATACCGAGCAGCGCCCGTTCAGGACGCAGGCTGTACTCCAGCCCTTCCCATTTGGGACCGCCGACGGCACCCAGCAGGACCGCGTCGCTTTGTTTGGCCAGGGCCAAGGTCTCTTGCGGCAGAGGCACGCCCACTTTGTCGATCGCCTGCCCGCCGATATCGGCCGAAACGAATTCAAATGTGTGCTGATACTTCTCTCCGATGGCCTGTAGCACCTTGACCGCTTCGGGCACGATCTCGCGCCCGACTCCATCACCAGCCAGGACTGCAATCTTCGCTTTCACGTGACGCCACTCCTTCCTGCGAACAGACTGAACGTTCTACTCCACAACCTGCTCATCCTCAATCCGCCAGGCCGGATCGACCAGACACAGAAATTCGATTTCCGTCGTGCCGATGTTTTCTAACGATTGATTTCCCCCTGGCGGAACGTAGACAACGGACCCGGCTTCGACGAGTTGCACGTCGCTCTCAATACTGAACCGCCCCTGCCCGGCGATAAAATAGTACACCTCTGAGGACGCCAGCTTGTGCCATTTGGACCGGCGCCCGGGCGCCAGCCGGCCATGGGCAAGGCTGTAGCCCAGCTGGACCGCCTGCTTGGCCGGGTGCAGCAGTTCACGAAGAACCGTATGGTCTCCGGCGAGAAATTCCGGACATTCCAAGAGAGTTCGCGTGAGCATGGAAAAACAGCCCTAACCGGCCAGCGCCTTACCCGATCACCGCCTTCAACACACCGGGGTCGGTCACTCTAGCGTGGCGGGAACGGTCAAATCAAGCGGACTTTCTGCTCTCCCTCCGCCTGTTTGGATGCCATATAGGCGAGCCGATTCAGCGCATTGAGGTACGCCCGGGCCGCGGCCATGATGATGTCCGTATCCGCCCCGTGCCCCGAAACCGTACGGCCGTCTTCCTCCACACGCACCGAGACTTCTCCTTGCGCATCCGTCCCGCCCGTAATGGCGTTGACCCCGAACATCAGCAACTTGCTCTTCGTTTTCGTGATCGCGGCAATCGTCCGATAGACCGCATCGACCGGCCCGTCGCCGGTGCCTGATTCCTTGACCGCCTGGCCATCAATGCTCAGTTCCACGGTCGCCGTCGGCACGAGATTCGTGCCGCTTTCGACATGGAAGGATTTCAGAACAATCCGCTCGGTCATCTTGGCCAGCTCTTCCGAGACAATCACTTCCAAATCTTCTTCGAAGATTTCCTTTTTCTGATCGGCGAGCTTCTTGAACCGTTCGAACGCATGGTTGAGCTCGTCCTCGCTGAGCTTGTAGCCCAAATCCTCCAGCCGCTGCCGGAAGGCGTGACGTCCGGACAATTTGCCCATGACCATCTTGCTCTCGATCAACCCGATCGATTCCGGCCGCATGATTTCGTACGTCGTCTTATCCTTCAACAACCCGTCCTGGTGAATCCCGGACGTGTGGGCAAACGCATTCGCGCCGACGATCGCCTTATTCGGCTGGACGACCATTCCGGTGATCTTACTGACCAACCGGCTCGTCTTCGCGATCTCCTCCGTCCGGATGCCTGTATCGGCATGATAAAAGTCCTTCCGGGTCCGGAGGCCCATGACAATTTCTTCCAAGGAGGTATTGCCGGCCCGTTCGCCGATCCCGTTGATCGTGCACTCCACCTGGCCCGCGCCATTGACGATCGCCGCCAAGCTGTTGGCGACGGCAACACCCAAATCGTTGTGGCAATGCACCGAGATCACCGCCTGCTTCGCATTGGGCACTTTATCGAAAATGCCCTTGATCAACGCACCGAACTCCTGCGGCACGGCATAGCCGACCGTATCGGGAATATTGATCGTTCCCGCCCCCGCGGCGATCACCGCTTCGATGACCTCGTAGACATACGATTGGTCCGAGCGGCTGGCATCCATGAGCGAGAATTCCACGTCGGGCATATAGCCCCGCGCGCGCTGCACCATCTCCACCGCCCGCTTCTTCGCCTCCTCCCGCGTCATCCTGAACTGGTGTTTCAAGTGGATGTCCGACGTCGAGAGAAACGTATGGATCCTGGCCTTCGGCGCGCCCTTGAGTGCCTCCCAGGCGCGATCGATGTCTTCAGGACGGGCCCGGGCGAGACTGCAGACCGTCGGCCCTTCGACCTCTAGCGCAATCCGGCGCACCGCTTCAAAATCACCGGGCGAACTGTACGCAAAGCCGGCTTCGATGATATCGACACCGAGCCGCGCCAGTTGCTTTGCCACCATGACTTTTTCTTCCACGTTCATGCTGGCGCCCGGCGACTGTTCGCCGTCACGCAAGGTCGTATCGAAAATTCGAATCATCCGTTCCATGGGTCTCCTCCTTCACGCTCGCTTCAGAATGCTTGCTACAGAGCAACTCTCGGCTGACAGCATCGACCGTTGCCTCAGTATTCTGAAAATAAAAAAGCCTCCATCCCTCCATGCAGGGACGAAGGCTTGATGCGCTTCGCGGTACCACCCTGGTTCGGCAATGAACGACCTCCGTCACCCATCGCCCTTCATTGGCCCCTTACGGGGGCGAGACGGAATCCATTACTCGGATTTCACGGATTCGGCTCGGAGGCGAGTTCGGCGACATACAGACCGGCTTGCACCACCCGCCGGCTCTCTCAAATCTGTATGGCTCGCGTACTACTCCTCGTCGTCGCCTACCTTACGATTTGGTATCTACCACAGGCTGATCGGACTTGGGAAGAGGTTTCTTCCCGACTGTTTTTGCCACCAGCCAGAACAACCGTTCCGTCGGTCCCATCAATGCGTAACCGGAAAACACCACGAACAACATCACTTCCGGCCAGGCCGCGATCATCATCAGCGCCAGAATACCCCAGACGAGATAGGTAATCTGCTGACGGCCTTTGAACTTCATATCCTTAAAACTGCGATACTTCACCGTACTGACCATGAGGAACGAAAGGGCAAGGGTAATGATCAGCACCAGGACCGGCTTCACCTCCGCGCCCATCCGGACAATATGATGATCGAGAATCACCAGCGAGGCGACCACCCCGGCCGCCGCGGGAATCGCCAGCCCCGTGAAGTACTTGCTGTCCGCCAGCGCAACGGTCGAATTGAAACGCGCAAGCCGCACCGCCCCCATCGCCACATAGGCGAACATCACCGCGACGCCGAACATGCCCTGCCCGCTCAGCGCCCAGGAATAGATCAGGAGCCCCGGCGCGACACCGAACGAAACAACGTCCGACAGGGAATCGTATTCCAATCCAAAATGACTCGTGCTGTTCGTCAGCCGTGCGGATTTCCCGTCCAATACGTCGAAAATCATCGCAACCAGAATCGCGATCGCGGCGGCCATATAATTGGCGTTGAAGACGGACAGAATGGCGTAGACGCCGCAGAACAGATTCCCCGTCGTAAAGAGATTGGGGATCAGATGCATCGCCTGGCGCTTTCGCGCTTCCTTCCCCAGCGATTGTCGCAAGCCGGTTGCTTTCATCGTAGGTCTCCCAAGATGGTTGAGCCGCCTTTCACTCGATCTCCCACGGCCACTCTCAGCTTCGTACCGATCGGAAGAAATGTGTCCATCCGCGAGCCGAACCGGATCAAACCGAACCGTTCTCCCAGCTTTGCCCGTTCCTTGGGGGACACCCAACAGACAATCCGCCGGGCGATGAGTCCCGCCACCTGCACGCACAACACTTTCGCCCCGCCGGCCGTTGCGATCATCAGCGCATTCTGTTCGTTCTTGACCGTCGCCTCCGGCTTGCTGGCGACCAAAAACAACCCCGGCTGATACTGGACATCTTCGATGACCCCTTCGCAGGGAATCCGGTTGATGTGCACGTCAAAGACGTTGAGAAAAATCGTCACGCGGAGGCAGCGCTCTTTGAGATAGCGCGGCTCGAATTCCTCCTCGATGGCGATGACTTTTCCGTCGCCCGGCGCCACGACCAGCCCGGGACCTTCCGGAATGACCCGCGCAGGGTTGCGGAAAAACCACGACACGAACAGCGTGAGACCAGCCCCTAGCGCGGCAACCGGCGTCCACCCCAACCATCCTGCACAGAGTGTAACGCCCGCTGCCGCTCCAATGAAGGGAAATCCTTCTTTGGCAAACGGGATACCAACGGCACGATCAGCCACAGGGTTCGCCCCCTCTAGTTTTTGGTCTTGTCGACCAGCTGATCTTTTTTCAGCCAGGGCATCATCGCCCGGAGCTTGGCCCCCACGGCCTCGATGGGATGCGCTTCGCCTTTGGCAAGCAACGCATTGTAGACGGGACGATTGGCTTGATTCTCAAGCACCCACTCTTTGGCAAACTGACCGGTCTGAATCTCGCCAAGGATCTTCTTCATTTCCTGCTTCGTCTGCTCGGTCACCACTCGGGGCCCGCGGGTAATATCGCCATACTTGGCCGTCGTGCTGATCGAGTAACGCATATTGGCGATGCCGCCCTGATAGATCAGATCGACGATGAGCTTCACTTCATGGAGACACTCGAAATACGCCATTTCAGGCGAATAGCCGGCTTCCGTCAACGTTTCGTAGCCTGCCTGAATGAGCGACGTCAGACCGCCGCACAGCACGGCCTGCTCGCCGAAGAGATCCGTTTCGGTTTCCTCGCGGAAATTGGTTTCGATGATGCCTGCGCGCCCGCCGCCGACCGCGCTCGCGTAGGCCAACCCCACCTGGCGGGTGGTCCCGCTGGGATCCTGGTGAACCGCGAGCAAGCAGGGCACCCCGCTTCCCTTCGTGTATTCCGATCGGACCAAGTGTCCCGGCCCTTTGGGAGCGACCATGAACACATTGATGTTGGCCGGAGGCACGATCTGGCCGAAATGGATATTGAACCCGTGCCCGAAGGCGAGATATGAACCGGGCTTCAGGTTCGGGGCGATGTCCTGCCGATAAATCGCCGCCTGCATTTCATCGGGCGCCAGAATCATGATCACATCGGATGCCTTGACGGCATCGGCGACCGGCATGACCTTGAGGCCGCTCTGCTCGGCCTTTTTCCAGGATGCGCCTTCGCGCACACCGATCACCACAGTGACGCCGCTCTCTTTCATATTGAGGGCATGCGCATGCCCCTGGCTCCCGTAGCCGATCACGGCCACTTTCTTATTGCGAATCTGCTGAATGTCGGCATCTTTGTCGTAATAAATCTTCATCGTGAACTCCTCAAGAACGCCCTGTTTCAGAAATAGATACTGCGGTGAACTCTCGACTACTCGCGCGCCACTTTCTTGGGCTGCACGGCACTGGCTCGAATCGGCTCCCGCGCCACAGCTACCCGTCCAGTCCGGGTCAGTTCCTTGATCCCAAGCGGCTGCAAGAGATTGATGATGGCTTCTATTTTTTTCGGATCGCCCGTGACCTCGATCGTGTAGGTGCCCGGCGTCGAGTCGATAATATTGGCCCGGAAAATGTCCACGATTCTGAGCGCCTCGGCCCGATCTTCGGCCTTGGTATGCACCTTGATCAAAGCGGTCTCCCGCGACACGAACTCGCTCTCGTTCAAATC
The DNA here is from genome assembly GCA_964512025.1 of uncultured Nitrospira sp. Lineage (GTDB taxonomy): Bacteria > Nitrospirota > Nitrospiria > Nitrospirales > Nitrospiraceae > Nitrospira_D. The sequence goes on along the minus strand of CAZEHM010000011.1, from coordinate 48,917 downwards.
GACGACCTTGATCACGTCGATGAGCTTGTTCAGATGCTTCACGATCTGCTCGATGATGCGATCGTCGCCCGACGTGACGATCGTCATCTGCGACATCGACGGATCCAGCGTCGGCGCCACCGACAAACTCTCGATATTGAACCCCCGGCCGCTGAACAACCCGGCGACGCGGGACAACACTCCGAATTTATTTTCCACCGTGACGGAAATAATATGTTCCATAGTCGGTACCTTACGCGGTCAGGACGGTATCGCTGCCGTCCGGCGTCACTTTTGTTCCGCCTGCCTGCTTATTTTTCAACTCCGGCGGATCCTCCAGGATCATCTCGTGGTTACAGCCGCCGGCCGGAATCATCGGATACACGTTTTCAAAACGATAGGTCGGCACATCGACAATCACCGGCCCGTTCACCGCAATGGCTTCCTTCAGGACCGCGTCAAGATCACCCACCTTGTTCGCCCGCAGCCCGACGGCGCCGTAGGCTTCCGCCAGCTTCACAAAGTCCGGAGTGTTTTCAAGATCGCTGGATGCGTAGCGGCCCTGATAGAACAAATCCTGCCACTGCCGCACCATACCGTGGAACCGGTTGTTCAAGATAATGATCTTGACCGGAAGCTTGCTCACGACCGCCGTGGCCATCTCCTGCATATTCATCTGAATGCTGCCGTCTCCGGCAATGCAGAGCACCAGACGTCCGGGAAACGCCGCCTGCGCGCCCATCGCCGCAGGGAAACCGAATCCCATCGTTCCCAACCCGCCGGACGTCAACCAGCGGTTCGGCTTGGCCAGCTTGAAATATTGCGCGGCCCACATCTGGTGCTGGCCGACATCGGTTGCGACGATCGGGTCGCGGTCCTTGGTGAGTTCATACAGACGCTTCACCACATACTGCGGCTTGATCGGCCCGTTCTCTTCCTGTTGATACGACAGCGGGTGCGCGGCTTCCCACTCCCGAATCTGCTTCCACCAGGGCTTCCGCAACTCTTTCTGTTCTCCGTTGACCGACGCGCGAAGAATCTGATTCAACTCACGCAAGACGGTCTTGCAATCTCCGACGATGGGAATATCGACGTGGATGTTCTTCCGGATCGAAGTCGGATCGATATCGACGTGAATGACCTTGGCATGGGGACAGAATTCCGACACTTTGCCCGTCACCCGATCGTCGAAACGCGCTCCGATCGCGATGACGAGATCGGAATAATGCATCGCCATATTGGCCTGATAGGTGCCGTGCATGCCCAGCATACCCAGGGACAACTGATGCTCCCCCGGGAATGCGCCCAGTCCCATGAGCGTCATATCGACCGGGATCTGCGTCAGCTCCGCCAGCTCGATCAATTCGACTGAGGCGCCTGAAAATACGACGCCGCCGCCGACGTAGAGAATCGGCTTCTTCGCCTTCATGATGGCTTCGGCCGCCTGCTTGATCTGCCACTTGTTGCCGTCGTACGTCGGGTTATACCCGCGAATCGAGACGGAATTGGGATAAACGAATTCCGTCGTCGCCATCGACACGTCTTTGGGAATATCGACGAGGACAGGGCCCGGCCGGCCGGTCGTGGCGATGTAAAACGCCTCTTTAATAGTCATCGCGAGATCGTTCACATCCTTGACGAGGAAATTGTATTTCGTGCAAGGCCGGCTCAATCCGATGTTGTCGGCCTCCTGAAACGCATCGTTGCCGATCAAGCTCGTGGGCACCTGGCCGCTGAAACAGACCAGCGGAACAGAATCCATGTAGGCATCCGCCAGCGCGGTAATGACATTCGTCATGCCGGGACCGGACGTCACCAGACAGACCCCCGGTTTTCCCGTGGCCTTCGCGTAGCCTTCGGCCATGTGACCGGCAGCCTGCTCATGCCGCGTCAAAATGACCTGGAGATCTTTTTGCTGATGCAGCATGTCGAAAATCTTGAGCACGACACCGCCGGGAAGCGCAAAGATCGTTTTGACCCCCTCCCGCTTGAGGCACTCGATAAAGATCTCAGATCCGTTCAGCTTCATATCGTTTCCCTCCCCCGGATGCCCGGAGTACTGTTTTCAAGAACGTGCAACCCGTCACGAGATGGCCGGACAACGGCCTCCGATTCATCCACACAGAAATTTGTGCAATATCAATAGGAAAGAATGCGAGATCCTAACACCACGCCAGATGAGGGTCAAGAGCCGGCTTGCGGTTCTCCCCATCCAAACGCTGGATGTCACGCCGGAGACACCGATTGAAGGAGAAGGGAAAAAGCGCGAGCGAGGAAACCTATAAGCCGGATTCTGTCCAGCATGAACCGGAGTCCATGCGTGGGTGATCATTTCTCTGGGATTCGGATTACCCCGAACCTCGAGCGACCTACCCGAAGACCTCGACCGGGCCAGTCGTTGTGCCGCACTCTTGCGAGTGCGATACGTGTCTTCCTATTTGGCCTTGCACCGGGCGACGCTTACCGTGCCAGCGATGTCACCATCCCTGCGGTGGGCTCTTACCCCGCCGTTTCACCCTTACCTGATCCGCTGCGACTAGAAGGGATCCCGTCGCATTGGCCATCGGCGGTTTGTTTTCTGTGGTGCAGGTGTCGGATCGCTCCGCCTGGGAGTTACCCAGCGCCCCGCCCTTGGAGTCCGGACTTTCCTCCCGACACACAAGGTGCCGAGCGATCACCCAGTCTCCTCTCTCGCGCAACTCCAGTATAGGGGAAGGAGATAGGCGGTGACAAGGAAGCAACCCGCAGAACGCACCATCCCCAGGGCTGTCTCCCGGCAACTGCGCGGGAGGAACCTCGACCATCAGCGGCTGAGCGGACGGACAACCGGCAGCGGAAGGCTGCCCCGACCGATCGGGACCACTTGCCCTACGGTCCCCCGACCACCGGCAGGTTGACCGCAGGAACCGGCTGTCTCGACTGGTAAATGGCCATGGCTTCCGGCATCCACTGCTTCAATTGTTCGATGCGCGTCTCATGACCGGGATGGGTGGATAAAAATTCTGCCTGTGCCGCTCCGCCGGAATGCTGCTCCATCCGTTCCCACAAATGGACCGATTCACGAGGGTCATAGCCCGCATCGGCCGCCAACAGAATCCCGATATAGTCGGCCTCCGACTCATGCTTCCGGCTGAACGGCAAGAGGACACCGACCTGCGCACCGACACCTAGCGCCGCCATCGCCGCTTGAGACATCAATCCCCCGCCTCCGCTCGCACCGGCTGCCGCTCCCGCCACCTGCAACGCCGCCTGTGTCAATTGGCCCTGGCTCATTCGCTCCGCGCCATGGCGTGCCAGGGCATGGACGACTTCATGTCCCATCACGGCCGCCAGACCGGCCTCCGTCTTGGCAACCGAGAAAATCCCGGTGTAGACCGCAATCTTTCCACCCGGCAGCGCAAACGCGTTCAACGTCTTATCATCCTTGATCACCGTCACTTCCCACTGAAACTGCTGCGCCATTTCTCCGTACTTCGAGCGCTTGGCGGCCTCGATAATCCTGGCCGCGACACGCCTGACCGGCTCGATCTCGCGCGGATCCTGAGACTGGCGCATCTTCGGATCGCTCTTTACCTGGCTATAGGCCTGTGCGCCCATCTGCATCTCATCGGCAACGGACGTCATGAGCAGCTGATGGCGGCCCGTGTAGGGATTGGTTTCACAGCCTCCGATCGCCAGCGAGACGCACAGCAGCACTCCGACCGCCACGAATCGTATTCCCCGCATCCTGCGCATCATACCCTCGCCTCCACACATCACTCGTCGACCCAGTGGGTTGATTGAATTGACCGCCCCTCGTTGATTCGTTAGATTACCTTGCCCTAGCCATTATTTCTACCCGGAGCAGGTGTTGGCAGCGACACAGCCATCAATCGAGCGCATCGGCATCGACGAATCGGGGAAGGGCGACTACTTCGGCCCGCTCGTCATTGCCGCCGTCTTCGTGGATGCGGTGACGCAAGGCGAACTGTCCTTGATGCAGGTTCGTGACAGCAAAAAGATTTCCGATGGACGGATTCTTGAAATGGCACCGGACATTCGAGCCATCTGTCCGCATAGCGTCGTCGTCATCGGCCCGCACAAGTACAATGAGCTGTACGCGAAGATTAAGAACCTGAATCGCCTGCTGGCCTGGGGGCATGCCCGCGCCCTGGAAAACCTGCTCGACAAGGTGTCGTGCGGCCGCGCAATTGCCGATCAATTCGGAGACGAGCGGCTGATTCTGAACGCCCTGCAGGCCAAAGGACGAACCATCGTGTTGGAGCAGCGGCCGAAAGCCGAATCGGACATCGCCGTCGCCGCCGCGTCAATCCTGGCACGCGCAGAGTTTTTGATTCGGCTGAAACGGCTATCCGAAGAGGTCGGCACCACCCTTCCGAAAGGAGCCTCGGCGACCGTTGAACTGGCGGCGCGAATGGTGATGAAGAAACACGGACAGGAGCGGCTCGGGACTGTCGCGAAACTGCACTTCAAAACCACCCAGGCCGTACTGGCAGGACTCGCCTAAAACGACTCGCCGGCTTCCAGATCGTGCTTCCTGGCCACACTCAATGCTGAATGAGACTCGGCAGGAATCTCGCCTTCCCAATAGAGCATGCGGCGGCAATAGGGGCACACGTGGAGGTCGTCAGATCGTCGAACTTGGGCAATCAACTGCGGGGGGATCTGAAGCCGGCATCCGGCGCACATCCCTTCACGCACGGCGGCAATCGCTCCGTCTTTCCGGGACTGTTTGATATGCGTGTAGCGGGCGAGTAAGTTTGGCTCGATCTGCTTGGCCGCCTCACGCTGCTCGGCCTCCAGCTGCGCCAGCTCCGTGGCAAGCTCCTGATCGACCGCATCCAGCGCCTGCTTTTCCTTAGCAAACACGGCCTGCGCCGCATTCACCTTTTCCTGCGCCTCTTTGATCGTCCCTTGCAGCTGATCGAGCTTGTCCATCGAGATCAGAATTTTTTCCTCGAATTCCCCGCGCTTTTTGTTCGCCAATTCGATTTCGAAGAGGTGCGCTTGATATTCCTTGTTGGTTTTCAAGCTCGCCGCATGGGACTTCATTTTCTCGGTCTGAGCTTCGTGCGCTTCGAGATCTTTTTCGTGCGCGCGGCGCTCTTTCACGAGGCCCTCAACCGCCGCCTTGGTGTCGGCAAGCAACCGGGTATGTTCGCGAAGCGGCGCTTCCGCGACATTCAACCGTTCAGGAATTTTCCGGCGCTGTTCCGTAATCTCAAGAATACGGAGATCCAGTTTTTGCAGAGCGAGCAGGGGGGATAATTTCTGGCTCAACGGGCTCCTTTGCACGTCTTTCAGGGTCACACCACTCGGCGCACACCGGGCCACATCAGATGTGGTGGGCCCACTAGGACTTGAACCTAGGACCAGCTGATTATGAGTCAGCCGCTCTAACCACCTGAGCTATGGGCCCGATCGGGGAACCGGGTACTCACCCGCTAACCGCTCACCCGACACAGGTCGGATGATTCTAGGCTGCGCCTCCCACGGAGTCAAATGACCCATGGCCGGCGTTGCCTTACACGCTTTCGACGAAGCTGCGGAGCTTTTTGCTCCGGCTCGGATGCCGCAACTTGCGCAACGCCTTGGCTTCGATCTGCCGGATACGTTCGCGAGTGACTTCGAAATCCTGTCCCACTTCTTCCAGCGTGTGGTCGGTCGCCTCGCCGATCCCGAACCGTTTCCGCAAGACTTTTTCTTCGCGCGGCGTCAAGGTCTCCAGGGCGCTGTTGATCTGCCGCTGCAAATCGTACCGGATCGCGGCTTCCAGCGGTGAGACGGCCTTCTTGTCTTCGATGAAGTCGCCCAAATGACTGTCCTCTTCCTCACCGATCGGCGTTTCCAAAGAAATCGGCTCGCGCGCGATCTTGAGAATCTTCCGAACCTTGTCGAGCGGCAAATCCATCCGCTCGGCGATTTCCTCCGGTAACGGCTCACGGCCCAGCTTCTGCACCAAATGCCGCGACGTCCGGATGAGCTTGTTGATCGTTTCGATCATATGCACCGGAATACGGATCGTCCGTGCTTGATCCGCAATGGCCCGGGTAATGGCCTGCCGGATCCACCACGTCGCATAGGTGCTGAACTTGTACCCGCGCTGATATTCGAACTTATCCACGGCCTTCATCAACCCGATATTGCCCTCCTGGATCAAATCCAGGAACTGCAACCCGCGGTTCGTATATTTCTTGGCGATGCTCACCACGAGGCGCAGATTGGCTTCGACCAGCTCCGCTTTCCCGCGTTTCACCTTGTCCTCGGCGACATCGAGATGCTTCACGGCATCTTTGATTTCCTCCGCCGGCACCAGCGCTTCTTCCGTCTCCAGCTGCTTAATCCGGGCCTTCGCCGCCTGATAGACCTTCTTAATATCCATCAAGGTCTCTTCAGAGACGCCCGCCTTTCGCTTGACCGCCAGGAAATCCGGTCTCGTCCGGCACATTTTCCGGAGCTGCTCGGCCCCGGCTTCGCCGCCGATCCCGATGCGCCGCTGGCAGCTGGCCACTTCGCGCTCGGCCATGCGGAACTGCACGGCCAGATCGCGCACCCGCTGCACCATACGATCCTTCAGCACGCCGTGCAGATTCACCGACTCGATCTTATCGACGACCTGCTGGCGGGCCACCTCGAACTGCTTTTTGAATTGCTTTTGCTTCGCCGGATCGTTCCCGATCGTTTTTTCTTTCTCGACGAGCGCTTTCAGCGACAACGAAACTTTCCGGACCGTGTTCAACGCTTCGAGCGTCTTCACACGGAGCTCTTCATAATCCCGCTCGACCGGCTGCGCATCCTCTTCGAGTTCTTCTTCCGTCTCCTTCACCGGCACGATCTCGCGCACATCGATCTTGCCGTCCTTCAGCTGATCGCGCAGAGCCAGCACAAACTCGATGGTCATCGGCAATCCATAGATGACCGAGGCCACTTCTTTCTTCCCTTCTTCGATCCGCTTGGCGATTTCGATTTCGCCCTCGCGGCTCAGCAGCGCCACGCTGCCCATTTCCTTCAAATAGAGGCGAACGGGATCGTCCGTGCGGCTCAAGGCGCCGGGCGTGAGATCAATCGGCTTTTCGCTTTCTTCCTCCGCCTCCGCTTCAGTCTCGGCCTCAGCGTCATCCGCATCGTCGCCGGCCTCGCCCCGCTCCGTGCGCTTCTGCGTCCGTTCGCCGTCCGGCGCATCCACAATCTCGATGTCCAATTCACCGAACATCGTCATGATGCTGCCGAACTGGTCGGAGGAGACCACCTCCGCCGGCAGGGTGTTATTCAGCTCATCATAGGTCAGGAAGCCCTTTTCCTTCCCGATCGTAATGAGTTTCTTCACCTCGCCGAGCAACTCTTGCTTCGCCATAACTACTCCTTCACCAATGAGACTGTGCCGGCGACTGGCGTGCCGGCTTTCCGCATTTTCAATTCGTTCACTTGCAGATTGATGGACTGCGCGTCTTCCCACCGCCCTTCGCGCTCAGCCCCCTTGAGCCGGGAGATGAGTTCGCGCATGGTCGCTTCGAAGCGTTTCCGATCTAATTGATCGAGGCAGCCTTTGATATGTTCGGAGAGATCATCAAAATGGTCGTCCCGCAGCGAAAATTCCGTGGCCAGCGCCTCGCAATCGGGATCCTGCATCGCCGCATCGAGGAACGCCCGCACGGCAACACGTCCGTCGGTCCCCAGATGCGCCAGCGCACAGGTCACGAGCTTCTGACAGGCGGGGATGGAAAAAAGCTCGGGCTTCAGCCTGCGGATGTCCGCCGGAGACAATTTCCCCTGCAACAGCAAAAAGACCAGATCCCGCTCCTCAGGAACGCCCTTGAAGGTCGGAACCGATGCAGATGTAGATGCAGGCATCGGCAAACTGGTCGGCTTCCGCTGCTCGCCCACCAGCGCCGGATACCGTTCGATCAAACGCTGCTGATTGATCCCCAATCGCTCCGCAACCACGCGCAGCCGCTCTTCCCGCTCGATCGGATGTTCGCTCTTCTGAAGAATGCGCAAGATCTCATCCACACTGCGAATCCGGCCTTCCAATGACCCGGCCTCGGCCGCTTTCACACTATGCTCCAACGCATAATCTAATAGACTCGGTGCCGACGCCTCGAGCCGGGCAAACGCCTCCGCTCCGGCTTTCCGAACATAGGTGTCCGGATCGTCGCCGTCCGGCAGCGTCACCACCTTCACCCCGAGACCGCTGTTCACAAACAAATCCAACCCGCGCAACGCCGCCCGCACGCCGGCCGCATCCGGATCGAACAACAATACGACATTCGCCGCAAACCGGCGGAGCGCTTGAATATGCTCCGTCGTCAGCGCCGTACCCAGCGTCGCCACGGTGTGTGTCATCCCGGCCTGATGCAAGGCGATCGCGTCAAAGTAGCCTTCGACCACGATCACCGTTTTCGTTCGGGCAATCGCCTCGCGAGCCTGATCGAAAGCAAACAGCGTCTGCCCTTTTTTGAATAACGGCGTATCAGGGGAATTCAAATACTTAGGCGTGCCGTCGCCGAGCGTCCGTCCGCCAAACCCCACCACGCGCTTGCGCAAATCGACGATCGGGAACATGACCCGGGCCCGGAACCGATCATAGTAACCCGTGGCCCCTTTCCCCGCCTGCTCCCGTGCAACGGTCAACCCGGCCGCCGCCAGATCACCGGCCGTAAAGCCTTGTTGCGTCAACGCCTTGATCAACCCTTCCCATTCCCCCAAGGCCACCCCGATTGCAAATCGCGTGATCGTGGCCGGCTCGATTCCCCGTTCCGCAAGATAGTTGCGCGCCGGCTCACCGGCTTTTGTCTCCTGAAGATTCTTATGAAACCATGCAGACGCCGCCTGATTGACCTGTTCAATCCGGCCGAACTGAGCGGCCTGCGGATTGGGCCCGACCGACTCCTGAACCTCAATCCCCACCTTTCGCCCGAGATCCCGTACCACTTCAGGGAAACTGGCTCCCGTAATCCTGGTTAAGAATGAAAACACGTTGCCGCCGGCCCCGCAGCCGAAACAATGAAAAATCTGCCGTGACGGGCTGACCGTAAACGACGGGCTTTTCTCCTGATGAAACGGACACAATCCCTTCAGATTCTGCCCGGCTCTGGTCAGCGAGACATGATGGCCGACGATATCCGCGATATCGATCCGGTCTCGAATCTGATTGATGATGTCGTCAGAAATCAGGCCTCGGCCCACGAGAGTCCTGGCTCCTTTGCACCCGTCATGGTCGACCGACGAGCTAGCCTGTAAATGATCGGAAAATTTGACTGGTCAGGGTATCAGACCGCTTGAAACCCTGTCAATTATAAGAGGGACCGGCTAGCCCGGAGGCCAACCGAGGTGACGTCCGCCAAGCACATGGAAATGCAGATGAAAAACAGTCTGCCCGCCGTCTCGCCCCGTATTGGCCACAATGCGATACCCCGGTTCGGCCAGCCCCTTGTCCGTGGCAACCTTTCGGCAGGTGAGAAGCAACCGACCGAGCAAGGCCTGATCCGCTTCGCCGAGGTCTTGAACTGCCGCAACATGCCGTTTGGGGATTATCAGAGTATGAACAGGCGCTTGCGGGCTAATGTCATCGAATGCCAACGTATGCTCATCCTGATACACCACTTTAGCCGGAATACTGCCGTCAACGATGCGGCAGAAAATACAGTTACTCACACGTCCTCCCTGACTACTGCCCGGGCCTGAGACCGGACTTCCCGAACCGCGTCGCCAACTCCTGATAGATCACGGACAAAGGGATATCGTGATATCCCAGAACCATGAGCGTATGAAAAAAGAGATCGGCAATCTCGTACACGATTTCCTCTTTCTTCCCGCCCTTCGACGCCAGCAGCACTTCGCCGGCCTCCTCTGCCACTTTCTTGAGGATCTTGTCGTGCCCCCCCTCGAATAGCTTTGTGGTATACGACCCTGGCTGGGGATTAGCGCGACGTGCCTCGATCGTTCGGAGCACCGCCTCAAGAATTCCGCCTGCCGCCTCATCGGATGCGCCTGTACCCACCGCACCCGACTCACTCAACGGCGTGAAGAAACAGGCGCGCGCGCCGGTGTGACAAGTCGGACCGGCCGGTTGCGCCTTCACCAGAATCGTATCGCGATCGCAATCCACAAAGAGGGATTTCACATGGAGTTTATTTCCCGATGTTTCACCCTTCTCCCAAAGCTTCTGCCGTGACCGGCTCCAGAAATGAACCGTTCTGGTCATCATGGTTTGATTCAGCGCGTCCTGATTCATATAGCCGACCATGAGGACCGTTCCGTCCAGCCAGTCCTGCACCACCGCGGGAATCAGCCCCTGCCCGTCAAACTTGAATACCTGCGCTCCGTCGCCTTGCTCCATGATGTCACGCAAACGGGGCGACTTGATCAAGCCGCACCGGCACGCCCTTTCCGCGTAAATATTCTTTGGCCTGTGGAATCGTATACGTCCGGAAGTGAAAAATCGACGCCGCCAGCACCGCGTCGGCCTTCCCCTTTGTGAACCCGTCGTAGAGATGCTCAAGCGTCCCGACCCCGCCGGATGCGATCACAGGAACCGAGACGGTTTCTGACACCGCCGCTGTCAGCCCTAAATCATAACCGTTTTGCCGCCCGTCCTGATCCATGCTCGTCAATAAAATCTCGCCGGCACCGTAGGACTCCATCCGCTTCGCCCACTCCACTGCGTCGAGCCCGGTAGATTTGCGTCCCCCGTGCGTAAAAACTTCCCATCGGCCGGCCGTGGCGCTTCGCTTCGCATCGACCGCGACGACGATACACTGCGTCCCGAATTTTTGCGCCGCCTCCCGCACAAATTCCGGCCGTTGAACGGCTGCCGTGTTGATGCTCACTTTGTCGGCGCCGGCGTTGAGCAATGTGCGAATATCATCAAGCGTCCTCACCCCGCCGCCGACGGTCACAGGCATGAACACACGCGCGGCGGTTTGTTCGACCACATCGATAATCGTCTTTCGATTTTCATGCGAGGCGGTGATATCGAGAAAACACAGCTCGTCCGCCCCTTCGCGATCGTAGACCTCCGCCACTTCCACCGGATCGCCCGCATCACGAAGATTGACGAAGCTGACACCCTTCACCACCCGGCCGTCCTTCACATCGAGACAAGGGATGATGCGTTTCGTCAACATCGGGCGTCCAGCGCCGCGACTGCCGCAGCATAGTCTAACTTCCCGTCATAGAGCGCTTTCCCGACGATCGCTCCTTCGATGCGCGGGCCGAGCGCATGCACGGCGTGCAGATCCTCGACCCGCGTGATGCCGCCCGAGGCAATGACGGGAAAGGCGGACTGTTCGACCACCTCGCGCAACGCGGGAATATTGGGTCCGCTCAGCATGCCGTCGCGCGAAATGTCGGTATAGATCACCGCACTGATCGCCAATCCGGCCAGCTCTTTAAGCAGATCAATCGCCTTGGTTTCCGAGACGGCTGTCCAGCCCTTCACCGCCACCTTGCCGTCCCGCGCGTCGAGCCCGAGCAGAATGCGACGGGGAAATTCCCCGCAGGCCCGTTCCAGAAACGCGCGATCGGTGATCGCCGCGGTCCCGAGCACCACCCGGGAGACGCCGGCATTGAGATACCGCCGTACCGTCTCGATCGTGCGAATGCCGCCGCCGACCTGTACTTTCACACTCACCGTCTTCATCACCGCTTCGATCTGCGGAAGATTCCTGGGCTCACCATCGACCGCGCCGTTCAAATCGACGACATGAATAAGGCCAGCCCCGCCTTGCTGCCACTTTCTCGCCACCGCCGGCACATCCTCCGAATACACCGTCTCGGCGGCCATATCGCCCTGGCGCAGCCGCACACAACGCCCGTCTTTCAAATCGATGGCTGGAATCACAAGCACGTTACTTCTCTCCCTCTGCTCCGAATGGAAATTCTTTTAACAGTTCATCCACCCCGTACTGCGCCAGTTCGTCCGCCGTGACGAACGCCCAACGATGGATGAAGCCCATGAAGTCTTCGGTCATCGGCCGTTGGCGTTCATAGTAGTTGCCGACCCAGAGCACCTGCCCGTCCGCTGCCACGACTTTGATCTCAAACCCGACGGAGGCCGGAGGATTCGCCCCGAGCCGGCTCCCCACTCGCTCCTGATAGACCAATACCTGGCCGATCAGGGCAGCATCCTGTTTCAACTGCTTCGCCGCCGCCGCTGCCTTCATTTCAGGCGTGGACTTCTGCAGATCTCCGCCAAGCGAGGCAACCGCCTTCCCCGCATCACCCGGCGACGAGACCACGAGGCCGGCGCGATGCCGCAACCGGGACCAGAGGAGCTGTGTCACCTTTTCTGCCGCAGCCCCAGGCACAACGACTGTTTGCCGGAGCGAAGGCTCCACATTCGACGGCACCCCGACCGAAATATCAGACCGGCGGACGCCTTGCGGCGTCGACATGAACGGATCTCCCGGATCACGTACCTGCGGAGTGGCCATGCTGGTAAACGGAACGAGCGCCATCGTCTTGACCTGATAGCGCGGCAGCTCATTCGAGGCCTTCGTTGTGATTTTGGAGCCGCTACATCCGGCCCCGGCCAGCAGAACGCCTACGAGGCAAGCCAGCCCCACCCTCCCCACATGAGCCGTACCAGTCCTCACGTCCAGGCCCCGAAGTTCTTGATCAGTTGCAGGCCAACCGTCTGACTCTTTTCAGGGTGAAATTGACAGGCCACAACATTGTCCTTCCACACGCTCGAAACAAAGGGAATTCCATAGGTCGTCGTTGTCGCCGCAATCTGTTTTTCGACAGGATCAACGAAATACGAATGTACAAAGTACCAGTTCGCGCCGTTCGGAATGCCGGCAAATACCGGGCAGGCCCGCTGGATATTCACCTGATTCCATCCCATATGGGGAACTTTCAACGTGGAATCAGCGGCAAACCTGCGCACCTTGCCGGGAATGAGGTCCAGCCCCTTGTGCAGGCCAAACTCTTCACTTTCCGTAAACAATAGCTGCAATCCCAGACATATGCCCAGGAATGGTTTGCCCGATTGAACCGCCATGCGGACGGACTCGACCAGCCCGTACTGCTCGAGGTTGGTCATGCAGTCGCCGAAGGCTCCGACCCCGGGCAGCACAACATGGCTGGCGCTCTTGATCACACCCGTGTCGCGCGTCACCACCGCGTGATGGCCGACGGCCTCAAACGCCTTGTGGACACTCCGCAAATTGCCCATGCCGTAGTCGATGATGGCGATCATGAATATCTCAATTCCCAGGAAAGCCGTAACAATACCGCAACCGGGCTGTTCCTGCCACTCCTGTCTCCGGAAATAAAAAGGGGACAAGCTCTTCATAGCCTGCCCCCCTTCTTCCGCCTGTTGATAGACTTAATCTCGTCGGCTTACAGCATTCCTTTGGTCGACAGCACCTTCCCGGCCAGCCGTTCTTCCGGCATGGTAGCCTGATCGAGGGCTTTGGCTAGGCCTTTGAAAATTGCTTCCATGATGTGGTGCGGATTGCGCCCGTACATGAGATTCACGTGCAAATTGAGTCCGCCATGCGTCACGAAGGCCTGGAAAAAGTCCTCGAACAAACCCAGGTCGAACGCCTTGATCTTTCGATCCGGCAACGCCACGTTATAGACGAGATACGGCCGTCCGCTCAGATCCACGGTGATCTGCGCGAGCGTTTCGTCGAGCGGCGCCGACGCAAACCCGAAGCGCTTGATCCCCGCTTTCTCGCCTAGCGCCTGATGCAACGCCTTGCCCATGACGATGCCGACATCCTCAACCGTGTGATGTTCATCGATATCGATGTCGCCCTTGGCTTTGACCGTCAGGTCGAAGAACCCGTGCTTCGCCAGCAGTTCCAACATATGATCGAAGAAGCGGATGCCTGTCTCGATCTTCCCCTGTCCGCTGCCGTCGAGCGTCCATTCGACGGAAATATCGGTCTCTTTCGTGGCGCGGTGAATCGACGCCTGCCGAGATGCTGAGCCGCGCTTCTTCATGAGAACCTGCTTTCAGCCGACTTGGCATGCGCATCGAACCCTTCGATGTGCGCAAGACGCACGAGATGATCTTTCACTTTCCTCAGCTCCTCTTTCGTATAGTGCACGATATTGCTGGTCTTCACATAATCGTTGACGGACAAGGCCGAGAAAAACCTGGCGGACCCGCCGGTCGGCAGCACGTGATTCGGCCCGGCAATGTAATCCGCCACAGACGGCGGCGTATGCCGGCCCAGGAATAAGGCTCCGGCATGGCGAATCTTCTCTAAATAGTCGAACGGGTTGTCGACGGAGAGCGTCAAGTGCTCAGCAGCGATTTCATTTGCCAGCTCGATGGCTTCATCCATCGTCGTCACAACGAACGCCACCGCGTGTCGCGCGATCGACTTTGAGGCAATCTTTTCGCGTTGCAGCCCCTTCAACTGACTCTCGATCAATTTCGACACATCCTTGGCGAGCCGCTCGGACGTCGTCACCAGAAACACCTGCGCATCTTCGTCATGCTCGGCTTCGCAGAGCAAATCAGCGGCGACATGGGCCGGCTTCGCGTCGTCATCGGCGACCACCAGCAATTCACTCGGCCCGGCGATCATATCGATGCCGACCGTCCCGTAGAGCAGGCGCTTCGCCGTCGCCACATAGATATTGCCCGGCCCGACGATCTTGTCGACCTTCGCGATGGTCTTGGTGCCATAGGCGAGCGCCGCAACCGCCTGTACCCCACCCACCCGGTAGATTTCCGTCACTCCGGCAATATCCGCCGCCACCAGCAGATATGGATTGATGGGGCCCTTCTGCGGCGGCGTCACCATCACGATCCGCTCGACCCCGGCAACTTTGGCGGGAATGGCGCACATCAGCACCGACGAGGGATAGACGGCTTTGCCACCGGGGACATACACGCCCACGGCGTCGACCGGAGTCACGACTTGTCCTAATGTCGCGGTGTCGTCCTGGTACATCCAGGTCTTCGTACGCTGGCGCTCGTGAAAGGCGGTCACCCGTTGCGCCGCGAACCGCAGGGCATCGCCCTCGTCTTTCCGGATATGGTGATACGCCTCTTTAATTTCTTCGGGAGACACTCTGAGCGCCTCGGCCTTGAGCGCGACACGATCAAATTGCTTCGTATAGCGCAGGACTGCGCGATCGCCGCCCCGTTGCACCGCCTGGAGAATCGTCCGGACGGTCTTTTCGACCGCACTGCTCTGAACCGCCCCTCGCAAAGCGACTTTCTTCACCGTTGCGGCAAATGATCGATCAGCCTGCGTAAGAATTTTCATGCGCGATCCTTCGCTGAGGTGGAGGCTCGTTTCAATCCTGCTTTGCCACGGGGCATCGATGGTGTGGTCCGGGTTTCCGCTACGGCCTTCCGCAGCCGGCGAATCATATCCATCAGTGGTGCATGTTTGAGTTTGAGACTTGCCCGGTTCGCGATAAAACGTGCGGTTGACTGGGCAATCAGATCCACTTCGACAAGATCATGCGCTTTGAGCGTACTGCCGGTTTCGACGAGATCGACGATCCGGTCGGCCAGTCCCACAACCGGCGCCAGCTCAATCGAGCCGTAGAGCTTGATGATCTCGACCGGGACCCCGCGCTGATTGAAAAAGCGCTCGGTGATCCTGGGATACTTCGTCGCGACACGCACCTTAGATGAGAGGCGGTCGCAGGCGACCTCGGCCCGGAGCGCGGCGACGGAGATTCTACACGCTCCAAACAGTAAATCCAACGGCTCATAGACGTCGCTGTCCTGCTCCATCAACACATCTTTTCCAACGATTCCGGCGTCGGCGCCCCCGTATTCCACATAGGTCGGCACATCGCTCGGCCGCACAATCAGGAAGGTGGTATCGATCTCGGGACAAGGGAAAATCAACCGCCGGCTCTCCCCCACCAGCCCGGCGGTTTCATAACCGGCCCGGCGAAACAATTCCAGCGTCGGTTCGATCAACTTCCCCTTTGAGAGCGCAATCGTCAGCATAGTTCCCTCTATCGAGCTCCAGTCACAGGGCTCGCCTTCCGGCGTTCGATGTTCGCCCCGACCGCCCGCAGCTTTTCTTCAATACGTTCATAGCCTCGATCGAGGTGATAGACTCGCTGCACTTCGGTCGTACCCTGGGCGGCCAACCCGGCCAGAATCAGCCCGGCGCTGGCGCGAAGGTCCGAGGCCATGACCGGTGCGCCCGTCAAGGTCGGCCGGCCCGTCACCACCAACCGATTGCCCTCGACCCGGATATCCGCACCCATCCGCCGCAACTCTTCCACATGCATAAAACGGCTTTCAAAGACGGTCTCCGTCACGACACTCGTGCCATCCGACAGTGCCATCAATGCAACCATCTGTGCCTGCATATCCGTCGGAAATCCGGGAAACGGCAAGGTCCGGACGTCCGTCCCCTTCAACCGGCCATTCCGCTTGATTCGCACCGTCCGGTCCTCGACCTGAATGTCCGTACCCGCTTCCCGCAACTTCATCAATACCGCTTCGAGATGAGCAGGCCGGCAATGCGTAATCGTGACATCTCCATCCGTAATCGCCCCGGCCACAAGATGCGTGCCGGCTTCGATGCGATCGGGGATCACCTCATGATCCGCGCCATGCAATTCCCGCACACCTTCAATCGTGAGCACGTCCGTCCCGGCCCCGGCGATACGGGCACCGCGCTTGTTCAGAAACTCGGCGAGGTCCACGATTTCCGGTTCTTTCGCCGCATTTTCGATGACGCTGACCCCCTCGGCAAGAGACGCGGCCATCATCAAATTTTCCGTCCCGGTCACCGTCGTGGTGTCGCAGTAGATCCGCGCCCCCTTCAACCGCTTCGCCCTCGCGGTGATATACCCATGCTCGATCGAAATGTCAGCTCCTAATTTTGCCAACCCGGCCAAATGGAGGTTCACCGGCCGCGACCCGATCGCACAGCCGCCGGGCAACGAGACCTTCGCCTCCCCCCAACGAGCAAGCAACGGCCCCAACACCAACACGGAAGCACGCATGGTTTTCACCAGGTCGTAGGGCGCCTCGGTGGAATGGATCACATCGGCTTTGATGACCGCGCGGTTGGCCTCATGGGAGACCTGAGCCCCCAATATGCCAAGGAGCTTCCCCATCGTCAGCACATCGACGACGCGGGGAACATTCGTAATGACACATTCGCCGCCGCCTAAGATGGTCGAGGCCAGAATCGGAAGCGCCGAGTTCTTCGCTCCGCTGATCCGGACTTCTCCACGCAACCGCTGTCCACCCGTAATGACAATCTCATCCATCGATGTTGTGCTTCCTATTCCGCTCGCTGGGCTATCACCACCCGCTCAATCCCTGCCGCATCTTCGATGATCCGAAGCGCGGTATACCCGCCAATCTGCTCGGCGAATTGCCGGACGGTCGCAGCCTGGCCTACCCCTATTTCCATGATGAGCAATCCGCCTGGAGCGAGAAACTCCCGGGACTCGCGCAACAACCGCTCATGAAACTCGGTTCCCTGCGTTCCCCCGATCAAGGCCATGCGCGGTTCGAATACCCGCACCTCCGGCTCCAGCCCGGCCCAATCCGACTCGGAAATGTAGGGAGGATTCGAGACGATGACGTCGATCGTGTCAGCCACCTGCCGCTCCCGCAACGGCGCCAAGAGGTCCCCCTCCAGCCACTCAATCCGGTCACGCACCGCATGCCTTACCGCGTTGCGCTGGGCAACCTCCAGCGCCTCTGGCGATCGGTCGATCGCGAGAATACGCCGGCCTTTCAAACGGGCAGCCAATGTGATCGCGACGCAGCCGGAACCCGTGCCCACATCAACGATAGTGGCCTCAGAAAGCGCGTGCACATGACCGACAATGTACTGAATCAGTAATTCCGTCTCGGGGCGGGGAATGAGCACGGCGGGACTGACAGAAAATTCCAGTCCGCAAAACTCTTGTGTGCCAAGCAGATATTGTAGCGGTTCGCGGGCCACTCGCCGCGCAACCAGGGCCTCAATCCGAGCCCGGACATCGGGAGAGACCAGCCGGTCCGTCTGACTCACCAACTGGTGGCTTCGCAGCGCAAGCGCGTGCTCCAACAGCCACACCGCCTCCTGCGCCCCGTTGCTCACCCCGGCTTGGACCAAGGACTGCCGGGCCCACACAACGAGAGCACCCACCGTCTTCAGCTCTGGCATGACAAGGGCCGCCATAGTCCCCTACACGTTGGCTGTGTCGATCTGCTGCTGTTGCGCTTTCAACGCCTGGACGAATTCATCCAGATCGCCTTCCATCACCAATTCAAGCTTGTGCAACGTCACCCCGACCCGATGGTCTGTGACACGATTCTGGGGGAAATTATAGGTGCGAATTTTCTCGCTCCGCTCGCCGGTCCCGACCTGCGACTTTCTATTCTGAGCGATCTCCGCCTCATGCTTTTCTCGTTCCGCTTCTACAATGCGCGCGCGCAGGGTCCGCATCGCTTTCGTGCGGTTCTTGAGCTGTGACCGTTCGTCCTGGCAACTCACGACTACCCCGGTGGGAATGTGGGTAATGCGCACTGCGGACTTAGTCGTATTGACGCTCTGCCCGCCGGCGCCGGAGGAGCAGAAGGTATCGATCCGGAGATCTCCGGGATCGATCTTGACGTCGACCTCGTCGACTTCCGGCATGACCGCCACCGTCACGGTGGAGGTGTGGATCCGGCCCGCGGCTTCCGTCACCGGCACCCGCTGCACACGATGCACGCCGGCCTCATACTTGAACTGGCTGTAGGCCCCCTTGCCTTCGATCAATGCCGTGATGTTCTTGTATCCCCCGACCCCGTTCTCTGCCGCCTCAACCGTGTCAACCTTGAAACCTTTCTTCTCCGCGTACCTGACGTACGAGCGAAATAACTCCCCGGCGAACAGCCCTGCTTCATCTCCACCGGTGCCTGCCCGGATTTCCAAGAGCAGGCTCTTCTCATCCCGTGGGTCTTTCGGAATCAACAGCTCTTTGACTTGCTCTTCCATGGCCTCCTGCTGCCGCTGCAACTCAGCGGTTTCGTCAGCAGCCATTTTATGCATCTCACTCCCGGCTGAAGGATCGGCCAGAATTTGCGCCGCTTCCTCCAGCTGCCGGATATTGCCGCGATAGGTCTCAAAGAGCTGCGCCGCCGGCTCAAGATCAACGCGTTCCTTACTGAGCTTGTGGAGTTGCGCCGGCTGACTCACGACAGAGGGGTCCATGAGCTGATCGGTCAACTCTTGAAATCGCGATGCCACGGATTCCCACTTCTTGAGTAAGGCGACTTCCATCGTTCTCGTTCCTCAGACTCGGTCACACATCCAGACCGGGCCAAAAATAAAGAGACCCTGCTCCAAGGCGAAGCAGGGTCTCTTCTATGACACGTAGAGCGGCTACTTGTCCTTCTTCGCGTACTTCTTCTTAAACCGTTCGACCCGTCCTTCGGTGTCGATAATTTTCTGCGTGCCGGTAAAGAACGGATGACAGGCACCGCAAATATCGACGCTGATTTCCCCGATGGTCGTGCGCGTCTTGAATGAGTTGCCACAGGCACAATGGACCGTGGCTTCCCGATACATTGGATGAATACCCTTTTGCATGACCTACGACTCCTTGCCAAACATTCGCTCAGGCTCCTGACCCCACGCCAGGAGCGGTACACTCTATCCGAACCACAGGGGCAGAAACAAGCGCCTCCTACCGATTCATGGATTGCAGGAACTCCTGATTGGTTTTGGTCCCGCCAATCTTGTCCATGAGGAACTCCATCGCCTCCATCGTTCCCAACGGGCTGAGGACCTTCCGCAAAATCCACATCTTGTTGAGCCGATCCTTGTCCACCAGCAACTCTTCTTTTCTGGTTCCGGACTTGCTGATATCGATCGCCGGAAACAGGCGCTTGTCGGCCAGGCGACGGTCCAGATGGACTTCCATGTTGCCGGTTCCCTTGAACTCTTCGAAGATCACGTCGTCCATACGGCTGCCGGTATCAACCAGCGCGGAGGCCATGATCGTCAAGCTCCCGCCGTGTTCGATATTGCGGGCAGCACCGAAGAACCGCTTCGGCCGCTGCAGGGCGTTCGAATCAAGACCGCCGGAGAGCACCTTGCCGCTCGGCGGGGCGATCGTATTGTAGGCCCGCGCGAGACGCGTAATGCTGTCCAGGAGGATCACCACGTCCTTCTTGTGCTCGACCAGTCGTTTGGCCTTCTCCAACACCATTTCGGCGACCTGCGCATGGCGCTGCGCCGGCTCATCGAAGGTCGAGCTGATGACCTCAGCCTTGACCTGCCGCTGCCAGTCGGTGACTTCTTCCGGGCGCTCGTCGATCAACAGAACGATCAGAGTCACTTCCTTATGATTTTTGAGAATGGCCCGGGCAAGAGCCTGAAGCAACATCGTCTTACCGGTACGGGGAGCGGCTACGATCAATCCGCGCTGCCCTTTGCCGATCGGAGTCGTCAAATCCATCACACGCGTGCAATATTCTTCGCGGTCGAATTCCAGATTGAGTCGTTCTTCGGGATAGAGCGGGGTCAGATTGTCGAAAAGGATCTTATCACGAGACACTTCCGGATCTTCGTAATTGACCTTCTCGACTTTGAGAAGCGCGAAGTATCGCTCGCTTTCCTTCGGCGGCCTGATCTGCCCGGAGACGGTGTCACCGGTACGAAGGTTGAACCGGCGAATCTGAGACGGCGAAATATAGATATCGTCGGGCCCCGGGAGGTAGTTGGAGTCGGGGGCGCGCAAAAAGCCGAAGCCGTCAGGCAGCGTTTCCAGAACGCCTTCGCCGTACACGACGCCGTTCTTTTCAGTCTGACCTTGCAGAATCGCGAAGATGAGTTCCTGCTTGCGCAGGTTGGCCGAGCCTTCGATCTTCAGGTCACGCGCCACCTCATTCAGGTCGGCGATGGATTTCTGCTTCAACTCCGCCAGATACATGACCTCTCCCTTAGCAGCTTGCATAACTCTCCTATCGAGCCATTGGCTCTGTTGTCATGAGAAACGACTGACCAGATTGATTGACCATGCGCGGAACAGATGTGTGTTTATATTTGAATCAGCGATAATCGTAATAAATGTTGGAGAGGTCGATTCGTACCGTACTCTGGTTATGCACGCTGCTCAGTGTTGAAAATTCAGACCGTGGTCCCCGAAGCGCCTGAGAGATTGAATGCGATCAATAGATGTTAATGGCGTTCGCCTTCTACTTCGATGCTGACCGACTCGTGTGGTTTCGATTCGAGAAAGGTTCCGGAGGTTGAAATTACGTGGAGAGCGATTCGCATCAAATGTGAATGCTAGAGCGGATGATACGCATGCCTCTATCAGTTGTCAACAGAACAATATACTTTTTTCAGCCCCTATTTGTTTCGCGAAAAACAGCCCCCTCCCATTGAACCGGAAAATCGGCTGTGATACACAGCGCCAGGGAGTTTACATCTATGGCCGACGATCGAGACGAAGACAACCCGGGACGGATCTTTACGCTTTTCGAAGCCAATCAACTCATTCCGCAACTCCAGAAGCACCTTGAGGCCATTAAGCAATTCAAGGCTATCCTGGTCCAGACTCGCGAAGAAGTCCGCAAAGCGTCGGATCGGGCAGCGTATGGGGGCGGAACCTCAGTGGGTCCCCAATATGTGCTTAGCCTCCAAACAATCAGCTCGAATCTTCAGGCCATTCATGAGCTCGGCGTTCATGTAAAAGATATCGATCTCGGACTTTGTGACTTTCCGCATGCCCGCGATGGACGCATCGTATATCTGTGCTGGAAGCTTGGAGAGACTGAAATCCGCTGGTGGCATGAAGTGACGGACGGGTACAAAGACCGTTGCCCGCTTGAAGACCCGGCTTAGACTCCGATCCACACCGCCCGCATCGAACCAGATTTGCTCGCAAAGGATATGTTCCGATGAAATTTGTCATTCTTGGATACGATGGCCCTGAGGGTGAAGCAAGACGAAAGATATACCGCCCCGCCCACCTCGCGAATCTCGAGCCGTTGGCACAACAAGGCCGCGTCATTCTTGCCGGCCCTCTTACGGATAAGACCGGCAGCTTGATGGTGCTGGAATTCGAGTCGCAAGCCGAGGCGGAGCAATTCGCCAGCCAGGACCCCTATACGGTACACGGAGTCTTTGCGCGGATAGAAGTCCACCCATTCACTCAGGTTTTACCTCAATAAAATCAGATCTTTGACGCTTCCAACCTATCGCTCGAATACTTCCAGCCTCCCGCAAAAATCACAGCCAGCAACCATACCTTGGATGCATTGTCGAGTTGGGCCACGCGAGGTATAGTTCCTTCTATGATTCGCGTACTGGTCCTGGTTTTCCTGAGCCTCTCCATCCCATTGGCTGGGGATGCCAATGCGACCGAAACAACCATTCTGGCCGAGAGCCGCTATGTCATGGCGGACGGGGACACCTTGGCCGTCGCGGAAGAGCGTGTCCTCCAGCGTGCCCAGCGCAAAGCCGTCGAGGAAGCGGGGGTCTATCTCGAATCGACTTTCCACGACTATGAAGCGGTTCGAAACGGAAAAAGCACCCAAATCAGCTCACTGGAAATCCGGACACTCGCGGCAGCAATCACTAAAACAGATATCCTGGAGTCCCAGCGCAGCTTTGAAAATGACCGTCCGGTCTTCACTGTCCGTATCCGGGCAGTCGTCAACCTGGATCAGCTTCAAGACGCCATTCGCCGGTGGCGTTCGGAAGAACAGCTGGCCGCGCATTTCCAGCAGCTTCAAAAAGAAAACACGGAGCTGAAAGCACAACTCCGGGAAATGCAAACACCGGTCTCCGGGGTTCGTACCCTCATCATCGAGCCGCCGGGCCATATAGGATCCCAGAGCCACGCACGCCGTCTCGTCGACGACGCCGTACACTCACACAACCTCCGCCAAAAAATCGACCTTACATCACAAGCCGCCACTCTGGATCCCCAGTACGTGGATCCGTTGATTGTGAGGGGACAGACCTATCTCCGGCTGGCGTCACTGGCCTATTCCAATAAATCACACCCGAGTGAATATTCGGGGTACATCGACAATGCCCGGATGGATTTTGACCGTGCCCTGATTCTTGACACAAAGAATCTCTGGGCACTGCTCGGTCAGGGTGATGTGAATACATGGCTGAACCAGCATGGGGCGGCTGAAAACGCCTACAAACAGGCCCTGGAGATCGACCCGTTCTTTGATATTGCCCGCCAGCGGCTCATCCGCGTGACCACCGCTCAAGCCCGCTCCCTGATGTCCGGCAAACAATGGGGGCCGGCGCTGACCGTTCTCAACCGGTTACTCAACTCCTCCACCCCCGACAGCTGGATTCCTCTTCAGAAAGAAGCCTATCTACTCCGGGCCGAACTCCATCACAAACAGCACCAGTCCGCACGGGCTATCGACGATTTGACGGTCGTCCTTGGAGTCGACCCTTCTCATGTCCAGGCACTTCTCCTGCGAGGCAAACTGTACCAGGAACACCTCCAGGGTCGTCTCGCCAAAGAAGACTTTGAACAAGCCTGCATCCTGGGCTCACCGGCCGCATGCGAACAGCTTCCATGACCGGCCTCCCAAGAAGACCTCAGAACACCTTTTTGCCTGATTCGCCCCGAGGCAGCCCAGCGGTCTCTCGTTTGACAAGGAAAAAGCCGGCCACCTATAATGGCTCGCCAGCTAACGATTGAATGGCACACTCCTGTTCGCGTCAGGGCGTCCCTAAAGGCCTAATCCGAGTCCGCCTTCATAGCCCAAAAGCTCCGGGAGGTGGGCCTTCTGTGAGGTTGCAGAAGGCGCAGGGAAAAGCTTAGAGTGTCGATAGGATCAAGTCGTGGAAAATGCGTCGTTCTTAGGTCTTTCACCCTTTTGCCCGGAGAGTAAGTCGTAATGAGTCAATACCGCGTGCTCCCAGGACCAGAACACTTTCTGCCGCCAGCAGCCGCCAGCATGGGAATCCGGTTGCCAAACCCGGGTGAAGCCCATATCAACGGCGTCATTGTTTCCGAAGAAAAAGCCTATGAAGAAGCTGCAAAGCAATTCTTAATGGCCAAAGTACCGACCCTTTTCCCGGGCCCCTTGGTGCTCTGGGCCTGGAATGAAAAGGCCGCCAAGAAGGCGACGGCGATCCGCCACTTGTACAACACCCTGAAGGAGTGCGTACAGCCCGGCCAGAAGCCTATGTTGATTCCCATGCCGGACTATCGCCCCAAGTATCCGAAGATCAACCCCGAAGTCGAAATCAATCCCAATCACCCGAATCTCACCATCTGGCACAACAAGATCGATTGCTGCATGTTCATCGGGGTGCATTGCCACCAGGCGAACCTGTCGCTCAAGATCATTCGGGGCGGGACCTCATGCTATACGATCGCAATGTGCGCGCAGGCCGGCCATGAAGACGCCATGCTCTCCTTCCGTGATGCATCCGTCGAAAAAATCATGACCCTGGCAGACTGGGTGAGAAAGTTGAAAGGGACAGTCCAACCACGGCTGACGTCAGCCAAGAGCGGGGCGTCAAACTAAGCCGTTTGAACCTCTGCATAGCGTGAAAGGAGGCTGGGTCATGGCAGATACACACTCAGTCATTGGTACGAAAAATAAAAAGGGCCAGACATATACCGATACCTGGAAAATGATGAACGAGGCTCCTCGGACGCCTTCGTTCTATACGGGCAGTGAGGTCATCAAGGAAGCGGTCCGCCGCGCCAGCTGCGACGTCATGATCGCGTATCCCATCACCCCGCAAAGTGAAGCGGCCGCGTTGATCGGCGAACTCTTTGCCGAAGGGTACATCGGCGACTACTTCCGCGGCGAGAGCGAATTTGCCGTCATGTCTCAATGCGCTGGAGCAGCCTTCGGAGGAGCCCGTGTCTTTACGACAACCGCGGGACCCGGCACGATGCGCGCCATGGAGAACTTCCCCATGTGGTCCGGCGCACGGTTGCCGATTCAAATGATCGTCACCTGTCGCGGCATCAACTCGCCGCTGTCGATTCAGCCTGACACTCTCGAAATCGCCTATCTCCTGAATACCGGCATGCTGGTCTG
The DNA here is from genome assembly GCA_964512025.1 of uncultured Nitrospira sp. GTDB lineage: Bacteria > Nitrospirota > Nitrospiria > Nitrospirales > Nitrospiraceae > Nitrospira_D. Next base: position 23,968 of record CAZEHM010000011.1, on the reverse strand, counting down.
GCATGCGGAAACCGCGCAAGACTTCTTCGATTGGATTCTCAAGGGCTACATGGTGTCGGAAGAGCCGGATGTGCACTTGCCTCTCGCGCTCTGCTGCGACGGGTTCTTTGTGACCCACACCAAAGACGTGGTGAATCTGACCCCGGCGGATATGACCCTTCCGCCGTACGATCCTTATCGGTCACCTGTGCCCTGCATGGACATGGAGTGTCCCCCGGTCCGGATGATGCGCGATCCCTTCGTCATGAAGAGCAACTACATCAGCTACGCCACCCATGCCAGCTGGCAGCAGGAAGTCTGGGCGGCCGTTGAGCGCTCCAGAAAACACTCGATCAAGTGGCTCAATGGATTGATCGATGCTGAGAATACCGATGCAGAGATCGTCATCGTGGCCTCAGGCACCGCGGTCTCACAGGGTCGCGAAGCCATCCGCCTCTTAGAGGATGAAGGCATCCGTTGCGGTCTGGTGAAGGTGAAGACGTTGCGCCCCTGGCCGGAAGAAGAAATTCGCGAAGCCACGAAGAACGCCAAGCATATCTTCGTACCGGAATTTAACGTGACCGGATGGCTGGCAAAAGAAATCAAGGCGACGATCCCCAATCATCACCGCGTCCATGCCGGTCCGCACGTGTGCGGAGGTATGACCATGCCGCCGGAAATCATCGTATCCGAGATCAAGACGGTTCTGGGAATGAAGACCATTTCCATGGCCGGTCGTGGGAGCTGAGCAAGTAACGCATAGCAGCAGACGACTTTTTTTCGAACGACACGCCCTGAGGAGGCATATATGAGCAAAGAACGTATTAAAATCTCTGAAGCCCTGTACGACATCATGCCGTCGGATTACCAGGACCTGGTCAAGAGCGCGACCTACGGCAAGGAAGACCGTGGCTGGAAAGATATCGGGAACAGCAAGGAACTCATCGAACAGCACTCCCTGTGCGCCGGCTGCCCCGAGTCCATGGCCTTCCGTTACATTCTGGCTTCGCTTCCTAACCCGGAAGACACGGTCATGGTCGGCTCAACCGGTTGCACCAGCCTAGTGTTTCCGATGGTGGCCGTCCACAACATCCACTCGCTCTTCGGCAACCAGAATGCGATCGCGTCCGGATTGAAGCGCGCACTGAGCGTGCGTTTCCCGGGCCGGACCAAGGATGTGGTCGTCCTGGCCGGCGATGGCGCCACCGTCGACATCGGCCTCGACATGACCCTTCAAGCCTGGTTTCGTCAGGAAAAATTCACCACCATCTGCTTCGATAACGAACTCTACGCCAACACCGGCGGTCAGGAGAGTGGACTGATGCAGAAGGGCTTCGTCGCCAAGATGGCGCCGGTCGGCAAGTTGTTCGACAAGGTGCGGCTGCCTGAAATCGCCCGCGAATCAGGCTGCCACTATGTCGTGAATTGCACCGTCAGCAAGCCGTCTCTGGTCGAGAAAGTCATTCGTAACGCCGTGCATATCGCCCGCGAAATCGGTCCGACCTATCTCCAGCTCTATACACCCTGCATTTTGGAAATCGGCAAGAACAGCATGGAAGGCCTCCAGGAAATGCGCGATTCGGAGAAGCCGACCGAGCGGTTCGCCTATAAAGAGTATGTCAGCGAACCGGCCAAGCAGTTGCTGGCCGAGCTGGCAGCGAAGGATAAAGAACGGAAAGCGGCCGCCAAGCAATTGGCCGGGCAAGCCTAACGAAACCGGAGGTTGTCCATGATTAAGAAGAGACTCAATATCCGGATGTCGGGCTTAGGCGGACAGGGCGCGGTCACTGCGGCGCATGTCCTGGCCATGGCCGCCAACCGGGACGGAAAGTTTTCGATCTCCAACCCCTTCTTCGGGGCCGAAAAGCGGATGGCACCGGCCGAGAGCTATTGCCGCATCGGAATTGAGCGGATCTATGACCGCGGTGAATTGGTATTCCCGGATGTGATCCAGGTATTCCATCCCCAGGTCATCACGATGGGAAAAAGCTACACGATGCCGTTTTATTCCGGCGTGAAGGAAGGCGGAGTCGTGATCATCAACTCCGCGCAGCCCCTTCTCTCGGAAGAAGACATTCAGCGGCTCAAGGACCTCAATGTCGCCCTGTTTTACATCGCCGGCACCGAGCTCGCGATTGAAGTGGCCGGGACCGAGCTGTCGACCAACATGGCCATGATTGGGTCCGTAGCCGGAATCACCAAGTGTGTCTCCATGGAAGCTTTGGATGGAGCGCTTCAAGAGCGATTCGGGAAGAAATTCGTCGCCTCCGGCGGCACCGCTTCGCTGGACGAAGCCATCAAGAAGAAGTTCGCCAAGAAGGAAATGCTGTTGGCCAAGAACCTGGCTACCGTCAAGGCGGCCTATGAAATCGCCAGTGAATGGGCGGATAAGAACAAGATCGAGTTACGAGTCGGCAATCCTGCCGTGGCCGCGTAAAAGAAGGAACTACGTCGCATGTATAACGTAGCGCAAGTCATCGACGAGAAGTGCACGGCAAAAAAGGGCTGCCGTCTCTGTATCATGTATTGTCCGGAAGCGAATTGCCTGGACCTCAATTCGTCCAAGATGGTAGCGGAAGTGAATATCGACCGCTGCAAAGGATGCGAACTCTGCGTCGTCGTTTGCGACGCGGCCAAGCATAACGCCATCACCATGCAGGCAGTCAGTGCCACCGGCCAGCTGATCGCCAAGAAGGGTGAATCAGCAGCTCTGGGACAAGCCTACCAAGGCTAGCCCGACGCGATGTGACATGGGAAACCCCATAGCGTCCGCGCTATGGGGTTTTTTGTTGAGAAAAGAGGTGTGCCGATGAACGACGAAGACAACGTGATCAATGAGCTTCTTGGCGAAATCGCCGGTCTAATCACGCAATACCCCAAAGCCATTGAACGGCGCGCGGCGCAAATCCAGGCAACGGGCAAAGATCCTGAACTGGTCGATAAGCTCGTCAAAGCAGCCGATACGATGCGGGACAGCGGGAATCTCTATCTCACCTGGGCCAAGCACTATGCCGCGCTAGCCGAAGGGAATACCGATGCGTCATCGGACGAGGATGAAACTGAAGATTTTGACGTCTAAAAATTTCTCCCCCTCCGCAAGAAGTTTTGCTAGAATGGGCTTCGCTTCTTATTGAACTCTCCGTTCCCCGGTAGCTCAGTTGGTAGAGCAGCCGGCTGTTAACCGGCTGGTCGCAGGTTCGAGTCCTGCCCGGGGAGCCAATACACAACGAGGGGTGATGGTCCTAGGCCATCACCCCTCGTTTCGTTTCATCGCCTGATCGTCTTACGCCGCCAGCGTCGACGGCCGCTGACTCACCGCCCGCGCGGCAACACCGCTTTTCAGCACAATCTCGCAGATATGATCCAGCCGCTCGATATGCTCATACGCCGCCCAGGGATCCGCGGCCACCGCACAGACGCCGTGATTCGCCTGTCCGACAATATCGAATTCCAGCGTCCCATCCTTCTTGAGCCCGAAGCAGTCAGCCGTAGCATCAGCCAGATCGCGCGAAAGCGCCGGCAAGGCCGGAACAGTCCGACCGACCCGCGTATAACGCGAGATCTCCGGAAACTCCGCGCTCATGGCCTGCAAGTCCACTCCAGCATACATCGCCGCAACAATATGCGTCGCATGGACGTGGACGACTGTCCGCGTCTTCTTGGAATCGCGCTGGAGGTTCCAATGCATCCACAATTCGCCTGATGGTTGCTGTCCGTCTCGAATTTTCGGTATCGCAAGACCGGTCACAGGATCATTGATGATCTCCAGCCTGACCACATGTTCAGGATGAACGATCGTTTTCCGCCATCCGGAAGGCGTGATATAGAGATACTTGCCCTCGCGTTTCCGCATACTGATATTGCCGTCTCTGGACGTAATCCACCCTCGCTCATAGACCCGCCGCATCACATCGCCGATTGCTGTTAGCATGTCGCCTCCTTCTACAAACTCCCAGGCCCCGTTATCGGTCGATCGCCACCCCCCCTTGAGGATTCCTGGTGAACTCCACCCGAAAATACTTTCGGGATACGCTCGGGGCCGGATATTGTTTATGATAGGAAGAGATGAACCACGCCGATCACTTTACTCCGCCGGTCCTCCTCCGTAACGCGCACCTCATGACCCTTGCGCCGCGGTACTGGCCACGCGATCTCTCCCTTGGACAAATCCCTCAGCATGACCGTCTCTTTACCACTGAACCGGGAACGCAGCTGCTCGGAATCTGCCACTGGCAGGCGCGCGCGACGGAGACGCCCACTCTTCTTCTCGTGCACGGGCTGGAGGGCTGCGCGGACTCGCATTATATACGTGGCATCGCCGCCAAGGCCTATCGTCGCGGCTTCAATGTCGTGCGGATGAACCAACGGACCTGCGGTGGCACCGAACACCTGACGCCGACCCTCTATAACAGCGGACTAAGCAGCGACTATCGCAAGATTGTCCGGGAACTGGCGACGGTGGACGGCCTGACGCGCATATGGCTGGTTGGCTATTCGATGGGTGGCAATCTGGTGCTGAAAGCGGCCGGTGAACTGGAAGGGGCCGTACCAGCCCTCGCAGGAGTGGTGGCCGTATGCCCGAACATTGACCCCACCCAGTGCGTAGCGGCCCTGGAACAGCCACGCAACTGGATCTACCACCAGCACTTCCTGTCACGGCTCAAAGCGCGCATGAAACGGAAAGCCGGACTCTTTCCAGGGAAGTGGGACCTGCGTGCAATGGGTTCGATGAAGACCATCAGTCAGTTCGACGACTATTACACGGCCCGCGACGGAGGCTATCGAGACGGGGCAGATTACTATGATCGCGCAGGAGCCCGTCACGTGCTCAGCCGGATCGCCGTCCCGACATTGATCATCACGGCCCAGGACGATCCGTTCATTCCCTATTCGTTATTTGCCCAACCCGAGCTCAGCGAGAATCAATCCATCACGCTACTGGCTCCACGCCATGGCGGTCACTGTGGATTCTTCAGCTTGAGCCACAACGGTGAAGACCCTTACTGGGCTGAAAATAGAATTGTAGAGTTTGTGATTCGCGCGCAGGAACCGACCGGACGGCCTTTTTCAACAACTTGCTAGGCGGCTTTCTTCAAACGCCGGGGAGCAGCCGCAGCGACGAGTGGCGCGCAGGTTCTGACCCAGGTCACAATGAGCCAGGCAACGGCAGCCACAATGCCCACGATAAACGTCCAGTTATACATCCCTTTGGCAAACTTATTCAGAAACGGACCACCCACCAGCAACAGAACGCCGTAGGCCAGAATCACCATGACCAGTGTCGTCACCGGAAGGATCAACGCCCGATAGGGCGAGAGCCATTTCCACTCTTCGGGAGGATCCGCCGCCAACTGGCGCGCACCAAGCCAGGCGAGGGCAATGGTGCAACTGTACCCGAGGAACTGGACCAGATCCGACGCGGCTAACTTCCCCACCGCCGTCTCGCGAAAAAGCGGGACTTGTCCGAGAATCAGGGCGAAGGCGCACGAAAGCAGCATCGCCACCCCGTATTGCATCATCCACGTCCGTGCGTTCATCGTAGACCTCCTGCTGGCCGGGAAAAGAGTCACCCGTGCCGTGACAAGCATACCATTCCTCCGGCTATTTCATAGAATCAACGTGTTATGCGCGCACGGGTGAGAGGGAGTGCGGGTCGGGTCAGATAGATTGGAGATAGGTGCGAACGTCCTGGACATAGGTTTTAAAGGGGTCAGGCATGGGAAACGGTGTACGCCCGTTCACCTGAAAGATCGACCAATTGATGACATAAGCCGGGAAGAATCGCTGGTCCGGTGCCTGATCATCGAAGGCCTCAGCCGGACCTGCCGCTAGCAGATGGCGAATCAGCTCTCCCCGGCCGAACGCGCGGGTATTGCGCGGAGGATGTTCCATCGCCAGCGCGATCGCCTTGTCCGTCGTCATGCGAGGCACCCGCCCCTCTTCGAGCAGCCCGAAATAAAGGCCGCGATCCGCACGCAAATTATGATATTCGAGGTCGAGACTCTTGAGCGCCGGATCGTGCCAGTCCAGCTGTTCAGCCTCACGAAAAGATTCGAGCAGCCATAATTTTGAGGCCCAATCGACCCGGCCGACCAGCTTGACATAGTCGCCGCGCAAATCCGTCAGAACCGATTCCCACTGGTCGAGCACCCAATCGGTCTCCTCATCCTGCCCGGCATAGGCCTCCCGCGCCGCCGCGAGGAATTGCGCCTGAAGATCGATCGCCGAAATCGTCTTGCCCGATTGCAACCGCACGATCCATTGGCGCTCTTGGTCTTGCGAGATCTCTTGCAACGTTTCGACCGGTTCATCGAGCTCCACACCGGCCGGCGCCTTTCCCTCTTCGATCAACTGCAAGACTAATCCTGTCGTGCCCATTTTGAGCGCCGTAGCCACTTCGGCCATATTTGAATCGCCGAGGAGCAGATGAATACGCCGGTATTGATTGGGATCCGCCAGCGGTTCGTCTCGCGTATTGACGATGGCGCGGTTCTGCTGCACCCACTCGAAGAAATCGTTCACGATATGATCGGCCCGTTGCGAAATCTGATACGGGATCATCGTCTGCGGACCATGTGAACGCAGCGCCCCGCGCGGCACGATCAAACGGTCCATTTGAATCCAGGCGTCCTGCGGATTGGCCGAGCCGATACGGCCCGAACCGGTAAAAATCTGTCTGGTGACCAGGAAGGTGACGAGCGGGCTCAATCCTCTCCGGCTGAAGGGAAACCGGCGAGTGACCAGATAGTTCTCGTGCGACCCGAACGTGGCGTCCGTCTCATGATCGATATTGTTCTTGATGAGCGAAATCGTCTCGCCGAATCCCAAGGCCTCAATCGCCTCCTGAAGCAACTGATCGCCCGCCCGGTCAGCCGCGACGAGATCGACGAGCGACTGGCATTCCGGCGAGGCATATTCCAGATGCCCCATGTCGAGATACATCCGGCCGGCGTTGGTGAGAAAGCCTCCGTTCCCCGGCGGCTCGTCGTGTCCGCGATGATGCAGATCCAGCACGCCCCGGTGCTGGGCATGAAAGAGATGATCGCGGATCTGGTGGGCGAACCAGGTGGGCGAATGATCGGGGCGATCCTCATTGACCAGGAGCCCGTACTCAGTTTCTATTCCGAAAATACGGTTCAGCATATCAGCGCATCACGACAGACTGCATGTCGCCGGGAAGCAGCCGGGAAAGTTCGGCCAGCTTCAGCGCACGATATTTGGATGAACCGGCCTGCTGCCGCTCCAGGACCGCACATTCCAGCGTCTTATCCGCCAGCGCTTCACGAAGATGCGCGAGCAGCGCGGCCTGATCGGGAATCGATGCACTAGTCTCACGACTGGTCTCCTGCCCTCCGTCAACCGGCGTCTCTGCGGAATCCTGCTGATGCGCAAGCGACCCGATCGCCCAGGTACGCAGCGCCAGCAGCAAACCCTGCTCAAGCGTGCAGGGAGACGGTTTCTGAGCCTTCAAATACTCCTGCATACGCGCCTGCGCCGGCTTCGTCGCGGCCAGTACAGCGTACTCCTTGAGCTCTTCAAACGTCCCGTCATAGTTGATCGTGAGCAGCGTATCCTTCTCCGGTTTCTGGCCCAACTCGGCCAGAAGAATCCTGACGATGAACGGCGCCTTATACACTTCTTCAAAGGCCTGCTTGATGACCGGCGCAATTCCGTACTTCACCAGACGCGAGCCCGTCACGTCGGACGGCGATCGATTGAACCCCTCCGTATGCGCCATCTCCAACAGACTGAACCGAAGTTTTTCCAGATCCGCCGGATGCCCCATGCCTCCGAGCGCGATCCGGTCGTAAATCTCGTAGAGCTTCGAGGTCCCTTTGCTGACAGTTGTCAGAAGAAGGCCGCCATCGTAGCCCATGGCCACCACCGGACTTCCCTGCCGAAACTGCTCATCGAGATACGTCCGGCGATTGCCGACGGCTTCGACCCACCGGTACGGTTCTTCATACATGGCGCGTCACCTTCGTTTCGAACAATTGTTTCAATGTGGAGTCCGGAACCGTCCTCAGCCCTTCCTGCGTAATGAACTTGATGACCGGATAGAGACTCGCTTCACGATTCACGCCGCCCGTGGCCGAATCGAACTCCGCGGCACTGGTTAAGAGGCGCAACGCCTGCACAGTCGCCTCTTCCTCCGTCATCACAACCAGGGGACGCTCACCCCAGGTATTCACATAATGCAGAATGCCGCGGATCGTCGGCGACCCGGAGCCTGAGACCGCATATTCGACTCCTTCAAACTCAGCCCCGAGAATGTCGTAAAAGAATATCTTGGCCGCGCCCTGCTCGAAATCATAGCCGGCAAACACCGGCACCACGGCGCCGGTTCCCGCCAAGGCCGCGGCGACATTTTCCTTCAAGAGCTTCGACACCGCCCGCAGCTTCCCCTCGAAGCTCAATTCTTGAAGTTGGGTCCGCCGGTAGTATTTGAACGAGTGTTCCAGGATCCGCACCATTTCATAGGCCGTTGCCGGCACCCCCGCGATGGCCATCACGCTATGACGATCGATTTCGAGAACCTTGTCCGTCCGGTCGTACATCACCATGTTGCCGGCCGTCGCCCGGCGATCACCGGCAACGAGGACGCCGTCGCGATATTTGAACGCGAGAATCGTCGTTGCGCTCGGCAGGTCCACGCCCGGTCCGGCAGCCGCCGGCTGGCCGAATTGATAGCCCTGCTCCTTCAACAGCTGATAAAAATCCCCCTGCATCCCCATGTCGTACCCCTTACCCGTTATTGACCCGTTCTTTGCCGGTACCGCTCCGCCTGCTTCGGATCGACCTTCTTCATTCGCTTCATCAAACTGTCTTTATCCGGCGATCCGGTCTCGGGACGCCGCGGTCCACCGCCCTCGTCCGACGGGCTCGGCGCCTTCGGCATCGGATTTCCCGGCCCCTCACGACGCTCAGGCATCATCTGGTAGATCATGACTGTGATTCCTTTCTTATTTCCCAGGCGGCCAAGCCATCGGCCGGATCGGCCGCCCGTGCAAAAATCTCGGTACAGGCCCTCACCTCGGTCGGATCGAACAGGTCGCCCATCTCCAGCGTCTTTCCCTTCAACCCGCCCGAGAACTGAATCCGTTCCCACTGCATCGACTTGATCTGATCGGGAAACCGCCGCACGCAGAGCCCGCGCAACCCTCCGCGGGTATCCTGAGGACCGGCCGACAGCGCCTGTTCGATATCGGCCTCCGTCGTCATGCGCCAGGCTTTGCCCTCGGCTTCCAGCCCGAGATACAACCCGCGATCGGCGTTCACATTGTGATATTCGAGATCCAGGCTCGCCAGCCAGGGATCATCCCAGCCGATGCGCTCCTCCCGTACAAAGGTCTCCAGCAACCACAGCTTCGTCACCCAATCGAGCTTCCCGACCAATTGACTGCGATCCTGCTTGAGCTGCCCCAGAGTCTCACCCCATTCACGCAATACCCAGTCCGTATCCGCATCGGTACCGGCCAGCATGCGCCTGGCCGCTGCATAATACTGCTCCTGGATGTCCATCCCGGACAGGGCCGGCCCCTGCTTCTGACGCACGGTCGCCTTGAGATCCGGATCGCGAGAAATCTGCTTCACGGCTGCAACCGGATCCGCCAGTTCGATCGCGGGAGCGGCTCCCCGATCGATCAACTCGAGCACCAATTGCGTCGTGCCGACCTTCAACGCCGTCGCATACTCGCACATGTTCGCATCGCCGATGATCAAATGCAGACGCCGATACTTCGTCCGATCGGCATGCGGCTCATCCCTGGTGTTGAGGATGGGCCGGTTATGCATCGTATCGACGCTCAGATCCGTCTCCATAAAATCGGCCCGCTGGGAGAGCTGGTACTGTCCCGGAACGAATCCGCTTTCCTGGGCCTCGATGCCGACCTTCCCCGCACCGGCAATCACCTGGCGGCTTACGAGGAACGGCAGGAGGCCTGCGACCAGTTGCGGGAAGGGAATCGAGCGGGACACGAGATAGTTGTCATGGCAGCCATAGCTATGGCCATGCAGATCGGTATTGTTCTTATAGAGTTGTACGTGGGGACCACCGAGCGTTCGATTTCTCCGCTCGGCCGCTCGCTGCACCACCCGCTCGCCGGCCCGATCGTGCGCGAGCAGATCGCGCAAAGTCCGGCATTCCGGGGTCGAATATTCCGGATGGGTATGATCGTTATAAAATCGGGCGCCGTTCGGCAGCACCAGGTCGCTTTTCATCTCATGAAATGAAAAGGGCCGGTGCGCATCGATCTTGGCAAAGTCGTCTTCTTCTTTATCCTGTTGGAGCCCGGACACCCGGAACCCCCGGGCATCGTCGTGCGGATCTTCGCCGCCATAGTCCCAGCGCCG
>CAZEHM010000011.1:0-13536 GCA_964512025.1 uncultured Nitrospira sp. | reverse complement strand
TGATTGATCAAGCGCTCTTCCGTCTGCCGGCCGCGCCGGAAGGACGACACCCCGACAACCTGCTCCGGATGATGGTCGAGCAGCTTCAACCATTCTTCCGCCGCATCGTCCGGCGGCAGCATTTCCCCTTCGCGGAACTCTTCCAACACGGACTCGGAGAGATCTTTCGCAATGAGTCCTGCCGACTGGCCCGACTGGATCATGCGATCGATCGCTTTTTCCTTCGCGCGTTGGACGATTGAGGAAAGAATCGCCCCGCTCACGAGATCTCCCCGATACAGCACCTTGCTTTGGCCGCTGCGAAGCCGGATCGAGAGTATGCGGTTCTCGTCCGTCCGTTTGTAAATCTGGTCGATGACCTCATCCACCAGCACAGCAAAAGCCTTCGCCTTGTCCCCGCCCCGCTCGGCAATCAGCGCCTGATCCAGGGGCAATTCGTTCGTCAGATACACCTTGAGAATCTCAGCGGCCGATTCGCGATTCGGCCGGCTGACTTTAATCTTGCGATCGATGCGTCCCGGACGCAGGACCGCAGGGTCGATCAGGTCCGGCCGATTCGACGCGAGAATGATCACGACATCCCGCAGCGATTCAATCCCGTCCATCTCGGAACAGAACATCGGAACCAGCGTGCTGGAAATATTGAACGAGCGCGACGCCCGTCTGGTCCCCAGAATCGACTCCGCTTCGTCGATGAAAATAAACGGGAGCGCGCCTTCGCGCCGGCGGGCTCTGGCCTTGGCAAAGAGATCGCGCACCATGCGCTCCGACTCGCCGAGCCACATATTCAGAATCTCCGGCCCTTTGATATGGAGAAACGCCCCGCCCGTGACGGGAGGCAGCGTCTCCGTTTTACCGGCGGCGGCCATCGACTCGCTCACAAGCTTCGACAGACTGGCGGCCGCGGCCTGACCGATCAATGTTTTTCCGCAGCCAGGAGGACCGTAGAGCAGAAAGCCTTTCGGCTGCGTGAACTTGAACTGCTGAAACGTCTCCGCATGCAGCAGCGGATATTCGATCGCCTTGCGAATTGCGCTGATCGCTTCCTGCTGGCCGCCGATCTGCTCCCAGGTAATAGTCGGCACTTCGTCGAGGACATGCGTCTTGGCCTTACGATCTTCCAGCTTTTCGATCGCGATCCGGTGCCCCGGATCGATCCGCAATTCATCGCCGGCCTTCAGCTCCACTCCGACAAGGTCGCTCGAGCGTTGGAGGATCATCGACTGTCGCCCCATCTCCTGCTCGAAACGCAGCCGCCCGTCCGGCAGTGCTTCCGTCAACTTCAGCACCGGCCCGTTCAGGTCATAGCCCAGCGTCTTGATGACCGCATAGGCTTCGTTCACTAGAATCTGCGCGCCGATCTTCAGATCAGCGGCCGCCACGCGCGGATCCACGTTCGCATAGTATTCGGCCCCGCCGACGACGATCCTGGCCAGGCCTTCGCCCGGCAGATCGAGCAACGTACCGATCCGGTTGGCCGGCGCCGTCAGCTTCGCCACGACCTCGCTGATTTTTTTGAATTCGGCCTCCCGTTGCTGCTGACTGGCCGCCGTCAGCATGACGGAGTGGCGGAGCTTGTAGAGGATCTGCTGGCGGGGATCGTTCTCAGGAAACGACGCCAGGCATTGTTCGATGAGATCGAGGGGGTCTGCGGTCGTCGACGCCGATCGCTTCCCTGCACCGGCGCCCGATGCGCCGGTCTGCTCTATATCGTCCGGTCGGTGATCGCTCATAGGAATCTCCAGGTTGGTCAGGCGTCATCATAACAACATGTCGAAGCCGGACGCTACCGGCGTTAATTGACCGCCTGGAGTGTCAGAGAGAGCTGTTGCCGCTTGTTGGCGCGGACGATGTCGAGCGTCACCTGATCGCCGACCTTGTGCGCTTCCATGACATCCATCATGTCGTCGATCGTCTCGACCGGCTTCCCGTCGATGGCGACCACGATGTCACCGAGTTCGATCCGACCGGCCTGCGTCTCGCGCGCGCCCCGCAGCCCGGCGCGGTCGGCACTCCCGCCGCGCGCAACTTTCCCGATCACCAGCCCTTTGATCCCCCATCGCTTGACGATGGCATCGGGCACCAGCGACACACCCAATCCCGGCCTGATGAGCTTCCCGTGCTTGATCAACTCCGGCACGATACGATTGACCGTGTCCACCGGCACCGCAAACCCGATGCCGGCATAGGCGCCGCTGGGACTGACGATTTGCGTGTTCACGCCGATCAGCCGCCCGCTGCTGTCGAGCAGCGGGCCGCCGGAGTTGCCGGGATTGATTGCCGCGTCAGTTTGCACCACACCCTCGATCGTCCGGTTCGACATCGACTTGATCGTCCGGCCCAGCGCGCTCACGACACCCGTGGTCAAGGTATGGTCCAGGCCGAAGGGATTGCCGATCGCCAGCACTTTCTGCCCGACCCGCAAATCATGCGACGCCCCGATCGCCAGCGGCTCCACAAGCGTGTCGGGAACCTTAATCTGCAGCACCGCCAGATCATGGTCCGGATCGGCCCCGACGATCTTGGCCTGGTGCTCGCTCCGGTCAGCCAGCGTCACCTTGATCGCATCGGCCCCGTAGATGACGTGAAAGTTCGTGACGATATAGCCCTGCTTACTCCAGACAAATCCGGAACCGGATCCTCGCGGCACTTCCATCGTATCGAAGGACCAGATATCGCGTTGAATGGCGGTATTGGCGATGAAGACGACCGACTTGGTGGCCCGCTCGAACACCGCCATGGTCGCGCGTTCGTCCGGGCTTAATTCGGCCGGGGCCGGCGTCACCGGCCGGGGCTTGCCGTCCGCGCCATCGTACGTCCCGCCGAGCGGTTTGCCCCACTCTGCCGCCATGGCCCATGCGCCGCAGGCCAGGACGGCAGCTCCCGCTGTCGCCCAGGCAATGTTCCGCAGGATGCGGGGCAGGCGCATCGTCATTCACCTATGAGTTGGAAGATCAGCTCGCGCGTCCGGGATCGCGTGTCGAAATCGACCACGACGATCTGCTGCCAGGTGCCGAGCAGCAGCGCCCCGTCGGAAAACGGAATCGTGACGGACGGCCCCTGCAGCTGCCCGCGGAGATGGCTGTGCCCGTTGTCTTCTCCGGCATTTCTCGTATTGTGCTGCCACGCCGGATCGGCCGGGACCACTCGATCCCAAAACACCTTCGTATCGGCCCGAATACCAGGCTCATCCTCGATGATCATGACCGAGGCGGTCGTATGTTTCACAAAGACCGTGACGATCCCGGCGCGCAGGCCCGAATCGGCCACGGCAGCCTGAACCGGCTTCGTCAGGTTCTCGATGTGCGTGTCGCCGCGCATATCCACGCGGGCGGCGACGGTTTTCACAGCCATGTCAGTGCTCCATCTGACGCAGAAACTTCCGGTCGGCCGGCGAGAGACGGCAGCCGCGCGCTTCTTCCAGCACCCGGTCGAACTCGCCGGCAGCAGCCAACGTACGCAATGCCGACATCACCGCCCGGCTCAAGATCCCTTCCTGCTGCAACGTCTCCAGATAGGCAAAGGCGTCGGCGAGCGTTTCTTTCTTGCGCACGTAGTAATCGCGCCCGCGCTGCTGGTTGCTGTAGGCCTCGAACTGCTCGCAGGCCACCAGCACCTCCGCCAGTTGCTTCACCCAGGCCGGAGCCTCCGCCAGCTTTTCGGGATAATAATAGTAGAGCATCACCCGCTGCATCCAGGGCTCCCACCGCACCCCCATCTGCGTGATCTCGCCGCGCACCGTGCGCAGCCGCCGGGAAAGCCGCCGGGAATACCCGAGCCGCATCTCGACCTGCTCTTTCGCCCAGGGCGTCATCGCGATGCCGGCGGCTTCGAGATCGCCGCGGTATCGGCGCAAAAACGCTTCAGTCTCGCGTCCATACAAGGTCTCCGGATGCAGGGCCCGCCATTCGCGCGGCCTGGTCGGAATCCCGTGCGCTTTCGCCCAGGACCAGATTTTCCCGAAAAGCGCCCGGTCCAGGCCGGCACGGCCCAAATCGTGAAGCACGCAGGCGATCTGATACTGGCGGACCCGCGCAGCGTCATGTCCCAGCGCAGCCGCCACCGCCGCACACATGCGCGCGGTGCGAACGGCATGCGGCCGGTCGTAGCCACGGATCATGCGGCGGGGAACCGCCGGATGCGGATAGTCGTAGAGGCGCAGGAGCTGCGCCACAAGAGTCCGGGGAATCAACAGCGGAGCGCGGGACGTGTTGGCTGTCATGCGTTGTGCAACCGGAAGGACATCGACATCGACTGCGGCGAGAATAGCGTCAGACGAAACGAGGTGTCAAGACAACACCCGGCTCCCTGGGCTCGATCAATTCATCGTTTCTTGCTATGCTGCGCCCTGTCCTTCCGTAATCGATTCTCCTGAGATCTGAGGCGCACGATGACATGCACAAGACCGCTGTTCACGCTGCTGGTCGGCGCGGCGCTGTTCGCCGGGGCAATCGGATACGGCACGGATTCGACGGCATCCCCGATCGACCAGCTCACGGATCTGACCGGAAAGGTGTCGGTCATCGTCACCTTGACGGGACGCGACAATTTCACAAGCGAATATCGCTACGACGTCAGCGTGCGGAACATGACCGCCGACCCGCTGATCGCCGACTCCCTCCTCATCGTCCTCGACAAAATTACGAACCTAGCCGGAGAAGACCATGAAGCCCTGACGAACGAAGCCTTCCTCACCCGGTTCGACATCCTCGGACAGGATGGCGCAACCGACGAGGGGAAGCCCTTCTTTCGCATTCCCGCCGGCAGCACCGCCGACTTAGTTCCACAGACCAACAGCCGCGCCGCCTCCGTCCGGATCCGCAACCGGGACTATGTCTCCGTCTTCACGCCGGCCTTCAAGGTCTACGGCACCAAACGGCCGCCGCCGGAACCGAAACAGCCGGCCGCTCAAACACAACCTGCTGCCCCTCAACGTCAGACGGACAAACAGACTGAGAAGCTGCTCCAGTTGCTGCTCAAGAAAGGCGTCATTACAGAAGAGGAGTGGCGCAAAGCCAATCAACCATGACCGATCCGACCTGCAAAGCCTGCCAGGGCAACTGGCCGCGCGCCGACCATTTCATCGCCGACCTGGGACTCTCCCAGGCCTACCTGCACGAAGACCAGTTCTTTCCCGGCTGGACGGTCGTCGTGTTCCGGCGCCACGCCACCGAACTGTTTCACCTGGCCCCCACCGAGCGCATCCAGCTGATGGAAGAGGTCACGCTCATGGCCAAGACGCTTGCCCAGGTCTTTGACGCCAGGAAAATCAATTACGAACTGCTGGGCAATCAACTGCCGCACATCCACTGGCATCTCATCCCCCGCCTGGCGACCGACCCGGATCCCCTGGAACCAGTCTGGCGGGTGCAACATGAGCCGATCCGGCCGGCCCCCGAAGAACTCCGGGCCGGGAGCGAGCGCATCAAGGCAGGACTCGTCGGACTGCGCTAGACCCGACGCATGGCCTGTTGCCGGTCCGCGGAAGCCTGCCGCGCCTGATCGGGTGCTATAATCGTCACCGGACAGGCGAACTCAGGAGGGTCACAGGTTTCGATGCGGCGTAGCAATGTGTTCGTGATCATCCTCGCGATTCCGCTGCTGTGCGAACCGTTCAGCACGTCGTTCGCCCAACCCCCTGACGAACAGACGGCCGCGCCGCCGGCGCCCGAATCTCCAGCCCCCGTTCTCAATGCGGATCCCGATCCGGCCCCCCAGCCTCCGGTACAAGACGAACAGCCCCGCTCCGAATCGACCGGGCAGGAGCGCACCGATGCGGTCGCCGACCTGAGCGAGTTGCGCGGCGCCGTCAGAACGTTCCCGGCCGACGCGGCGGCGCATTTGAAACTGGCGCAGGGGCTCTATCGTGTCGGCGACCTCGACGCCGCGCTCGACGAATGCCGCACCGCGCTCAAATTGCACCCGAATAACCCCGAGGCACTGCTGCAACTCGGCATCATCCTCATGGCGAAACAGGACGGGCATGCCGCCGCCACCGCCCTGATGGAAGCCATTCTCCTCAACCCCGAACTCACCCATGCGCACTATAGTCTCGGCAGCGTCCAGTACTCGCTCGGCAACCTCAAAGCCGCGGTGCAATCCTATCGGCGGGCACTCGAACTGCAACCGCACTTCCCCGACGCCCGCTATCGTCTCGCCCTGGTCTTGAAGCTGACGAATCGTGATCAGGAAGCGGCGCAGTTCATGGAAGAGGCGGCCGCCGGCGGAGTCCCGCAGGCGCAATTCTTTTCAGGGAATGCCTATAAAGCCGGCCAGGGGGTCGCGAAGAATCTCGGCCGGGCCATCTTCTGGTGGACCAGGGCGGTTGAATTCGGCCACCAGCCGGCGGCGGACGCTCTGGCCAAACTCCGGCGGCAGGCGCTGTCGGCCGACCAGACCGATCGGCGGCGCAACGAGGCACTCGACGGGTTTCGTACATACCGCGCGCTGCTCTGGGAAGAGTTCCCGGACTACAGTCGATCAGGGGACAGCGACACGGTGGGCACCGCACTGCTCAACGACAACCGGACCGACTTCGCCGTCCCGACGCTCCTTCAAGAAAGCTATGCACTGAGCGACGTCGCGCTGGCCGAACTCGCCAGGCTGTACGAAGCCGGGTGGGACCGGCATCTCGCGCCCTTCGACAAAAAGATGTTCGCCTGTATCGAGACCCTCGCCGCCGAGGGCTTCGCGCCGGCCAAGAAAGCGCTCGCGCGCATCTACGGCCTGGGCCTCGGAGTAGCTCCGGATCGAGTCAAAGCGAAAGCCTCGCTCAAAGGCCTCCCGAAACAGGACGCAAATCCCCTGATCGACGAACTGAGCCTCCGATAACTTCCATGCTCGACCGGCACACACTCTGGCGATTCTTCATCACCTCGCTGCCGCTCCAGGCGCTTACGATCGCACTCCTCGCCGCCGTGCTGAGCCACCTGCTCTGGCTCGCCGCCCCCGCGACCTTCACCGCCCTTGACTGGACCGCCTACGACACCTGGCTGCGTCATCGCGCCCGCATTGCCGTCAGCCCCGCCCTGGCGATCGTCGTGCGCGACGCCGCCAGCAACAAGCAATTCGGAACCGGACCATTGGACCGGGCCATCCTGGCGCAGTTGATCACCGCCGCACATGACGCGGGGGCCGCCGCCGTCGGCCTCGACCATCGCCTCGATCATGCCAGTCCCGCCAGGCTGGGCGGGGCCGCCAGCGACGCGCTGCTTCTGGAAGCGATGACCACCGCCGGCCGCGTCGTGACCGTCGCCGGAGACGAAGCCCCCGACGAAGACCCGCTGTCCACGGATTCGATCCTGCCAGGACACCTGACCCTATCCCTAAATGACGATCACGTCGCCCGCGCCGTGCCGCTGTTCACCGCACGGGGCTCGCAGACGACGCCCTCGTTCGGATCGGCGCTGTACGCGCTCGCGAAGAATCAGCCGCCGGCCGGCGCGATCGGCGACACACAGCTCATCAACCCGGTCGGCGGGGGAGCCTTGACCGACCTGCCGGCCATCCCGCTGTCGTCGGTATGGGAGGCCCTCCAGCGTCACGATACCGCCGCCCTCGATGGATGGTTCAAAGGAAACGTCGTGACCATCCTGCCCCAGGCCGCCGCCTCGACACCCTGGCTGCTGCCGACCGGGCAATCCGTGGATGGTATGACCGCGCACCTCCATCTCCTCAACAACCTGCTCACCGGCAACCGGCTCTGCCGGGTCGGCGCCGGCGGACGCGGCAGCCTCGCCATCGCCGTCGCGGCCCTCGTCGCCTGGTGTCTGTTGTACTTCCGCGGACCGGCCGGTGTGCTCGCCGCCGCCGGAACGCTCGCCCTCTACGGAGCCGCGACCGTGGCCCTGCTCGACGGACTGCATCTGGTGCTGCCGGTCGCCCTGCCGCTTACGGCAGCCCTCGTGGTCCTGCTTGCCGCAACCCTCTGGATTCATTTCACGACCACCCAGCGCATGCGGCTGTTGGAGCAGGACATGCTCCGCATCCAGCAGGATACCGCCGCCGTGCGGGAAGCCCTCGTGCTGCGGGAGAATCGCGCCGAAGCCTTGCAGGAGGATCTGGATGCAGCTAAAACCGCCGCCGCGCACTCAGCCGGCCAGCGGCAGGATCTCGCCCGCACGACCGAATCCCTGCGGGCCGAACTGGCCGACGTGCAGGCACAGGAACAGGCCGCCCGCGAACAGCTCGCGCGGCTGGAGCGGCAGCTTCACGATCTGCGCGCCGCCGGCGTCGAATCCGGCGCCATCGGCGATGCTGCGCTCACCCAGCTGGCCGGCGAATGCCGGCAACTCGGAATCATCACCAGAGATGCGTCGCTCCTGCGCCTGTTCAGAGACCTGAAGAAAGGCGCCGGATCGCCTCTGACCGTGCTCCTCCTTGGAGAACCGGGCACCGGCAAGGAACTTTTCGCCCGCGCGGTCCACCGGCTCAGTCCCAGATCGAGCAAAACCTTCATCGCCGTCAATATGGCGGCCATCTCGCCGGAGCTGTTTGAAAGCGAACTCTTCGGCCACACCAAAGGCAGCTTCACCGGCGCGACGGCCGACCGGCGCGGCTATTTTGAGCTGGCCAATCACGGCACGATCTTTCTGGACGAAATCGGCGATCTCCGGCTGGATCACCAGAGCAAACTGTTGCGCGTCTTACAGGAAAAATCCTTCTATCGCGTGGGCGCGACAACGCCGACAATCGTGGATGTGCGCATCGTGGCCGCGACCAATCGCGACCTGCAACGCGGGGTCTCCGAAGGCTGGTTCCGGGAAGATCTCTATTTCAGGTTGAAGGGATTGGTCTTCAGGCTGCCGCCGCTCCGCGAACGGACGGCGGATATCCCGCTTCTTGCCGACATCTGCCTGGCCGACATCGCGGCGCAGATGGGACGGCCGGTTCCGAAACTGTCCAATGACGCCCTGCGCCTGTTGACCGAACATGAGTGGCCGGGCAACGTCCGGGAGTTCCGCCACGCGCTGGAGCGAGCCGTTGCGTTGAGCGATGAACCGGTCCTGACAAAAACGGCCTTCACCCTGGAAGGAACCGGAGCGCCCCAACCTCTCAAACAATCGAACCAGGCGATCGTGCTGCCTGAACCGGCCGGCGACGCCGCCGTGCTGAGCTGCCTGCGGCAGCACGGATTCGATATGCAGGCCACGGCAAAAACGCTCGGCTGGGACCGCAGCACCGTCACCCAGCGATTGAAAGGCCTCTGCTTCCAGGCTCTCGTCGAATCCCGCGGCGACCAGGCCAAGGCCGCGCTCGCCGTCGCCGGCGACCCAAGCCGGCTGAGAACCGTCGAACTGAAGCTCCTGGACTACCACAGTCACCTGCTATCCGTGATCGCCCCGTTCACCAGCGCGGACGAGGCGCTGCCCGACTGCAAACGTCGCTTCAAGAATCTGCCCGACCGGCATTTTGCCTCAGTCGAATGGCTCGTACGCCAACACTTTTCCAGGACCTCCCGCTCCTGAGCCGCCCCCTGTCGAAAAAGCCGCTCCCTTCAACTGGATACAATGGCCCTAAATAACTATTGAGCGGCCGTTGGATGGGCAAAAGCCCTATGCGACTCTCCCTCTCGATCCGACCGACTGTAGGTCATTCCGGACAGCCAGTCACGGCCGGTCAGAAATCCCTGGAAACCGTTACTGGGAGCCAATTTTCTCCACCTACATAACCGCCACAGAACATGAGGCACTGTGGCATCCGGGACCTACATCCCGGCTGAAAAGTGGATGGACGAAGTCTGAAACGATATTGATTAATAAGCTCTTTTTTCTTGCAAACGAATACGACGCCCCGGCACCCGGATTGCACCTGTCCACCCGCCCACGCAGCATCCATTTTATTAATTGGACTTTTCCATGACGCGCTCTTCCTATCGAACCGAACTCTTCCTGACGCAGGCCTCACTCGCGTTCACGGCAACCGCCACTGCTCTTCTGATCTGGTCGACCGGAACGGTCGCCGGGAACGCTCTCGACCAGGGCCGGATCGGTGGGGTTCTTGAAGCGCTGCTCTTCGGAGCCCTTGCCGGATTTCTGGTCTACGGCAATCTGTGCTACCAGCTCGCGCGGCTCGGCCAGCTGAAACGGGAAGCCGCGTTCCGTCGCGCCGCCGCAGAGCCGGCAAAACCCTTCGACCGCCGGTCCGCCCCGGCCCTGACCGTCCTGGTGCCGTCGTATAAAGAAGAACTCTCCGTCATCCGCCAGACGCTCTTGTCCGCAGCCCTCCAGGATTACCCCAACAAGCGGGTCGTGCTGCTGCTCGATGATCCGCCCGCCCCTAAGACGCTGTCGGACCGGGCCGGGCTCTGGGCGGCGCGCAATCTCCCGTTTGAATTGCAGGAACTGCTGAACGAACCGGCAACCAGACTGGCTCAGGCCCATGCGGCATTCCAGGACAGACGATCCAGCGGGACGCAGACTCCCGCCGACGAATGTGTCCGGCTCTCGGACTGCTTCCGGCTGGCCGCGCAATGGTTTGAGACTCAGGCGAAGCACTCATCGACGGAGACCCACACCGATGTCTGGTTTGTCGAAGAAATCCTCAACCGATCGGCGGAATGCTGCCGGGAGCAGGGCGCCCGCTGGTTCGCCGCCCGGAGAGAGCCCGCAATCCCCTCCGGCGAAGAACTTTTTTCCGGAATCGACGCCGCCTATGCGGAATTGACCGCCCGTTTTCAGGTCGAGCTCGATGTCTTCGAGCGGAAACAATACTGCAACCTGTCGCACGAGCCCAACAAAGCAATGAACTTGAACAGCTACCTGGGCCTGATGGGCACACGCGTGCGCCCCGTCATGCGCCCGGCGGGGCTGGCGCTGGAAGAGTCATCCCTCCCGGCCGGCAGCCGCCTCATCGCGGACACGCCCTACGTCATCACGCTCGATGCCGACAGTCTGCTGAAGCCCCACTACGCCAGTACGCTGGTGCGGCTGATGGAACAGCCGGAGTATGCGCGGGTCGCCGTTGCCCAAACGCCCTACAGCGCCTTTCCCAACGCGCCGGGCCGGTTAGAGCGGACCGCCGGAGCCACGACCGACATTCAATACCTGGTGCACCAGGGCTTTACCTATTTCGGCGCAACCTTCTGGGTCGGCGCCAATGCGCTGCTCAGAAAATCGGCGCTCGACGACATCTGCAACGAATCCGTCGAAGGCGGCCACATCGTCCGCCGCTACATCCAAGACCGGACCGTCATTGAAGATACCGAATCGACCGTCGACCTTCTGGCCAAAGGCTGGTCCCTGCACAACCACCCGGAGCGGCTGGCCTACAGCGCCACGCCGCCGGACTTCGGATCGCTGGTCATCCAGCGCGCCCGCTGGGCCAACGGGGGCTTGATCATTCTGCCCAAACTGCTGTCCTTCCTGCGCCGCACACCGAAGCGGATGACCACGTTGCCGCAAGCCCTGCTGCAGATTCACTACCTGACCTCGCTCGCCTTCGCACCGTTGAGCGTGCTGCTCCTGCTGATCATCCCCTTTTCCTCCGAGTTGATGAGTCCTTGGATGCCGCTCGCCGCGCTTCCGTACTTCGTCCTCTACCTCCGCGATTTGAAGAATATCGGCTATCAGCCGTTCCGCGATCTGTTGCGGGTCTACGCCCTCAATCTGCTGTTGATCCCGATCCATCTCACCGGCGCGATCACGTCGATGCAGCAGGCCATCGCCGGCACCAAGATTCCGTTCCGCCGGACGCCCAAGATTTCCGGACGGACCAGAACGGCAGGGCTGGATCTGGCCCTGCAACTGGGCATGGCGCTCACCAGCCTGGCATTGGGGCTCTACTATGTCTCCCAACTGCGATGGATCGCGGGAGCCTTCCCCCTCGCGAACGCCGCCCTGATCCTCTACGGCATCAAGCAATTCATCGGCTTCACCGAAATGCGGCAGGATCTCAGCCTGAGCGTCGCGGAGACCTTCGGCGGCATCGCCGGGCGAATGCGCGAAGCCTGCCGGGCGCTCGCACCACTACCCGTGGCGATCGAACGGCGCAGGGGGTTCGTGTTGCCGATGCGCGCGCGGCTCGCCTCGCGCCAGGTGCTCTGGAGTCTGTTGGTCGTGCTGGAAGCCTTCTCTCCGGCGCTCGCGACCGGTGATTCGACGCTCCCCCTCAATCCCATACAACTCGAAAATCGCAAGCCCGGCACCGGCGCCTGGGTCCTCACCAAACCGGCCAGGAACCATGAAATCGAGGGCTACGCCTCTTCGACCAGCGTGAACCGGGGCGAGACGATTCGCTTCTATGTCCATTCACTCGCGCCTTCCTATCATCTCACGATTTATCGCATGGGCTGGTACGGAGGTCTCGGTGCGCGGCAGGTAGCCGGCCCGACGGAACTGACGGGATACCGGCAGCCGGCACCCGTGCATGATCAGGACACGGGATTGATCGAATGCCGGTGGGAACACCCGGTCGTACAGACGATCCCGGCCGGCGGCGAGGGAGCGGAGCCCTGGGTCTCGGGATACTATCTGGCCAAACTCACGGCGGAACCGACGGGAGAAGAGAGCTATATTCTGTTTCTCGTGCGGGACGACCGGCGGCCCTCAACCTATCTCGTCCAGGCCAGTGTGACGACCTACCAGGCGTACAACAATTGGGGCGGCCGTTCGCTCTATTCGTTCAATAGCCCCGGAGGCCAGGCCGCAAAAGTCTCCTTCGACCGTCCCTACGCCGGCAGCGCCGTTCCTGCCGCAGCCACGGGAACCGGCGCGGGCGATTTCCTGATTTCCAATTCAATCCCGCCCGGCTATCCGGCGTCCCCCGCCGGCTGGGAATACACCATGGTCCGCTGGCTGGAGCGGGAAGGCTACGACGTCACCTACGCCACGAATATCGATGTCCATGCGAACCCCGCGCTGCTCGCCTCGCACAAAGCCTTTCTCTCGCTCGGACACGATGAATATTGGACCTGGGAGATGCGGCGCCACATCGAACAGGCCCGCGACCGGGGCCTGCATCTGGGCATCTTTTCATCGAACACCTGTTATTGGCAGATGCGGCTGGAGCCCGGCCGTCTCACGGGCCAACCGGACCGCACCATGGTCGCCTACAAAGAAAATACGCCGTGGCACGATCCGCTCTCGACCGACAACGATCCGGGAAACGATCACCTCGTCACGACACGCTGGCGCAACGCCCCCGTGAATCGCCCGGAGGCGGATCTGCTCGGATCCATGTATAGTGAAGTCGACCATCCCATCGATAGCGACTTTGTGATCGAGGATGCCGCGCCGTGGGTGCTGGCGAACACCGGACTCAGTACAGGCTCCCCGCTCCCCGGCATGGCAGGCTACGAAGTCGATGGGCTGAGCGCGTCCAGCCCGGCCGGAACCAGTGTGGTGGCCCGGATGGCCGACAGCCGGACGCCGGGCGCCGTCACGCTCTACCGCGCCGCAAGCGGTGCGCTGGTGTTTGCAACGGGATCGATGCAATGGAGCTGGGGGCTCGACGATTACCAGGCCCCGGTCCTCAGGAAGTCTGTCCTGAATCCGGCGGTCCAACAGATCACCAGAAATGTGCTCGCCCGGTTCGCGC
>CAZEHM010000010.1:0-80744 GCA_964512025.1 uncultured Nitrospira sp. | reverse complement strand
CGGCATAATATCCGAGTGACTCTAGCATCTCCCCTCCAAAACGGGCAAGGGATTCTTCATCGTCGACGAAGAGGACGCACTCATGTCCTTGCGGAAGCGGCTCTTCTGAACCCGAGGGGGTTGTGCTGGCTGCGGGAGTGGGAAGTATCGGGAGATAGACCTCGACCGTCGTGCCGACATCGGGCGTGCTATCTACGAAAACCGTTCCCCCGTGGGCCGACACAATGCCGTGCACGACCGCAAGTCCCATCCCCAGGCCTTCTCCAAGTTCTTTGGTGGTGAAAAAGGGATCGAAAATGCGGCTCTGGACGTCCGGGGTCATGCCTGCGCCGGTATCCCGAACCATGAGTCGCAGATAGGCGCCAGGCTCCAGGCGGGCCTGCGGGCCAAGCCGGGGTTGTTGAACCTGGGCTTCTTCGAGGAAAATGCTCAAGGTGCCGCCTGTCCGCTGCATGGCGCGTAAGGCGTTCTCGACCAGATTGAGGAGCAATTGGTGCATCTGGGAGGAGTCGGCTGAGACCGGCGGAGACGGCACCAGGATATGCTCGTGCATCTGAATCCAGGACGGTACGAGCGGCCGCAAGAGTTTGAGCGATTCCTTGACGAGGACATGCAGCGAGAGGGGGCGTTTGAGATGGCGGCCCTGCTGGCTGAATGTCAGGAGTTGGTGCACGAGGTCTCGAGACTTGCGTCCGGCCACGATCACCTGGTCGAGATGCCGACGGACTTTGTGCTCTTTCGGGAGCCCTTTCAACGCGAGCTCGCTGAAGCCGAGCACGGCGGTCAGGCTGTTGTTGAATTCATGCGCAATGCCGCCGGCCAGGGTTCCGATGGCTTCCATTTTTTGCAAATGCTGTGTCTGGGCCAGAAGCTGTTCCCGTTCCTGCTCCGCGCGCTTGCGGGATGAAATATCTTCGTGGGTGATGACCAGCCCTTCCCGTGGTCCGCGAAGCGGCATGACCGTCATGGCAAACCACCGAGGCTGGTCGGTTGTCGGGCAGGCATACTCCATGGAAAAGCGGTCACGCGTTCCGGTCTGAACGGCTTCGATCCCTTCGAGGGCTTCTTGCGCGCTGACATCCCCTTGCTGGACGGCGTTCCTGCAAATGGTCAAATAGTTCTGACCCGGCGAGATCGGCGCCGCCTCGCCTGCCGCTGTGGGCACGAATTGTCGCCAGGCCTTGTTGACGGCGGTGATGTTGCCCGCGTGGTCGAGCACGGCGACTTCTGCCGTCAGTGAATCCAGCACAGCCTGATTCAACGCGTCTTTCTCTCCCAGCAGGGCATCGAGCGCTTTTCGCGCGGAGATGTCGACAAGCGTCGATAGCACCTGGAGGCCGGTTGATGTGCGAAGCGGAGTCAGTCCGATTTCAACGGGGATGTCGGTGCCGTCTTTTCTTCGTGCGGGAAACTCACGGCCGGCTCCCATCGGGCGGGCAAGCGGCGCGGCAAAGAAACTTCGCCGTTGATCGGTGTGGCTCGACCTGAGCGCTTCGGGTACTAGGATGTCGACCGACCGCCCGGTCAGCTCCCCGTGACCGTACCCGAACATGTCCTCAAGCGCTTTATTTGCCAGCGTGATGGTTCCGTCCTCTGAGGAAAGAAGGATGCCGTTCGGGGCGGATTCTACGACCATCCTGAATTGTTCCTCCCGATCGTGTGCGATCTGTTCCATCATGACATGCGGCGTGAGGTCCTGAAGTGTGCCGCTGACCCGGATGGTTCGGCCGGCCTCATCCTTGAGCACCTGTTCTCCCGCGAAGCGGACGTGGCGAACGGCACCGTTCTTGTGGATGATCCGGCACCCGATGTCCAGCGGTGTTCCGGACTGGAGAAATTCGGCCAGGGCTGAATCGAGACGGTCCCGGTCGTCCGGATGACAGGAAGAGAGGAGCATCTCATGGCTGGGAGTGGTCGTATCCGGCGGATAGCCTAAAATACGGTACAGTTCATTCGACCAATGGGCGCGGTTCTCCAGCGGATTCCATTCCCAGCTGCCGAGATGGGCGACGGTTTCCGTTGAGGACAATTGTTGTTCAAGCCGCTGGGCCATCGACCGGGCCTGCTGTTGCGCGGTCGGGTCCGAAAACGAGAACAGGGTCGAGGCCTTCCCTTTCCAGAGAATGGGTGAAGCGGAGACGATGGCCGTAAGAGCCTCAGGGTGTGGCTGCCCGTCCAATCGCAGGAAGCGCTCTTCGTAGCGCGTGCGCGGCTCTCCGGAGCCGCGCAAATACTGCAGGCGTTGGTGCGCGGCTTCCTGTCGGTCCGGGTGAACCACCGTGGCCAGCGGTTTTCCGATGAGTTGCTCGGAAGAGCCGGCTCCGAGCAGCCGCAGCCCGGCCGGATTGATATAGCTGATGGTATTGGTTTCGCCGATGACCATCATGGCGTCGGTCATCAATTCCGCCAGCAGGTACGACGGATCATGGGAGTCTTTGAGCGCGTCCTCAGCCTGCTGCCGTTGTGTGGCGTCGTTCATGACCCAGATGTGTTGGGTGACCTGCCCTGCCCGATTCTTGACCGGTGAGACGGTCACGTCATTCCAAAAGGGCGTTCCGTTCTTGCGGTAATGGCGAACGGTTACGCGGCAGGCCCGCCCGTCCTGCAGCGCCAGTCCTATTTTCTCAATGGCGCTGCGATCCGTGTGGGGGCCGTGCAGCACTTGCGTGGATTGCCCGATCACGTCATCGTCGGAGTAACCGGTGAGCAGGCGAAAGGCGGGATTGACGGCCGTAATGGGGTGGCGCGGCACCGTGGCATCCGTCACCAGTACGCTGGAGCCGGTTGCGGCAATCACCCGGGATTGTAGGAACTGTTCCCGGCGTGTGCGGAGGAGTTGCCAGATCAGCCAGACAAGTAGAGCGCCGGTGCCGAACAGAAGCGCGGTCATGAAGTCCAACGGTTCCTCCAGGGAATAGTCAGAAGGCCGACTCACTCTCCATGTCGCTCAGAAAGACGTCGGAGCTGTTGCGTGACGTGTCGAGAATGTCTCATGAAGACAGAACCTGACTCTGATGAAGGCCGATGCGGTCTTCCGGCTAGGTCCGGTTCGGCAGACGTCAGAATGGAGCACAGCGCACGATGTAACATCGTACAGACTATAAAGAATCCCGCGTAAAACTCCTAGATGGGGATGCGTGTTACGGGAGAAATTGTGGATCTACCTGGCTAGGGCCGTCCGACTCCACTTATTGCTTCCTTTTTGCGAAAAAAGCGGCGGCTTGGGCGCGCCGTGTGACCCGTAATTTCTGGAATACGTTCGCCAGATAATTTTTTACCGTCTTGTCGCTGAGGTTCAGGGCCGTGGCAATTTCCTTATTGGTTTGTCCTTCCGCAACGAGCGCGAGCACGCGTTCTTCTTGAGGCGAAAGGGGGTCGGTTCCCGGGAGCGCCGACCCGCTGCTGATTCCGCGCAGCCATTGCAGCGCCCGTTCCGTGACGCTCGGGTCCAGAATCGAGTGCCCTTCCGCAACCGCATGGACCGCCCGGAGCAATGCAGCGGAGTCGATTTCTTTCAGCACATATCCGTGTGCGCCCGCCAGTACCGCGGCTAGCACGGAGTCGTCGTCCGCGTAGGAGGTGAGAAAGATCACGCGGATCTGTGGAGCGGTCGCGAGGATTTCGCGGCAGGCATCCACGCCGGATCCGTCCGGGAGCCGCACGTCCATGAGAATGACGTCCGGCTTCAGCCGGACCGCATCCCGCACCGCCTCGGCGACGGTCGAAGATTCTCCGGCGACCATGACGTGGTCATGCTGGGTGAGGACGGTGCGAAGTCCGACCCGGACGACCTCGTGATCATCGACGAGCAGCAGTCGAACCGTGTGCGCTTTCACTTTCGGCATGGTTATTCTCCTTCGGTACATCGATGGTAATGCGGGTTCCGTGTTGCGGAGCGGATTTGATGGCGAAGCGTCCGCCCACTTTTCTGGCCCGTGCGGCCATATTCGTCAGTCCGTGTCCCACTCCGCGCATACCGGTCGGCTCGAACCCGATCCCGTTGTCGACAATGGACAAGCGAAGACATCGGGACAGCGGTTTCAACGTGACGGTGGCTTTGGTGGCCTGGGCGTGGCGAAGACTGTTGCTCAGGGCTTCGCGGACGATGTTCAGCAGGTGGAGGGCCTGCTGGGTCGAAATTTGGCCCGCAGCCGTGTCGTCGACAGAGACCGTACAACGGAGGGGATGCGTCGCCGCGAGCGTGCTTACCATCTCCTGCAACGCGGCGGGGAAGGTGCTCCCCTGGAGCACCTGAGATTCCAGCCCCGCAATGAAATTCCGGACCTCGCTCATGACATGGTTGAGCTGCCCGATCGCCTCCGACATGGTGGCGACGGCTTTCTTGTAGTGCCGCTGGGTCATGAGGGGTTTGCAGGCTTCGAGGCCGAGTCCGACTGCATAAAGCGATTGCAGGATGCCGTCGTGGAGATCCTGGCTGATGCGTTCGCGCTCGTCAATGGCGGCGCGGAGGTCCCGTTCCCGCTGGCGCAAGGCCTCCTCCATTTGCTTGCGTTCGGTGATGTCGGTGGACGCCCCGAGCACCATGGTTGCGTGACCGGATTCGTCGAGGATGGGCCGCTTGACGGTCTGCAGCCACCGGACGGTTCCGGTGGCGTCGGTGATGCGTTCTTCGGGGATAAACTGGTCCTGCAGACGCTCCATGACATCCCGGTCTTTGCGGAGGAAGAAGGCGACTTCCTCGGCATTGTTGTTGAAGTCGGCGTCGGTCTTTCCGATCAACTTGTCCACCGTGGTGCCGTACGCCTCAGCCACGGCTTTGTTCACGAGGATAAAGCGTCCGTCGCGATCTTTCGCGAAGATGAAGTTCGGGTCGGTGTCGATGATTTGCCGGATGAAGGCATGGGATCGCTGGAGGTTCTGTTCGGCCCGCTTCTGTTCGGTGATATCGGAGCCGACCGTCACCATACAGCGTTTCCCGTGCAGCTCAATCAGCTCCGCCGAGAGCAGGCAGTGGCGCAAGTCACCGTTCTGCATCCGGAGGTCCATCTCCAGATTGCGAATGGCGCCCGCCTGTTGCAGGTGTTCGACAAAGCGTCTGCGGTGGTCCGGGGTGGGCCAGAGCCGGAGTTCTACGCTGGTCCGGTTGATGGCCTCCTCGCGGCGATAGCCGAAGCTCCGGAAGGCGGCATCGTTCGCATCGATCAACAGGCCGGACTCCACCTCGGATATGACGATGGGGTAGGGGCTGGACCGGAACGCCTTGGCAAAGCGTTCTTCGCTGGAGCGCAGGGCCTCTTCCGCCTGCTTCCGTTCGGTGATATCCCGGGCCACTCCGATGATCCCAATAATCCGTCCTTCCGGGTCGTGATAGGGCGCTTTGGTCGTGAGGTAGATCGTGGTTTTGCCGTCGTTGACCGACGTTTCTTCCACTGTAATCGGTTCGCCGGTTTCGAGCACGCGGCGGTCGGCGAGCTGGCAGGAAGCCGCGAGGTCGGACGGCCACAGGGCATACTCGTTCCATCCGATCACGTCTTCGACCGCCATCCCGAGTGTGCGGGCGCCGGCTCGGTTCATATGGATGTACCGGCCGGCGATGTCTTTGACGAAAATGATATCGGTAGCCGCATCCATGACGGCCATCAGTAACCCATGTTCCTGGCGCAGCGCCTGTTCCGCACGGACCCGATCGGTGATGTCTTCGTTGAGCACGATGGCGCCCAGGATTTCTCCCGCGTCATCCTTCACCGGTACGGCGGAGTTTCGGATCGTTCGCCGGTCTCCCTCGTGTGTTTCAATCTCCAGCATCTCGTTCGGCACATCGTGGCCGCGGGCGAGGACGGTTCCGACCGCCCACCGATGCAGCGAGTCGGTGGTATCGACCGTTTCCCACCAGAGCCCGTCGCCTCCAGGCTGAGGGAGGCCGACTCGGGCCGCATCAGCCCAGATCTGTTGGCCAACCGGATTTCCGTACAGCACGTGCCCCTTTTCGTCCGTGAACCACACGCCGATCGGGAGCGAATCCAGGACGGTCCGGAGTTGCCGTTCGCTTCGCTTCAGCGCCTCTTCCGTCCGTTTGCGGTCGGTGATGTCCGCGATGAATGAAAAGGTTCCGGTGACCACTCCCTGTGCATCCTGCAGCGCCGTACTCCAGAGCGCCAGGTCGATCAACGAGCCGTCTTTCCGCAGCCGGCGCAGCTCGCGTCCTGTCAGGACGCCGGTGTGGGTGGTTTCTTCCCATATCGCAAGGGAACGGGCCTCGTCTTCGGCGGGAATATAGGGCAGCGGATGTCCGAGAACTTCGTCGGCGCGCCAGCCGAAGATCCTCTCCGCTGCCGGATTCCAACATGTCACATTGGTTCCCTGTTGATCTAATCCGATGATGGCCAGCGGCGAGGTTTCGATCAGTGCCTGGAGCATGTCGTTGGTTTCGCGCAACGCCTTTTCTGCGCGTTTGCGCTCGGTCACGACTTCCGTAAACATAATGATGCCGCCGATGTGTCCCGTCACATCCTGCCAGGGCCGCACCTCCCATCGGAGCCAGTCTTCGGAGCCGTCCGCGCGAACGAACCGGTCGTCTTCCCGCCGTTCCACCGCTCCGTTCAGACAGCGCTGGTGGATCGCAGGCCACTCTGTCTTGTCGCTGATTTCCGGGAAGACCTCGTAGTGATGTCTGCCGATTAGATCCTGATCGCCAAGCCGGTAGTCCTGCAGCCAGCGCCGGCTCACCGCCACATACCGGAGATCATTGTCCAGCATCGCAACGGCGGCAGGGGTATGCTCCACAAACAATTTCATGAGATCGTGGCTGCGCGTCACCACTTCTTCCGCCCGCTTGCGCTCGGTGATGTCCGCTACGGCGCCGACGGTTCGGACCTTGCGGCGCGCGGGCCCGTCGCCTTCGAAGAAGGTGACCGATTTGGTATTCAGCCAGTGAAGCGCTCCTTGTCGGTCGATGATCCGGTGCTCTACGTCAAACCGGCCGTCTCCGGCCGGGTCGTGCGCGCGGCGCACACTTTCGGCAATCCATTCCCGGTCCTCTTCATGCACATGCTGGAGATACTTGGCCAAGGTGACGGGCTCTTCCGGATTCCAGCCGTAAATACGCCGCTGCTCCGGTGACCAGTAGATGGTGTCGCTCTGATGATCGTGGTCAAAGATGCCGATGTCGCCTGCTAGAACGGCTTGTCGCAAGCGCTTCTCGCTTTCGCGCACGGCCTCCTCTGCCAGCTTACGCTCCGTGATGTCCTGGACCATGGCCAAGAGATGCGATGGCGTATCATCCTGGCTTCGGATGACAGAGAGGCCCACCTGGGTCCAGACGGTCCCGCCGTCTTTTTTGACATACCGTTTCTCGAAGACCTGGTGTGCGATCGTGCCGGTCAACAGCCCGCGAATCCGGTCGAGATTGCCGGGGAGATCGTCCGGGTGTGTGAGCGACTGAAAATCTTTGGCGAGCAATTCTTGCTGGGAATAGCCGAGGATCTCGCACAGGGCCTGATTCACCTCCTGCAGCCGGCCTGTCAGATCGCAAATCGATATTCCCACGGATGCGTTATGGTAGGCGGCGCGGAACCGTTCTTCGCTGGCATGCAAGGCCTCCTCCGCCCGCTTGCGTTCGGTAATATCGCGGATGAACGCGCTGAAGGTGGGGTGCCCCCCGATCTGGGTCGACGCAATCGCAAACTCGACGGGGAACTCATGCCCGTCCCGATGGAGGGCAGAAAATTCGAACCGGCGGCGCACGGCGGATCCGTCACCCTTCTGCAGCATGCGGTTCATACCGTGGGCATGAGCCTGACGGTATCGGGCGGGAATAATGGTTTCATCCAACGGCAGCCCCAACACATCCTGAGCGGAATAGCCGAACATCGCTTCGGCTTGAGCATTCCACCCGATGATGCCGCCGCGCTCATCGATGGAGACGACGGCATCCAGCACGCTTTCCAGAATTGATCGATTGCGGGCTTCGCTTTCCCGGAGCGCTTGCTCCGCTCCCATGCGCACGGTGATGTCGGTCATGGTTCCGACCATCAGCAAGGGGCCGTCGTCGAGGTGGGTGAGCCTGGCCTGATTTTCGATCCAGCGGTAGGAACCGTCCCGATGGCGGAGGCGTGCGACGAAGGCGTGAGCGCCTGTGCGCAGGAGCGCGGGAAGGCTCCGGTTCATGAGTTCCGCGAGATCCTCCTCATGCATCAAGCTGTCCCACAACTCCGGGCGACCGATGATATCGATACTGGTATACCCCAGCAGTTGATAGATATTGGGGGTGATGAAGGTATGGGGCCATCCGTTCCCCACCTGGCGTGTGTAGACGACGGCCGGATTGTTTTCCAGAATGTCGGATAGTTGTGTTCGGGACCGGCGGAGGGCCTCCTCCATCCGCTTGCGCTCGGTGATATCCCGCACGGCGCTGAGCATGACCGGTTCGCCGTGGGATACGAAGGCTGAAATTTTTACGTCGACCGGGAAGCGGGTTCCGTCTTTCCGGATATCGAGGCACTCCGTGTGGAAGCTGCGGCCCTGCTCCACGGCCTCAATGGCTGCGGCGAGATGAGGGAAGGATTGCGGATCGATCATCTTTTCGACGGGCAGGCCGGTGAACTCGTCCCGGGTGTAGCCATAGGTGAGGCAGGCTGCGGGGTTGGCATCGCGGATGACGCCGTCGAAGCTCATAATGAATAACGGATCAGGCATGGTTTCGAAAATGGCCCGATAGCGCCGCTCGCTGTCCGCCAGCGCGTCGTCGATCCGTTTGCGTTCGGTGATGTCGAGGACTGTTCCGGACATCTGGACCGGATGGCCAAACTGGTTGCGGGTGATAGTGCCGCGGCAGTGGATTGTGCGAATTTCTCCGGTCGGACGGACAATCCGGCATTCGATATCGTAGGGAGCTTTTCCCAGCAGGGCCTCATTCATGGCGGCGAGCACACGGTCGTGATCGTCGGGCAGCAGCGCCGCAAGAAATGTGTCATGCGTCACCGCAATACTCTGCGGAGCGTGGCCGAAAATTCTGAACTGTTCGTCCGACCAGATCATCGTGTCCGACGCGATCTCCCATTCGCAGCTGCCCAAATGAGCGAGGGTTTGGGATTCGAGCAGATGGCGTCGCTGCCGTGTCAGTTCCAACTGGACCCGTTTTTGCTCTGAGACATCCCGGCCGATTCCGGTAATGCCGATGACCCGGCCGGCCGCATCTTTGAGTGTGGCGCCGGTCCAATGGTACGGGATGGTGCGGCCGGTCTTTGTGAGCAGGTGGCCGTCGAGTTCCGCGTACCCTTCCGTGAAGGCCCGTTGAATCGCCGCGGCGGTCTGTGTCTGTTCTTCAACGGGAACGAACGTCAGCGCCGATTTGTTCAACAGTGAGTCCGGCTCGTATTCCGTGACCAGCGCGAGGCGGCTGTTCCACCGTATCAGGTTGCCGGCGGTATCGAGTGTGAACATGATGTCGGGAACGGTTTCCGTAATGTTTTGGAGGTCGGCGAGGGCTTGCCGCCGTTCCTGCTCGATCCGTTTCCGTTCCGTAATATCCCGGATGGTGCCGCAGGTATAGCCGTTTCCTTCATGCTCGAGGTAGGAGATGGAGACTTCGACGGGAACCTCCGTTCCGTCCTTGCGCCGGTGAAGAGATTCGTACGTGGCCGCCCCGTCCTGCTTGATCGTTTCAAGCTGCCGTCGAAAGCGTTCCGAGTCATGGTCCGGGGCGATGTCGTTGATGCGAAGGCTGAGGAGTTCATCCTGCGAATACCCCAGCGACCGGCAGACGGCCTCGTTGGCATAGATGAATCGTCCGGAGTCGTCGGCCCACAGGACGCCGTCTACCGCACGATCTATTGCGAATTGTGTGAAGCGCAGCCGGCGCTCGGCCTCACGCTGCGCCTGTTCGGCCCGTTGCCGCTGCAGTTCGGCGCCGGCTCTTGTCGCAAAGACCGTCAAGAGGGAGTGCAGCCAGTCGGTGTGTTGCAACCGCTTCGTATCCATGACCGCGAGCAGTCCGATGACCGTTCCATCTTTGGTCCGTATGGGGACGCCGCAATAGCTGTCGACGCCCATGTCCGTCAATCGTGTGAACCGGGGAAAGGCATGCTGGACGTGACTCTCAAAGCAGGCAAAGGACTGGTTCAGCACGGTTTCGCAGGGTGTTTGGGCCAGCGGATACGCGAAGTTGCCCGTCAGACTTCCGGCGGACGAGACGGCGATCGTGCGGATGGTCTGAGACGGATCGTTGAGGACCTCGCCGATGACGGCATACTGCACCTGCATAGTTGACGTCAGGTGATTGACCAGAGCGGCAAAAAAGTTTTGGCCGGATTCCCCGGCGGTGCCGTGCGCGATCGCCAGCAGAAGCCGGGACTGTTCCCGCAGGTCCTGCAACTCACGGTCACGCTCGCCCGTCTGGTGGAGACGGCGATCCCGTTCAGCGAGTTCCCGCGCCACGTCGGCGAGTTGTGTTCGCAGCGATTCCAGTTCGGGCAGTTGTCCCGTCCCACTCATAGCGCGGCTCCTTGCCTGGTGATCGAGAGAGATTCTGTTTGACCGGGGAGAAAATAGTATGGGCGTGGTGTGAATGATACTCCATCCGGCTCACATCGCTGTCACAGCGAGACAATGGACATGAAGTAACCCCGGTTGAGGGAATGACCGGATCGGTCGGAGTGCGGCGGAATGTTCGGGTCGGCAGGTGCAGATCGGGTTGCGGGAACCTCATGCACACTCCCATTTAGGAATGCCCCTGAACGTGATGCCTCAGATCCGGTAGTGTCCTACGGACCGCCATCAAATGTCTAGATCGAATTGGACTGCGAATGGACTGTCGGGCTGAAGAGCAGGCACGATGTATCTGGCTGGTATGGGAGAAGAAATTTGGTGCCGAAGGCGGGACTTGAACCCGCACGGCTTGCGCCACACGCCCCTCAAACGTGCGTGTCTGCCATTTCACCACTTCGGCTACCGGGTAGGATGCTGAAAAGCCTTCCCGCTTCGTTCTCACATCGTTCGGAGACTTCACGTACGCATCCGGTACGCGTCGTCTCCTCGCTCGTTGCGGCCTTGCCGGAAAGCTTTTTGAGCATCCTGCAGCGTGGCTCTCGAACGACGAGGAAGGCTTGAGGGAGGCGCATTATAGGAGGAGGGCAAAATTCTTGTCAATAAAGGAGACGTCCGGTAGAATCGGCCCACTTTCACGCCGCGGTCCGTCCGTTTCCATCGAGTAAGGAGATCGTCCGTATCATGCCGGTCGCCCCCTCCGTATCCCAACGCCGCCTGGCCACGTCCATAGCCGCGTTTTTTGACGTCGACAATACGGTATTGCCCGGGGAAGCCAGCGAGGTGGGGTTTTTCCGCTGGATGCGGCAGCGCGGCGTGGTCGGCTGGCCGGAAACCCGTGCCAGTGTGGCCTGGTGGCTGCGGCATCTCCCGTCGCTGTCGCTGCAGCCGCTGCGTGAGCGTAAATTGTATCTGGCGGGCAAGCCCGCGCAAGTCATTGAGGCGCTTGGCGAGGAGTTTTGCCGTGAGGCCCTCTGTCCCCGAGTCTCTCCCGCTGCGATGACGGCGATTGAGCGGCATCGGAGCGAGGGGCATCTGGTTATTCTGCTGACGGGATCGCTCGACTTTTTGATGGCTCCCATCGCGGACTCGCTCCAAGTTGATCGGTGTATTGCCAGTCAGCTGGAACAACTTGAAGGCGTCTATACGGGTCAGGTGGTTCCCCCGCTGCCCTACGGCGACGGAAAACTTATCTTCGTGCACCGGCTTGCTCAGGAACTGGAATTGGATCTCGGAGCCTGCTTTGCCTACGGCGATAGCCCGGGTGATCGAGCCGTCCTGGGCGCCGTGGGGCATCCGACGGTCGTGAATCCCATTCGCGGCATGGGCCGCGTGGCCCGTCGCAACGGCTGGCCGGTGGTGTCCTGGCGATGACCTCCCGAACCCCTCCCCAGAATCAGACGGTCCGGGTCACCGAGATCTTTCACAGCATCCAGGGAGAATCGACATACGCGGGGCAGCCGTGTGTCTTCATCCGGCTGACGGGTTGTCCGCTCCGTTGTACCTGGTGCGATACCGAGTACAGTTTTTACGGCGGGACGCCTCTCTCTCTCGAGGAGATTCTTGTCCAGGTTCGAGCGTATGGCTGTCCGTTGGTCGAGGTGACCGGCGGCGAGCCTCTGGCGCAGCCGGAAGCCCTTCCGTTGATCGCCCGCCTGTGCGATGCCGGCTACACGGTGTTAATCGAGACCAGCGGTGCGATCGATGTGCAGCCGGTCGATCAACGGGCGCGACTCATTCTGGATGTGAAATGTCCGGGGAGCGGCATGACCGACCGGATGCATTGGCCGAATCTCGAGTATGTGACGGCGAAGGATGAGGCGAAGTTTGTCCTCGCCTCGCGCGCGGATTATGAGTGGGCTCGTGGCATTGTGGGGCAATACCGCTTGTCGGAGCGCTGTACGGTGCTGTTCAGTCCGGTATTCGGATCGCTCGATCTCCGCCATCTTGCCGAGTGGATCCTGGCGGATCGTCTGTCGGTGCGGTTTCAATTGCAGATGCACAAATATATCTGGGCCCCGGATATGCGGGGCGTATGATGCGTGGGTCGTTCCCCGGGGCGTGCACGACGATAATATGTATGAAGGAGATGTGAATGAAGATCATGCGAGTAGATGCGCGGGCCGGACGGGTGGAGACTGAATCAACCGAAGTGTTGGTCCTGACTCATTGTGAGGGCGAGGTGCTCTCGAAACAGGCGACGGTGATCGATAAATCGATGGGCGGATCCTTACGGGACCTGCTGCAATCGAAAGAATTTGAAGGCAAAAGCAATGAACTCGCGCTGGTACATACCCAAGGCAAGGTGCCGGCCAAGCGGATTCTTCTTGTGGGGTTGGGCAAAGAGAAGGATGTGACGGTGGATCAGCTGCGGCAGGCCATGGGGCATGCGGTCAAGCGGGTACGCCAGGTCAAGGCGGGCTTCTTCACCGTCGCCGTTCCGTCTGTCCTGCCGCAGGGCTCGTCTTCCGTTGAAGTGGGGCAGGCGATGGCGGAAGGGGCCATTCTGGGCAGCTACCAATTCACGGCCTATCGGAGCGAGGGCGCATCGGGAAAAGAGGTGAAAGGGATGTCCCTCCTGGCGGCTGAGACGACCGAGGTTCGGTCGATTGCCGAAGGGGTCCGGCGCGGAGTGGCGACGGCCGAAGCTGCGGTGCTGGTCCGGGACCTGTGCAACCATCCGTCGAATGTGATGACGCCGACCAGGATCGCGAATGAAGCGAAAGCCATCGCCAAGGAACAGTCGCTGACGTTGAAGATCCTGGAGCAGAAAGATATTGAAAAGCTGGGCATGGGGGCATTGCTGGGCGTGGCGCGAGGCAGTCACGAGCCGCCGAAGTTCATCATCCTTGAATACAACGGATCGAAAAAGAAGGATGAGCGTCCGGTGGTGCTGGTGGGGAAGACGATCACGTTCGATACCGGAGGCATCTCTCTCAAGCCGGCCGAGAACATGGAGCATATGAAGGCGGACATGACCGGCGGCGCCGAGGTGCTGGCCTCGATCCGCGCGGCCGCGCGGTTGAAGCTACCGCTGCATCTGATCAGCATTCTGCCGGTGGCTGAAAATATGCCGGGCGGCCGGGCGATGAAACCGGGCGATGTCGTGACGACGCTCTCCGGAAAAACCGTCGAAGTGCAGAACACGGATGCCGAAGGCCGCCTGATTCTGGCTGATGCACTGGCCTACGCCACCCGCTACAAACCGGCGGCGCTGATCGACATTGCGACGCTCACGGGCGCGTGTGTCGTGGCGCTCGGACAATTTGCCATCGGGATGTTCGGAACCGATACCGGCGTGAAGGAGTCGGTACGCAAAGCGGGTCTGCGCGCGGGCGAGCGTGTGTGGGAAATGCCGCTCTGGGATGAATATTTCGAACAGCTGCGCAGCGATGTCGCCGATATGCGGAACATCGGGGGCCGCGGGGGCGGAATGATTACGGCCGCGTTGTTCCTGAGCAAGTTTGTGGGGGACTGTCCCTGGGTCCATCTGGATATCGCCAGCACGGACTGGAGCGAACGGGAGCGGGCGTATGTTCCCAAGGGCCCGTCCGGAATTGGGACAAGGTTGCTGATTCAGTATTTGATCGATCGCACGCTCTAGCAGGATGCTGAAAAAGGCCACCAGCGGCGTTCTCGTCTCGAAAATATCCTCAACGTACCCCAGAGGGTACGCCTCCGGTATTTTCTCGTCTGCGGCCTTGCCCGCGGAACGGCGCGTCTTGGCGCGCCGGGGTTGGGCGGGTGAGAACAGGGACCTTTTTGATCATCCTGATGATCACGCTGGAGTTGGGACGTTACGCGGGGTTGTGACTGTAGGTGTTCAGAGAGCGAGGGGTTCCTCTATCTCCTAAATCGTGTAAGGGGCAGTTGCCATGTTGATGTCGCGCGAGAAGATCGGCCAATTGTTCATGGTGGGGTTCGAGGGTACTTCGGTGACGCCTGATCTGGCGGCGTTCATCAAGGAATACAAGCCGGGCGGCGTCATCCTCTTTTCGCGCAATCTTGAATCGATCGAGCAGATCGTCGAGCTGACCAATGCCTTGCAGGCCTGCAGTCCTCATTCGCCGTTGTTGATTTCCATTGATCAGGAGGGCGGCAGGGTCTCGCGGCTGCCGAAGACCTTTACGATTTTCCCTCCCTGCGAGGTCTTGGGCCGGTGCAATTCCTCCGAGCTCGCCTATGCGGCGGCGGCGACGATTGCGAAGGAACTGCGGGCTGTCGGGATCAACATGAATATGTCGCCGGTGTTGGATGTGAACAGCAATCCGGCCAACCCGGTGATCGGTGACCGGGCCTTTGGATCCACACCAGGTCCGGTCTGCGAGTTAGGTCTGGCGACGGTGGGCGGGCTGCAGGACAATCGAGTGGTGGCCTGCGGAAAGCATTTCCCCGGACACGGCGATACCAGTGTGGACTCGCACAAAGAGTTGCCGGTGGTGACGGCATCGAAAGAGCGACTGGAGCAGATTGAATTTCCGCCTTTCCGGCATGCGACCGCCCACGGGGTCGCGGCGCTCATGACGGCGCATGTGTTGTACCGCGCGCTGGACGATCAACATCCGGCCACACTCTCTCCGGCCATCGTCACGAACTTTCTGCGCGGCGAGCTGCAATATGACGGGGTGGTGCTGACCGACGACCTGGAGATGCACGCGATCATCGACCACTACGGCATCGAAGAGGCGACGGTGCGCGCCATTCAAGCGGGCTGCGATATGCCCCTGATCTGCAAGGACCGCAACCGGGAGATTGCGGCGATTACCGCGTTGGACGGCGCTGTGGCGGACGGGGCGATCAGCGTTGAACGGCTGGAGCAGTCTCTGGCCAGGATCGCCAGACTGAAGCAGCGGTTCCTCGTTCCGAACAGACCGGTGGTGATTTCGGATGCCAAGCTGATCGTCGGGTGCCGGAGTCATCGCGTGTTGCTTCGTTCCATCCATCAGGCCCGCGAACGATTGGCGAAAGCCACGGTGTGAACCGCCCGCCCTCCTTTCCAGCCGGCCGCCGGGAACTCTGGGCCTGGTGCTTCTACGATTTCGCCAACTCTTCCTTTTCCACCCTCATCGTGACGGTGGCCTACAGTGTCTATTTCATTCAAGTGGCTGCCGCCGATGTGTCCCCGCCGGGTATGGCCGAACGATTGTGGTTTTGGGGATACGCGCTCTCGATGCTGGTCGTGGCGCTGGTCTCCCCTGTTCTGGGGGCCCTGGCTGATATTCGCGCCATCAAACGGCGGGTGTTGATCGTCTCCACCCTGCTCTGTGTGATCGGCACTGCATGCCTATGGCTGGTGCATCGCGGTGATGTGACGCTGGGGCTTCTGATCTTCGGGATCGCCAATATCGGATTCGATCTGGGGTTTGTGTTCTGTAGCGCGTTTCTGGTCGAGTTGGTGCCGCCGCAGCAGATGGGGCGGTTGTCCGGGTACGGCTGGGGATTCGGCTATGTCGGGGGGCTGCTCTCGCTGGCGCTGGCCTACCCCTTCATTTCCGGCGGCTTCGCCGAGGCCAACCTCGCGTCGTATCGGATGAGTTTCGTCGTCACGGCGGTCTTCTTTCTCGTCGCAGCCCTGCCCACTTTTGTGTATCTGCAGGAAAGGGCTCGGCCGCGGGCCCTGTCTGCCGGCCTGGCGGTGTGGCGTGCCGTACTGGTGCAGCTCCGCGATACGGCCCGCCGTCTGTCGACCTATCGGGATCTCCGGCGTTATTTCATCGCCTATCTGCTCTATTCCGACGCGATTAATACGGTGATCGTGGCGTCGGGCATTTTTGCGAACAAAGTCCTGGACTTCACGCCGGGCGATCTGATTATCTATTTCCTCGTGACTCAGATTACGGCCGGTCTTGGCTCGGTCGGGTTCGGATTTGTGGCGGATCGGATCGGGGCCGTGCGGTCGATCACGATGACGTTGGTACTTTGGATCGCGGTGGTGATCGGTGCGGCGGCCGTGCAGACGCATCTGCAGTTTTATCTGCTCGGTTTAGCGGCCGGCGCGGCGCTCGGTGCCAATCAATCGGTGAGTCGCACGTTGCTCGGCCGGTTTACGCCGCAGGGGCGGCAGGGTGAATTCTTCGGCTTCTTTTCCGTGGCCGGCAAATTTGCCGCGATTTTGGGGCCGGTTGTGTACGGTGAAGTCACGGCGTGGACGGGAAGTCAGCGGTGGGCCGTGCTCTCGATGGCGGTGTTTTTTCTGGTTGGGTTGGCCGTGTTCCATGGAGTCGATGAACGAAGCGGGATGGCTGCCGCACAGGAGTGAGGACGCGAGATGGCGCTCAAAAAAGGGGATATTCTCGATGAACACAAACGCCATCCGCACGCATGCGGTTTGGTGGTTAAGGTGATGGGCGGCGGAGACGGGTTCGAGAAGATCGTCTGCTGCGAGCATGACCTTACGGATGAGGATGTGGTGGCGGAGATGGGGTCTCCTGCTGGGCGGAAAAAGGGCATGCTGCCGCCTGCGGTCATTCTGGATGAGAAGAAGCTCTATCCCGACTCCTGTGGATTGCGGGTGATGATCATGGACGGCGGGGCGGGATTCAAAGAAATTCGTTGTTGCGGCCATTCGCTGACGATCAGTTCGATGCGGGAATTGAA
The DNA here is from genome assembly GCA_964512025.1 of uncultured Nitrospira sp. Taxonomy (GTDB): domain Bacteria; phylum Nitrospirota; class Nitrospiria; order Nitrospirales; family Nitrospiraceae; genus Nitrospira_D. The sequence goes on along the minus strand of CAZEHM010000010.1, from coordinate 63,644 downwards.
ATTCGGTCACATGCGCGCCCCTGAGCCGGAGCAGACCGGGCAGGCAGGACAAGCCTAGGTACGACTGGAGGAGACCTATGAGCGTCGGAGAACCGAGCACGAACCGGAATGATCTGATGAAGCGGTGGTGTCGCTATATGGAATGGCTGGACCGTCTGGGATATGCGACGGCGGGGTTTAGCCTCCTGATCCTTGGCATGCTGGTATTCATTCATGCCTGGTATGTGTTTCTCGCGGGACAGTTCGATCCCAAGGGGCATGTGCTCATTCTTCCGGCCGGTCTCCGGCTGCTGAACGATATCCTGCTGGTCATTATTCTCCTGGAATTGTTCCGGACGGTGGTGCGTTTTCTTCAGACAGAAGTATTGGAGCTGGAGCCGTATTTGTCGGTGGGGGTCATCGCCTGTACCAGAAAGATTCTGACGGCGAGTGCCGAGTTGTCGCATCAACAGAACATGACGGAAATACAGTTTTATCAGTATCTCATGGATGTGGGGTTGAACGTGACGGTGATCATTGCCCTCATCGGGGCGGTGTTCATGATCCGGAAGCGGCCCGATCAGATTCCGCTTCAGGTTCATGCAGGTGGAGGACAGTAAATCGGTCCCGACTTGCCTGTTTCCGGTGAGTTATGGCATCATGCGCCCTCTTGGAGACCGGCATGGCGAATCTGCTTGAATACGTCGGCTGCGTGCACATCTATCTCGGTCCCTACCGAGGCAATCCGATTGCTTTGTATTTGAAGCGGTCGGAATCCTCCTGCCAGATCAGCCCGAAGGCCTATCCCTGGAACGATGTGATGGGCGTGGGAGAGACTCCCAATAAAGCGGCGGCCGATTTCGAAGATAAGTGGAAGTCCAAAGGGCTTGCGGCGGAGATGTATTCCGGTCCTTCCTGGGAAGGCGGGATCAAGCCGGAAAAGCCTGCGCCGCCCAAGCCGGCCGCACCTCCCAAGCCGGCTGCCGCGCCAGTTGCGCCTGGTGCCGCTTCAGCTCCTCAGCCTACAGCGTCAGCCGCTGCCACTGTCGTAACTCCGGCCACTCCGCCTCAGCCCGCAGCTCCGGCTGTTTCTCCTGAGCCATCCGCCGAAACGAAGTAATACTTCCTGAACCGTGATCGGGCTAGTGAGTGGTGGACGAAGGCGGATGCGCGTCTGTCGTCTGCGCGGCTAATTTGCTGTGGCGAATACCGTAGAGCCCATACGTGATAATCCCGGCGATGGTCCACCAGACGAATCGATGCCAGGTGAGCGCCGGGAGTTGCCACATCAAGCCCAGGCAAGAGAGAGCGCCCATCAGTGGAATCCACGGCATAAGTGGCGTTCTGAACGGGCGCGCCAGCTGCGGACGGGTGTAGCGCAGGACGATGAGTCCGATGCAGACGAGGGTGAAGGCGAAGAACGTTCCGATGTTCGTCATGTCAGCGGCGGTGCCGATGGGCACCAAGGCCGCCATGACCGCGACAGCGATGCCGGTCAGGATCGTGGCATGGTGCGGGGTGCCAAAACGCGGGTGAACGACGGACAACCACGGTCCGAGCAAACCGTCGCGTGAGATGGCGAAGAACACGCGGATCTGTCCCAGCATCATGACGACCAGCACGCTGGTGATGCCGGCGACGGCTCCTATGGCGACCACGGCCGCTCCCCACTTATAGCCCACCAGGCTCAGGGCTTCCGCCACCGGGGCATGAATGTCGATCCGGCTGTAGGGAACGAGCCCAGTCAGGACGGCGGCAACGGCGACATAGAGAATCGTACAGACACCGAGCGATGTCATGATGCCGATGGGCAGATCACGTTGCGGGTTGCGGGCTTCTTCCGCCGTCGTGGTCACGGCATCGAAGCCGATATAGGCGAAAAAGACGGTGGCTGCTGCAGCGGTGACGCCGGTGAATCCGTTGGGCATGAACGGGGTCCAGTTATCCGGGGTGACCGCCGGCGCCCCCACGGCGATAAAAAACAGAATGACGGCGAGTTTCAGGCACACGATGATGCCGGTCGCCCGCGCGCTCTCTTTGATGCCGATGACGAGGATGATTGTGACGAGCAGGACGATGATGGCGGCAGGAAAATTCGCGATGCCACCTTCCGGCCCTCCGGGTGCGTGCGTGGCCCAGTCAGGCAGATCTAACCCCGCCAGTTTCAGTAGATTATTGAAATAGCCTGACCAGCCGATGGCGACGGCGACACAGGCGACGCCGTATTCCAGAATCAGATTCCATCCGGTGATCCAGGCGAGAAATTCACCCAGGGTGGCATAGGAATAGGTATAGGCCGATCCCGCCACGGGAATCATGGCGGCAAATTCCGCATAGCAGAGGGCCGCCAGGACACAGGTCAGACCGGAGAGGATGAAGGAGAGGACGATGCCGGGGCCGGCTCCCGGTCGGCCTGCGTCTCCGACGATTGCCGTTCCGATCAGCACAAAAATCCCGGTGCCGATGATCGCGCCGATGCCCAGCGCGGTCAGGTCCCAGGCGCTCAAGGTCCGTTTGAGGCGATATTGAGGATGATCGGCGTCGGCCAGAATGCGTTCGATCGATTTGGTGCGGAAGAGTCGGCTGGTCACGGAGTCTGCAATAGCCTGGTGAGTCACTGAGTCGGAATGAGTTGGATCCATATGGCGCGTAGTATAGCAGCCAGGGGGAAAAAAGCCGTCTGAATTACAAAAGCCGTCGTCCTATCGGACTCAAGCGCGCGGGCGTCCGGCAGCGCGAAGCAGGGCTTGAAACAAACGACGGTGGGCGATGTGCCGTTCAAAGAGAAATTCAGGATGCCACTGGATACCCAGAAAGAACCGGTGGTGCGGGGATTCGACTGCCTCGATCACCCCATCGGGAGCGATCGCGCTCGCAATCAGCGAGGGCGCGACGGTTTTAACCGATTGGTGATGTGAGCTGTTGACCCGCATCGTCGCTTTCGCGACGATCTTTCGGAGGAGGCTGCCGGGTGCGATCTTCACCGAGTGGGACGGATGGACGGCTTTGGTGGTTTGTCGATGGGAAAGCGCCTGGGGCATTTGCGAGGATAAATCCTGAAAGAGGCTGCCTCCGCAGGCGACATTGACGGTCTGCATGCCGCCGCAGATCCCGAGCAGCGGGATGTCACGGGTTCGCGCCTGGTGTACCAGTTCCAGTTCAAAGTTCGCGCGGCGTTCGCTGACGAGGGGGAACTTATAGCGTTGGCGTTCCCCGTATAGGCGCGGGGGAAGGTCCGGTCCACTGCCGGTGAGCAGGAGTCCGTCCACGCGTTCAAGCAGACGACGACGTCCGGCCGCATCGGCCACCAATGGAAGGATGAGGGGGATTCCCCCGAGTTCCTCGATCGCGCGGACGTAGCGGGCGCGGAGGAAATAGGTGGGCTCTCGCCCACCCCATTCCTTGCGGTCACCGGCATTGAAGTCTGGAGTCACGCCGATGACGGGCTTCATGTTACCGAATTGGCTCTGTGGCTGGTGCGGTGGAGCTGCCCGTCGCGGTTTCGTCCGCTGCGACTCCGAGGAATCGCACGGACCGGTCACCGCTCAGGTGTTCCGGGGTGATCACATACGTACCGTACATGCTGGGAACCCAAATGCTCTTGGCGGTCTGTTCATTCAGGCCGGAGAACAGGTAGGCCAGTCCGCCGACGATGCCCCCGCCGATGGCAAAGGCCGCTTTGAAGGGGAAGTATAAAATTGTGGAGACGGCGGCGCCTGCTTGCATGCCGGCTCCGGACGGTGTGCCTTGCTGGGTATCGGCAGATGACGATTGGCTCCACGCCGGGGTGGCGACCAGTGAGACGAATGTCATGAGCACCACGAGTGCGATCAGTGGGAGTGTGCTGATAAATCCACGGTGTGTCACAGGAGCCCCTCCTTCCTCTCTAAGACAGGATTCGAGAATCGTGTCTACGGTCGATGAAAAAATGATGAGACTGTCATGGCGTTATAACAAATTCACCAAGGCTTGCAAACCCCCTGCCCTGCTGGAATCGAGGGAATGGCGAGAAATCCGGCTACGGCATCAGATCGAGTTCTGTGAGAATGTAGGTAACGACATACTGCTGTCTGGTCGATACGGCCTGATTCAGTTCAGCAACGAGTTCGTCCCATCGGATCCGCTGGTTTTCCTGCTGGAGCCCGGTCGTCAGTCGAAGATCGAGTTTGCACCAGGCGATGGCCTGCGCGGCGAGGTCAGGAATGCGGGATGCCGCGTCTGTGCGGTCATCTTCGGATAGGGGCTCGAGGGCTGTTCTCAGCAGGGCACAGTCTCGAATCGATTCCTGCAATGCGGCCAGTTGGTCGGCGGCAATGTCGACCGATACCTGGATGCCGGCTTTCCAGCTCCGTTTCTTCACGTTGAACACGCAGGCCTGTGCGGTGGACCCGTCGTCGACCGGCTCCGGTCCAAAGAAGAGTGTGATGCGATAAGGTGCGGTATCCGGTGGTGTATCGAGGGCCATAGGGCGCGTATTGTAGCACGGGGTTCGCGTCGGGCATCCTGCTGATTTGACGGCCTCCCGCTTCGGCGAATATGATGCCCCTACGATGATGCGTGCACGGTTTCACGAGCGGGTTGCCGCGATTCAGGCGGCAATCCGGGAGAGCGGGTCGGCCGACGGCTGGCTGTTTTACGATTTTCGCGGGAGCGATCCGCTGGCCTATCGCGTGTTGCTGCTCGACCCGTCCCGCCATGTCACACGCCGGTGGTACTACTGGATTCCCGCGCAAGGGACCCCCGTCAAATTGCTCCATCGCATTGAACCGCATGTGCTGGCGGAACTGCCTGGTCACGACCAGTTGTATGTGTCGTGGGAGCAGCAGCGGACGCTCCTGGCCTCGATGCTTAAAGGCTCTCGCCGGATTGCGATGCAATATTCCCCGCTCAATGCGGTGCCTTATGTCTCCCGCGTCGATGCCGGGACCATCGATCTGATTCGCAGCTTTGGGGTGGATGTCGTCAGTGCCGCGGATCTGGTGCAACGGTTCGAAGCGGTCTGGACCGATGCGCAGCTCGAATCGCATCAATATGCGGTGACGGCATTGCGGCGGATCGTCGATGAGGCATTTGCCCATGTGGGGTCGTCCCTCCAGGCCGGCCGCTCACTCACCGAATATGATCTCCAGCAGTTTATTCTCGGGCGGATCCATGATGCCGGTATGGTGACATCAAGCCCTCCGATTGCGGCAGTGAATGCGCATAGTGCCGATCCCCATTACGGGCCGACGGCGGCTGCGTCGTCGCCCGTGTTGCGTGACAGTTTGGTGTTGATCGACTTGTGGGCGAAGCGCACGGAGCCGGGGGCCGTGTACGGTGACATCACCTGGACCGGATTTACGGCTCGTGAGGTCCCCTCGCGTCATCGGGAGATTTTTGGTCTTGTTCGACAGGGGCGCGATGCGGCCCTCTCGTTTGTGCAGCAGCGGGTCGCTGCCGGACAGTTTCCGTACGGTTGGGAGGTCGATGAGGCTTGTCGGCAGGTGATCAGCCGGGCCGGCTATGGAGACCGGTTTGTGCATCGGACCGGGCATTCGATCGGTGAAGAGGTGCATGGGAACGGGGCCAATATCGACAATCTCGAAACGCAGGAGAGTCGTCGGCTTATGCCCAGGACCTGTTTCTCGATCGAGCCGGGGATCTATCTTCCGGATGAGTTCGGCATTCGCAGCGAGCTTGATGTGTATGTCTCCGAAACCGCGGCGGTCGCGTATGGGCAGCCGCTGCAGACGGAAATTGTGGCGATCAGCTAACTCGCCGGAAACTCCCGGTGCGTGCCGCCTCTTTCTTGACAGTGTCTTGTTGTGGCGGCTAGATTCGTCCTCGGTATGCGGGTCGATCGATCGAGGTTTTGACCGCCTGCAGGCAGGAAGGGTGCGACCATGTTCGGGACAATGGGCATTTCAGAGCTGATCATCATCCTGGTCATCGTGCTGATTATTTTCGGAGCGGGACGATTGCCGCAGATCGGTGAGGGGGTCGGCAAAGCGCTCAAAGGTTTCAAAAAGGAAGTGAATGAGATCCCGCCTCCTCAAGAGGTGGTCCAGGCTCAACCGGAAGTGACGGCGACGGTTGAGGCTCCTCAAGCCGAACGGGCAGCTCCTCAGATGACAGCATCGGTTCAACCGGTCTCGAAAGCGACCAATGTCCCCTATGTACCAGGCCCCGAACTGACGCCGGGTACGACGGCGTCGATGATGTACAACATGGGTCCGCAATCTCCCCAGGCGCCGCGTCCTGCTGCTGCATCTCACGTCCAGACGAGCGGTGGGCAGCAGGCTCTGTCGATGGAGGAACGGGCTGCAGCCCCGGCCCCGGTGTCACGCGCGCAATATCCCCCGCTTCCTCCTGGTGCGCAAGCGAAGCCTGCGGCGAAACGTCCTTCCGCTATTGTGAATAAGGAGGCGGTGGCCCGTGTGCAAGCCCAACAGGCCGCGTTGAAGGCAAAAGCGGCTCAAGCGCCGGCGGGACTGTCTCCCAACGATATGCAGGGCCTCGGTGAGGGGTTGGGAGATGCACTGCGAACCTTCCGGCAGACGGTTGCAGACGTCCGGAATACCGTTGATCCTCAAGTCCGGACGATCCAATTTGAGATGGATTCTGCGCAGAAAGAATTTCAGCAGTCTCTGGAAGCTGCCAGAGAACTGCCGGCGGTGGAAGAAGAACCTCCCAAACAAAGTTGAAGGTTTCAGACTATTATCCGCACGCAATGTTGGTTCAAAGGCCATCATCTGTTGTGTTCTTTCTGCTCTGCCTCTGGTTCGTTTCGCTTGCCGGGTGCTATCAAACCTCGCCGAATCCGGCTCCTCAGGACACGGTCGACTCGTTACTGAGATTGTTGCATGACCCTGATGCGGTGGTTCGGAGAACGGCTGCCGAAGCCCTGGGTAAGATCGGCAATCCGCAGGTTGTGCCCGAACTGGTTTTGGCTCTGGGCGATCACGCGTCCATCGTTCGTGAAGCGTCTGTATGGAGCCTTGGCGGTTTAGGACCCTTTAATACGTCCACCAGGGGGCGTATCGCCGAATTACTTGTCGATCCTTCGCCATCGGTGCGCACGGCCGCCGCACAGACGCTGGCTTCTCTCGACACGACGAAGGAACTTTGGCCGAGGGCGTTGTCCCAGCTGGCTCATGCGGACTCAGAGGTGCGCCGTGTCGTGATCCAGGCTTTTCAGAGCAGCGACTCTCCTGAAGCGGTGAGGGCGCTTACGGAACTCCTGCATGATCCAGCGCCGCAAGTCCGTCGTGCCGCAGTTGCTGCGTTGGCTGAGACCGGGGATTCCAGCGTCGTCGAATTGTTTCGCAACCGATTGACTGCAGACCCTTCGGCAGACGTGCGGGCCGAGATTGCGTATCGGCTTCAATTCTTTTCCGGGAGGGAAGCAGCAGAGGGGCTGAGCGTTGCCGCTGGTGAGGATGAGAGCGTTCAGGTTCGACGCTGGGCTGAGCAATCTCTTACGGGGTTGCGGGGACACGGCTCCGGTTCAGAGCCTCAACCAATTCCACAAGCTGGGCCTGCGCCTTCTCATCGATATCCGTAAACTGCACTCCCATTCCTGGAAACAGGAGATGGCGTTCCGGCCGGTTTCTCGTCCAGGCGACTTTCCCCTTGGCTTTGAGCTTTTCCCATGGGCGATCCGGTAAGGCAAATTCGACGGATACTTCGGTCCCGGGAGCAAGCGGTGTCCCGCTCTCAATGAACAGTCCTCCTCCGCCGATCCCGCCGGTGAGGCTATCAAATTGTTTCCCTTCCGGAGTCGAATAGCGGACTTTGAGGGCGAGCGGAGCGCGGGGGTGCGTGCGGCAATGGGCAAACCGCGTGTCGTCATCGCTTGCCAGGAGGCGGTCGATGACATGTCCCCAAGGAATTCCGCCGAGCAGGACACCGGAGGCGTCATGGATGAGAATCATCTCCTGGTCAGCGTCGACGATGAGGAGTTTCCCCTGATGGTTGGCTGTCAAGACAACCGGATATCTCATGATTGAAAGGCCCTACCGTCGTCGAGGAAGTGCAGCGGCATCCTTGACTCAAGCCGCCTGACCGGTGCCTTCGAGCGTTTTCACGATCGCGTGGATGCGCTCACGCGCTTCGGGTGCAATATCCGAGAAGCGCACGCCCATGCCAGGGCTAAAGGTGTATTGATCGGCTTTGGGGCATACCCAGGCGACGACTCCTTTTGCGGGGATCCATTCAGAGGGCTGCTCGGGGAGTGAGAATTCCATGGCAAGCTTGGTCCCGACCGCCAAAGGGGCCGTACTTTCGATAAAGAGGCCGCCTCCGCCGATTCCTCCGGCTCGGCTATCGTAGTGGTTCCCTTCCGGAGTTTTATAGCGCACTCGGAACGCGAGGTTGACGCGGGGTTCTGAGCGGGTTTCTTTGGGAACTGATGGTTTGCGATAGGCCAGGATCTGGTCTACGACGAAATCCCAAGAGAGGCTGCCGATCGGCTCGCCGTTCGTGCCGAGCAGATTGACGATCTCTCGAGTGGCGTCGAGTTCAAGAACTTTGCCTTTGTGGCGCAGGCTGAGGGATACGGGAAATTTCACAAGGCCTCCCGGCTCGATTCTGATACTCCCCAAATATAGCGGGTTATTTTACGTTGTCGAGAAATACGTGAGAATTACCCGAAATGTTGCAGGCGGCCAAGGCAGCTGGAATAGAGGGTATGTGACGGGAGAGGGTGGACGCCGGGCCGTGCGAACGGCCCGGCTGCACGGTCATGGTTATGCGCTTTTGGCGTCTTTGTCCTGTTCGAAAATGCGAATCGGAGGATTCTTCCCTGCGATCGCATCTTCAGTAATGAGGACTTCCTTGATTTGCTTTTGCGACGGAGCGTCGTACATCACGTCCAGCATCACTTCTTCAAGGATGGCGCGGAGTCCGCGGGCTCCGGTCTTTTGCTGATAAGCTTTGCGGGCTACGGCGTTGAGCGCGCCTTCGGTAAACTTGAGTTTCACTTTTTCGAACGAGAGCAATTTTTCATACTGCTTCGTCAAGGCATTGCGCGGTTCGGTCAGAATGCGAACCAGCGCCCGTTCGTCCAGTTCCTCGAGCGTCGCGACGACAGGGACGCGACCGACGAATTCCGGTATGAGCCCGTATTTGAGGAAGTCTTCGGGCTGGACATGGGCGAGCATTTCTCCCAGTCGAGCCTCATTGCGCCCGCGAATTTCTGCGCCGAATCCCATCGACTTGCGGTTCAAGCGTTGTTCGACGAGAGACTCCAGTCCGACAAACGCGCCGCCGCAGATGAACAGAATGTTGCTGGTATTGACCTGAATGAACTCTTGATGCGGATGCTTCCGTCCGCCCTGCGGCGGGACGTTGGCCACGGTGCCTTCAATCAGTTTGAGCAGGGCTTGCTGTACGCCCTCTCCCGAGACATCACGGGTGATGGAGGGGCTATCGCTCTTACGGCTGATCTTGTCGATCTCATCAATGTAGACAATGCCTCGTTCGGCCCGTTCGACATCGTAATCAGCCGCCTGAAGAAGCTTGAGGATGATGTTTTCGACGTCTTCGCCCACATACCCGGCTTCTGTCAGGGTGGTGGCATCGGCCATGGTGAAAGGCACGTCGAGATACTTCGCAAGGGTTTGCGCGAGGAGCGTCTTTCCCGTGCCGGTGGGGCCGACCACGAGAATGTTGCCCTTCTGGAGCTCCACATCGTCGACGTCTTTCTCTTTCGAGGAAATGCGTTTGTAGTGATTATGGACGGCGACGGAGAGAATCCGTTTGGCGCGCTCCTGGCCGATGACATATTGATCAAGGTGATGCTTGATGTCGGCGGGCTTTTTGAGCTTGGACGAAATTTCCTCCTTGGCCTCTTCCCAATCCTCGGCAATGATGTCATTGCACAGGTTGACGCATTCGTCACAGATGTAGACGGTCGGCCCTGCGATCAGCTTGCGTACTTCATCGCGGCTTTTCCCGCAAAAGGAACACCGCAAATGTCGATCCACCTTCTCCTGCTTGGCCATGCGTCCTCCTGTGTTACTTGCTCTTGGCCCCGTCTTTACCGGCATCCCCGGAGTCCACTGACTTCAGGGGTTTGGTCAGTCGCGTGATGACTTCGTCGATCAAGCCGTATGTCTTGGCTTCCTCGGCGGACATAAAGTAATCGCGCTCCGTGTCGTGGGAGATCTTTTCAATGGGCTGGCCGGTGTGCTTCGCCATGATCTCGTTCAACCGTTCACGGATTTTGAGAATTTCGCGGGCATGGATGTCGATTTCGGTGGCTTGTCCCTGAAAGCCGCCGAGAGGCTGGTGAATCATGACCCGCGCATTCGGCAGAGCGTAACGCTTGCCCTTCGCCCCGGCGGTGAGGAGCAGAGCTCCCATGCTGGCGGCTTGGCCGAGGCAGATGGTGTTGATCGGAGGTTTCACGTACTGCATCGTATCATAGATGCCCAGGCCTGCCGTGACGCTGCCGCCCGGCGAATTGACATACAAATTGATGTCCTTTTCAGGATCTTCGGCTTCAAGAAACAAGAGCTGGGCGATGATGAGATTCGCGAACATGTCGTCAATAGGGGCCCCCAGGAAAATGATCCGATCTTTCAGGAGCCGGGAATAGATGTCGTAAGAGCGTTCGCCTCGATTGGTTTGTTCGACTACGATCGGGACCAACATATTCTCAATTCCTTTCCGCAGTGATGGGTGAGCGCCTCACATGAGCGGCGCTGACGGGCATCGTGTCTAACCTTGAATCACAGAGTTGCGGTAGACGAAGTCCAGGGCTTTATCCGCCAGGATGCGCGCGCGCAATTCTTCGATGGAATCCTGGCCGCCTGCTTGAATCATCTTCACCAGTTCGGCCATCGGTATCCGAAGCTCCGTCGCAAGCCTCGTGACTTCGTTGTTCATATCCTCCTGGCTGACCGAGATCCCTTCTTTGACTGCGATGGCTTCGAGGATCAGGCCGACTTTGACGCGCCGGTTGGCTTCATCCCGGTTCTCTTCGCGGATGGTTTTGAGTTCTTCGGCCGTTGCGGCCGGCGTCGGATCGGTCGCTTTGCCCCGTTGACGCTCTTGCAGTCTTTGCCGGACGATGGCATCGAGTTCGCGCGTCACGAGGGTTTCCGGAAGGTCAAAATGGTGTGTTTCTGCGAGTCTTTTCAAAATGGTGTCTTTGTACGATTCGTCGATGTCACGCTTGAGGGCCTTTTCCATTTCACTGCGCAATTTGTCCTTGATCTCCTGCAGCGACGAAAATGGGCCGCAATCCTTGGCAAACTCGTCATCGAGAGCGGGCAGCGTTTTCTTTTTGACGCCTTTAATCGCGAGGGAGAATGTGACGGTTTTTCCGGCGACGCGGGTATCAGGATGACTGCTCGGATAGCTTTGAGGTATGTCGAGGACATCGCCTTCTTTTTTGCCGGACAAGAAGCTGTCGATCTCGATACCGAGGAGAGCCGATTTGGAGCCGACTTTATGGAGTTGTCCTTCCTTCTTTGTCCCCTCTAGCGACGCGCCATCCAGAAAACCCTCGAGGTCAACGACGGCGAAATCCCCGTCGCCCAACACCGTGCCAGCGGGTGCAGCTTCTAGCCTGGCTTGCTGCTCGCGCAGCACTTCGAGTGCACGGTCAACTTGTTCGTCTGTGACGGTGCGCTTGTCCGGCTTGAGGGAAATGGGATTGGGAGCTTTGTAGTCGCGAAGTTCGATCGTCGGCTTGATCTCTACGGTGGCGGTGAAGGTGAAGGGTTCGTCCTTCTTGATTTTCACCCGCTCCAGCGGCGGAATCTCGACCAGGACCGGGCTGATCCCGGCCTCGCGGACCGCGCGGTCGTAGAAATCCGGCACAATGCTGCGAATGACATCCTCTTCAACTTCTTTGGCGTAGCGTTTTTCGAGGAGCCCTAATGGGGCTTTCCCGGGGCGGAACCCCGGAATGCGAACCTGGCGGTTCAATTCGGTGTACGCGCGCGAGAAACGTTGCGTGACTTCCTGCGCGGGGACTTCGATTTTCAATGCCCGTTTCATGGGGCCCAGCTCGGTCATTTCCATCTTCATCGTCATTATGAATGTCCTTCCACGTACCGTGATGGGCGGGCCCAAACGGGGTTGTCGTCAATTGGTGCGAGAGGGGGGACTTGAACCCCCACGGTTACCCACGAGATCCTAAGTCTCGCGCGTCTGCCAGTTCCGCCACTCTCGCATGGCCGGGAGCGTCGCGGGGCTGTCGCCGCGCCTGCTGAGACAGCAAAACACGCGATTGTGTAAGCCTTTTGTACCGTCGGAGGTGAGCTACTGTCAACCCATACTCATGCGGGGTTTTTGGAACTGAGTTCCCGTAGACGGGTCGTAATGAACACCAGTGACGATGCCAAGGTGATCACAGGCAGGGGAGTCGAAGATGCAGGGTGAATCGTGATGCTTGCACACAGGTTTCTGGCTCGCCTCCGTATGCAGGAGTATACTGATCCAGAGTGAGGTGCCGTGCTCTCTCACCATCGTGCTGATGGTGTATACAGGTTTCTTCAGGCTTCCCTGTAGGCAAGGAGGTGGTGCATGTCCCGTTCTTTCTTGATCATCGCTCTCATTGTGTTAGGGGCCTTGGGTGGATGGGTGGCTCCGGTCGGGGCCTATCGCGAACATTTTACCCCGGAACAAAAGGCACAGCTCGACAAGATTCAAATCGTACTGATCGAACTGCTGGCTTTGACGGATAAAGGAGGAGCCGATAGCGGTCCCTTGTCGTCGGTTGTTTCACGCCGTCTGAGCGAAGTCGGATACACCGTGGTGCAGGATGCGTCAAAAGCGCATGATGCCGTTGTCCGGGTGAAATGCGAGCAGCGCAAAACCTGGGAAGGGACAGCGGCGTCCGGGGGCGACAATGATTTGCCTGATGCGCCCTCACGTCTCTGGAAAGGGCCGGCCTGTCAGCTGACGTATGCATTGGGCGGGATGAAGGTCAAATGGCAGAAAGAGGTCCGAACGGATTTCGAAGATGCGACGGCCGCAGCGCTGGCCGCTCAGGCGGGCGAGCCCGGCACTTTTGCCATGGCCCGGCTGAAAGAGCAGCTCGAGAAGTATGAGTTTCCCTTGATTCTTGCCGCTGAGTGGGGCCATGCCGAGCGGTTACTCAAGTTGTTGGATTCCTCTGAGTCCAGCTTGTCCAGAAAGGTGAAAATCATTTCACTCCTGGGTGAGATGCAGGCGGATGAGGCATTACCGAAACTCAAACAGGTGCTTCAGGATCGGGATTTGGCCAAGCAGGCATTGGTGGCGATGGGTAATCTCGGGAAGGAAGGGATTCCGCTCCTCGTCGATATCATGAACACGTCCGGGATGATCGATATCCAGGCTGCAGCGGCAAAGGGGTTAGGGCAGTTGGGCGGTATTCATGGCGATGCCTCCGTCGTCCTGCCCCTGCTGGCCAGATTGCAGGATTCGAAGACGGATTGGACCGTATTAACCGAGGTGGCCTGGGCCTTGGGCAAGATTCCGGATAAACGATCGATTCAACCCCTCTATGATTTGGATAAGAAGCTACAGGCGTTGCGTGATCCGGATAACCAGACCTTGAAACGATTGAAAGAAGCCGTCTTTTGGGCGATCAAACAGTGCGATACCTGGGACCAGTATAGCTAGCGGTCATTGACAACGTTGGTGAGCCCTCCTATCGTGCTCCCTTGCCGGCTCAACCGGCAGGGAGCACTGATGATGTCGAGCGATTCCTCCCCTGAACACTCGTCGAAACCATGTGCAATTCTCGCACGCATTACTCTGCAAATGGCGTCAAGCCTCGATCTTCAGGTTGTGCTGGACACCATCACGCAAGGCTTGGTGGAGGAGTTGGATGCGGCTTTCGCTCGTATCTGGCTCTTAGGTCCCGGCGATCTGTGCGCCGACTGTTACAAAGCGGACGTGTGTCTGAACCGGAGCCGCTGTCTGCATCTTGAGGCCAGCGCGGGGCTGTATACCAATCTCACAGGGGAATATCGACGCATTCCGCTCGGTGCATTGAAGATCGGGAACATCGCGCAAGGCTCCGGCCCCATTTTTACGAACGACGTACTTGGCGATGACCGGCTCCCGAACAAACAATGGATGCAGGATAACGGGCTCCATTCCTTTGCCGGTTACCCGCTGAAGTTTCGCTGGGAGTTGCTCGGCGTCATTGCGTTGTTCGGTCGGCGCCCGCTGAGCGAAGCGGAGTTCGAGCGATTGGCGGTCTTTGCCAACGAAGCGGCGATTGCGATCAAGAACGCCCAACTCTTTACGGAAGTCGAGCAGCTCAAGAATCGACTCCAGGCCGAAAATCTCTACCTTCGAGAAGAGATTAAGCTCGCACACAATTTTGAAGAAATTATCGGCGAGAGCCCGGGCATCAAGGCAGTGCTGCGACATGTTGAGCAAGTCGCTCCTACCGACTCTACGGTTTTAATTCACGGGGCTACAGGGACAGGCAAGGAGCTGATCGCCCGGGCCATTCACAATCTCAGCTCCCGCAAGGACCGTCCGCTGGTGCGAGTGAACTGCGGAGCGATTCCTGCGAGCCTCGTGGAGAGTGAACTATTTGGACACGAGAAGGGTTCGTTTACCGGCGCGCTGCAACGCCGTATCGGACGGTTCGAGCTGGCGGACGGCGGCACGATCTTCCTCGACGAAGTCGGTGAACTGCCGCTGGATGCGCAAGTGAAACTTCTTCGTGTCTTGCAGGAGCGCGAGTTCGAGCGGATCGGGAGCGGCCTTTCGACGAAGACCAATGTCCGGGTGATTGCGGCAACTAATCGCAACTTGCACGAGGCTGTGAAGGCCGGTCTGTTTCGGGCCGATCTCCTCTACCGGCTGAACGTCTTTCCGATCGAAGCCCCGGCTCTGTCGGCTCGTATTTCGGATATCCCTTTGTTGGTGCACCATTTCGTCGAGAAGTGTTCAAAGAAACTGTCCAAGCGGTTCGACGGAGTGTCTCAAGCCACGATGGACCGCCTCATGACCTATTCATGGCCCGGCAATATTCGGGAATTAGAGAATGTCATCGAACGGGCGACGATTCTCTCAAGCGGTCCCACCCTTCAGGTTGACGACGCCCTTTTCCGCCCTGCCCTACCATCTCCGTTGCCACAGGATGGGACGATGGAAGCTGTCGAGCGAGCCCATATCCTCCGTGTCCTTCAGGACGCCAATTGGGTCGTCGAAGGAAAGCAGGGTGCCGCGACTCGGTTAGATCTCCACCCCAATACTCTCCGCTCGCGCATGCACAAGCTCGGGATTAAGAAGCCTCGCTTCACATAAGGACATGGATTCCTGCTTCCTCCCTACGACATATCGTAGCGCTACGATATATCGCAGGAGAGATCGATCGCTGCGCTGAAAGCGGTGCCCTGAAAATTCGTTCAAGCTGTTGATTCTATTCGCTCACGATCTCACTTCATACCTGTCATTCTTTTGGCATCGGCCTTGCGCTGGGACAGAGCAGCGATGGCCATCGCATTGCGAGATCACGGTGCTCATTCCATCGAAGGAGAATTTATGAAAACTGCCATCATGATTCTGTCCGATCCAAAGAGTGGTTCCGAGGAAGCGCTGGGGCGAGTCTTTAATGCGCTGGCCCTGGCGTCGGAATGTAAACAGAAGGGGGACGAAGTCGTGGTCGTGTTCAACGGTGCCGGTACGCGCTGGCCAGCCGAATTGACCAAACTCTCGCATCCGGCCAATAGCCTCTACAACGCCGTCCGCGATGTCGTGCACGGTGTCTCATGCGGTTGCGCGGAGGTCTTTGGAGCTACGGAAAGCGTCAAGGCCTGCGGCGTTCCGATTGTGAAGGATTATGCGTTATCCGGGACAGCCGGTCTCTTAAGCTTGCGGCGATACCTCGCGGAGGGCTGGCAGACGATCGTGTTTTGAATGCATTCTCAGGGGATGGTCGTGAGGCCGTCTCCTGAAAAATATGGTGGGTCTGAATCCGAACAGGAGACGCGATGGCGACGAAGTATCAGGATCTGATGTTTACGGATGCGGTGGGTCGTGCGCAGACTCTCTATTACGGACAGGCGGGCAAGGTTGCCGGCGTTCCTGAGCGCGATCTCTTGGGTCGAGCAGAGGCTGAATTCATTGCGCTGCGAGACAGTTTCTATATCGGGTCGATCAGCGAGAGCGGGTGGCCTTACATTCAGCATCGCGGGGGACCATCCGGATTCTTGCGGGTGATCGACGGTTCGACGTTGGTGTTTGCCGACTATAAGGGCAATCGGCAGCTGTTGAGCACGGGCAACGTGTCGGTCAACGATCGCGTCGCGCTGTTTCTCATGGATTACCAGAACCGCGAACGATTGAAGATTCTTGGTCATGCCCGCATCGAAGATGTCCGTGCGCGTCCGGAATTGATCGAACGATTCACGGATGCAACAATGCGGACGAGCGTGGAGCGGTTGGTCTTCATCGACGTCGTCTCATTCGACTGGAACTGTCCCAAGTACATTACGCCACGCTATTCTGTGAGTGCAGTGGAGGAAATGGCGGCGTCGCTGAGAACGCGGATTGCTGAGCTTGAGGCGGCGCTGAGCGCGGTGAAATCGTAAGCCGTTTGATACACGGTCACTTAGGGTGCGCGTTGAACGACAAGGAGGGAGAGACGATGACAGATTTGTCGAGACGGCGATTCTTGCAACTGTCGGCCATAACCGGGGGGGCTCTGATGTTCAGCGACCTGGCCACCCAGGTACTTGGTCTGACGTCTTCGCGCGCCCTTGCTCACACAGGGGAGCCGATCAAGATCGGCATACTGGATCCATTGTCGAGTCCGTATAAAACCTCCTCCATCCACGATGTTCATGGAGCCAATGTCGCGGTGGATCTTTTCAATAAACGGGGCGGCGTGCTGGGGCGTCCGGTGATGATTCTTGAAGCCGATGACGCCTCGAATCCTGAACAGGCGCTGAAGGCTGCGACGAAGTTTATCAAGGAGGATCGCGTCGACGCGCTGATGGGGACGTTCAACGGCGATTGCGCGTTGATGGTCAGCGAACTGGCGCAACGGGAGAACAAGTTGTTTATGGTGACCGGCTCCTATCTCCCTGAGTTGACCGGCGCCGCGTGTAATTCCCATACGTTCGTCTTCATGCCCCATGCCCGAATGCTTGCGCAGGCGGTGGTGCCGCACCTCGTGAAGGCCTACGGGACCCGCTGGTACATGATCACCACAAGTTCGTTGGACGGAAAAGCGGCCGCGCAGGCAATGGTCGAGGCGGCCGAAGCGCATAAAGTGGAAGTGGTCGGGGAAGCGTTGATACCGTTCGGGGCGACGGATTTTCTGTCGGCATTGACAGCGGCGAAAGCCAAGGAGCCGACCGCGATTATCTGCAATCTGTACGGATGGGATCTTGTGCATGCGCTGAAGGGATACGGAAAGCTGGAACTGGCGAAGGAGAAGATCGGTGTCGGCGGTCTCATCAGCGGCGAACAAATCGGCCGTCCGCTGGGTTACGCGAACCATGCCGGAATCTGGGGCTTGATCTGGGATCCCAAAATCAACACCGAGGGGTCGAGACGATTTATCCAAGGTGTCATCGACAAGTACAATCATACCCCGACATCCCGCTGCTACTTGGGCTATGCCGCGATGACCCAAATTCTCGAAGCAATCCAGCGGGCCGGGACGAACGAAACGGCCGCTTTGATCAAAGCTTTGGAAGGGCACGAGTTCGACGGATTGAAGGAGGGAAAATCTGTCTTCCGCGCATCGGATCACCAACATGTCCAGGATGTATTAGTGGGAGAAGCGTTTGGGAAGGAATTAGGTTTGGGGCATTTCAAGATATTGGCGACGGTCTCCGGTTCTGCCAATTCCGGCGCCGTGGAACAGCATGCTTGTAAACTGTAAGGGTGAAGGAGAATCCGCAAGCGGATCTACACGTAATAAAGCCTTCCGGTATGCGTGATGGGGGGGAAGCACAACGCAATCTCTGTGACCGGATCTTCGTTAATTATGCACGGTGAGATGGAGGGCAGGGTGCAGCGTACGGCTGCACCCTGCCCTCCATTCGGTGGAGACGAGCGAGTTACTTCGTGACGCGGATTTCAACACGGCGGTTCTTTGCCCGGCCTGCATCGGTCGTATTCGGCGCGACCGGCTTGGTGTCGGCGAAGCCGTGGGTCGTGGCTGCGGCCAGGCCGCCTTCAGTCAGGGCTTTTGCCGCGTTGGCTGCCCGCGCTTCAGACAGTTCCTTGTTGGTCGGGAACCTCTTTTTCAGCGAGCTCTTGATCGGCCGGTTATCCGTATGGCCGTCCACTGCGACTTTGTATTCAGGAAAATCTTTGAGGATGGCGCCGACCTGTTTCAGCGCATCCGCCCCGGCCGGTTTCAGCTGATCTTCTCCCGATCCGAAGAGGTACCCGGAGGCGAGGTTGATCAACAACCGTTCGTTGTTCAAATCGACGGCGATGTTGTTCTGGTCAATCTGGGGCCTGAGAGCCCGGATCAGGCCGCGCTGTGCTTCTTTGAGCTTCGACATTTCGGCTGAGAGGTTGCCCCGTAGTCCGGCGAGTTCCTTATCTCGATCCGCCAACATCTTTTCAAGTTCCGCAACGCGCTGTCTGCAAGCGGCAAGCTCAGCCGCCAGCTTGTCTTTGTCTCCGGCGGCTCCGCCCAAGGCTGCGAGCTGAGACTGAAGATCCGCAATGCGCTGCTTGGCGGCAGCGAGTTCGGAGGCCAGTTTATCTTTGTCTCCGGCACCGGCTTGGAGTGCGGCGAGTTGCGATTGAGCCGCGGCCAGATCCGCAGCTAATTTATCCTTATCGCTTCCTGCTGAAGTCTGTGCGGCGGCCAGTTGGCGCTCAAGATCGGCGATCCTTGCGTTGGCACGATCCAAGTCGCCTTGAGTGGAGGACAGTTGTCCGGCCAGCTTCGACGAATCGCCTGCTCCGGCTCGCAGGGCCGCGAGTTCCCGATCGCGGTCGGCCAGCTGGCTTTCGAGGGCCTTCACGCGGTCGCTCAAGTTTCCATTTTCTTTGCGGGCGGCGGCCAGCTCATCGGCAAGCCGCTGCCGTTCCTGTTCGAGTGCGGCGAGGCGGCTGGCATAATCTGTCGAGGTATTACGCACGGTGCCTTGGGGGCAGATGCGGTATTTGAATCCGTCGTCCGGACACATGGGCTGCCAGGATGAACAGCCGGCAATGGCCAGCAGACTCAGGGCCAGAAGCGATGATGTGTATCGTGTCATGAGATCTCCTTGTGAGTTAGTAAGATGCGTAGTGAAAGCGTGATCTACCGGTCGTTGTCACATCATTAACGGCGCTCTTTGAGCGCATCCCTGATTTCCATCAGCAGCTTTTCTTCGTTTGTGGGTCCGGCGGGGGGAGCCGGGGGCGCTTCCTTTTTGAAACGATTGATTTGCTTCACCAGCATGAAAATGACGAACGCGATGATGGTGAAGTCAAATACTGTCTGGAGAAACACGCCGTAGTTGACGGTGGGGGCGCCGGCGGCTTTGGCGGCTGTGAGCGACGGTTGGGGAGTGCCTGACAGGTTGATGAACAGGCTGGAGAAATCAACTTTGCCCATCAGCAGTCCGAGGGGCGGCATCAGCACGTCGCTGACCAGCGACGTGACGATTTTCCCGAAGGCGCCGCCGATGATCACACCGATGGCCATATCGAGCACATTGCCCTTCATGGCGAATTCTTTGAAATCTTTGAGCATCATTAAGTCCTCCTTATGAGGATGCGTGAAGGTGACTAGCGAATCAACACTATCGCTTCTTGGTCGTGTCGAAGCTGTATCCGAGCGTAAAGAGATAGAGGTTGTCGGTGTCGCCGGTGCCGGGCGCCGGGCGGCTGTTGTACCGCGTAGTCACTTGAACGCCGCTCACGAACCCTTCCCAGATCTTGAACCGGAGCCCGTTATCCATAGTCAGATAGTAATTGCTCGCGTTTTGCATCGACGGGTAAAACTCGTTGTAGTGGTAAAACGTGATGCGATCATCGAGCATGGGCCAATTCAATTTCATCGAGACACGGGCGCGAATGGAGGACTGGTCGTCTGCAACGCGGAAGTCTTCATTGAAGAAGGATACGCCGGCTTCCGTATAGAAGGTCATATCTTTGAAGAGGCCGTTAAAATCCCCGCGTTCGATGAATTGAAACCCGGGTCCGCTCGCGAGGGCTGTTCGCATTTTGAGATCCTGGAAGCGATCGTTTTCCACGTAGGCTGAGGCGAACCAATAGAAGCGCTTGGTGATGAAGAAGTCGAGCTTGATGGTGCCGCGAGCATTACGCGCGATGAGGGTATTGGCATTTTCCCCATAGACGTAACGTCCGTTGATGGACAAACGAAGTTGTTCGCTGCGTGCCACAAAGTCTCCCAACATGCTCGCATTCTTGAGATGACTGTTTCCGGTCGTCTGAGAGAATCCGCCTGTCAGACTGCCCGAATAGAGGACCGGCGGCTGAACCAATGGATTCACCGAGCCGATCGCGTCAAGCGGAACCGTGAGGGAGCCCTTGAGCGGTTCAGACTGGATGTTCAGATTGCCATCGGATCCCGCCGTTGCGGTGCCGACCAGGATGCTGCCCTCTTTCAGATGAAAGGGAATCGGATGGTTGACCGCCAGTTTGGCGACATCGCTCCATTTTACCTTGATGACATTATCCGGACTGGAGGGGGTTTTCATCACGAGGACGCCACCCGCCATCTCGATGACTTCGCCGTAGATGTTGCTGCCGTCCTTGAGTGTGACGACATCAAGAGGCGGTGGCGTGGCGTCTGCCGCCTCTGCGGCGCTGAAGCCGAGGAACAGGGTGAAACCCAGGATCGCTGTTACAAGCACGTTCTTCATTCTTCCTCCTTTTAACTCCGTATTAAGACACCGACATAACCCGACGCGGTCAAAGGCTACACATTTATGCTAGGGCCGAACGGATCCATGCTGGAATGTCTGTATATCTCACTCAGATTCTTCTGACAACCCCGGCGTCTTTGTCGAGGCGCGTGCGGTGTGCCCCCAAGAGCCAGGCCAGTGTATTCGATTCGGCAATGATGATGCCAATGCAAAAATGCATCGATCGGGGTAGGACAACTGACATGTGTGTCCATCTATCATCAATGAAGCGGTGTGACGATGCGACCGCGATGCCTGGTTCATAGCCAGTGTGCCTCTTGCAGTGAGTCAGATCGCTTCCGCCTTTTCGTAGGCATAAAGGGTGTTCGCTGAGAAGCTGTTCTAGCCGGACCGCTGGGTGGTGCGGTTGTCTCATCGAGGATTCGGCAGAGATTTCCGAAATATTCAAAGAGGGCGCCGAGCAACCCGGAGCGTAAGGTGTCCGCCTTTTTGGGCGAGACCTGCAGCCAGCCCTTTCCGGTGTTCTCGAGAATAGCGAGGGCATATCGATTCCTGTGATTTGGCTTTTCTGAAGTGAGGAGCAGTTCCTGCCCACGGGGATCCACCACCAGCAATCCTTTAGGTTTCACGGTGCGGCCCTTTCGATGTGGAGAGCTGAGTAAGGGCGAAATGAACGGCTTGCGTTCGTCGAGACACGCGGAGTTTTCGGTAGAGGGCCGATAGGCGGGCTTTGACTTCGGACGGCGGTATGCGTTGTGTCTCGGCGATCTCTTTGTTCGTGTGTCCGTCGGCAAGAAGACTCAGCAGATGACGCTCCTCTCGAGAGAGGCGGGGTGGAGTCCGTTCGTTCGCACCCAGGTGCCTGAGCTGTGCGAGGACCCAGTCGGTTCCTGTGCCGTCGAGCACGGACCGTCCGGCCGCGACGGTTTTGATGGCTTGTAAAAGATCTTTGGCCCCGACGCCTTTTGAAAGGAAGCCATGTGCTCCGGCTCCGATGGCCTGGTTGAAGGCCTCGATTTCCTGATACGCCGAGAAAAAGAGAATTCTGGTCCGGGGAGCGGCGGTAAGAATTTCACGGCAGGCTTCAATCCCTGATCCGTCCGGCAACCGGATGTCCATGATCACGACGTCGGGCTTGAGCTGGTAGCTCATCGCCACGGCATCAGCCTTCGTCGCGGCTTCTCCGACGACCTTGAGCGCGGGGTCCAATCCGAGGATGGCCCTGATGCCCTCGCGGGCAACGACGGAGTCATCGACCGGAAAGACTCGGATACAGGATTTCTGTGTCGCGTGTGCCATGCCTTCTTTTGTGCTGAAATAGACAAACAACAGGGTGTACCCACTCGCATCGTGGCATCACATCAAGGACCGTACCAGTCGGGTGACAATCGAGATTGGAGAAAATCAGAGCGTTAGGGCGGTGTGTGTGTCTGCAGACTGTCTCAGGAGACGAGTCTTGTCTCAGCGGGGTGTCTCACGGCCAACAGCCTGGTATTAGCGCGCAGGCTTGATGGGCGATTCAATCTTGAGGTCGACTAAGCGGCGATAGAATGTGGCGCGGCTCATCCTGAGCAGCTTCGCGGCTTCGGATCGATTGCCGCCGGTTTGTTGGAGCGCCTGGGTGATGCGGATGCGAGGGTCCTGTTCGGATTCATCGCACAAGACGTTGTGGCGATGGTTGTTCTGAGGCAGGCGAATTTCAGGCGGCAGGTCCGACGGCCGGAGTGTAGGACCCGGGCAGCTGATCACGCCGAATTCGATGGCACTTTTCAATTCCCGTACGTTGCCGGGCCAGGAGTAGGTCATGAGCAGCTGGAGACTTTCAGCGGCGATCCCCTCGATGGTTTTGCCGGTGGCTGCCGCCACCTGACCGAGAAAGGTGCGGGCCAAGAGGGGGATGTCGTCTCGTCGATCTCTGAGCGGAGGCAACTGAATCCGGGCGACTCGGATGCGGTAGAGCAGATCGGCGCGAAAGGTTCCGCGTATGACGTCTTCGCTTAAACTGTGATGGGTCGCTGCGACGACTCTGACGTTGACTTTTCGCGGCTTGGTTTCTCCAAGCCTGGTGATTTCCTTTTCCTGCAGGACACGGAGCAAGCTGGTTTGGACGGAGTGGGGAACGTCTCCGATTTCATCGAGGAACAACGTGCCTCCGTCTGCGGCTTCAAACAGTCCTCGATGATCTTCAATGGCGCCGGTGAACGCGCCGCGCTTGTGGCCGAACAGCTGGCTGCCGAGCAATGAGTCTGTGAGGCCGGCACAATTGGCCGCAATGAAAGGCCGGTCTTTTCTTCCGCTGGCATAGTGCAGCGCCCGGGCGATGAGTTCTTTCCCCGTCCCCGTTTCTCCCTCGATGAGCACCGTGGAGTCGACTCGTGCGACATCGCGAACCAGTTGGTAGACGGCCAACATGGCAGTGCTTCCTCCGACCAAATCGTGGAAGTGGGCTTTCTGGTCGAGTTGCCGGCGAAGATGGTGGACATCGGTCCGGTCGTGCAACAGCACGATGCGGCGGGCGGAGTGGCGCGGATCGTCGTGAATGTCGCAGGTGATCCACCGGGCCGGCAGGTTTGCGAAACGGATGGTTCGAGAGGGCCGTTGGGTAACCGGCAGCATGGCATTGTGCCGAATCTGTTTCCGCTCGGATGGCGTAATCGGGAGAGTCTGTTCCCAAGGCCGGCCAATGACCGGCTCAGCCGGAGGGCCGAGCCACTGGAGGCCTCGTGGTGTAATGTAGGTAAGGCGGCCGGATTCGTCGACGAGCAGCGCCGCCAGGTCGAGATGGTGAAGGAGTGCGAGGATGTCGTCTCGTTCCTGCTCGGTTTGTGCGAGTTGTCCGGCCAGGCTGGCCTGTGTTCGGCGATGGACTGTCTCGACGGCCTGCTGATTGAGGCGTTGGTCGCGGGCTCGTTGCAAGAGACCGCGGGATTGTTCGAAGCGCTCCGTGACCTGCTCGATGAGGAGGAACGGTTTCCCTCCGATTGTGACAGCCGTGGCTTCGAAATGATGTGGAATCATGCGGCTGTCGAGTTGAGCCCATAGGCCCGAACGGGCGATGGCGTCCTGTCCCTCGCTCCACGCCGTCCTGGCATCGTCGAGAAAATGCTCGAGAAAAGGCGAGTGTTTCCCGAGATGGATGACGGTTGCCGGTGGGTCGGAAAAAATGGTGGACCACCATGAGGGAAGCGGGCCGACCGGTGAAAAGGCATCTTCGTCGCCGGTTTGTTCGAGAACGGCGATGCCGAGTGTGACGAGGAGTTCCGGAAGGAGCTTGTGCGCCACAGGATGAGCGGTATCGAGATTAGCCATTGCGTGGGTCCCGTCTGTTAGGCGGCGTGCACCATCTTAGAGGCCAGTTGCGTAAATAGGTCCTCGACTCCTTGCCCGGTTTTGGCGCTGCTCATCAAGATGCCCCAGCCCTGTCGGCGCAGACGTGAGAGCGTGTCTTCGTCGACTTCCCACTCTGATCGAAGATCGAGTTTATTGACGATAAGAAAAAACGGCACGGCTCCGAGCGTAGCCGCCGCCATGCGTTGAAGGGATTCGGCGGTGTCCAGCGTCGCGCGCCTTGTTCCATCCACGACCAAGATATATCCCGAAGAACCCCGCAGGTAGGATTCCCGGATGGATTGAAACTCATCTTCGCCATAGAGATCCCAGATGAGCAGGTCGACGTGCTGTCCGGCGGCCTCGACGGATTTCTTCTCGATCGTGACGCCGATCGTCGTCTGGTACGTTTCCGAAAACATGTCGGTGACGAAGCGCCGGACCAGGCTGGTTTTTCCGACGGCGAACCCTCCCAGGAGGCAAATCTTCTTCTGGATCATGGCACAACGATCGGGTGTTGGGGGAAGGCCTTCTGCGAGACAAGAAGCGTCACACGACGCTGCGCGTCTTTCGCGTTTCCCCGCCTCTGTCCGGCAAAGGAGGATGGATTGACGCTGGCATTGAGAGTCAGCGGAGCATACGAAGTTTTTCCTCCAAGGGCTGCAATGACGGCGTGGGCTCGAGCCGTGGCCAACAGGAGATTCATGGTTTCCGGTCCGGTGGCATCGGCATCCCCGATGGCTTCGACTATGAACGGGTGTCCTGAGGTCAGCGCTGATTGGCGTAGTTCTTCGAGGAGGGCCGTCAACGGCGCTATTTTGCTCAACTCCATCTCAGAGAGGGTGGATGAACCGGCCTCGAAGAAGAAGCTGAGTCGGCCGACCTGGTTTACGAGATCGGACACGGAGACGACTCGGAGGCCGTCCTCACGGTACTCGCGGAGTCCGGGAATCAACGGTGCGATCTGTCTGGCGCGCGAGGCCCAGCCTTCAGAGGCGGTGCCGCTGGCTGTCAACCGGCCGTCCTCATATTGCAGTCTGGTCGTCGCCGGAGGTTGGAGGATCGCCGTTGTCCGCCGCTCTACAAGCGTTGGGTCCAGTGAATAAAACGGTGTCCAGTGCGCGGTGATCTGCCGGCCGGCGATGCCTTCCTTGATCAGGACTTGTTCCGGATCTTCTGCCAGCGGGTCGCGAAGCCCTGCTAGGGTGACTCGGTCGCCGTTGCGTTCGAGTGAGGTAATGACGATTCCTGGCAGGGCTCCGATCCGCTGGGAAATCTGATTCCACTGCCGGGCGCTGGTATAGGACGTCCATCCCCATAGGCCGACGGTGACGCTGATGGCCGTGAGGATGGTCCAGGTCATCGGAGAAATGCGTGATTTGGGGGTCTCGTATTGGGACTGCACGCAGTCCATTAAGCGGTCATGGGTCGCATCAAATCCGGCCGGGTTTCCGTCGAACGCGGAAAAGGCATCTCCATAGTCGAGATGGATGGATTCCAGGGTCTGTTGCACTTGCGCCCGAAGGTATCCCGGTGCCGTTCCACGGACGACGCAGGCGAGAATGGCCTGTGGGCCCTGTTCGATCAGTACCCGGCATTCTCCGATTTCCAGGGTATTGAGGGTTTGTCCCTTTGGTGTCCCGAAGGAGTCTTGGACGAAGGCTTGAATGGCGGTGAGCATGCCGGATACGAGCTGGTGATCATGGACAACGGTGTTGTCCGAGGCGACGTGGTGCAGGAGGAGTCCGCTGTCACGATGGATCAGGAACAGTTGCTCGACGCGGAACCGGAGCGTATGGAGGAGGACGACTTCGGCGAAGGGACGCCCTGTGCGCCAGGCTTCTATCCGCCAGGCTAACCCCTTCGGGGACAGGCTGTGATCAATGGTCTGGTTGAACGACTGCATCATTCCTTGCAGTGTCCGAACAATCGCCTGGCGGATGGCCGGCCCCATCACAGGCGCAATGGCATCGGCGATGACATGGGGGGTTCGGCGGACCGAACTGGTCAAGGCTGTCTGGACATGCGGGGTGAGTGCGGTGGTCAGACGGTCGTCTTCTTTCCCGCGCAGCGTGATGGCTTCCACGAGAACTTTGCTGACGGCGGGGGCGTCTGTCGCGGTATGGTCGATGCGATTGCGGAGTTCTGTGAGTTGTGTCTGTTCCGGGGCCAGCAGGAGCGTGCGGAGTTCAGCCCACTCTTCTTTGAGATGTGAGAGAGCGGATGGATCCACTGAGGACGGCTCGTTGGTGGACCGTGAATGATTCACCGGCACAGGCTCCTTCCGGTCAGGACTTTATGATGGATGAGTGCCATCATGTAATTTTTTCGAGAGTTCGGCCAGGAGTTCTGCCAAGGCCGTACGATCTGTTTTGGTATGACGCAAGTCTCTGACGGAACGATCGAGGGAATCTGTGAGTTGAGTCTGTGTCGCCCGCAGATCCTCTTTGAGTTCGTTCATGTGGGCGAGGGCTTCTTGTCGGAGCGTGTGTTCTGTCTGCAGGGTTTGTTGTGCAAGTTCCGTCGATCTTTTCTCGACAACGGTTCCAAGTCCGGTGAGGTCTGCCACTAATTGTTGCAACGCTTCTCCGCGGGCGTGCTGTTCATGTTGGAGGCGGCCCGACAGGACGGCCACTTCCTGCTGCATGTACGCTTCGAGCGCGTCGAAGCGCTTGTTTAATTCGGTCCTGAGCGCGCTCGCTTCTTTTGCCAGGCTTTGTTCGAGCAGGGTAAAGCGCCGTTCGTGGTCACGGGCTTGTTGTCCGAAGAGGATGTCACGAATCTTTTCCAGATTGCCGCTCTGCCCACCGTCGTCAGCCGGTAGGCGGTCTGAATTTTCAGCGGCCTGTTCTGCGACGAGCGAGGAGGGCTGGGTGTCAACGGCGTCGGTAGACATAGAAAACTCCTTGGTGCTCCGGCTGGATGGGAATGATTGCGTGATTCAGCATGACGAAGTAACCCGTGTCGTTCATCCACAGATGTTAACTACGCCAGTAACAGGGCGGCGCGGGGGTATGATAGCATCGGCTATTTGATGGCAACAAGGTGGTTATGGGGGGCCTCCTCGTAAGGGTTATGAGGGAGGCAGGTCGATTCAGTGAGGAGAATGGGTAACGATGGACTGGATGATTCCACCTCCCAACACCCGGTCACCATCATAGAACACGGCAGACTGGCCGGGGCTGAGGGCCCGTTGCGGTTTGTGGAATTGGACGGTCAGGCAACCGCCGGGATTTGGTGTGGCGGTTGCGGGTGAAGGAGGAGTGGCATAGCGAACTTTGCACTCGAAGGAAGTGGGCATGGCCAGAATTCGCCGATCGAGAATATTCAAATCGCCGACAGTACAGGTTGAACTTAATAGACTCTCTTCCGGTCCGAGGACTACGGTGTTTGTGACTGGCAGGACACGCTGGACATACAGGCGCTCACCGGTGGCAATTCCCAGGCCCCGCCGTTGACCGGGCGTGTAAAAAGGGATGCCCTGATGTGTTCCCAGGCTCGCCCCGGTTTCATCGACGAAATGGCCTGGGGTTGCAGAGAGAGCGGGTTGATTCTTCAGAAAGGTACGGTAATCGCCATGGCTGACGAAACAGATTTCCTGGCTTTCGCGCATCTCGTCTGCCGGCAGACCTAATGAGTCTGCTTCTTTCCACACGTCGGATTTCTCCATGTGCCCGACAGGAAAGAGCAATCGATCGAGCCATGCTGTTTGCAGCCGATAGAGGAAATAACTTTGATCCTTGTGGAGATCAGTCCCCTTTTTAAGAACGGGCTGACCCTCAATACGTTCGACTTGTGCATAATGTCCGGTTGCCACATAGTCGATGCCTTTGGCATCGGCAAGTTCAATGAGTTGGCGTATTTTTACACGCTCATTGCAACGTACGCAGGGGTTTGGTGTGGTCCCGCTTGCATAGGCGGCGACGAAATCATTGATGACGGCGGTGCGGAACTGTTCACGTGAATCGATGAGCTCGTGGGGGATGCTGAGTTTTTGTGCGACATAGCGGGCAATGCCAACTTTGCAGCAGCCGCGTTCCTCCCACCGCTTTGATGCAGCGACTTCTTCATTCTCATGCTCCCAGACCTGGAGCGTGACGCCATGGACTTCGAATCCTTGTCGAGTGAGGAGAAGTGCTGCAACGGAGCTGTCGACCCCACCACTCATTCCAAGCAGGACGGTTGGACGAGACATAGTGGGGGTATTGTACTGGGCCCAGTATCGAAAGGGCTAGAGGTCTGGCGTGCGTATTTTATTTCGATGAAGCGCGAGGTCATGCACGTTTTTAGCATTCTGGGGATGTTCTTCGACCCAGCGATGGGCCCCCATATCGCACATGCCGTGGAAATGTGCTCCGTCCTCAATGGCGATGGCGGGTGTTCGGATATCTCCAATCAGTACGCCCTGTTTCAAAATCTGGATCTTTTCCGTGGCCGTAACGGTTCCGTTGATTTTTCCGCTGGTTAGCAGGGTTCCCGCAGAAATAATCCCTTTGACGACGGCAAATTCACCGACGATTAAGGTTCCGGTCGTGTGAATCTCGCCTTCGAGCTTTCCGTCGATGCGGACGGTCCCGTCGAAATTGACGACTCCTTTGAATTCAACGCCTTTCCCGAGAAAGGTGAAATTGTCGTCGTCTGATTGGGATGACTTCTTGTCGCCGAGTGCCCACATAGGATCCTGAGTCCTTCCAGGTACGGCAGGCTCACCGGGCGTCAGAGAGACGTGACCCCGATGAGCGTTTCATTATTGTATCGAGCAGTTTAGCCGTTGACTCTCTTCATGCTCGGCTGGCCAGGCATTCCAACCTGGTGGAGCGGAGTCTCTCGCTGG
Organism: uncultured Nitrospira sp.; assembly: GCA_964512025.1. Lineage (GTDB taxonomy): Bacteria > Nitrospirota > Nitrospiria > Nitrospirales > Nitrospiraceae > Nitrospira_D. The sequence goes on along the minus strand of CAZEHM010000010.1, from coordinate 34,715 downwards.
ACTTCGCGAATCCCCTGAGTCATTTCAAGTGTCCCGTTGAAGAGCACGCCTTCTTCAATCGATAACATCGGGGTCTTGATCCCACCGTTCACAATAGCCGGAGCGCGCAGTTTGATTTTCTCTTTGGCCACCACATCACCGGTAATCTTGCCTTTGCACACAATCGTGCCGGCGGTGACTTTTGCGGTAATGACGGCTTCTTCACCGACAAGCAGTACTCCGTCGGTATGGATTTCACCATCGAGGCTTCCATCGATTCGGACGGTTCCGTTGTATGAGATCGTCCCTTTGAACTCGACGCCTTTCCCAACAAACGCGCTCACATCTTCTGATGCTTCCTGTCGGCCCAGATTGGATGACAACGAGGTATCCTCTGCCTCGACTTCTTCCGCCATTGTGCGTTTTCCCTCGGGCTTGTCTGATTTCCACATAATCGATACTCCTCCTCTGGCTCCGTGCGTAATTAAGGTGACGGGTTGACTCCTGTTAGGTGCTGTATCGGAGTGTCTAGGGAAGATATTTAGCGTTAGTTGAGAGAAAAGCAACAAATATGCCTTTTCTCTGCAGGCGGGTATGCCGACACGCTTTACATCACAACGGTCAGGAGAGGAGATTTTCAATAATGCCGTCGAGCTCCGGAGCTGAAAAGTAATGGATCACGATTTTCCCGCCCTTCTTACCGGCCTCGATCGTTACCCTGGTTCCTAAGCGTTTTTGCAGCCGGGATTCGACGTCGGTCCATTCTGAAACTTGAGAAGCTTTTCTTGTTTTATTCTTCGAAGTCCCCGCTGCGCTCACCAGACGTTCGGTTTCTCTGACGGAGAGCGCTTTCGATACAACGGTCTTGGCTATGCTGCATTGCGCGGTCGGTGCATCCAGGCCAAGCAGTGCCTTGGCATGTCCGGCTGAAAGAGTTCCGGACTCCACCAGGGTTTGCACATCATGATGCAGGTTGAGGAGGCGCACGGAATTCGCTACCGATGACCGATCTCGCCCGACTTTCTGCGCGATGCCGTCGTGCGTGAGTCCGAACTCATTCATCATCCTCGAATAGGCTCGCGCGGTTTCCATTGGATTAAGGTCTTCACGCTGGAGATTTTCAACCAGCGCGAAGAGGATCGCCTCTTGATCACTGCAATTGCGTACCACGGCTTGAATCGTATCGAGACCGGCTTCCTTGGTCGCTCGCCACCGGCGTTCGCCGGAAATGAGTTCGTAGATGCCGTCCCCTTTGCGACGGACCAGGATCGGCTGCAACAGGCCGCTCTCTTTTATCGAAGCGGCGAGTTCTGCCAGCTCAGCGGGGTGAAAGATTTGTCGGGGCTGGTAGCGATTCGGCACAATCGCATCAATCCTGATCTGGTGGACCTCCGCTGCGTTGCTTGGAGCGATTGGCTGGCCGGTTGGTAGTAAGGCATCAAGTCCTCTACCTAGTGCTTTTTTCTCCATGGTCGATGAACTCCTTTGCGAGTGAGAGATAGGCTTGTGAGCCTGAGGAGGCGGCGTTATAGAGAATACCCGGGCGGCCGTAGCTTGGAGCTTCCGCCAGGGTGACATTCCGTGGAATGACGGATTGGTAAACCTTACTTCCAAAATGACTGCGGACTTGTTCAGATACCTGGCGAGCCAATGTGTTCCGAGCGTCGAACATCGTCAGCACGATTCCTTCTATTGAGAGATCGAGATTGATGGATTGCTTCACTCGCTCGATGCTGCCAATTAATCTTGAGAGTCCCTCCATCGCGTAATACTCGCATTGCACTGGAATTAGGACGGATTTCGCAGCGGCAAGGGCATTGATAGTGAGAATGCCAAGAGCTGGTGGGCAATCTAGGACAATGACATCGTAATTATTTTGAATGCCTTTGATCGCATCACGGAGATGCTGCTCGCGCCCCTCAACATTAGCGAGTTCAATTTCAGCCCCTGCGAGATCTGCATTCGACGGCAAAATGGATAGACCATTGACGCTGGTCTTTTGAATAATATTTTCGCAAGAGCCCTGTTTTATTAAGCAGTTATAAATAGATGTCTGCAAGGATCTTGGATCGATCCCTACCCCACTGGTTGCATTGCCTTGAGGGTCAAGGTCTATCAGTAAGACTGATTTTCCTTGAAGTGCGATCGCTGCGGAGAGGTTTACGGAGGTGGTGGTTTTTCCAACACCTCCTTTTTGGTTCGCAACTGCAATGATCCTAACCATTGACGATCCTTTGATCCATAGGTCTATGGATTATGTTCCACGTGGAACCAGTTCTATCAGTCACGATGATAGTTGAGATAGGCATGTGATAACTCTTGTTCCGTATCCCATTGGGAGTTCAAATTGATATTCTTTGACGATCGTTGTCTGGCGCGCGAGCTTTGATCTATCGACAAGCGTAGAAAGAAACAAAATGGCCATTCCTTTGTTGGTCAGAATGAATTTTGAGAGATCAAGAATGAATTCAAAGCGTATCCCTCTAGCAACCAGATAGCTTGCAGGCTCTCTCCCGTCGAAAGTTTCAGTAAAGTTTTCCAATGATCCTTCAAATATATCAACATGTTCTAGCTTCAGTAGACCAACGATATATCTCAGGAAAGAAGACTTTTTCTTTGATGGCTCAACAAGGACAAATCTGAGGTCTGGGCGAATTATTTTTAGAGGAATTCCTGGGAAACCTGCTCCAGATCCAATATCAAATATCAGGCTTCCTTTGGTGAAGCTCTCTGCATTTACCGCTGCGATCGAATCAATAAAGTGTTTGATTACTATCTCTTCGTCTTTGACGATACTTGTTAAATTAGTGGTTTTGTTCCATTTTTTCAGTTGGCTCAAATAAATCGTGAACTTGCCAATCTGTTCGGCTGTTAGATCGATTCCAATAGAAGAGGATGTGGCTGATAGTAATGATTGAACGTCAGATTTTTGTTCCACGTGGAACACATACGTGAATGAATACGGGAGGTCAAGGGAAAGGTTGGGAGAATAGTTCAAACTCGCGTTGGTGATGACCCCTGTCGTTTGAATTTTTCTAGTGCAACAATGAGAAGTGAAATGGCAGCTGGTGTGACGCCTGAAATTCTAGAAGCTTGCCCAATCGTTGCTGGTTTTACTCTTGTAAATTTTTCAAGTACTTCACGTGAGAATCCTGAAATCGATGCGTAATTAAATTCTATAGGGATCGATTTCAATTCAAGTTTTTTGAATTGTCCAATTTGTTGCAATTGTCTCCGAATAAATCCTTCATATTTTATTTCAAGCTCAACTTCGTCAGCTATTTCAGCATCTTCTATGGCTGAAAGGTCAAACTTCATTAAGAGGTCGCGATAGGTATATTCCTGCCGCTTGAGTAATTGGGCAAACGTTTGAGAGGAATGTTGACCGTCTACATGAGCCCAATTGAGTCGTGTGCGAATCTCATCGGTAATTTTTGGCCTGGTTGCGCTCAATCTGTCCAGCTCAGTAGCAATAGAGTCACGTTTTTTGAGTAACCGATCATAGTAGTGCTGCGAAATCAATCCAATTTGGTGGCCAATATCCATCAAGCGAAGATCCGCATTCCCGTGTCTTAGGAGGAGGCGATACTCAGCTCTCGATGTAAACATGCGATATGGCTCATGGGTATCTTTTGTGATGAGATCGTCGATGAGTACCCCAATATAAGCTTGCGATCGATCAAGAACGAGCGGCTCCATCTCTCTGATTTTCAGTGCTGCATTGATTCCTGCCATAATTCCTTGGGCAGCCGCTTCTTCATAGCCTGATGTCCCATTGATTTGCCCAGCGTGATACAGCCCTGTAACATGCTTTGTTTCAAGTGTTGGATGGAGCTGTCGAGGGGGGAAGTAGTCATATTCAATGGCATAGCCAGGCTTGAGCATTTTGGCATGCTCGAGTCCAGGTATTGTCCGGAGAATCTCGCTTTGTACATCGACGGGAAGGCTTGTAGAGATGCCATTCGGATAAAACTCTTTTGTATCAATGCCTTCTGGCTCTATGAATATCTGGTGCCGTTCCCGTTCGGCAAAGCGCACAACTTTATCTTCAATCGATGGGCAATAGCGCGGCCCGATTGAATCGATAACCCCGCTATAGAGAGGAGATCGATCGAGATTATCTCGAATGATGTCGTGGGTCTGCTTACTGGTATAGGTCAAGTGGCAAGGAAGTTGAGGTGTGACGATTCGGGCAGTTCGATGAGAAAACGGCGTCGGAGGATTATCTCCCGGCTGTGGAATCATGACGGAAAAGTCGATCGAGTCTCGATCGAGCCGCGGGGGGGTCCCGGTTTTCAGGCGCCCCAACTCAAACCCTAAATCGCGCATGCAATCGGACAGGTGTTCTGCTGAAGCCTCTCCGGCGCGGCCGGCGGGAAAGTGATTGAGGCCGATATGGATTAATCCCTTAAGGAAAGTACCTGATGTAAGAATAACCGCCCGTGCGTTGATGGTTGCCCCATCCCCTGTTACGACTCCGGTAATGTTCATTCCTGATGTGAGAAGCCTGTCGACAGTCCCTTCACGAATGGCGAGGCCTGGTTCAACGGACAATGTATCGTGCATTGCCAGGCGATAAAGTTTCTTGTCGCATTGCGCGCGCAATGCTCTGACCGCAGGACCTTTGCTCGTGTTGATAAATCTAAATTGTATGCCGGCTTGGTCGGTCGTCCGACCCATCTCTCCGCCCAGGGCGTCGATTTCTTTGACCAAATGTCCCTTGGCAATTCCTCCGACGGCCGGATTGCAGGACATTTGCGCGATTCGATTTTTGTCCATGGTCAGGAGGAGCGTGCGGACACCCATGCGGGCTGAAGCCAGTGCCGCTTCGCAGCCTGCATGTCCTCCACCGACCACGATTACATCAAAGGTCTGACTCATGCCGGCTATTACTTTCCAATGCAAAACTCTGAAAATATACGGTTGAGGATATCATCGGAGGTTATGGCGCCGGTGATCTCTCCAAGCGCATCAGCGGCGCCGCGTAAATCCACTGCGACACATTCCGGATGCGTGCCGGACTCAATGGAGTCAAGAGCCTTTACGAGGTAGTCCCGGCATCGAAGGAGAATCTCCTGATGTCGAACATTCGTAATCATGACACTCTGGAATGGCTCAAGCGTCCAGAGTCCAGTTCGCTGCCGGATGGTATCCCGTAATGCCGCGAGTCCCTCACCGGTCAGCGTCGAGATCGGTAATGCGATGATGTCACCAGGCAACGATAATTTGAGGAGCAACTGCTCTAACTGTTCCGGAGAGAGCAGGTCTACCTTGTTCAAGGCGACGATGAAATTTCTATTCTGGAACATGCGAACGTCAACCGTTTGGGCCGTTTGAAGTCCCTCAGATGCATCTACCATGACGATAAGGAGATCCGCATCTCGTATAGCATCGTTCGTTCGACGTATGCCCTCTCGTTCAACGTCATCTGTGGTTTCCCGTAACCCGGCCGTATCGGTAAGAGACAGTGTGCATCCGTCAAAGCGTACGGTCTCTTCGATCAGGTCGCGCGTAGTCCCGGGAGTATTGGTAACAATGGCCCGGTTGTCTCCCAGTAGACAGTTAAGCAGGCTCGACTTGCCTGCGTTCGGGCGACCCACGATGACAACGCGTGCCCCCTCCCTCAGGACCCGGCCGGTCCTGGCTGAATTCAGAGCTGCTTCGATGACTTCCGCTGTCTCAGATAGCACCTTCCTCAGCTCCTCGCGACCGACGAATTCGATATCCTCTTCAACGAAGTCAATTCCCGCTTCGAGATGAGCCAACGTAGCTAAGAGGCGAGCTCTCAATTTATCGACTGCTCGTTTCAGCTCTCCCCGAAGATGGCGCTGAGCGACGGCCAAGCTCTGTTCGGAGGTGGCCCTAATCGTATCGAGAACGCCTTCGGCTTGAGAGAGATCTAATCGGCCATTCAGAAACGCGCGCTTCGTAAACTCTCCGGGCGTGGCGAGACGACAGCCGGCTTGCAAACTAATCTCTGAAATTCTGGCCAGGACGGCCTGACTCCCATGCGCGTGAATTTCGATCACATCCTCAGCGGTATAGGAGTGCGGCCCTTTCATATACACAACAAGGGCTTCGTCGATCGGGGTTTGGGGAGATGCAAGGGCTTGCGGTGGCGGAACGGCCGCTACATCGATAATATCTGCGAGGTACAGCCGATGTGACTCCATCTTGCTCAGGGGGATTCCCACACGAATAGAAACAAACCGGCTGGCAATCGAGAGGGTGTCAGGCCCGCTAATGCGTATGATTCCGATTCCGCCTTCCCCTGAAGGAGTGGCGACGGCGCTGATCGTGTCTTCTGGCCCTCCCGAATTATTCATGGCCACGTCGCAGCGGAAGTCTCTCTATCGTTAAAGCCGTGACTCTGCCGGTCCTCGTACGGGCTGGTTAGATGACGGGCTTATTCGCAAAAATGACACGATCGGTAATCAATTGTTGTGAAATCGTCAGTACGTTGTTCGTGAGCCAGTAGAGGACCAGTCCTGCAGGGAAATTGATAAAAAGAAATGTCATGAACGCCGGAAGCATCAACATGATTTTAGCCTGCGTGGGATCCATCGTGGTCGGCGTGATTTTCTGCTGGATGACCATCGTCACGCCCATGATAATAGGCAGGACATAATAGGGATCTTGCACTGACAGGTCCGTGAGCCACGCCAAGAAGGGTGCCTGCCGGAGATCAATCGTCATATAGAGAATATTAAAGAGCGCCACAAACACCGGCATTTGCAGAACCATCGGGAGGCAACCCCCGACCGGATTCACTTTATGATCCCGGTAGAGTTTGATGAGCTCCTTGTTCAACCGGTCTCGATCGTCTTTAAACTTTTCTTGAATCGCCAGGACTTTCGGCTGAATGACCTGCATTTGCTTCATGGACTTGTAACTCTTGTACTGAAGCGGGACAAAGAGAACCTTGAGCATCATCGTGAGCAGGATAATGGTCACGCCATAGTTGTGGGTATAGTCATTGATGAAGCGGAGCACATAGAAAATCGGTTTGGCGACCGCTTTGACGACTCCCCAGCTGCCGAATACGAACCAGCCGAAATCGATCGTATCTTCGATCCCGATCTGCATCGCTCGGAGCGTGTCATATTCCTTAGGCCCGGCATACAGCTGGAGCTTCAAGGCCGTGCCTGAAGCTGGAGCCGGGAAGCGGACACCTCCCGAAAGAAGCTTGTCTCCCTCCTTCCTAACGAGAGTCGAGGAGGCTTGGGTCGGGATCAGTACGGAGAGAAAGTATTTGTCTTGCAGTGCCAGCCATTGCACTGCACCTTTACGCTCCACCTCTGAGTCCGGTGCATCCTTATCCGATTTCCCGTCGACGAGGGAAGCTGAGCCGATTTGCCCGATCAGGCCATCGCCCCATTCGACAATTCCGAAGTTCGTTCCTAATCCTACTGTAAGATCGCCTGAAAGATCGGTCCCTTTGAGCGAGATGTCGACCAGGTAGCTGTCGACGTGGAAGGTCAGGGTTTTCTCGAACAGCAGATTTTGGGCCTCATCATGAAGCTGGAATGTCATGTGGCCGACCGGATGAGCGCTGTCCAGATTAGAGAAATCCTTCGAGACGGTATAGAGACCATCACTCAACGTTTTGGTCACTGCCGCATCCGTGGTGAGGACAGCCAGTGGACCGGTAAATTTCGATCCCTGTCTGACCAGCTGGACCGGCGCAGAATCAGTGGCCGACTGTTGGTACCGCTTCAATTCCCAGCTTGTGAGTATCGCACCACGAGTTGAGATCTTGGCGCGATACAGGTCGGTTTCAATAATGACAATCTCTTCTGTCGGGGAAGGCCGGGAAGTCTGCCCCACCGGGTTCGACGAAGATTGGCCCGGTTCCGGTGTTTGCGCTGAATCGGGGGGAGAAGATGCTGTTATCGGCGAGGCATCGGTCGATGACATTACCTGCGCTGTCTCGGATGACACGGAGGATTCTGACGCAGGCAGCGGCTGAGGGAGCCAGCCCATTTCTTTCAAGGCGTAGTCGTATCCGAAAATAATTGCCAGGGACAGGACTAAGAAAACAATGACACGCTTTTCCATCATCTAGATACGTACCTTTTTAAACAAGTTGACCTATTTTTTGACGGGATCGAATCCGCCCGTATGAAAGGGGTGGCATTTTAGCAAACGAATGAAGGCCAAGCTCAAGCCTTGCACGCAGCCATGCCGGTTTATGGCGTCTATCGCATATCGAGAACACGTTGGGTCAAACCGGCAAGCAGGACCCAGCCATGGAGAAATGATATAGCGGTATCCATGAATCAGCCCAACCAGGATCCGGCGCATTCTAAATGGACCTCGCGGTTAGGAGCCGATGCTTCAACAGAGTAGATGTCCACAACTCCTTGAGTTCTCGGAACGAGAGGCTTAACGCATCACGCTTGGGAAAGACGAGCAGATGGTATCCGGGTAGTAAGTCGGGGTAAATCGCTCTGATAAGTTCGCGAAAGAGCCGCTTGGACCGGTTGCGTCTGACCGCGTTTCCAAATCGCCTGCCGACGACGATTCCAATCTGGCTCACGGAACCCTCCGTACGGCTCGCGAGTAAGTTGAAACATTGCGTTGAGCTCCGACGCCCATGGCGCTTCACTCGTTCAATGTCGCGACTGACTCGTAAAAACATGGCGTCATGCCTGGCTAGTGAGACATCTCAAGACGCCCACCGGTGCGTGGTCAAGTTCTGGATGACAGTAACCGGCAGGAGTCGTGCAGACAGCCAATCACGTAGGATGCATGAAATGCGGGACCTGCTCAGGACGACACGAGCAGGAACTCATGCGGTGCGAACAAGACACGTATTCGGAGCCGGCCCCTCAACTATCTGTCAGAGTGAAACGCTAAACCGCCAATCGGGCGCGTCCCTTTGCACGGCGGCGAGCCAAGACCTTCCGTCCGTTCTTCGTGCTCATGCGCTTACGAAAACCATGCTCGCGCTTCTTTTTCAGATTTGACGGTTGCTGAGATGTAAAAGACATGACGTTCTCCCTCGGTAGTTACATTTCTTTAGCCAATCGAGTGGGGCATTATATTGGCGGTCCGGTCGGGTGTCAATTTACTCATAAATCAACGGAGTAGTCAGATAAAGAATGAATGGTATAGGACGTCCGTTTCTTGATGGAAGTTTCAATGCAACAGATTAATTTATGAGGCAATTTTGCCTCTGTGAGAGCCAGAGTGCCACAGACTTCTGTCCTTGCAGATAGAGGTGGTTGATCGGTAAACCGTTGATTCCCTAACTATAATAGACAAATTTTTGTCCGATCAGTCATGGCATCAAGCTTGCCAGTAAGGCAAGCGGACACTTACGCTATCGCTGTGACTACTTGATGGAAGACTCATTTGCATCAAGAGTCATGCACATTCAATCACTTACATTACAGGAGGTTTCCTCACATGGGTAGAATTCTAACCAGTATGCTGGCTCTGACACTCACAGCCATGTTCTCAACCGGCACCTACGTGCACGCGCAGGAAACTGCTCCGGCCCCAGCTCCCGCCGCTCCGGCTCCTGCAGCCCCGGCGATGGGTGCTCCTGCTGAGACTGAAAAGAAGATGGATGGAGAAAAGGAAAAGAAGGGCAAGAAGGGCAAGAAGGCGGGAAAAGGCAAGAAGAAGGGGAAGGAAAAGAAGAACGGCTAAGCTGCTTCCATCCCTCAGGTTCTCGGTGGGAGGATCACTCATGATCTGTGGGCGATCTTCTCACCGGACGGAAGTCGCGTGTGTGGCAACTCCCCGCTCAAACAATTAAGGAGAAGATGATGAACGTCACGATCAATCGGCTCGCGCCGCTGGTGCTTGGAGCAGTGTTGCTCGCAGGCTGTGCCAAGCCTCCGGCCGAACAAATCGATGCGGCTGAAAAAGCGCTCAAGGACGCTCAAATGAGCGGAGCGGCAACGTACTCGGCGCAAGAGTACGCCAAGCTCGAGGCCTCGTTGGCTGCCATGAAAAAAGAAGTCGCAGATCAGGATGGAAAATTTGCGCTCCTCCGCGATTATGGGAAAGCCGAACAGCTTGCGGCTTCCGCCAAGGCTGATGCGGAACGGGTCAAAGCCGATGCCGTGAAAAAGAAGGAAGAAGCCAAGGCCGGTGCCCTGCAGGCGCAGCAAGTAGCGCAGGAAGCCGTGAAGGCTGCTGTGGAACTGGTGGCCAGTGCTCCGGTCGGTAAGGATCGTGCCGCACTCGAGGCTATCAAGAATGATGTCGAGGCCTTGAAGGCCTCGCTGAATCAGATTCAATTGGCGATCGATAAAGAAGACTATCCGGCCGCTCAGACTCAAGCCAAAGCGATTCATGACAAAGGGCAAGCGGTCTCAGCAGAAATACAGAATGCCTTGGCGAAGGTGGGGAAAGGAAAACCCTCTGCGCCGAAAAAGAAGTAAGATAATATTAGTTTATGATTACTCTTTCAGTGAAAAGCGGTCTGATCGCTCTCGTCCAGGGGTTGTTCCTGGCGGGAGCGCTCTCCGCCTGTGTCCAGGCCATTCCGCCTGAACTCGTAAATGCAATCGAAACGATTGACCAGCAGCTGGTTGCCCTCAAAGCCCCGGAAATTGCCCCTGAGGAATATGCCCGTTTTGTGCGGCAGTGGGTGCCTCTCCGTGCCCGCGTACAATCGGACGATGATCTGGTGCGATGGCCGTGGGAATCGAACGATCTTGAAGCGGAACTCCGACGACTGCATGACGAAGGCGGGAATACCCTTGCGAAACTTCATGGCGAACGACAGGCGCAACAGCAACGCGCTCAACTGAAAGTAGTACGCGTGGAAGAACGGTTTCGCGCGTTGTCCTCTCAAATCGAGGCCATCGACGGCCGCATTGTGCTGGGCGGAAAGCCCGTTCAGACCGATTTGCTGGTGAAACAGGCTCGATCCTTTTACGATCAGCATGACTATCTGAGGTCCATCGAAACGGCGGACCTGGCCGGCAAGGCGTTGCAGGTACAATCCGCACTCCTCGCCAGGGAACTGGGGCGCTATGCGGATACGCAGTCTATCCGCGGGTGGCAGACCTTGGCGCAGCAGACGATCGACTGGTCCCGGACACACCGGTCCACGGCCATTGTCGTGAGTAAAGCCGAGCGGGTGCTGACGCTCTACAAGAACGGAAACAAGGTGGTATCATACCCTGTCCGTTTGGGGTTTAATGGTATCCGTGAAAAGCAATTCCAGGGTGACGGAGCGACTCCGGAAGGCCGATACCGTATTACGGATAAGCGAGGCGCGGGCCGCACACAGTTCTATCGGGCCCTGGTGTTAGATTATCCGAATCAGGATGATCGTCGCCGCTTTGCACAGGGCAAGAAGGTGGGCCGGATCCCGGCCCTGAAGCAAATCGGAGGGCAGATCGAAATTCATGGCGTCGAAAACGAATTCATGGCACAGACATTGGGCTGTGTCATGCTGGAGAATGCGCAGATGAGTGCGCTGTTCGAGCGGGTTGAGCCGGGGACTCCTGTGAGTATTGTCGGTGCCTTAACAGGGCGCAACGCAGTGGCGATGGCTTTGGCTAAGCTGGGAGATCACGAAGAGGAAACCTGAGATCACGTCCATGGCGCGAGTCCTTCTCCTCATAGGTTCGGTGCTCTCCTTCGCGCTGCTTGCGGTGATTCCATATAGCAGCAGTCAGCTTCAGTCCTCCATTGCATCGGTCCCCCAACCGTCCCCAGTCGATCCCGTTGTGCTCCGCGGCCTGCAGAATCAATACAAAGGGCTGAAGAAGCAGCTCTCGCAGTTCATCCCCCATCAGCCGTACATCCTGGTAGACACCGCCCGAAATCATCTCTATGTGAAGCGCAGCCAGGAAATTGTGCTGGATGCCATTGCTTCAACCGGCAGCGGCGTGGTCCTTGATAAGCCGGGGGACGGGAATACCCAGTGGGTGTTTGATACACCGCGCGGTGAATTTACGGTGCAATCCAAGCTCACCCATCCCGTCTGGGTCAAGCCCGATTGGGCGTTCGTTGAAGAGGGACTCATGGTCCCTAAGAATCCCGCGGACCGAGTTGAGCAAGGCGTGCTGGGCGACTATGCGCTTGGGTTTGGCAAAGGCTACTTTATTCATGGGACACTCTACACTCGGCTGCTCGGCAAGAACGTCACCCATGGTTGCATTCGACTAAACGATGATGATCTGAAAAGTGTCTATCAACTCGCACGAGTCGGGACACCGATCATGATCTTCTAGTTCCACGTCTTCGTGCAGATGCGCTTCATGCCCGTACCCGTCATTTTGGCTGCTCTTCTTTTTCTGGCCGTTCCCTGTTGGGCTGCCGAGGGCGAGGTGTTTCCCGATCTCGATATCAACAATCCTTCCGCCTTGCAGGAAGCCTCCCGGGTTCTCGAAGAAGAGCTCAAGCTGGCTGCGCGTCCCCAAACGTATCTCCTCGTTGATCTCGTCGCAGGGACCATCCTCATCAAGGCCCGCGGAGTGGATTTGCATCGGCTTCCCATCGCGACCTGGTCGGTGACTGAGCGTCCGCGATTGGCAGGAACGTTCCGCTTGATCGCCCGCCCGCCCGTGCTCCGTCGAAAGATTGATCCCGCAGCGACGACCGAACAGGAGCCCATCTCTCTTTCCGACATGCCGACGGAATACCGGCTGTCATTCACTCCGGCAATGACAATGGATATCGAGCCTTCTGCCGACGAAGGATCCATAGCGTGGATTCAGGCGATGAGGCAGAAGGTTTGGAAGCGGCTCCAGGCCTGGAGGCAGTATTGGGGGGACGCCCAACCACTGGTGGACGCTCCGACGATCAACTTGACACTGTCCGGCGAGCAGGCCCAGTCCTTAGCCTGGTCCACTGTAGATGGGATGGCCGTGGTGATCCGTCGCCCTGCCGAGCCATAGGGGATGGCTTCCGCCAGGCTCCATTGCGTTTTGTCGGCCCGATTCCTAAGATGCAGCAACGTCCCGTTCACGCACATTTGGGGTGAGTCAACCAAGGAGAGCCCGCCATGGCGATTCCTTCCGGCGAACAGCTTGCCGCTCCCTACGACGTCCTCCTCCGCGACGCAATGGAGTCGGGCCTACGCAATCGAGTGGTGGAACGGCTCTGGTCCAAGGATCATCGCCTGTGGAAGCCCGACCCTGCTGAAATTACCGATCGACTGGGGTGGTTGTCGTTGGCCGATGAGATGCCCGCGCATCTGCCGGCGTTGAAAGACGTATCCGAGACGGCAAGGGCAGAGGGCATCCGTGATGTGGTCTTGCTTGGCATGGGCGGCAGCAGCCTGGGCCCCGAAGTTTTTCGCACGTCGTTCGGTTCAAAAAAGGGAGCGCCGCGTCTTTGGGTGCTCGACTCCACTGTGCCGGGATGGGTTCGTCGTGTGACCGCGTCGATTCATCCTGCCCGCTCGCTCTTTCTCGTGGCCAGCAAGTCGGGAGGGACCATCGAAGTCATGTCTCTCTTCGCTTATTTTTGGAAACTTGTGGCGGGAACGAAGGGAAACCGTGGCGGGCAGCAGTTCATCGCGATCACTGATCCGGGCACCGGTCTCGAGAAGATGGCGCGTGAACATGGTTTCCGCCGGATCTTCCGTAATCCGCCCGACATCGGCGGGCGGTATTCCGTTCTTTCGCTCTTCGGCCTGGTTCCGGCGGCGTTGCTCGGGTTGGATGTATCCCGGTTGTTGCAGCGCGCCGGAGCGATGGCCAATCGTTGCCGCGAGACTCGTTCAATCCCGGACAACCCCGGTGCGTATTTGGGGGTGGCGATGGGTGCGCTTGCTCAGGCAGGACGTGACAAGGTCACGGTACTTGCGTCCTCCCCTGTCGATACGTTTGGACTGTGGGCCGAGCAGCTGCTGGCCGAAAGCACCGGCAAGGAAACCAGAGGGATTGTCCCTGTGGCGCAGGAACCTGTCCTCTCACCGGCACAGTACGGATCCGATCGGTTTTTTGTGTATCTGAGGTTGAAGGGAGCGAACAATCAGGCGCTGGATCGGCAGGTTCAGGCTTTTGCACGTGCGGGGCATCCGGTTCTCACGTTCGCACTGCGCGACAAGTATGATCTGAGCGCAGAGTTTTTCCGCTGGGAATTTGCGACGGCGGTCGCCGGGCATCTTCTGGGTATCCAGCCGTTTGATCAGCCGAACGTGCAGGAGAGTAAGGACAACACCAGGCGCGTGCTTGACGGGTATCAGGCTACCGGCCGGCTTCCGGAGCCCGTCGTGAGCAGCCCGAATGAAGCGGTCGTCGGGTTGGCCGGGCAACTCCATGCCGGCGCCTATGTGGCGATCTTGGCGTATGCGACACCGTCAAAGCCGTTCGAAGCCGCCATCCGCCGGCTACGAAAGGCGCTGGTCCAACAGCATCATGTCACGACGACGTTCGGGTATGGCCCGCGTTATCTCCATTCGACGGGGCAACTCCATAAAGGCGGGCCGGCGAGCGGCATCTTTCTGGAACTCGTTGACCGTATGACTCCAGACATCAAGATTCCTGCGCAACCGTTTTCATTTGGAATCTTGGCCAAGTCTCAAGCGACCGGCGATCTGGAATCGTTACAGGCGCACGGCCGTCCTGTGATTCGGGTTGCGCTCGGGACGAACCCGGTGGCCACCGTCGATGCCATTGTTAGCCGGTTACGCCCCGCTCCGCGCCGGCCGCGTCGACGGGCCGCTCCGGTGAAGCGGCGAGCCACCCCTCAGAATCGATAACATGCCGACCCTTCCCGATATTCGGGTTTGCCCGTCCGGTCCTGATTGGCTGGCTCAAGCGTGCGGGCTGTTCCGGGATATCTCCGCTCAGGCTATCCAGGCACGAGGGCGTTGCGTCATTGCTCTTTCTGGTGGCTCGACCCCCAAGGCGCTCTATGGAGCCTTGACCTCCGCCGACTGGAAGTCGCAATGCCAGTGGGAGCATATGATCTTTCTGTTCGGCGACGAACGCGGTGTCCCTCCCGATCATCCTGACAGCAACTATGGGCTCGCTCAGGGGGCGCTGTTCCGCCCTCTGGGAATCGAGTCGTCGCAGGTCCATCGGATAAAAGGTGAGTCGGCAGACCTTGGTCAGGCCGCCAGAGAGTATGAGGACATGATCCGGCACATTACGAATTGTCCTCCACCGGCCATTCCCATCCTTGACCTGGTTCTTCTCGGTTTGGGTGAGGATGGCCATACTGCTTCTTTATTTCCAGGCACGTCTGCGCTGTCGGAGCAGAATCAGCTTGTCGCGGTCGGGCAGTCGCCGAAGGGGATCTCCTCCCGTTTAACGCTGAGCCTAGGTGTGATCAACCGGGCGACTGTGGTACTGTTCCTCGTGACCGGCGCCGGAAAGGCGCAAACAGTTCGTGCTGTGCTGCAGCCGCATACTCCGGCGGAGCGGGCTTTGCCCGCGGCTCGGGTGAAGCCGGACAGCAACCGGCTGATCTGGCTCCTGGATGATGCGGCCGCCGCGGCCCTCACGCGATAAGTACGATTGACGAGAAGGACGGACGATGATTCTTGCCGGCGACATTGGCGGAACCAAGACGAATCTGGCGCTCTATGATTGGCCGACCGAGCGGGTGGAACCGGTCAGAGTTGAGACTTTTCATAGTGCCGATTACAAATCGCTGGAAGAGATTCTGGAAGAGTTCCTCACGCCGCCGAAGCCCCCGACGCTGCTGGACGAGATGGATGCAGAGCCGTCCGAGCGTGACGAAACGGCGGGCGAAGCTCTTCCGGAAGAGCCGATCAAACTGACGGCGGCCTGCTTCGGCGTTGCCGGCCCGGTGATCGAGAACCACGCTCAGACGACCAACTTGCCCTGGGTGGTGGACGGGGCCGCGATTGCCAAACGATTCGGTATTCCCCGCGTGCAACTGCTGAACGACCTTGAAGCGACCGCCTATGGGATTTTGCTGTTGCGGCCGGACGAAGTGGAAGTGCTCAACCCCGGCACCTCTCCGAAAAAGCGCCAGGCGCTCGCACTCATCGCGGCGGGGACCGGACTCGGCGAAGCCATTCTGTTCTGGGACGGCAAGTCGTATCGTCCGATGCCCTCGGAAGGCGGCCATACCGATTTTGCCCCGAACAACGACTACGAGATCGAACTGCTGCGGTATCTGCGCAGCCAATTTCTTCATGTCAGTTACGAGCGGATCCTGTCGGGTCCCGGATTACTCGCGATCTACGAGTATGTCCGGGATACGAAGAAAAACGAACCGACGTGGCTGGCGGAAAAAATCAAGGTCGGCGATCCGGCTGCCGAAATCGCCGAAGCCGGCCTGAAGGGCCAGGCCGAAATCGCCAAGCAGTCGTTGGAGCTTTTTGCTGCTATTTATGGAGCCGAGGCCGGTAATCTGGCGCTCAAAGCACTGTCGCTCGACGGCGTGTATGTAGCCGGCGGGATGGCCCCGAAGCTGATCAAGAAACTTCAGGACGGCACATTTATGAAAGCCTTCGTGAACAAAGGGCGGTACAAACGGTTGTTGAGCAATATGCCGGTCAAAGTCGTGATGAACCAGCAGACGGCGCTGTTAGGTGCGGCATCGGTTGCGGCCGCGCTTTCCCAGGGTGCGACGTCATGACCGTATCGCTGGATCTCGACAGCCTGAAAAAAGCGGCAGCCTTGCGAGCCGTCGAGTTCGTTCGTGACGGAATGGTTGTAGGGCTGGGGACCGGTTCGACGGCCAAGCATATGGTCGTCGCGCTCGGTGAAAAGGTTCGCGCCGGGATGTCGCTTCGGGGAATCCCCACATCGCAGGAAACCGCTACACTTGCCCGCCAGGCCGGGATCACATTGATCGACGCGGATAACCGCTGGGAAATCGATATCGCCATCGACGGTGCGGATCAAGTCGACCCCGGTTTCAATCTGATCAAAGGGGGCGGCGGCGCGCTCCTGAAGGAGAAGATCGTCGCGGCTTCCGCCAAACAATTCATCGTCCTCGTTGATCACACCAAGCAGGTGCCGGTGCTCGGAGGGTCTTTCCCGTTGCCTATCGAAGTCATTCCTTTTGGATGGGGAAGCACCGCGCGCGAGATTGAGACCCTGACCAAAAGCCGCGTGGTGCTGCGGGAAAAAAACGGCGCACCGTTCAGGACCGAGGCCGGGAACCTGATCGTCGATGTCCATCTGGCGCGCATCGATCAACCCGGCGACCTCGAAATTGCGTTGAATCAGATTCCCGGTATCGTGGAAACCGGACTTTTCGTGGGGCGGACGAACGTGTTGATCGTCGGGTCACCTCAGGGCGTTCACGTTCACCATGCGCCGGAGAGATGAGTGAATCCGTCGGCAGGCGTCATGTGCTCACACGATTGGCGACGCAGGCCTGTGCCCTCTTGTTCCTTCCAGTAGCCCGCCCCGCTCTCTCGACCCTCGATCCGGTATATGCGGCAACTACGGCAGCACGACCGAAAGGCGAAGATATGACATTGGATGAGACACCCGGAAGCCTGGACCCGTATCGATTACCGCGACACGTGATTCCACAGCGCTATGATTTACGGCTGGAGCCGGATCTCCCCTCCGCCACATTTTCAGGCGTCGCGACCATCACGTTGATGGTGGCGCAAGCGACCAGTGTGGTCATTGTGAATGCCGTCGACCTCGCGATTTCATCGGCTGCACTCACAGGGGCGGCGGGCGACCGGCTTGAGGCCACGATCGAGCTTGATTCTGTCACGCAGCGGTGCCGGTTCACGTTTCCCCGTCTCATTCCCGTGGGTGAGTCGAAGCTCACACTCGTGTTTCAAGGAACGTTGAATGACCACCTGCGCGGGTTCTATCGCAGCACCTACAAAGACCAGGCCGGCGTATCGCACACCATGGCGGCGACCCAATTTGAAGCGACCGACGCACGCAGAGCTTTTCCCTGCTGGGATGAGCCGGATTTCAAAGCCGTCTTCGGCACGACCTTGGTGATCGATCCGGGCCTGACCGCCGTCTCGAATACGTCGATCGTGTCCGATTCCATCGAATCCGGCAAGAAGGTGGTGCGATTTGCCGATAGCATGAAGATGTCCACCTATCTTGTCGCCTTTATCGTAGGGCGGCTTGAAGCGACCGCTCCGGTGTTCGTAGGCAAGACGCCGCTCCGTCTCTGGACCGTCCCCGGCAAACAGTCTCTGACGCCGTTCGGCCTTGAGATCGCCGCAGCATCGCTGAGGTTTTTCGAGGAGTATTACGGCATTCCCTACCCGGGCGACAAACTCGATCTCCTGGCCATCCCCGACTTTGCCTCCGGCGCCATGGAAAATCTCGGTGCCATTACCTTTCGGGAAACCGCGTTGCTTGTGGATGAACGAACCGGGACGCATGCAGAGCGGGAGCGGGTGGCCGATGTCGTCGCGCACGAAAATGCGCATATGTGGTTCGGCGATCTGGTGACCATGTCCTGGTGGAACGGGTTGTGGCTGAACGAAGCGTTCGCGACGTTCATGGAAATGCTCGCGGTCGATGCCTGGAAGCCGGAGTGGAAACGCTGGGACGCCTTCGGCGTCTCGCGGGCCGCGGCCTTTTCCGTGGACGGGCTGCTCAGCACACGGCCGATCGAGTATCCCGTGCGCGCACCGAAAGACGCCGATGCGATGTTCGACGTGCTGACGTACGAAAAAGGCGCATCCGTGCTGCGCATGCTCGAACAGCATATCGGCCCGGCGGTGTTTCGCGACGGTGTGCGGGCGTATCTCCGTGCCCATGCCTACGGCAATGCCGACACCAAGGATTTATGGGTCTCGTTGGGACAAGCCGCGAAGCAGGCGGTTCCCGACCTCATGGACGGCTGGATTTTTCAGCCGGGCTATCCCCTCGTGACGGTGCGCCAGGAGCATGCGACGGAAATCGTGTTCTCGCAGCAGCGGTTTACCTATCTTCCGTCTTCCGAATCGACCGAGACGCGTTGGCAGATTCCCCTTCCATTTCGGATCACCGCCGGGGGCGTCACCGAACATCGCCGCCTTCTCTTGGCGGAGCGGGAGATGCGCGTGAGTCTGCCGAACGGAGTTCAGCATCTGTTCGCGAACGAAGCGGGCCATGGATTCTATCGGGTTCGGTACGACTCCGCGCTGCTTCAGCGGATCCTGGACGCCGGAGTCGAACAGCTTGCCCCGAGTGAGCGATTCAGTCTGGTCAGCGATGCTTGGGCCACAGCCGTCTCCGGACTTACTCCACTGTCCGATTATGTGCAGGTGACAAGTTATTTTGCGGAAGAGCGAGACAAAAACGTCTGGGCCGTCCTGCTCGACTCTTTTGCCTTCTTGAATCGAATCATTTCGGCCGCGGACCGGCCGGTGCTGGAATCCTTCGTTCGCGCCCGGCTCGCGCCGGTTGTGACAGCGCTCGGGTGGATGCCTCAGGCCGGCGAGGATGAGCTTGCCCGGCAGTTGCGGGGAGAGCTCATCGGCGCGCTGGGGAGACTCGGTAACGACCCCGCTATTCAGGAGCATGCGGCGGAGCTATATCGACAGTACCGCACGGACCATTCTCGTGTTGACCCCAATATCGTTCCTGCGCTTGTTTCTATCCTGGCTTATATCGGGGACGAGGCGCGCTACAACGAGTTCTCGGATCATTCCCGATCGGCCACCACTCCGCAGGATGAGCGACGCTATCTCTTTGCCCTTGCAGCCTTTCAATCCCCGGCGCTGCTGACACAGACACTCGCTCGAACGATCAACGGATCGATTCGGACGCAGGATGCACCGTTTGTGGTCAGTGCGGTGATGGGCAATGTGCACGGGCGTGAACTCGCCTGGGAGTTTGTGAAGCGGAACTGGGATCAGATGGACCGGCTCTTTCCGAAGCAGGGCCTGCGGCGCATGTGCGGCGGCATTGTTGCGCTCGCGACTCCCGAGCTTGAACAAGACGTGCGCGAGTTTTTTGCCTTCCGCAAGATCGATCTCGGCGGGAAGACGCTGGAACAGTATTTGGAACAGCTGCGTATCGCCGTCACCTTCCGTGAACGAGAACGCCGGAGCTTGGCTGAACTGCTGAAAGGCTGAGTCAGAGAAGAATGTGAATGCGACAGCCGGAACTCGGTGAAGCTTTTAGCTAGAGAGTTTTCCCTTGTACCTTTGAGGGGTAGCAGAAAGAGAGAATGAGGCCGTACGATTGCCCTGTCTGTTCGAGGCAGGAGGAAGATCGAATGGGGCTTGTGGTTTGCCCTTCTTGCGGTACGGCGAAGACCCGGCTTGCCACCCGGCAGTCGGTCACCGACCGGCTCTTTGGCTGTGTGACAGTCTATCCCTTTCGTTGTCAGCTGTGTGCACAGCGTTTCCGTACGTTCCTCGGCTGTTCTGCCGAGAGCCCCCGCCGCAACTTTGACCGGGTCGCGGTGGATTTTCCTGTGTGGTTCAAACCCCTCGGATCCTCTCCCCACCAGCTCGGGCGGGAAGGCGTATTACGAGATCTGTCAATTCGCGGGTGCCGAATTCGCTGCGACCATCCGGTTGTCCCTGGCACGCGCCTGGAATTGGAGTTTCAACATTCCAACAGCTCGTTTCCGATCATGGTCGATGAAGCGGTTGTCCGGTCATCGTCCCGTGGGGAACTCGGCCTTCGATTTGTCCGGCTTCATCGCCAGGATCAAGGGCGCCTCCGTGGCATTCTAGATATTTGGATGCCCGAGCCTACTCGTGCCTGAGAACGGCCAACGGGCGTTGCCCGAGCAGGCGATAGGTGCTGAGCAGCCCTATGCTCAGTGTAAGGCCCATCGTCAGCCCCAGCCCGGTCAACAACAGATGCGGATGCAGGGCCCACGGCAGTTCAAAAATAAATCGCAACAGCACCCAGGACAAGGCGCTGGCCAATCCGACACCCGTCAGGCCGCCTACGATACCCAACAATAAATATTCGGTTGCAAAGGATCCTAGAATCAAGCTCCGGGTTGCGCCCAGTGCTTTCAGCACGACTGATTCATAGAGCCGGCGGTAGCGGGTCGCGGCAAGCGCCGCCCCCAGCACCAGCCCTCCGGTGAGTACGCAGAACAGGGCGACTGCGTGGATGGCCAGCGTCAGGCGATCGAGGATCCGCGCGAAACTGTCGATGACGTCGCCGATATTGATGGCGGTGACGTTGGGGAACTCAGCGACGACGGCCTGCTGGAGCGAGACTTCCTCTGAAGGCCGCACCCGGACGGTTGCAACATAGGTGAGCGGGGCCCCATCCAACGCGCCCGGTGAGAAAATCATGTAAAAATTCGTGGAGAAATTTCCCCACTCGACTTTGCGGATACTGCGGACCTCCGCGGTCAGCGGTGTGCCCTGAATGTCGAGCTCAAGGGTGTGTCCGATGTCCAGTCCCAGTCCCTTGGCCGCTTCTTCTTCGAGCGACACCATCGGCGTGGAGAATGTTTGTCCGGGCGTCCACCACTCACCTTTTACGATCACGTTGTCCTTGGGAAGGTCGTTCAGAAAAGTGAGCGCGTATTCGCGAGTTTGATACCAGGTTTGTCTCCGCTGATCTTTGTCCGCCGTCTGTGCCGCCCGTTCCTCTTCCGCGGAGGTGGCCTCTTTTTGGATTGGCCGGCCGTTGACGGCCGCGAGGCGCGATCGGACCAGAGGAGTCAGCGTCGGCGGGAGGGTGTCCGCCCGCTCTCGAAGCAGGCGGGTCATCCCCTCAATCTGGTCGGGCTGGATATCGATGAAGAAAAACGCGGGGGCGTCAGTCGGCCGGCTCTCCCCCACCTGCCGGAGCAAGGCTCGTTCGACCAGTGCGACCGTGACGATGACCATGACGCCGATGCCGATGGCGATCGTCGTGCTGACGGCCTGACTTCCCGGCCGGACGATATTGCCGACCGCCTGGCGAATGGCCAGTTGTTTGACGTGGCCCACCGAGGCCAGTGTGTTGATCAAGACCCAGGCGGCGCCGCCCGACAGTGCGATGGCCAGGGAAAAGGCCCCGATGAAGAGCAGGCCGATCTTCCAGGCGCCGGCCTGCCACATCGATAGGAATCCCAGTCCGATGGCGATCACCCCGGCTGTGATCAGCCGGACCCGGTCGACGCGGGCGAATCGGTGATGCCATGCCAGCCCGGTGCCATCCGGCGGCGGTTCTTCCGTGAGCGCATCGCGCCGCAGCAATGCGACCGGCTTCACGGATCGAATCGCCAACAACGGCCAGAGCGCGAAGAGCAGAGTGGTGAGTATGCCGAGGGCCAGGCCTTTGCCCAAGGGCATGAGCGAATCAAGGGAAAGAGTCGAGGTAAAGCCAATCTGATCCAGCAGATCAGACGCGAGCCATGAAGACAGCATCCAGGGTACGGACTGCTCAAGACCGATGCCGAGAAGCAGCCCTGCGGCACTGCCGGCCAGACCTAAGAGGAGCGCCTGGGCTGCATAGGTTTTGATGATCGTCGGAGAATCGGCTCCGACCGTTTTCAGAATCGCGATCGTCGCCAGTTTCTCGCGCAGAAAGGCCCGCACGGATGTGGCGACGCCCATGCCGCCGACAAACAGAGCGGTCAGGCCGACGAGTCCGAGATACCGGGTCAGTTGCTCCAGAAACTGCTTCAACTGGGGTTGTGCATCCCGATAAGTCGATACACGTGGGGATTCGGCGGCCAAGCGGCTCCGCAATTCATACAAGAGCGGTTCAATCGGGGCGGCAGAAGGGATGTGCAGGAGATAACGTTCCCGTATACGGCTGCCGAGCTTCACCAGGTCTGTGGCGCGGAGTCCATCCTGCGCAATCAATACGCGAGGGCCCAGGCTGAAGGCGTTTGCCATGCGGTCCGGCTCGGTTCTCACCACGCCGGTGATGAGGAAGGTTGCCTGGCCGATCGTGAGAGGCTGGCCGACGGCCAATCCCATTCTGATCAGCAACGATTCCTGAACGACTGCGCCCCAGCAGGGTTGCGCCGGGCAGCCGGCCGGTTGAGGTTGCAGCAGTTCCCACAGGGGGCGATCAGGTTCGAGGCGCAGGGTTCCGTACAGCGGATAGAGTGACTCTACGGCTTTGAGTTCGACGATTTGTGAAGGCTGGCCGACGGGCCGTATCCCGGACACGTGAGCGGCCATGCCGATCAGCTCGCTCACATGTGTCGTCGTAATGTTGCGATGAGACAGTGACGTTACATAGGCGAGGCCGTCGTGGCTGATCGGACGGGAAAGCCGGATTTCCAGATCGCCGCCGAGCAGTCCCCGGGCTTCTTTCGTGACGGCGTGTCCCAGTTGAGTCGAGAACAGCGAGACGCCCACGAGCGCGCCGACTCCCACCGCGATGCAGGTGAGAAAATAGAAAAAATGCCGCCAGGCCGCGCGGGTTTCTCGCCATGCCATGGTGATGACGAACGCGTTCATACGCGGATGTCCGTCGGGAGGTCTGACTCGATCCGTCCGTCCCGCAACGACACGATTCGTTGCATGTGCCCGGCCAGATCGCGGTCATGGGTGACGAGTACCAGCGTGGTGCCGTAATCTCGATGCATGGCCAGGAGCAGCTTGATCACGTGCGTGCCTGTGGTGCTATCCAGGTTGCCGGTCGGTTCATCGGCAAACAGGAACGGCGGACGGCAGGCGAAGGCCCGGGCGACCGCGACGCGCTGTTGTTCTCCGCCGGACATCTGTACAGGATAATGATCGAGACGATCGGCTAGTCCAACAGCGGCCAACAGGTCGGCCGCCCGCTCATCGCTGTTTCGTTCGCCGCTCAGATCAAGAGGCACGGCGACATTTTCACGGGCGGTGAGTGTGGGGATGAGATGAAACGATTGGAAGATATAGCCGATCTTGGCTCGGCGAAAACGGGCCAGGGCGCTTTCGGACATGGTCGTCAGTTCCTGGCCGTCCAGTATGATGGACCCCGACGTCGGTCGATCGAGGCCGGCCATCAATCCAAGGAGCGTCGATTTTCCGCTGCCTGATGGCCCGACGATCGCGACCATTTGCTTGTCCGGAATCTCCAGGGAGAGATTGTCCAGAATCGGCACGGCTCGTCCTCCGGCTGCCAGGCGCATTGAAAGCTGTGTGACGCGAATCATGTGACGGGGTATTCCTCCTCAACAGGGGACTGTTCGAGAGATGGTATTATACTGTACGGAGATGGAGGGACGATTGAAATTGCAATCACGGGTGAGTCGCGCGGGCATTGGTTGTCTTGTTCTGGTTTGGCTCACGGGTGTTTGTCTCTCCGTGCCGTTTGCAGCGACGCCGGCAGAGGATGTGCGACCCAAAATCGTTGCATTCGGCGACAGCCTGACGGCCGGTCTCGGCGTCGCCGCGGATGAAACCTATCCCGCGCAACTACAACGGCGGCTGGATGCGCTCGGGTTGCGATACCGGGTCGTCAATGCCGGAGTCAGCGGAGAGACGACCGCGGGAGGAGTGCGGCGTGTGCCCTGGATTTTACGGGGCCGTCCTGAGATCGTGATTCTTGAATTGGGGGCGAACGACGGGTTGCGCGGGCTGCGCGTGGATGAGACCGAAGGCAACCTGGAGCAGATCATCCAACAACTGCAACGATCAGGTGTGCAGGTGATTCTGGCCGGGATGAAGCTCCCGCCCAATTATGGCAAAGAGTATCTGTCAGGGTTTGAACGCATTTATCCGGATTTGGCGGCGCGGTATCGGCTCCCGCTGATCCCGTTTTTTCTCGAAGGGGTGGCCGCGTCCCATACCTTAAACCAGGCCGATGGCATTCATCCGACCGCTCAGGGCTATCGCATGATCGTCGAAACGATGCTGAGAACAATAGGGCCGGTCCTAGCGAAAGCACAGCAGACGAAGGACAAGGGGAAATAGAAACTCCTGCCTTGCCGGTTTCTCAGCAAAGCAGGAGTTTGTAACCGACTGGTATTGACGAAGGAACTACGACTTTTTCAGGAATGTGTCGTACACACCGTATGCCAGGATCCCGCCGATCATGACATAGTACAAGCCGGTGATGCCGCTGTAGTCCGGGGGTCCGTCACCATGCGCTTCATTCGCGAGGACCTGCGGGACGACTGTCAGTACGATGGCGACAGCAATGCTCACTGATTCGAGCAATTTCTTCATCATGATCTTTCCTCCCTCAAGGGTACATCCAAAATGAGGAGGGTATTGTACAAAAACTGAATCGATCGGCGCAAGGTCTTTGATCGGGAACTTATGAGGGGGCGATCTAGGGGTTGTGAGGCAAGGCTATCGGGCCGGCGATTGTTTGGCGATGGATTTGAGCGCTTCGGCGACTTCTTTGCAGGAGCCGGCCAGTCGATCGAGCTGAGTTCCCTTATTGGTAAATTCCTGGGCCAATGACTTCAGTTGCCCATCATACCGGCTGACTTCTCCTGAAAGTTCAGCGACTTTCGTCAGCATGGTTTTATAGGTCTCGATTTCGTGTTGCAACGCGAGCGTCGCGGCCTGGGCAGATTTTGCTTCAGCGATAGAGGCCTGGAGCTGTTGACTCAGCCGACCGACATACGCTTCCCGATCGCGCATGTCTGATTCCAGCTTCACTTGCACTTCTTCGCTGTCCCGGCGCCGATCTTCCAGATTACGGATGGTCTGGATCCAATTCGCCACTTCACCAGGGGCGATCGGGGGGGGCGGCGGCACGGCCTGGATTTTTTCAATGGCTTTCATAGCGGGCTGGAGCCATTCGATGAACAGCATGACTTCGCTCAGCTTCACATCGGTCGAGGGACTTTGGCCCATTGCAGGTTTTCCGTTTCCGTTACTTTGCGCTTCAGTTTGTGCGGGCGGTTTGACGTCTCTGGGAGTGTCTTTAGCCTTCCGGGTTTGACGCGGTTGGGACCAGCGGTGGTATTCCAACAGGACGGCGATGCAATGGCGGCAGATGGGCTCTTCGGGAAGCGTGCACGAGCATTTCGAGACTAAGTGGCCATCTTTCAGCCGGATGGTTTGTTCATAGAGCCCTGAGTTTCCGATAACGGCGGAGGAAATTTGCGCGTCGTCGGCTTCCACAATCCGCACGCGATTTTCCGAGAGGTATTGATGACCGATCTGGAACGCGGAAATCTCAACGACTGCCTTGATCATCTGGGGATCGAGGAGGCCGAGCCGCTCCGCGCTGCAAGGAATTTTGTTTCGCATGGGTGCCATGGAATGTGATCGTAATTGTGGGGGTAGTCTGCCTCTCCGGTCCGGCCCTGTCAAGAAATGAGCGGTTCTTTCCGCGGGCCGTGAGGCGTTCGGGTATGGCCTTACCGGCAACGCTGAGGCGGCCCCTGCTGGCTGACAGGTGTGAGCCAGAGATAGTCCGCGATGCCGTCATGCAGCAAATCCTGGATCTCTCCGATTCGAGTCGGATCGAAGGAGGTCAGATACACCGTTGTCTGGGCGACCGGCATGTCCAGGCGTCGGGCGACCCGTTTCGGGACGGGAAGATTGAATTGGATGTGTCCGCCGCCGGTATAGCTGAGAATTACGGTTCGGTTTTGCGGGTCCCGGCGCGCGGTCATGAGCGCGTCGGCGACCGTTTTGGCCATGCCTTCGTCCCGGACCATTGAGGCTTCGTACATCCTGACATAGTCCTCGTCGGTTCCTCCGCCGTGGCAGCGTTTGAGCTGGTCCAGAATCCTTGCCCGGTAGGCCTGGTCGTCGACGATATCTTCACGGTTCATTCCCCATTCGGCCCAGTCCTGCCCTGTTCGAGCTTCGTCGAGCCCTACTTTCACCACCTGCCGGATCAGTGTCTTGGGAGGATTCATGGCCCGGAGCGCCAGACGGTGCTCCCGGGAAAAATTCACAAGGGGCTCATAGTTGTCGAACGCGCCACCCCAGTTCTGTTTCCAGCGGGCTTGTTCGAGAAACCTCAGCCTATCCTGAGCAGGCGCGGAGAGATACTCATCCAGGGCGGGCTGTCCGTCCCATCCGAACATCTCCATCGTGAGCACCGGACGTCGGCCGTCCGCCAGAGCAGACTGCAGGACGGTTAAGGCCGCATCAATATGGTGCTGGTTGTAATGCTCTTCCCCCAGGTACACGATCTCATACCGTGAGAGTGTCGAGAGAAAAGTCGGAAGATCGAGCGGCTGGCCTGTCTTCAGCTCAATGACGAGGCCTGCCTGCCAGGAGGCGATCGATGAGCCTGCAGAGTTGACGGAAGTGCCGCCGGCACAGGCCGTAAGCAGGATAGGCCCGATGAACAGGAGCAGCAGGTTCAGAATCCGAGCAGCGGAACACCTGTGGGCAACAAGAGCTGTCATGGGAATCTCCTAACATAGCGAGTCGCGTGCGACAAGTCTGTAATCTTGACGGGAGAAGAAGGGGGCCACTATCCTCCGTATGTTGAAACGAACGACAGAAGTTGTGTGTTGCGATGCACCGATGGAATTGAGCATGTCGGACAGCCCTGTTATGGCAGAGTTTCGTCGAGCGGTGCACCGCTCTGCCCGCGAGTCTGAACAGAAATGGGAGGATTCCAGGCGTCTGCTTGATGCCGCAGTATTTCCGTCGATTCTTAGCCAATTGGTTCAGCAGTCGCAGGCAGCGCCGCTCCCGCTTGAGGTCAAAGCCGCCCTTTCTGCGTCGCTGAGTGTTGGGCAGATTCGTGGAGTCCAGGATCTGGACAGCGCAGCCCTCAAAACTCTGACAGGATATCCGCCGTCTAAAGCCTTTCGTTCGCTGTGTCTCTATTTTGGTCTCGTGCAAGATCGAGCCTCTCGATGGGCCTCGCCTGATCTTTCCGGATCCGAGGCGGTGCGGATGCTTCAATCACAGGCCAATCCCTTTGATCTGTTATTGGCCACGCCTGCCGCTACCGTTCTGGATCTGGGGGCCGGTGATCTGTCGTTTGCCGGGGAGCTCGTCGATCGCTATCTTCCTGGGCTCGTCGAACAGCAACGAGAACTGGTCCTGCATGCTGTGGACCGGCTGGATCCTCGCTCAAAGTTGGGCGGGCCCCTGCATCCCGGGCGGGAGCGAATCGCCCGACTGCAAGCGACCCCGGGGCTGCACTTTCGATTTTATGGCAACCGGGACATGTTCGATTTTCGAGAATTGGACGAGGCCGGCCACCTTGCGGCACGATACACGCTGGTCAGCTGCTGGGCTCCCGCGACTCCGACCTTTGCCTATGAGCCAACGAGGTTGTCTGGCGCGATCATCCAGGAAGATCTTCGCCGTAGCAAAGGGGTCTTTCGGCAGGTGCGCTACGAGGGTGAATCCGCACTTGAAGTTCTCCACGGGGATCGGTCGCTGATTTTTCCCTCATGGAAATTCGACATTCGCGGGCCGGCGGCCCTTCTGGCTCTGATGGCTCAGCGCGGAGTGGTCGGGGTGTTGGGCGCGGTAGATTCACAGGTGTTCTGGGAGCTGCTCGCTCAATTACTGGAAGACCCGCGGTATCGTCCGCAGGACCAACCCTTCAATCAGGAGAATCTTCCCGCAGTGTTCGGTGATATCTATCAACAGTTGACGCAGTTGAGAGTAGGTGATGTCCTGTCGCTCGCCCGTCTCGGCGCCCTGCGATCCCGACGCTCCGTGAGTGGGGTCTCCCGTGCGGCGCAGTCACCTTTTGGATTCCGGGATGTATGGATCCGTCGGGGAGCCGTATTCCCCGGAGTTCCTGCGAGCAGCACCGCCCGCCAATTCATACATATGCGGGAAGAAAGTCCCCCCTGGTTCCTGACGCTCGTACCGGACGATTGCCAGTCATAACCACGTATCCGCCGGTGCCGGTTCATTCCTTCCGCAGGATAGTGATGAAAAATTGACCACCTATAGACCCTTTGTTAGACTTTCGTCGTGTCTTGACGGAATCTCTATCTCAATAGAAATGGCCAAATAATCCCATGAAATCTGCTCAACTCGTTGCCTCCATTCAGGAGAATATTGCCCGCGTCATCAAGGGCAAATCCAGAGTCATCGAACTTGCGGTCGTGTCGCTGCTGGCTCGCGGACATCTCCTGCTGGAAGATGTGCCGGGGGTCGGAAAAACGACATTGGCCCACAGTTTGGCCCGTTCCTTGGATTGCTCATTCAAGCGCATCCAATTTACCAGCGATCTCCTGCCGTCCGATATTGTCGGGGTATCCATCTTCAATCGACAGAAGCAGGGGTTTGAATTCGTACCGGGGCCGATCTTCGCGAATATTGTGTTGGCCGACGAGATTAATCGAACGACGCCCAAGACACAAAGCAGTCTGCTTGAGGCCATGAGCGAAGCCCAGATTTCGGTCGACAACCAGACGTATCCCCTTCACCAACCATTCATGGTCATCGCGACCCAAAATCCGGCGGAGTATCACGGAACGTTTCCCTTACCGGAATCCCAGCTCGACCGGTTCCTCATGCGCGTGCAGATCGGATATCCGTCGCCGGAAGAGGAGCGCAAGGTGCTCGAACGGCCGCAATCACTGCATCCGGCAGAGGCGCTCCAGCCGGTGGCATCGGCTCAGGACGTCCTGGTGCTACAACAGCAGGTGGACGATGTGCTGATGGAAGACAGCCTGCTGGAGTATCTGCTGGCAATCGTACTTGCCACGCGCCAGTCGGACTTGCTGTCGCTCGGCGTCAGCACTCGGGGAGCGTTGGCGCTCAGCCGGGCGGCGAAAGCGCTTGCGTTCGTCCGGGGCCGAGCCTATTGCCTGCCGGACGATATCAAGGAGCTGGCTCCGGCGGTGCTGTCCCATCGCATCATGGTAAGCCGGTCCCAGGGGTTAGGCCACCGCAGTTTTGAACAGTCGGAGCGGATTATTCAGGACCTGGTCGAGTCGGTGTCCGTTCCGGTCTAGCGACGACGTGCCGCTCTGCTTCATCGGAACATGGCCACTATGCTCACGCGTGCGCGTCGTCTCTACAGGCATTTCCTGCGGCATCGTTCGACTCGTGTGACGACGGAAGGTACGCGGTTTCTGTTCTTCACGCTCGCGGTCGCGGTTGCCGCGATCAATACCGGCAATAATCTTTTCTATCTGCTCCTGGCGATGATGCTGAGCATCATTTTGATGTCCGGTATCATGGCGGAATATTGTCTTCGTCGGTTGGAATTTCACCGGCATCTTCCTCCGCTTGTGTATGCCGGTGAGCCGATGACCGCCACGGTGGTGGTGGCCAATCGAAAATCCCGCCTTCCGAGCTTTTCGCTTCGTCTCTGGGATGTGACCGGTGAGCAAGAGATCGACCGCGGCCTCACCGTGTGGCAATTGATGCCGGGGGCCAGCCATATCCTCTCCTATCCCCTGATTGCAACCAGGCGCGGGCGGTTGTATTTCGACGGCGTTCGCGTCGGGACATCGTTCCCGTTCGGTCTCTTCCACAAGAAAGCCTACTACCCTCTCGACGGATCTGTCGTGGTGGCGCCGGTCATTCGGCCGGTCGAGAAGGCGCTGCTTCAGCGCCTGTCCCTGCTCGGTCAGGATTTCAGTTTGCCTCGAAAAGGGCACGGGAGCGATCTGTATAATTTGCGTCAATATCATGCGGGAGATGATTCCCGTACGATTCATTGGCTCTCTACGGCCCGTACCTCCAAACTCATGGTTCGTGAAATGGAGGCTGAGGATCAGCGTCGGGTCACGCTCATTCTCTCGCTGCTCGCTCCGCTCAGTCACGATCCGCTGTTTGAGGAAGCGGTCTCACTTACGGCTTCCATGGCGCGTGATCTTGGAGAGCGGGGATATCAGGTTCGCCTTATCGCCGGGGAGACGCGGTCTCACTTCGGCCAGGGCGAGGCCCATCTTTTACGGATCATGGAAACCCTGGCGCTCTGTGAACGGTCGACTCCGGACAGGCCTGAAAGCGTATCGTCTTTCGAACGCGGCTCGTACGATTCTGAAGGGGGAGCCACGATCCTGCTGGTGCCTTGGGGTGAGCCGCGGGTGCTCTTCCGCGGGGTGCGTCCCGATGGCATCGTGTCGGAGCCGATGCTTCAAGGTAGGCACTATGCCGTTTAACCAGGCGCTACGTTTGTCTTCCGTGCTGCTGGCCGCAGCCGCGTTTATGGGACTGGGGCTTGGGGCCAATCTCCCCGAGTGGCTGCTGCTGCTCACCGGCATCTCCTTGATCCTGACCCTTCTTCGAACCCTGGGGATCGATCGATTCGAGCGAGTATTCGATCGGATGCGGCTGTCGGCCATGGTTTGGAACATTCTGACTGTGATCGCATTCGCCGGGTTTTGGGCGGACTTATTATGGATCTCCTCAGAACTTCTGCCGGCTGGTGTACATTTTCTTCTGATTCTGATGGTCATTAAGCTGTTCAATCTCGATCAACGGCGTGACTATCTCCATCTATACGCTATTAGCCTGATGGCGATTCTGGGGTCCGCCGCCTCGACCACGGATCTCTGGTATTTACCGGTGTTTCTCGCATATCTGCTGATGGGCGTCTGGACGCTGCTGCTGTATCAGCTGACCAAGGAGTCCGGAGCCGGGCATTCTCCCGTGAGTCCGACGGAGAATCCGGCGATCGCTCTGCAGTATGGAAGGCGGGAACAGATTACTCCGGAATTATTCTGGTTGGCGAATGGGCTGGCTGTCGGCGCATTGTGTCTGACGGTACTGATCTTCTTCACGATTCCCCGCGTCAGTGCCGGGTTCGGTCAGAAAGGGTATGGGGAAGGTCTTCGTACATCGGGGTTTTCAGAAACCGTGGATCTCGGCATGATCGGTCCGATCAAGCGGGATCCGGGCATTGTGATGCGGGTGGAGCTGCCGGATCGGACGGGGCTGCAGGCGGATCGATTCTATTTGCGGGGTATGGCCTATGACCGATACGACGGTAAATCCTGGACGACTCGGTTGTCACATCGTCGGGCGCTGGTCGAATCGCCTGCCGGTACATTTTCAGTTCGGCACATCTCGTCGCGATCGCCACGTCCCGTAGGCCAGATCATTCGCCAGACGATCCTGCTTGAAGCGCTTGATACGGCTGTACTGTTTGCCGCGCCCCATCCCGAGTCGATCAGCGGGCAATTCCTGGCGATTCAGTCCGATCCAACCGGCGCGATCTATCTTCCGTTTCCCACGTCGTCGCGCATTGAATATATCGTGCACTCGAGACTCACGCCGGTGGCGCCCGCGGATCTGCAATCCCAGCCGGCCGTCTACACCGAAGTGTTCAAGCAGCATTTCCTGCAGCTTCCGGAATCTTCGGAGCGGCTTGGGGAGCTGGCAAAAGAAATCACACAATCGACAACAAGCGCATACGAGAAAGCTCAGGCAGTCGAATCCTATCTCACAAGAAATTATCGGTATAGCCTCGATATTCCGTCGAGTATGCAGGTCAATCCGCTTGAAGAGTTTCTGTTCGAGCGGAAAACGGGATATTGCGAACACTATGCGACGGCGATGGTCATGCTCCTTCGTGCCGTGGGAGTTCCTGCAAGGCTGGTCACAGGATTTCTTGCGACAGAGTGGAACGAGTACGGCAATTATTACTTAGTGCGGCAGCGGGATGCTCATGCGTGGGTGGAAGTCCATTTGCCCAACTCCGGTTGGGTCACAATGGATCCCACGCCGGCGGTGAGCGAACCGGCGGGAGATTCCCAGTGGTTTGCATTGAGCCGGGCGATGGATACGCTCCGCCTGCGGTGGAATCGGTTTTTTGTTCAGTACAACGCGGCCGATCAACTCGCGGTCGTACGCGGCCTCAAAGAAGGGACGGCGGTCGTTCGTGATCGGGCCTGGAATTCGTTGTCCCTTCTGCTTGCGCCGGCGGGGGACTTTGCGGGGAAGATTCTCAGTTATGCCGCCGGAGGGAACGTACGATTGATGACCGGATTTCTGAGTTTTGTCGTGCTCGGAGTCGGTCTTGTGATCTGGCTGATGCAGCGAAAGCCATGGAATCGTTGGAGACGCTCCGGTCCCGTCATTCGAGAGCACATCGTGATCGGCCAGATTTATCGGGGCGTCCTCAAGCAGATCGAGCGACACGGAATAGCAAAGCCACAGAACGCCACTCCCCAGGAATTTCTTCGGCTTGTACAACAACAGTGGGTGGCCGCTGGTGCACTAGTCGAGACCATTACGGAGCTGTACTGCCGCGGCCGCTTCGGGAAGGTGATTCTGACGCAGCAAGAGATTGATTTGGCCTATCACAGCTTGAAGCAGCTCGCACTGCTCGACCCTCCGGCGCATCCATAAATTCCTCTCTCCTGATGTGGATTCATTCGCGGCACGTCTGACTGGCTGATTGCCAGAATGAATCCATATCCACATTCCCTCCGGTCAGTACTACTCCGATGCGACGGCCTACAAGCGCCGGTTCCCGCCGAAGTAATGGCGCTAATGCCACGGCGCTGGATGGTTCGATATCCAGCCTGAGCATTTCCTGAGAGAACCGCATCGCGGTCAGAATTTCATTTTCAGAAACCAGGAATACATCGGTGAGATGTCGCTTTAAGACCGGGAGTGTTTTATTGCCGAGGCTGGTTCGAAGGCCGTCTGCCAATGTGCGTGGGTCGGGCATAGGGATGATCTTGTTTTGCCGCAACGACTCAATGGCATCCGCGGCCCCGAGAGGTTCACAGGCATAAAGCAGTAACCTCGGATTGAGATGATGCGCTGCTATGCACAGGCCCGATAGTAGACCTCCTCCCCCAACCGGTGCCAGAACAACATCCAGATCGCTGACCTGTTGGAGCAGCTCTAGCATGACGGTTCCTTGCCCTGCGATTACCAGAGGATCATTGAACGCATGGATAAGGCAGGCCTTCTCACTCCGGAGGATTTCTTGAAGGACCAGGTTTGCGGACGCTCGATCGTCGACCGCGATGGCATGCGCGCCATGCTGAACGATCGCGTCGAACTTTCGTTGCAGATATGGCTTGGGAACAATTACATGTGCAGAAAGGCCGAGAAGTTTGGCTGCGAGGGCCAGTCCCTGGCCATGATTGCCGGATGAAATGGTAGCGATGGCTTGGGTCTCTCCTCTCGTCTTCGCATGCGTAGCAGCGTAATAGGCTCCACGAAACTTGAAGGACCCGGTCCGTTGTAAATTCTCACATTTGAGAAAGACAGTGGCGGATGCAGTGGCATCAAGGTCTTTATGTGTTTTGATCTGTGTGATGTAGGAAATGCCGCGGAGTGTTTCCCTTGCATGCAGAATATTTTCTAACGAGATCTCAGCCGCCATAGTGCATCAACGACATGTCCCAGCTGAAGCGGGGGGGGGGCCAGGTGCTCGTTAAGGAACCGAAGTAGAAAATATGGAGGATTATTTGGAGCGGGAAAAGGGATTTGAACCCTCGACCCTCGCCTTGGCAAGGCGATGCTCTACCACTGAGCTATTCCCGCTCTCAAAAGGAACCAAGAAGAGGTGGGATTCTACTGAGACAGGCTGGCACTGTCAAGGAATCAATCCAAGAATTTGAGGTAGTCGTCCCGCCTATTCGTCTGGCGTTTAGAACCGTAACGTTACCAATTGGTAGCGCTTGTCGATGTCAGTTCATGATCCACGTAACTCATTGTTTTTATATCGCGTTAGCAGAATGCAACACTATCGGAGCAGGACCATTGGTACAGGAACTACTCATTGATCATGCAATGTTAAATTTTCATCCGACATAAAAAGTAAACACTTATATCTTTACTATCAATATCTTGTGGTATTTCACCCGTCATGGTTTTGGAGTGTCTGGATGGTTTGGATATTGCGATAGTGTTGCCTCGCTATGTCAAAGAACCTTTACCAAATCATCGACAAGATCAAGAGTCACGAGCTTGGTTTTGTTGTATTTTTTGGCTGGTTTTGTGACAGGGCAAAAAGGAAGGGGGGTGGTGAAGTCGGTTGTGCTGAAGTAGGGGTTACGCGGGCTCTTTGAGCCCTCAACTTAGGAGGTGTTCACAATGTTTTTGTCACGCAGACAGTTTTTGAAAGTCTCTGCGGGAACGGTCGCCGCGG
>CAZEHM010000009.1:0-92221 GCA_964512025.1 uncultured Nitrospira sp. | reverse complement strand
GTCCAGTACGCTCGATGACGGTGTGGTCGGGTTGATGGATCCGGCGCATGGCCCCTATGTGCATCAGAGCCGTTTGTGGCGCAAGCCGGCCGGTCAGCACGACAAAGCGAAGACGTTCGAACCGATTCCCAA
Source organism: uncultured Nitrospira sp. (assembly GCA_964512025.1). GTDB lineage: Bacteria > Nitrospirota > Nitrospiria > Nitrospirales > Nitrospiraceae > Nitrospira_D. Next base: position 92,089 of record CAZEHM010000009.1, on the reverse strand, counting down.
CGGGTTCCGGATGATCGGCCACGCTCCGTCGAAGAACAGTCCCCCGTACCAATTGTTGAAGTGGATGTCCGGCGGAGAATTGCGCACGACCATCGACTTCGTGCTGCCCAATCAGCGGTATGAGTTCATCCAGTGCGGCTCGCTGTGGGTCTCGATTCGGGTTTTGATGACGCCGATTACGGAACATGAAACCCGCATGGATTTCTGTGCGGCCTGGAATGCATTCCGGTGGCTGCCGTTCGGCACGTCGATCTTCAAGTATTTTGCCAAGGGCTTTCTGGCGCAGGACAAGGTAGCGATGGACCGCCAGTCGATCGGCCTCAAGTATAAGCCGCCGTTCCGTCTCGTCGGCGATGCCGACCAGCAGGCGAAGTGGTATCACAAACTGAAAGCGGCTCATCAGACCTCGCTCCAGACCGGACAGCCGCTTGACCATCCGCTCAAAGGACCGGTCACATTGCGATGGCGAAGCTAAAACTCACTTTCGTCTATTTTGTCTTATCTGTCGGTCTCACGACATCGTGGTGTCCATCCCTGGGTGAAGCCCAAGGTTCGCGGATCGTCACGGTGCCGACGTTGGGTGTGCGCTCCGATGGCATGCCTGGTGTCATCAATCAGGTGTTGATCCAATTTGAGCGCGCCGCTCTTCAGAACGGACCGGTGATCGATTTCAATGAAATCAATCTTGGCGGAGGTTCTCTGGTGGGCGAGGAGTGGAAAGACGGTGTGCGGTCTGCCGTACAGGCCGTCGCCAGGCTCGTGGGAGAGGACGGACATGATTGGCGGATCACACTGAAGAACCGGGCGGTGACCGCTGTGACGGACGGTCGAAGTTCGAGCGGTGCCATTGCGGTCGGCATTCTGGCCGCCTATAAGGGCGATGCGCTGAGATCGGATATCGCGATGTCCGGGGTTGTGACGCCGGACGGTCGGATTGACGTGGTGGGTGGGTTGGCAAGCAAACTTGAGGTGGCTGCCGGGGGACAATTTCGAACGCTGGTGATTTCACGCCATCAGCCCTACACCTCGGAGTGGCCTCAGGGTGAAGAGGCGGCGGCTCGTTTGCGCGTCGCGCTGATTCAGGTCCGCACGCTGGTTGAGGCGTATGAGGCGATGACCGGAAGCGGGCGTTAACGCTCTTTGGATTCTGAGGGAAGAATCAGTTCCATGGCTCGCCGGATCTGATCCCGGGTGCCGAGCAGCACCACGATATCGCCGGGGAGCAGCGTGATCTTTTCCGACGGGTTTGATTCGGTGACTCCCGCTCTGGTCCAGGCAATCACCGAGGCTCCCGTCCGTGGCCGCAGCGAAAGCTGGGAGAGCAGTTTCCCGGCCGCCGGCGAGCCATCTTCAATCCGGCAGGTCTCCACTTCCACATCGCTGAGCGTTCCGCCGCGGAGATGATGCGCCAGTTCCGGCAAGTCGCTCCGGCGCAACAGAGCGTAGCCTTCCCGCCGCACCTGTTCCGCTTTCCGCATGACGAATTCCTGCGGCATGTTATAGGTGCGGAGCACCAGCGCGAAGATTTCAATCGACGTTTCAAACTCCTCCGGCACCACATCGTCGGCGCCGAGTTGATGAAGTTCTTCCAGTTCACGCAGATACCGGGTCCGCACCACGATGTGCAGTTTCGGATTCAACCCCCTGGCGACCTGCACGGTGCGTCTGGCCATGAAGGGATCGGAAATCGCGACGACCAGCACGCGCGCATCTTCAATCTTCACGTGGCGGAGCACGTTGGGATTCGTGGCGTCGCCGTAGTACAGCGGAACGCCGTGCCGGGTTTCCCGCTGGACGGTGTCGCCGTCGAGATCCAGCGCGATGTAGGGCACTTCCGTTTCGCCCAGCACCCGCGCGAGATTGCGTCCGTTCAGTCCGTACCCCACGATGATGACGTGGTCCTTGATCCGGAGATGCCGCCCTTCCGCTTCGAGCACATGGGCGGTCGTCCGGCCGGGAAACCAGTGGCGGAGCCGCTGCATCGCTTCGGCCCGGCGCGCGAGGGTCGGGGACCACTGCATGAGGAAGGGAGTGATGATCATCGAACAGACCGAGACCGCCAGAAACACCTGATAGGGCGCGCCGGTCAACAGCTTATTCTCTTGTCCGACTTGCGCGAGGATGAAGCTGAATTCACCGACCTGTGCCAAGGCCACGCCGGCCATGACCGCCGAGCGCGGGGGAATGGCGACGGCGAGCACAGCCCCGGCCCCGGTCACGAATTTGATCACGAGGATCGCGGCCAGGAGGCCGGTCACCACGGCGGGATATTCGAGCAGGATCCGCCAGTCCATCAAGATGCCGATGGAGACGAAGAACAGACTGTTGAAGCTGTCCCGAAACGGCAGCACTTCCGCCATGGCCTGGTGGCTGAATTCCGATTCGGAGATGACGAGCCCGGCGATGAAGGCGCCGAGGGCCAGCGATAGGCCGCCGAGGGAGGTCAGCCAGGCGATGCCGAGGCAGAGCACGATGATCGTGAGCAGGAACAGTTCGCGGCTGCGGCTCCGGACGATGTGTTCGAGGAGTTTCGGCACGAGATACCAGGCGGCGGCCACCACGAGGCCGACTACCACGACGGATTTCCCGAGGGTGAGGAGGATCGAGAGCGCGGCTCCTTCGCTGGGGCTGGACAGAATCGGAGCGAGGAGAATCATCGGGACCACGGCCAGATCTTGAAAGACGAGAATCCCGATGGCCGCCCGTCCGTGGAGCGATTCGCTTTCCCCGTTCGCCGCGAGCGCTTTGAGGACGATGGCGGTGCTGCTGAGGGAGAGCAGGAAGCCCCAGAACACGCCTTGCTGCCACGGCACCCCGGCGAGCATCGCTCCGCACCACACGATGGCGATGACTCCGCCGACTTGAATCGGCGCGGCAATAAACAGCAGCCGCCGCAGCGAGGCCAGCTGGACGAGCGAAAATTCGATGCCGATCGTGAAGAGCAGCAGGACCACGCCGATTTCAGCCAGGGCCTGGACGGCGCTCGAGTCGGAAATCAGATTGAACCCGTGAGGGCCGATCAGGGCTCCGGCCACCAGAAATCCCGCGATCGAGGGCAACCGGAACTGATGAAACACAAACACGACGGCGATAGACACCGTGAAGATGACGAGCAGATTACTGAGCACGCTATAGTCGGTCATGCGAAAGACTGCCGGGATTCGGGGTGAACAGTCAGGCGGGGAGAGCGGATCATCCCGTTCGCGGCACGCCTCACGATTCACATGATATAGAGCGGAGAATACCTCAGCGGAGGGTCCCGAACAAGGTAAAGCTTCTTGTCGGACTTACCGGAACTGCGTAGAGTGGACCCTGAGGTCCGGAGAGAATTTGAATGCTTCGCGCGATGCTGTTCGATTTTAACGGCGTGATTGCGGACGATGAGACCGCGCACGTGGAGTGTTTCTGCCGGGCTCTTCACGAGTTCGGTCTGGCTTTGTCCAAGGCCGAGTACTATGGCACGTATCTGGGCATGGATGAGCGCACCTGTACTACGCTGCTTCTCACGGCGCGAGACGGAACGAGCGACGCCGGGTTGGTCCGGCAGATTCAGGACCGGAAGGCCGAGCTGTTTCGATTCCATCCCGCTGCACAGAAGCCGGAGCTCTTTCCCGGTGTGATCGAGTTTGTGCAAGCCGCCCGCCGGTTGTGTCGTCTGGCAATCGCTTCCGGCGGCCGTCGCGAGCAGATTGACCGGGCGCTGCGCGGGACCGCGATCGAACGGGCCGTTGAACTCATCGTGTCGGCTGATGATTGTCCGGCCGGGAAGCCTGATCCTGCCATTTATCTCTTGACCTTGAAGCGATTGAACGACGCCGTGCGGCCTCTCTTGATGCCAGATGAGTGTCTGGTCATTGAGGATTCAAAGGCGGGTATTCGAGCGGCCAGGGCGGCCGGGATGCGGGTGCTGGCCTTGGCGACGACCTACCCGGCCGATGAATTGCGTGAGGCTGATTGTGTCATGCCGTCGTTGGCCGGAGTCGATCCGGAAGCGCTGCTTCGGCAGTTTCACTAAGCGCACGAGTGTGCAATCTCGTGCATTCGATCACGGCAAAGCCGCTCCTGCTCTGACTTTCCCCCTCCAAAGTGGCATAGACTCCCGCGACTTCCGTTGCGTAGGCTGTCGTTATAGCGACGCGACTCGCATCCTGGGGCTGAAGAGTGTCCGGTGCGCGGTCATAATTTTTTCCGGAGGTGCTTCATGGGCCTGTACCAGATGCTTTCTGTCATGACGCTGGTCGCGTTCACTGCGGTGGGTCCCGCCCATAGCGATACCCCGCCACCGGCGGAACCGTCGGAGACCTGGGAGTGTCCGCAGGCGGACGGGAGTTCGGTGTACACGAATAAAGAAAAGCCGGGATGCCGGGCGATGACGCTCAAGCCGTTGTCGGTGGTGCCCTCCCTGGACAACATGCCGCTCATTCCCCGCTCAATCGGCAATCCGCCGTATCACAATCCCAACGCTCCGGAGTACGGCCCGGCCAGCGGAACGCAGCAGGTTCCCGGTTGGGCCAAGGACTGGCATGCGTCAGCTACCGGGAGCCGGGGCGACATCTGCGGGATGTATTGGGAGTGGGTCCGGCTGAATGAGAAAACGCGTGGCGGTTTCTTTTTCGGATCTGATCCGTCGTACGGCGGCGATCCAACCGGACGGAATCAGCGTGGAGCCAGCTATTCGTTCTATGATAATGCGCGCTACATTGCGTTGAATCGGCTGTTCGGCACGGGCTTCATTCCGGTCGGTTGTCAGTAGCGGCCGGCGGCTTAGCCGCGCAATTTGGCCAGGACCGTGGCGGGGTCCCAGTAGGCCCAGAGAGTTTGAATGTTTCCGGCCTCGTTGAACTCGAACACATCGATCCCGTGTACCTCGACCGGCTTTCCGTTCTTCCCGATCCCTTGCCCATGAAAGACCACTGCCGCACGGTTGTGGGCGATGTGCATCTCCTGTGCATGGATGGTGACTTCCCGGAGCGCACCGGCGATGGTGTGAAAGACCGTCTTCAATGCGGTATGCCCCTGTACGGGTGTAGCCCCGTAGGGTTCGTGGCTGACGGCATCGGCGGCGAAACAGGCTGTCCAGGCCGTAGGGTCCAGCGCGCGCCAGGCGGCGAAGTAGCGATCGACGCGGTCGCGAATCTCGTCGGGTGAGAGCGGCATGGTCGGTCCTTTCGTGACTCTCCGGCACACAGGGGAACGTGCCTTGCCTAGGCGCTATAGAACTCCCGATACCACTTCACGAAGCGGGGAATGCCTACTTCGATCGGCGTGGCCGGTTTGAACCCGACATCGTTGGCCAGATCGTCGATATCCGCATAGGTGGCCGGCACATCGCCGGGTTGCAGAGGCATGAGCTTCTTCTCGGCTTTCTTCCCGAGCGCATTCTCCAGGACCTCGATGAAGTGGAGCAGTTCCACCGGCTGATGGTTGCCGATGTTGTAGACCCGTGCCGGCGCGGAACTCGTGCCGGGATCCGGCTGCTCGCCGGTCCAGGCTGGATTCGGTGTCGCCGGGTGATCGAGGGTGCGGATGATGCCCTCGACGATGTCGTCCACGTAGGTGAAGTCCCGTTTCATTTTGCCGTGATTGAAGACTTCGATCGGCTTCCCCTCCAGAATCGCCTTGGTGAAAATAAACAACGCCATATCCGGCCGTCCCCAGGGGCCGTACACGGTAAAGAAGCGCAAGCCGGTGCAGGGGAGACGATAGAGATGCGCGTAGCAATGGGCCATAAGCTCGTTGGCTTTCTTGCTCGCGGCGTAGAGCGAGACGGGATGATCCACGTTGTCGTGAATCGAGAACGGCATATGGGTGTTCCCGCCGTAGACGGAACTGGAGGAGGCATAGACCAGGTGGTCGACCTTGGCCTGCCGGCAGCCTTCCAGAATGTTCAGAAAGCCTTCAATATTGCTTTCGGTATAAGCGTGGGGATTGACCAGCGAGTAACGCACGCCGGCCTGGGCGGCCAGATGTACCACACGTTTGATGCCATGATCGGCAAAGAGCGCCTTCATGCCGGCGCGGTCGGCCAGATTCAGTTTGAGGAAGCGATGGCCGCTGGCATTGGCCAGTTGCGCCAGGCGGGCTTCTTTCAAGCGGACGTCATAGTAGTCATTGACGATGTCCAGGCCGATGACCTGTTCGCCGCGCGCCAGTAAGCGCTGGGCTACGTGAAAACCGATGAATCCGGCCACACCGGTGACAAGAATCGGGGATTGTGCTCCAGCCATTCGCATGCACTCCTTCACGATCAAGGAAACGATAGTAGTTACGTCCGTCCGCTCGGCTTCATGAATGGGGGATCGCCGTGGTCCAGGCGGTGCAACGCCAGCGGGGTCAAGGATTCGCCCGACGGCACCACTCCCACACGACCGTCCTGGCCAGCCCGATAGATCTCGAGCGCCCGGGCGTAATGATACCCGCAACCCTGAGCGTCGAGAAGGTCTTTCAGCTTTTCCGGACGTTCCCAATGCGCCGTGAGCAGCGCGGTTCTGGCAGGATTTCGCTGACTGAACATGAAGGAGAGATGATCGGGGTACCAATCCGCGCCGCCGGTCGCGTAGGAGACGAACAGCGTGGCCCTGGCTGCGGCGCAGAGATCCGCCAGGTAGGCGTTGGTGAGGTAGCCGTTTTCCCCCACGTCCAGCCACTTTCCCGGATGAGACAGCGAGGCGTGGGCCGCATAACTCCGTATCTCCAGCAGCTGTTGCTGCGACGCCAGCACGAGCGCGATCGGTCCGTATTTCACGACCAGTTCCTGAATGATCTGTTCCTTGAGCGCGGAACGGCCGTTGTTGGTGGGACCGCTGTCGGCATGCACGAGGATGTTCTGTCCGCGGTCATGGATCAGGTAGCAATTTCTCGGCATCTCGAGATCGCAGGGGTCTTCTCCGTAGAACGGCACCGACACGACGGCGCCGCCGTCGAAGTCCCAACGCTCGCCGTGCGCCAGTTCCACCACTCGTCCGAAGCCCATTTCGCGCAACAGTCCGAGATAATCGTAGTGCAATTTCTTGCGATTGCGTCGGCTGGGTACGATGATCGGGGTGTCCTTGGGAAGATGCAGGAGTGTCCGTGGATCCACGTGATCGTCATGGTCATGGGTGAGAAACACGGCGGCCGGTTTCGGCAGCAACGCGCCCCACAACGACGGCACCGACGATTCCGCAAACCAGGGGAGCAGCCAGGGATCGAACAGCAGCATGTGCGACTGTTGGCGGTAAAGCAGTGCGGCATGTCCCAGATGCACGAGATCACGATCCTGCACGACGTCGAGCCAGCGTTGCCGGACGGTCGGTTGGGCAGCGCCGAGCAGGCACTCGTATTGATGCAGCGACTCGATCAGCTTGAGCAGGACCGGTTGTGCTTCGCGCGGTGCGGTCGTGACCACGGTCTTGATCTCGTCGGTTTGATGGGTGCCGTCCAGCATGCCAAGGACTTTGCCCACCGCCGGACCGAGGAGACGCTGATCGAATCCGATCGGTATGGCCTGTCGCTTGACCGAATGGAAAATGCGCAGGCCGCCGTTGGTGACCGTGGCGGATTTCGTCGGGTCGGTCGGGAAGTCCCACTGAAAGCTCCCGTCGGGTTTCCGTCCGCAGCGAATATGTTGTTTGAGATAGGGGCGGGAGTTCACCAGTTCCGCATAGGCATCTTCCAGCCGCCGTTGCCGGTCAGGATCATCCAGCGGAGCGCGTTTCGAGAAGACGTCGCTGATGGCCGTATCGATGGAGCTGGACAATAAGCTATGGGCTTCGTGCAGACCGGCCACGACCTCAGGAGCGATGCCGGCCACGAAGGGAAACGGACCGGGTGCTTCGCCGCTTTCCAGTTGCACCCAACACCAGGGGGCGAGGCTCAGATATTGCTGCCGCGGAAGCCGGTCCCACACGCTGCTCATGATTTATATCCCGGCTTCCCAGCGGAGCTTGCTGATCGTAGGTTCGTAGAGGGCCTGAATCACGTTCCCGTCCGGGTCCGAAAAGTAAAACGAGTAACTGCCGTCCCGGTGTTGCTTGGGCTGTTTGACGATCGCGCCGCCGAGTTGAGTAATCTTGGGTGAGATGTCGGTGAACATCCGGTCGACCGCTTGGGGATTGTCGAGGATCACGCCGACGTGATCCAGCAATTGGCCCTGCGGAGGGCGATAGGCGCTGAGTTCATTCTGAGAAATTTGATGGAGCGCCAGGTTGTCGCTTCCCGAACTGAAATACACATTGTCGGCATCCGGCTCCCAGACGACTTTCATGCCGAGGAGCTCTTCGTAGAACCGGCGTGACTTGGGCAGGTTGGTCACCCGAAGGGCCAGATGGCGGAGTCCTCGATGGAGCGGAAGAGCCATAAAATCGGTCCTATTCTCGCAGATGATTTGTCCTGAGCAGCCGTATAGTAGGGAGGCATCGCATCACCCGTCAACGGAAATTCTGCTCCTGCGGAAGGCGGGGTGGCTGTGATACCATGACCCATTGATCGTTTGATCGTTGCACAAAGGAGTGTCGTGGCATGAATGCTCTATGTTCTATGATGCTTGCAGGAATGGTCCTGGTTGCGGTGCCGGCGGTTACCCTGGCCGAAGGGCTTGAGAAGGAAGTGACGGGGAAAGACGGAGCCCCGATGCTGTTGATACCCGAAGGCTCATTCCCGATGGGTGTCCCGCATGGCGATCGTGACGGGGGACGGGATGAGTATCCCCGCCATGACGTCTTCGTGAGTAATTTCTATATCGACAAATTCGAGCTGACCAACGGCCGCTATCTTGAGTTCGTCAAGGCGACCCATCACCGTATTCCGCAGAATCCCAAGAATGCCACCAGAAATCTTTGGCAGGGCGATACCATTGCGGAGTCTCTGATCGACCGGCCGGTGATCAATGTGGACTGGGCCGATGCGCAGGCCTATTGCCAGTGGGCCGGCAAACGGTTACCGACCGAAGCAGAGTGGGAGAAAGCGGCCAAGGGAACCGCCGATCGTCGCTTCCCCTGGGGGAACGTCGAGCCGACCAACAAGCATCTGAATTTCAACCAGCAGTGGATTGGGGAAAAAACCCTCATGCCCGTGGGTAGTTACGAGGCGGGGAAGAGCCCCTTTGGCGTCTACGACATGGCGGGCAATGTGTGGGAGTGGGTCAACGACTGGTACGATGCCAAATATTACGAAAAGAGTCCCGCGAAAAATCCCACGGGTCCGGAGACCGGGACCAAGCGCGTGCTTCGTGGATCGGGCTGGCAGAACGAAACTCCGACCGTCCGTATCTTTACCCGTGTAGACAGCGATCCGACCATTCGCAACGAATCGACCGGGTTCCGCTGCGCGATGGACGCGCGGACAAAGTAGCTCTGCCCATGAGTGAGAAAGGGTTTTCCGGAATCACTGTCGCCGCATTCGAAAGCCGGATGGCAGCGGAAATGACCAGGCTCATTGATCGGTACGGGGGCCGACCGTCGGTGGCCCCCGCTCTTCGTGAACTTCCTATTCAGGATAATCCCGCAGCCCTGCGTTTCGGGGTCCGGCTCATCGAAGGCCAGATCGACATGCTGGTGCTGATGACCGGCGTCGGGACGACCGCATTGTTCGATATTCTACAATCCCGCCACTCTCTGTCCTTCATCATGAGCGCGGTCAAGCAATGCGCACTCGTCGCGCGCGGACCCAAACCGGCGGCGGCGTTGAAGGCGCTGGGTCTTGCGCCGACGCTGGTCGTGCCGGAACCCAATACCTGGGTCGATGTCGTGTCGACGCTCGACGAATATCGTCCGGTCAAAGGACTGCGTGTCGCGGTGCAGGAATACGGGAGTTCCAATCCTGAATTTCTGGCGGCGCTGACGGCCCGTGGCGCCGACGTGTTTCCCGTTCCGGTCTACAAATGGGGGCTTCCCGAGGATCTGGCTCCGCTGAGACTGGTACTGGCAGACCTGCTTGCCGGGGCTATTCCCGTGATGATGATCACGAATGCGGCGCAGATCGACCACGTGATGCAACTGCTTGAGCAGGAGGGAAAGATTCCTCTGTTCAGAGAAGCCTGTAAATCGATCGTGGTTGCCTCCATCGGCCCGACCGCCAGTGAGCGGCTCCGGCACTACGACCTTCCCGTCGATTTTGAGCCCTCACATGGAAAGATGGGCGTGCTGGTCAAGGAATTGTCCGAACAGGTTCATCCTCTGCTCGCCGCAAAGCGCCGCTGACCGTTCCCCAGATTGTCGACCTGCCGTTCTTCTCGCAGATATCGTCGCCCGTTCAAACCTGTGCAACGGGTGGATAGATCCCTTCGTCCGGCATGATCCGATCGCCATCTTTCGCGGGGTTCGGTTCGGCACTTCTTTTGCGGTTCTTTGCGACGGTCTCGCTCCATACATAAGGACGTCATGATGAAAAGGGGGCTGCGATGGCACCGACGCTGGAATTGGACAAACAGACGGCTTCGTTCGTGTGGCAACTGGAAGAGCAACGCAAGCTTGAAAAGACGCTGTTGGTTGAACGGGTCCGCGGGACCAAGGAAGGTGCTGAATCGGTCTTCAACGATATCAGGACTCGGGTGGCGGTGCTGGAGAAACTGAACGGGTCGGCCAGCGCCACCTGTATTGCGCCGATCGGTTGGAGCAAGCTGATCTTTACAGGGGCGGACAGTGTGTCGGCGCCGAATACGATCGGGTTCGGCGACCGCGATGAAACGCTTTGCAAGTTGGACCAGATCCGCTATTTCGAAGACACCACGTATCTGCGCCTCAGCGCGAATCCCCACTATGTCGAGCATGTGATGCCGAATAAATCGGCCCATGCGCGGGTCGGCGCCAATGCGTCTCTCTGGGATACGCTGGGATATGTCCACATCGGGTACGTCACACAGTTGGGGATTCCGGCCTCGCTGGAACCGACCACCGTCTCGATCATGTCGCGTCTGAACACGCTCTTCAATTGGGTCGAAGCCAATGCGGTGGGCGACGAATGGTATGCCCACGTCTCGGCCACGGCCCGGCTCTGGGTGACCTACGACGGAGAATTCCGCCAGGCGCCGCCGGCGGTGTTCGTGAACGTCCTGGCGACGCCGTCGCAGATGCGGACGCATCACGATATTCCGTCACTGGCGCCGAGCGCGGCCTTGACGATGCAGGTCTCGGCGTCGGCCGGCAGCGGCACCACGATCAGTGTGTACGAAAGCATCGAGCTTGTCGCGACCACTCCGAACGGGCATGCCTATCTGGATGGCATCTTTTCGTGGGAGCCGTTGGCGGTGCAGTTGAGAGAAGGGTAGCAGGACGCTGAGCGCCGTCTCCGGCGGCATGCGTGCGGCGCTCGAAGGTGTTCTGTCATCCGCTAGTGCGCTGCGCTCTTGTAGAGGGATCGAATGATCTCGGACGTATTGAAGAGCATCGCATTCGACCTGGTATAGGCGGCGTGGCCGTAGTAGTGCTCCTGAACGTTCGTGGAGTTCGTACAGTCTTTGTAATCGACCAGCAGGCAACCGCCCTCGCTGGCGAAGCGTACGGCGCGGCGGGCACATTCAAGCCAGCGCTCAAATCCATCGTAGGGTTCGACCATTTCCCACACCGCTTTGTTGACCGCTTTTGCCGCGTCGGATGCCGGTACGGCATCGCTGCCCGCGACGGCCAACTGCTGGACATAGTCTCCACCCCAGGCGATGGGCATTTCCATCGTGACTTGCGGCAATTCCATTTTGGAGAGCCAGGTCTTGCCATCCGTTCTGAGATTCCGGTGGTTGACGATGTGCAACAAGCTTCCCATCCCTGAAAGATCCCATCCATAGCGCACCGGGGTGCCCATCGTGACGACATCGAGGGTTGCGCCGTTCAGCAAGGAGTGGTCAGCGAGCAGCGGTTCGATGTGCCGGACCTTGGCAGCCAGGTCGGCTTGGCCGTGCTGTTCTGCATGGCCGGCCAGCAGGCCCAGGAGTTTCGGCCGTTTCGTAACGGGGCTGGGACAAAGCAGATTCGAGAGCAGGGCCATGACCAGCCCGGCCTGCCCATGGGCCTGGACGAGGATCCGGTCTCTCTTGCCGAGCTTCTGCGTCTCGCAGAGGCTGCGCAGTTCATGAAGCAAGCGGACGGCGGCCGCGGCTCGACCCAGGTGATGATGTTCCGAAGTCCAGAGGATTCGCCGGACGGCAATCGGTTGGGGTAAGCGCTTGTTGACGGCCTGCTGAAAGAGCGCCACGTATGCGGCGGTGAAATTGCCGGCTTCGCCGGTCTGGTCGTCGAGCATCTTTCTCGTGGCATCATCGTTTGCGAGCGGAAGTTTGAGTCCTCCGGAGAGAAGCGGGATTCCGTTGTCGCCTTCGCGCATGGCTGCAAGCAGGGCATCGACGCCGGAGACGCCGCGCGAATACCCGCGCTTCAGCCCCCCGACTTCATCAAGCCGCTGCATGCCGAATACGTCGCTGCCGCGGATCGACCCATGGAGAAACACGACGGCGCGGACGCCGGCTTGTGAGAGCGCCGAGCCGCACTCGGCCATACTTTCGAACCAGGCCGGAGATTCCGGCAGCGCGCCGACAGTCAGCTCGGCGGTCGTCAGCCGTTCACCGGGGCTTTTCCGTGAAAGCTCATCGTGCTGGAAATTATTCTCGTTCGGCATGGGAAGACGTATCTACCGCAAGTGGAAGCAGAAGTGCAACGGAGTTTCTTTCTTATGGGGACAGCGGTGCGGCGCTATCGGGGTGGGCCGCCTGCTTCGGCTGCACCGGGCTTCTGGGCATGACGGCGGTGGCCGTGCAGATCTTGTTGTCTTCGTCGATCCGGCGATCGACGATCTTCACGCCCAACAGGTATTCCTGCACCAGTTCTTCGCGCGTCAATTCAATATCCTGTTCGCTCTCACGGCCGGTCCGTTCCCGGACGCGATCCACCAGATGTTCCTTCACCATGACGCGGATTTGTTTGGCCAGATCGGTGCGTGCGGAGAGTTCCGAGACGCGCTGGCAGACGAGCTTGCCCTTCGTCAAATCACCCTGGCCTTTGCCGATCCAATAACGGTCCGGCGAATAGGCGCCAGGGTCTTCGTCGGTTTGTGGCTGTGCTCCGCCGTTCGATGTTGTCGATCCCTGCGGATTATGGGTTTGCGTGAGCCGGTCGAATGACCGTTCCGCGTGAGTTTTGACATCGCTCTGCTCGCTGGCCTGGATGTGACACGGTAGGAGGAGAGCTGTGCTTCCAAGACCCAGAGTGACGAGTAGTCTTCCGACCAGATGTGCCATCGATTATTTCCCTCTCCCTCCCCGCCCGCCGCCGCCCCCTCCGTGGTGTCCCCCGCCGTTTCCTCCAGAGGAACGGGGAGCGACCTGGTAGGGAACCCGGGGGACCTGGTGGGGCATGGGGGGATGGATCTGGTTGATGGTCGGGGGCAGCCGTCTGGCCGCGGGAGGCTGATTCCCGGAACCGGCACCCGGGGTTTGGCTGAAGCTGCCGCCCTGTTGCTGAAATTGTTGCATTCGCGTAGAGGCATGGGGTGTGGTTTGTGCGCCTGGTGATGCTGGAAGGAACGGATTGAGTTGATGCACATCGGTCAAGTTACGGGAGCCCGGCTGATTGCCGATCTGGGGCGGACCTGTGGGGGTGGTGTGAGTGATTTCGTTCAGCGTGCGCGGCACCGCCGGAGATCCGGGGCCGGGAACGAGCTGATGAGTCGGCAGGTGGGATAGCGTACTGCCGGGGGTCGGCGGACTCGGCGGTTGCGGGGGCACCGGCGGCTGTCTGGTGGTGATGACCTGCTGCGCGACCGCGACGTACGGACTGGTCGGATAGAGGCCTCGCGCGACATTCAGGAGCGCATGCGTCTGCGCCAGGCCGACCCAGGGGTAGGGGTAGACGACCGGCGAGACGATCACCCAGTCGGTCCAGGCTTGCGACACCATGGCATTCGACTGGACGCGATTGAGAATTTCCTGACGTTGTTGGGAGGCCTGCTGGGTCTGATCGGGGGTGGACGCATTGGCCAAGGCCTGGTTCGCGGCGTCGAGTTCCTGCTGGAGTTGTTCGTTCTCCCGTTGCAACGCGACAAGCTGCACCCGAGCGTCTTCGTTTTCCCGGAGCGCCGCGATCGCGTGTCCGACTTCTTCCGTATCGACCTGGGCGACAAGATCGACGGTGACGACGACGGTATCGCGGTCGATAGTCGTATTGGTTTGCTGATCGAGGACGAGGACGAGGCCGGCGGTATAGGTCCGGATCTCATCTTTGGTGACATCCATGCCGTCGACGACCGTCATGCTTTCGAGATAGGTCGCGACCTGTTCGAGCGCATTACGTTTGGCGGATTCCGTCGCCATTCGAATGGCGTCTTCGCGGGTGTCGCGGTCCCCCATCCGGTAGTCTCCTTGGGCCGTCACAACCCGGACTTCAGCTTCCGCAAGCGAAGCCATTCGGAGCAGGGGGAGGGTCAGGAGGAGTGAAAACCAAAAAACCCGAAGAAACCACCGGGGTGCGAAAGCGGGTGCCTGTTGTCCTGACTGAGCCAGCATCGGCTTACCCTTCCTCCGAGGACTGAGGCCCCAGGACCCCGTCGATTGGCAGTCCTTCAGTCACGATCTAACGAATCCAGCATAACATCGGCAAACCGGTTTCGCCAGGCGGATTGCCCTTTCCAGGGCCACCTTGCCTTCCAGAAAATTCGCGTGCTAAGGTACGCATCCCCTTATGGGTGAAAGGAAACAACGTACATCCATGCACCACATATCACGATATTTGTTGCTCACTGTCGTTGTCGGCCTGTCTGTGCTGGGGTTTGAAATCCCGGTTGGCCCGGCCGCGGCGCATGCTTCCTCCACATCCAAAACGAGTGCGCCGTCACAGGGGCCCCCGGAGCACGTGATTCTATTCGTGCTCGAAGGATTCGGCCAGGATTCCCTGAAGGGCGGTGCCATGCCGACCCTCGGCAAGCTGGTCAAAGACGGAGCGGCGACCTGGTCTGCCACCGGCGTCAATCCGGCCTTGCGACTGCCCACGATGGCGTCGCTGGTCACCGGGATGCCGGTCGAGAAGCACGGCATTACCTGGAATGTGTTTGAATTCAGCCGCGGGTATTCGCGATCTCCGAGCATGTTCGACTATCTGGATTTGAGCGGCGGCCGCGATAGTGCGATTTTCTACATGGATGAATCGCTCTATCAACTGGCGCGACCTGAGGTCTACACGGACTATCAGTTGTGCGGCGCGTTACGCCCCGAGTGCCGTTCAGATAAAATCGTGTCCTATATCCGTCAGTACTTCCAGAAGGCCACCAGCGGTCATGGCTATGGCCATGCGATTCTCTCGGTGCCGCATCTGCTGGTCGTGCATCTGCCGGAAGCCGGCCGGGCCGGTGTGGCGCACGGGTGGAATTCGAAGGAGTATCGCCAGGCGTTGCAGGCCGTGGATACTGCGATGAAGTCGGTGCTGGAGGTGTTCAAAGAACACGGTCTCTCAAACCGGACGACCGTGCTGGTGACGGCGCTCAGCGGACCCGGTACTGATTTGAGTGGTGAAGAAGCCACCACGACCGGCACCCCGACGGTGCCGTGGATCGCGTCAGGGGTGGGAATCAAGCACGGGCAGGTCATCCGCCAGCCGGTTTCGATTATCGATACCGGCGCGACGGTCATGCGCATTCTGGGGCTTGAAACCCATACGGAATGGGAAAGCAAAGCGGTCGAAGAAATTTTTCAGGCGGCTGCGGTCGAACCGGCGGCGGCCGCCTCGAGGAAATAAAAAGAGCAATCATGAAGAAGCAAACCTTTCGTCAGTGGAGTGTCGTGTTCGCGGGGACAGCGATGTTGGGGCTCTTAACGGGTGCGTGGCCCTCGGCCGTGCAGGCCGGTCCGCCGCCGGCCCATCTCAAGGAACATCCGATTACCATCGATGCGACCTTGCTGGTGCCGGCCTCCTGGTGGCAGGTGCCCGGGGTGACGCCGTCGATCTATCACTCTGATCCGGATTCATTGGATGCGCCGAAGACGTCCGAACGGCGGGAATTGCAGCTGAAGCCGGGCAAGTATAAGTTCATCTCCTTTACGTTCGATTTCCCTTTCGCCGTGAATCTCTCCGGGACGTTGGAATTTTCAAAGGCGCTGGATCAATGTGTCGAAGGCCGCGGTACCCAGACGCTCGTGATTAAGTGCAAGCGGACATACCCCCACGGGGGACAACGGGATCAGTATTACGAACAGAAGCCATAACCATTATGACGCACACTCTAGAAGATCTGTTGGAAGCGCTCGAAGACGTCGATGATGCGACGCGTGAAGAGGCGGCGAAGGCCCTGGCCGAACTCGGCGATCCCAAAACTCTCGACCCCCTGGTGAGCGCCTGCGGTGACGATTTCTGGTCCGTGCGGGCCTATGCCGGATGTGCCGTGGCGAAGATCGGCGGGCCGAAGGCGCTGGAGGCGCTGGTCGGGCTGTTCAACGATCCCATCATGGAAGTGCGCAATCAGGCGGTCGAGGCGACGGCCAAGATGGGGCCGGCGGTCGTCGGGCGCATGATCGCAGCGCTGAAAGATGAACGGTGGCGGGTTCGGGAGCATGCGGCCAAGACCTGTGGCGAGATTCGTGACAAGGCGGCCGTCGATGCGCTTATCGCGGTTTGTCGTGACCGTGACGGTGCGGTGAAAAGCGCCGCGGCCGAAGCGCTGGGGAAGATTGGCGACGCAAAGGCCGTCCCGGCTTTGATCAAGCTGTTCCGTGATTCGTCGAAGATCGTGCGTGAAACCGCCGGGACTGCGCTCATCTGTATCGGACAGCCGTCGGTCAACCCGCTGGTTGAGGCCTTGAAAGACAAGGATTTCGTAGTCCGGTGCCATGCGGCCCGGGCGCTGGGCGGAATGACCACCGACTATCAAATCGGCCGGACCTGGGTTCGAGACGCCAATGTCGTCGATGCGTTGATTGTCACGTTAAAGGATCCGGATCGTGCCGTTCGCGAGGATGCCACGATAGCTCTGGGCATGATCGGTGACCCGCGGGCCATCGACGCCCTGCTGGAAGCCATGAAAGACGGGGTGGTCAAGCGTCACGCGATTGCCTCGCTCGGCATGATCGGCGATCCGCGGGCCTTGCCGGCCGTTCTGGATGCCTTGAAAGGAAAGGGCATCAAGCAGGAAGGGTCTCCGACGCCGGGCTGTATCGTCAGCGAAGATGCCTTCATCAAGGAAGCGGCCGCCACGGCGCTCGGGCAGTTCCGCGACCCCTCGGTCATTCCCGATCTGATCATGCTGCTGAAGGACGGAGTGCTGCGCGAGAAAGCCGCACAAGCTCTCACCGTGATCGGGGATACAGCCATCGAGCCGTTGATTGCGTTTCTCTATGATCCGAAAGCGTCCGAAGTGGAGGCCGAAGGCGAGCGCGTACTGTCCTATGCCTCCGTGCGGCTGACGGCCAAGGATGCGCTCCGGTTGATCGTCCTTGAAACACTGGAAACGCTGGGATGGTCACCCCCCGCCGAAGAAGTGCAGATCAGCTCCAGTAAGGCGGACAATCTCCGGGTGGATCGGCCTTTGGGCGACACGGGACGGTTCGGGCCGTCAGGCGACGTGGCTAAGTCCAGCTAGTCGCTTGTCCAACTCACCATCCCGCTGGTTCCCGCTTCGTTCGGACATGCAACGGATCCGGTAACGGCCATGCCCTGTTCTTGAGTGCTACGGCCGTGACGGGTGTCACGGCCGCAGCCTTCCTCGCGGTCGCGCGGGTCGATCGGGTTATTTCTTTTTCTTCGGCAGCGCCCCGCCCTCGACGATGGTTCCGATGGGAAAGCTCGTGATCGTTCGTGATTCGCCGGTCGTGCGGATTGCGATCCCGTGTGTGTCGGCGGTTTCCTTGCCGTCTTTCATGTTGGTAATAGCGGCCTGGCCTTTGTAGTGTCCGATTTTTCCGTCCGCATCGACATGAATGACGCCGACGCCGGGGATTGTGCCTTTGGCGTTGTTGACGTTCTTGTCGTTGCCGGTCAACGGAATCGGCCCGCGCAGGCCGACGAAGACATATTGACCGTCCGGCGCGACGTCCATCAGGTCCGGTGCAGGGTCCTGGTTGGCGTCGGTCGTCAGATCCACGGAACCTACGCTGAGATTGCTCAACGTGTCGATGATTTCGACGTTATTCCCGGCGCGATCGGCGCTCCACACGTAACGTCCCACAGCGGCCATGCCGTGCGAATCGGCGAATTTGTCGTCGCGTTGCGAGACGAGCTTCGCCGACACCGATTTGGGGAGATTGCTCATGTCGATCGCATACACGTCGTATGAAAGGGGCGCCACGGGCCAGCCCCCGCCGGAGTTGATATACAGGGTGTCGCCGGCTTGAATGCCGCCGCAGCCGGCCGGATGAATCTGATTGTTGTTCAACGTCGCCACGACCGTCATCGGAGTGGCCGTCACGTCTACGACGATCAGTCCTCCGCCGCGCAGCGTCACGAACGCGTACCGGCTCGATGATTCGGTAATCGGGCAGATCGGCGACGTGTCGGGTCGCTCGCCGCCCTCCATCGCTGCCAGATTGAGCACATCCTTCTCAGGATCGAAGGTGAACGTATGGGCGGTATAGTCGGTCCAGATGCGGATGAATTTCTTTTCCGCAATGTTGGCGGCGATGGCCATCTTCTGGTCGGGTGTGGGCCAGGCGGCATGGACGTTTTTCCCCATCGACAGGCAGGCATCAGGCTTCTTGGTCGCGGCGTCCATGAACAGGACCTGCCCGCTCAGGAAAGAAATGATCGCGTGGTCCTGGCCGGCGTTGAAAAACAGCATGTGGGGTCGGCGGACGACTTTCTTCGTTGCTTCTTCGCAGAATTTGCCGATTTCCCCGGAGAAGTCGATGGTCTGAGCCGGCTTGGCCGAGGAGGGGTTGGCCGCCAGTTGCGCGCCGTCGTAGATATACAGGAACCCTCCGCTCTCTTTCCCCGTGTCCGATTGGTCGGTCAGCCAGACTTCATACGCCTGCACCGCGGGAACGGCGGCGATCAGCGAGGCTATCACCGCCGAGAGAAACGGGACTCGTACACGTTGTGCAATTTGTCGGGAATACATCATCGAACGCCTCCTTACAGCACCGGGATGGATACTGCCGGACAATACTGAACCATTTGGCGCCGAGTTTCCAGACCGGTATCCGGCCGGGGTTCCTTCGTTGACCCTGCGAAAAACCGTGTGCTAGGGTTGTCGGCTCGATTCAGGAGGTCCAGAGTGGAGGATCCCGTGGCAGAGCAGATCGCAGCCCTGAAAGACGAGGACTGGGCTATTCGAGAAGAAGCCGCCGGTCTGCTCGGGACGTTCAAGGATCCGCGCGCGGTTCAGCCGTTGGTGTCGATCCTCCGTGATCGGGACCGGGCGGTGCGGGAAGCCGCGATCGGGGCGCTGACGTCGATCGGCGCACCGTCCGTGGAGGCGTTGGGCGCCTGTCTCGCCGACCGTGAGTTATCGGTTCAGGAGGCCGCATCTGGCATTCTGGCCTCCATCGCCGATGAGCGGGTGTATGGTCCACTGGTGTCCGCATTGCGAAGCGCCGATTGGATCGTGCGCATGCATGCGGCAAAGGCCCTGGGGCGCGTGAAAAGTACGGCGGCAGTCGAGCCGCTGATTCCCCTGCTGCAAGATAAAGTCAAAGCCGTGCGGGAAGAGGTCGCGACCGCGCTGGCTTCGATCGGCGAAGCGGCGATTCCTTCGTTGCTGGAAGCCTTGCAGCATACCGAATGGCTGGTGCGACTTCATGCGGTGGAGTCGCTCGGGAAGACAAAGTCGCCGCGCGCGGTCGAACCGCTCCTGGCACTGTTGTTCAACGACCAGGACTCTGCCGTTCGTGAAGATATTGTGAAGGCGCTGGGCGATATCGGCGATCCGCAGGCGGTCGAGTTTTTGTTTACTGCGATGCGGGAGCCGGGATTGCGTACTCTGGCGGTTGAAGCCCTCGGGCGCATCGGCGACCGCCGGGCGGTGCCGGTGCTTATTGAAGTGGTCGCGGGAACCCGTCCACCCGATGTCACGCGAGCGGTCGCCGGCTGCGGCGATCAGTGGAGCGAGGAGGTCATCACCCAGGCCGCGGCCGCCAGGGCGTTGGGTATGATCGGCGATGATGCCGCGGTGCCTGCGCTCGTCGCCGCATTAGAGCCGACGTTCACCAGGGCCGAGGCGGCGGCGGCACTGGCAAAGTTCGGATCGAAAGTGGTTCCGTTCCTCATTCCGCTGCTGACCGGTCACCCGGATGAAAACATGCGCTATCACGTGAGGGAAACTCTGGCGCTGGCGGGTTGGAGAGCCGGCCGGGTGTAGAGGTGTTGCCGTCAGCGTGAGAGATAAAATGAGCAGGTATGTCCAAAGAAACGATTGAAACGCTAGTTTCCGAGCTGGTCCATGAAGAGGACTGGCGGCGCATGCGTGCGACCGCGGCCTGTGTCGCCGGCGGTCCCCGGGCTGTGCAGGCGCTTGTCGAGGCGCTTGGAACCGGCACGCCTGAGCTGAAGAAAGAAGCGGCGGCGATGTTGTCCCGCATCAAAGATCCGCAGGCCGGCGTGGCGCTGGTCGGTCTCCTGGAAGATGAGGATGAGGCGGTGCGAAAGGCGGGTGCCCATGCCTTGGAGCAAATGGCCGGGATGCTCGATACGGACACCGCCGCGGCTCTGGTGGCGTTGCTTCCCAAGTATCAGGAGGGCGAGGCCCGGCAGCTGATGACGCATTTGGTCGGGGCTATTCCGACGGCTGTGATTCCGCTGTGTGCCATGTTGAAGCATCCGGATCCGTCGGCGCAGGTGACGGCGGCGTTGATGCTCGATCAGCTCCTGGACCCCCGATCCATCGATGCGTTCATCGATGCGATGGGTCAACCGGCGGTTCGGGATATTGCAGTCGGCACGTTGAAAAAACTGAGTGCGATCCGCGAGCGGATCGATGAGACGTTCAACGCGCTTCGGGATGTGGAGGGGGCGAGCGAACGCGAAGAAGCGCGGATGTCGACGGTGATCTATCTCTTGGGGATCGGACGGCCGAGCGTCGAAATTTTGATCGAATATCTCGACGACGACGACTGGCTAGTACGCGAAGCGGCGGCCGATCTGCTGGGGAAGATTGCGGATGTGCGGGCGGTCGAACCGTTGATGCGGCGGCTGGAGCGCGACAAGGATACCGGGGTGAAGGAGTTGGCGATCAAGGCGTTGGGATTGATCGGCGATGCCCGTCCGACGCAGCTCTATCTGGAGGCGATTCCGATCAGGCCGCTCCGGGTGTATGCGATGGAGGCGTTGGCCAAGATCAAGGATGTGGAAGTCCTGCGTCCACATAAAGAGCTGTTCGACCGGCTGAGGACGGATCGCGATGGATTGGTTGCTTACAATGCGGGCTTGATCGCTGATAAACTCGAAGCCCTGGGCGGTACCGATGTCACAGGTCAGGAAGGGAATCACGAGGATGAGTAACGAGACGGAATCTGATCGCATTGATCTCCTCATTTCGGCGTTGCGCGACGACAATGAAGCCTTGCGCGATCACGCGATCGCGAGCCTCGGGCAGATGGGGGCGGATGCGGTCCCGCGTCTGATCGGGTTGATGGCCGATGAAGATGTGGTGATTCGAGAGGCGGCGACGACGGCGGTGGTGCGGATCGGGCCTTCCGTGGTGGAGGCGCTCCTGGACGCATTGCTGGACGATGAGTGGGCGATTCGTGAGCAGGCCGCATCGGGGCTGGGCAAACTCAAAGACCCGCGCGCGGTCGAGCCTCTGGTGAAAGCGCTCAAAGATAAAGACGGAGCCGTGCGGACGGCGGCGGTCTGGGCCTTGGAACGGATCGGCGATGCGCGGGCGGTTCCCGGGCTGGTCGAGGTGTTGACCGACAGTACGCTGCGGGAAGATGTCGCCCGTGTCTTGAAGAAGATCGGCGATGCGCGGGCGGTCGATGCCTTGATCGACGGTCTTCTGGGCAACAATTGGATGGTGAAGCGTCATGCGGCGGAGGCGTTGGGGAAAATCGGGGATCAGCGCGGAGTGGCTCCGTTGATCGAATCATTGCGGGACGAAGACTGGCTGGTCAGACGGAATGCGGCGGAATCGCTGGCGCGGCTTGGGGCGAGAGAGGCGATTGAACCGTTGTTGCCCCTGTTGGAAGATGAAAATACGATGGTGCAGGAAACCGTCGAAGGCGTACTCGCGAGCTTAGGTTGGACAGCGAAACAGTAACGGCTCATCTACCTTTTTAGAGAAGAAGGACATACGTTATGGCTGACGAAGCACCGGTAAAATTGATCCAAATCGGCCCGAAGGGCGGGGAGAAAAAGGACGGGTTCAACCTGGTCACCGAGCGGGTGGTGGCCGTCAACCCCGAAGCCAAACAGCTCGAAGTGGAATTGCTCGCGTACGACGGCAAGACGGTGGTGCTCGACGTGGCCGAGGAAGCGCTTGAGGATCTCAAGAAGCTCAAAGTCGGCGACGGGGCGACGATTCGGGTGGTCGAAGAGGGAGGCAAGCGCGTTGCCAAGAGCTTCCGGATTCGTTCGAAAGATCCGAACGCGGCCAAGGCCGATGCGATGTTGCTGGACCTCAAGGATCCGCACTGGCTCAACCGGAAATATGCGGCGGAGGTGTTAGGTGAGTTGAAGGACAGCCGCGCGGTGACGCCGTTGGTCGAAGCGCTGGTGGATGAAGTCGGCGATGTGCGGCAGCGCGCCTATGATTCGCTGATCAAGCTGGGCGGGATTTCGGTTCCGTCGTTGGTGCCGTTGCTCGTCTCGGAAGAGGATGAAATCCGTCAATCGGCGACGGAAATTATCCGGAAGATCGGCAAGCCGGCCGTGGAACCGCTGGCGACAGCGTTGACGGACGCCGATGACCGCTTGAAGACCCGCATCATGAAAGTGTTGGATCGCATGGGGTACAAGCCGAAGGCCAAGCAGGAGACGGGCGCTGAATTGCCTCGTCTGACCTAACCCGCCGAAGGCCGCGGCCTAGGCTGGCCGCGGTTCTCTGGTGGGCCGACCGACTGACACGTGGCGGAATCCATGTCCCGTCACCCGGTCGGAGTCATAGACGTTGCGGAGGTCGAGCAGCAGGCGTTGCCGCATCGACTGTTTGAGCCGGCTGAAGTCAAGGTTTCGGAACTGGTTCCATTCGGTCATGATGATAAGTCCGTCGGCGTGTTCAGCCACCGCGTACGTGTCATTGCACGGAATCATGCCCGGAATCAGTTTGGTCGCTTCTTCCAGCGCGACCGGATCGTAGGCCCGCACGGTGGCGCCTTCCTTCATCAGTTCCTTCAAAATAGTCAGAGACGGGGCCTCGCGCATGTCATTGGTGTTCGGCTTAAACGACAGTCCGAGCACGCCGAGGGTTTTCCCGGCGAGCCCGCCGCAGGCCTCGCGGATCTTCGCGACCATCCGGAGATGCTGTTCGTAGTTTACTTTGGCGGCGGCGCTGGCGATCTGGAACGGATAGCCGACACGTTCTCCGGTTTGGACCAGCGCGGCGAGGTCTTTCGGGAAACACGATCCGCCGAATCCCGGCCCTGCGTGGAGAAACTTGCTGCCGATCCGATGATCCAGCCCCATGCCTTTGGCAACCAGTTGCACGTTTGCACCGACGCGTTCGCAGACGGTCGCCATCTCGTTGATGAAGGAGATCTTCACGGCGAGAAAGGCATTCGAGGCGTACTTGATCATTTCTGCCGTGGGAACATCCGTGACGACAAACGGCGTTTCAATCAGGTACAGCGGCCGGTAGAGGTCTTTCATGATGGCGGCGGCCTGCTCGCTGTCGGCACCGAGGACGACCCGGTTCGGGCGCATAAAATCTTCGATCGCCGACCCTTCTCGTAAAAATTCCGGATTGGAGACGATGTCAAAATTGATCGGTTCCGGCTGATACTGCCGGATGACTTCTCTCAGCCGCTCGCCCGTTCCGACGGGGACGGTCGATTTGGTGACGATTACTTTGTAGCCGGTCATATGTTTGGCGATGCCGCGGCCGACTTCTTCCACAAACGACAGATCGGCTGATCCGTCGCTCCGCGGGGGGGTCCCGACGGCAATGAAGATCACCAGGGCTTTGTCGACAGCTTTGGCGATATCGGTGGTGAAGCTCAGCCGGCCTTCTTTGATCCCTTTGGCCACCAATTCGGTGATGCCCGGTTCGAAGAACGGCACTTCCCCTTTTTCCAGCTTTTCGACCCGTCGGGCATCATTGTCCATACAGGTGACGTTGACGCCGAACTCTGCAAAGCAGGCCCCCGTGACAAGGCCGACATAACCGGTTCCGATGACACTGATATGCATGGGCCTGGTTCTCCTGACAGTTGGACACTCAATGCAGCGAAGTATAGCGATGGATCCATACGCGAGCAACCGGATCATGGAAATCGATAGCACGGGTTCCGGGTCCGGTCGCTTCGTTGACTCTTGGAAAATCGGTTGAGTAGAATCCGGTACCTTAATGTGATGGAGAATGGTTACCGTGAATTCCGTGAGGATTCAGCGCCCGCTCGCGGTCATGATGCGGTCGGTGGATCAGGTCATTGCTCCCGATGCCTCGGCCTGCGAGGCCGCGCGACAGATGCGCTCGGCGAAAGTCGGAGCGCTGCTGGTTCGTGACGGTGCCGGCTACCTCGGCCTGATCAGCGAAGCGGATTTGGTGCGGAAGGTGCTGGCGGAATCGCTGGATCCTGCGCATACCCTCGTGCGGTCGATTATGAGCGTCCCGCTGATTACGATCGATATCGGGGCGTCGGCTCATGATGCCAGCGATCTGATGGCACAGGCCGGTATCCGCCATTTGGCGGTGGTTGACGATGGAGAAGTGGCTGGCATACTCTCCGTCAGAGATCTGTTGCGTTACTTCAAGAATTGGGGGCCTCAATGATCCTCGTAGCGTCTTGCCTCCGCTGTTGTGGCCGATCCCTGTCTGCTTCGCCTCTCGCATGACCGCTGAAGGGGCGCCTCCAATCTCGCGTGTGTTCCTGCTCTCCACGGCGTTGATGACCGGCGCGGTCGTGATGGCGCTGGAAATCCTCGGCAGTCGCCTGCTCGCGCCTGTCTTCGGGAATTCCTTGTTCGTATGGGGGGCGTTGATCGGGGTCATCCTTGCCGCGATGAGCAGCGGTTACGCGTTCGGCGGATGGGCGTCAGATCGGTATGCGGGGGGGACGGTGCTCGCCGGGCTGTTGCTCTTTTCCGGGTCTTGGACCTTTCTCGTCGCCTGGGCCAGCCAGCCGGTCCTGTTTCAGGTGGATGCCTGGATTCAGGATCCGCGGTGGGGGCCGTGCGTTGCGGCCACGATCCTTCTGGCCCCGCCCGCGTTCGGATTGAGCGGGGTGTTGCCGGCGATGTTGCGCCTGGCCGTCTCCGATATGGGGCACTTGGGCCGCCATACGGGCCGCATGATCGCCTTGTCTACCGTGGGAAGCTTGA
Source organism: uncultured Nitrospira sp. (assembly GCA_964512025.1). GTDB lineage: Bacteria > Nitrospirota > Nitrospiria > Nitrospirales > Nitrospiraceae > Nitrospira_D. The sequence continues at coordinate 66,734 of CAZEHM010000009.1, read as the reverse complement.
TCGGGACCTGGGGTACCGCGTTCTTTCTGCTCTCGTGGATCGGGAGCCAGGCGCTGGTGGCCTGGCTGGGCACCATCCAGGTTGCCCTGGGATTGCTGTGGCTCTGGCGGGGTGCGAAGGTCGGAGCTGTCGGGAAATTGCTCGGTCTGGCCTGCAGCGGCCTCTTCGTCGCACTGGCGCTCCATCCCATACAGAAATTGAACCCGCCGGTTCATCAAGAGGACAGCCCCTATCAGCAAGTGCGGGTACGGGATGACCAACTGTTCCGCTATCTCGTGCTGGACCGTACGTTCCATGCGGTCATGTGGAAGGCCGATCCGCTCCCGCTGTTTCTGCCCTACAGTCAACTCATGGTCGCCTCTCTGGCCTTGGTGAATCAGCCGCAACGAGGATTGATTCTCGGGCATGGAGGCGGCTCGCTGGCCAAGTGGCTGGCACAGTACTGGCCCGACCTCGAAATGGACATCATCGAGTTCGATCCGGTGGTGGTACGGATGGCGGAGGACTATTTTGAGTATCATCCTCCGGCCAATCACCATGTGCGTGTCAAGGATGGGCGGGCATTCCTGAATACGACCGATCACCTCTACGACGTGATTTGGATTGATGCCTTTGCCCGGCACATGATTCCATTTCATCTCACGACAAAAGAGTTTTACGCTGCAGTGCGCGCGCATCTGAAGCCGGACGGGGTTGTGGCGGTGAATCTGGCGTCGTCAGGTGAAGATGTTGATAACACGCGGGCGGCAGCAGTGGTGCAGACGATGCGGGGCGAATTTCCGGTCATCGAAACGTTTGCCGTCAAAGGACCCTGGAAGAGCGAGCAAACGAAAGCAGCGAACCTGATTTTTTTCGCGGGCACCCCGGTCGCTCAACGCGGACAGGACGCATTTATCGCAAAGGTGACGGAGATGGCATTGAATCGGCAATTACCGGGGGAAGCGGTTGCATTGCTGAATACGCACCGGAGCGATCCTTGGCCGAAGGGACTTGAGCTCACCGATGATTTTGCTCCATACGATGTCCTGGTCGGAAAAGACATTGCGGAAGGACGCTAGTTGGAATATGCATTCTAAGCGATTGAATTTGCTGGCTCCTTGTCGCTCATGTCGAAGACGGAGAGAGAGGGAATAATCGCAAGAGCCTGTAAGAGAAGCTGCTTGCTTCCATTTTGAGGCCTATGCTATAAAGTTCGCCTCGTGATGTAGCAATTGTCGGCACAGGGTGAAAGAGTGAGCGTCGGACGGTATCGGATCAGTCAAGGCTATCAGAGCTTGGCGGAAGTTATTTACCAACCTAATCACATCTCTTCTTCTTTTTAAGGAGGTAGGTCATGGGCAAGACGATGTTATCGGTCCTCTTTGGCCTCGGGTTGAGCGTCGCTGGTGCCTCGGCTGCATTTGCACTCCAAGCCGGCGGCGTTGAGATCGGCGATCTTGAAACAGGATCGGTCGTAGGCCAGCCATTCAAGGAACTTGAAGTGGATGCCTCATTCTATGCCATCGAAATCGGCAACATGAAGACCTGGTATCCGCCGACGACGGTCATCGACTTCAAAAATCGCGCTGGAGCTCCGGTGCTTTTGAAGGTGACGAACAATTCGACCGCAGATCACGGGTTCCAACTCACGGCTGCTGTGAATCAATCCGGTCCCTGGACGTTGAACACGACGCTGGTGCTCAAGCCGGGCGAGACCAAGTATATCGGGGTCCCGACCAGCGATCTCTTCTATGCGGCGGGCAACGTGCTTCAGTATCGCTGCCATCTCCATCCGGCGCATGTCGGCGGCAAGCTGGTGATGTTGAAGTAATTCGACTCCCGGTGTGATTTCATGAAACGGCCTCCACGGAAGATTCCGTGGAGGCCGTTCTGTTTTTCCTGAGGGAAAGCCGCGAGCGGTGAGCTAGGTCTCTTCGCGTTGGCAGTCTGCCCCATCTTCGAGCGGAATGCGCTGGGCCGCAGTCAGCTTTCCTTCTTTGATGAGCAGCAGGTATCGATTTTCGATCGGAGCCGGCAGCTGCTTTTCAATCACCGTTGTACGGACGTCAACGACCATCTCATCTCCATCCCATTCCGTGCCATTGACGATCCAGATGTGGCTGGTGGCGTCCGGAAAGTGATGGGTAATAAAACTCTCAATGATTGATCCCAGTTCGGTGGTGCTGGCGTTGCCGATGCCGGGACTGAAGACTGTCGCGAGGAGGACGAGGCTTGGTAGCCAGAGTTGGCGCATGACGGCACCTCCAGGGTGGGGTAAGAGGTTCGGTTGCCGCTCGCTGCAGAGAAGGGCTGTAGCAGCCATCATCAGTCTACGCCTCCGCCGCCTTCAATTCTAGATGTATCGCTGAAGAAGGGGGCGTGACGGGTTGAGAAGCGGCCTGAGAAAAATACGAAGGCCGCGTCACTTTTGAAAGCGACGCGGCCTTCGTTTGACTATCAACGGAGCCTTAATTTCTGACGCCGCTCCAGATTTTTGTCTCGTCGATGGCCTTGTCGGGATTCAACGATTTGGCCTTTGCCATCAATACGTCGGTGGTTTCCGGATAGGCCGGGTCGGAGATGCAGCAATTGTCGACGGGGCAGACGGCTGCGCACTGCGGTTCATCGAAGTGGCCGACGCATTCCGTGCAGCGATCATGGGTGATGATGTAGATGTTGTCGCCTACGCCCTGACCGTCGCCTACGTGATGGCCCTTGCCCTCAGCATCGCTCCGGGTTTCAAAAATCGCCTCATTGGGACATTCAGGCAGGCAAGCCCCACAGGAAATACATTCGTCGGTAATCAGCAGTGCCATGACCCACGCCTCCTTCTCACTTCTTAAGACAACAAACAATATTGACAAGATTGCGCCGCCACGACCATAGTGCGTGCGCAGTGTGGAGGCCATTCTATTCTGTGATTCTTTTCCAAGTCAACAGAACCGCTTCCGGTCAGAAGGCCTAGAATTCGAGGGAATATGGCCCATGGAGGCCTCCCCGTACTGGCTATTCATAGATGTGAACACGAGTGTGATGGGACGTATGCAGACGCAGGGGAGCGAGCGAGAGCAGAAGAAGAAGCGGATCATCATGATGATCCTGCTGGCGATCTTATTAATGAGCGTGTCGATGTTTCTCGTGCCGCAGAAGGACACCGACATTATCGTAGTGACGTTCCCTCACGGGGAGACCATCGAGGCTGAAGTGGCAGAGACCCCGGAAAAGTTGCTGTTCGGGCTCGCGTTTCGTGAGCAGTTGCCGCCCAATACCGGGATGCTTTATATCTTTGAGTCCAATGGGCTTCATCGAGTCCGGACTAAGGAATTTCGATTCCCGGTAGACATGATCTGGGTCGACGAGAGCCATCATGTGGTGCATACGGTTGAGCGCGCGAGCCCTTGCGAGAAGGATCCCTGCCCGTTCTTCGGCCCTCCGCCGGAGGCGGCGCGCTATGTGCTGGAAACCGAGGCAGGATTCATCCAGCGGGTTGGTGTTGTAAACGGGGACGAACTGAAGTATTTCCTTCGCATGTAACGGCATTGCGCGGTGTTGCAGGCAGAGCGTAGTGTGGTTTCGGGCATATTAAGGAGAGGGGTATGGAGGGGTTTCAACGGGTTGCCGGACTGAGTGAAGTGGCGCCCGGGCAATCGAAAGTCGTGAAGGTCAATGACAAGGCGATTGCGCTGTTCAATATCGACGGCAAATTTTACGCGATTCACAATCTGTGTCCGCATGAAGGCGGACCGCTGAACGAAGGCCGTTTGAAAGGGTACGTGGTGGCCTGTCCCTGGCACGACTTGGCGTTTGACATTCGAAGCGGGCAGGGAACCGACGGCGGCGGCTATTGTATCGGCAGTTATGAGGTTTGTGTGGAGGGTGCGGATATTTTTGTCGGCCCCCGCCGAAAGGCTTAGCAGCAGATTGAGGGGGCGCGTCGTCCAGGGAGCAGATGGATCGTCATGAATAGTGTCGGGCAGAATGTGTCGGGTTCTTCGGACGGCCAAGAGAGTCGAGCCATTGACGCCGTGCTGGGGCATCCGTTTACCATCCGTCTGTGGGAAGACCGTACCCGCGGGGAACAGTGGGTTCCGAGTTATAACACCAAGGCATTGACCCTGGTGGATGACCGGTTTCTCAGAGTCGCCGGGAATAACGCGGTCGAGAACGGGCAACGCACGTTCGAATTTCAAGGGGTGCTGCTCGGGGCGTATGAATTAGTATTCGAAAAACGCATGGGATGGAAATTCACGGCGGAAGATCGCCGGATATTTCTGATTCAGGTCGCACCAACCGGGAAAGGCTGATTGTCGTGCCCGATATTGCATTTATCAACGGACGATTTCTTCCCTGGCATGAGGCGACCGTCCCGATCGAAGATCGAGGGTTTCAGTTCGGCGATGGCGTGTACGAAGTCATTCGGACCTATCATGGCCGTCCCTTTGAACTTGACGCGCACCTCAATCGGCTTGATCGCAGTGCGCGTGAACTCAGTCTGATTCAACCCTATACCAGGGCGCAGTGGACCGCGTGGATCCAACAGGGGATTCGGGACGCCGGATATGCCGAGGCCAAGGTGTATCTCCAGATTACTCGCGGGGTGGCTGCGAGAGATCATGCCTTTCCCTCGAATGTCGCCCCGACGGTGGTGATGACGATCCGGGAGTTGGCGCCCTTTCCGGTGAAGGTCAGAGAGGCCGGGGTTATTGCCAAGACCTGCGAGGATTTGCGCTGGGGGCGTTGCGACATCAAAAGTGTGAATTTATTGGCGAATGTATTGGCTCGTGAAGAGGCAAAGCGGGCCGGCGTGTTTGAGGCGATTCTGGTGAAAGACGGCCTGGTCACGGAGGGGTCGGTTAGTAATGTCATGGCGGTTCAAGCGGGAACCGTGGTGACGGCTCCGGAAGGTCCGCGTATTCTCTCGGGGGTGACCCGGACGGTGGTCTTGGATCTGGCAAAGGCGGCGGGAATTCCGGTGCGCGAACAGTTCCTGCCGGTTGCGTCGCTCTATACCGCCGATGAAGTGTTTCTAACCGGCACGACCGTGGAAGTTCTCGCGGTGGTTCAGGTCGACGGACGGACGATCGGCGATGGGCGACCCGGACCGGTGGCGCGAGCCCTGGCTACCCGTTGGGCGGTGTTTACGGGGGCGTCCCCCTTGCTTTGAGGGGGGGGGCGTGTTAATGTGCCGTCGCTGGAAGTGGGCTCAGGCCCACTTTTTTGTTTTGGCGGATGTTAAGCAGTGTCAGAGGATACCGCGTTGAGTATTCCGGAGCATGGATCCCGGTCGTCCGTTGATCGGATTCAGGAACTTCTTTCTCCGATTCTCTGGACGCTAGGGTTGGAATTAGTGGACGTGGTGTGTGTCGGGCAAGGTTCCCGATCCGTTGTCCGAGTGCTGATCGACAAGCCAGGTGGGGTGACCGTTTCTGATTGTGAGCGGGCCCATTTGGCGGTAGGTCCCGCGCTGGATGTTGCCGATCCGTTTCCCCACGCCTACACGCTTGAAGTGTCCTCACCAGGGCTTGACCGCCCGTTCAAACGGCTCCAAGACTATCAGCGTGCGGTCGGGAAGCGGGTGAGCGTGAAGCTGAAGCAGCCGCTTGACGGCCAATGGCGTATTATCGGAGAGTTAGTGCAGGCGGATGAAGACTCGGTCGTTCTGGCGATCGCGTCGAAGGCCGCCACGACGGACACAGTGAAACTGGATCGCCACTCTGTCGCGGAGGCCCGGCTAGTGATTGAGATGTAGCCGGTGGTCAGGAGTGGTTGCAGTCCCGCACGATCGAGCAGGAGCCTAAATTTATGAACCGAGAATTAATCGCAGTCATCGACGAGATTGGACGCCAGAAAGGCATCGACAAGTCCCGCGTCATCGGGGCCATCGAGTCCGCCCTCCAAACTGCAGCTAAAAAGCGTTTCGGGCAGGCGGAGAACATTCAAGTCGAGATCGACTCCAAGACCGGTGAGATCTCTGTGGTCTCAAAGAAGACGATTGTCGATCACGTCAGCAATCCGAAGGCGGAAATCTCCCTTCAGGAAGCCCGCCAGCTCGATAGTGAAGCGGAAGTGGGCGACGAAATCGGTTCGCTGATCGAAATGGATGAACTCGGCCGTATCGCGGCGCAGACGGCGAAGCAGGTCATCTTTCAAAAGGTGCGCGAGGCCGAGTGGGAAGCGGTTCAGAAAGAATATTCGACCAGGCAGGGCGATCTCGTCAACGGCATCATCCTCGGCATGGAACGCCGGAACTATCTGGTGGACCTTGGCAAGACTGAAGCGGTACTTCCGATTCAGGAACAGATTCCTCGTGAAACGTACCGGCGGGGCGACCGGGTCAAGGCGATGTTGCTGGAGGTGCGTCGCACGCCGAAGGATGTCCAGGTCATCCTGACACGGAGCCATCCTCAGTTTGTCTCAAAGTTGTTCGAGCTTGAAGTCCCCGAAGTCATGGAAAAGATCGTGGAGATCAAGTCGATCGTCAGGGAGCCTGGCGATCGTACGAAGATTGCGGTGACCTCGCGTGAGAAGGCGGTCGATCCGGTCGGCGCCTGTGTCGGGATCAAGGGGTCGCGTGTGCAGGCGGTCGTTCGCGAGCTCCGGGGGGAGAAGATCGACATCATCACCTGGACGCAGGATCCCCGTGTGTTCATTGCGGAAGCGCTGAATCCGGCCACGATCGAAAAAGTCGGCATCGACGACGAGAAGAAGTCGGCGCTGGTCGTAGTGGCCGATTCCCAGTTGTCGCTGGCCATCGGGAAGAACGGGCAGAATGTGCGGTTGGCGGCCCGCTTGACCGGATGGAAGATCGATATCATCAGCGCGACGGAATACGAAAAAGAGAAAGTGGAGCGCGATAAGGAAATCAAGGCTGCGATGGCCGATGAAGCCGAAGCGCAGCGACTGCAGGAAGAGGCCCGGCAAGCCGCCAGGGCCGAAGAAAACGAATCGAATTAGAATCGAGTTCAACCAGTGTCTGCAATGCGCGTTTATGAATTAGCGAAGAAACTCGGGATGGAGAATAAAGATCTCATCCCTGAACTCAAGAAGATGGGTGTGCCTGTCGCCTCTCACAGCAGTGCGCTCGATGACGACACGGTGCAAAAGGCTCTGGAAAAACTCAGCCCGAAAGCCAAAGGGGCCGTGAAGGCGAGTGGGAAGGCGTCAGGCGACGATGTGGTCGGAAAAACACGCGACACTGAGGTAAAGCACGAGGGAGGGCACGGCGCCAAGGCGTCTGCCTCCAAGGCCGCGATCGTCGAGGAGCCGGCAAAGGCGGACAAACGGCGCATTCTCATCAAGCGCAAGAAGGAAGATGAACCGGTCGAGGCGGCTGTTCCTGTGTCGCCGCCGCCGAGCGAGAGCGAGATATCGCCCGTCGCTGCGGTACCCGCCGCCGTACAGCCGGTGGTCAGTGAACCGCCCGTCGCTCCGCCTGTCGTGACGCTGCCTGAATTACCTGAAATCGGAACCATTCTCGCGGAGCCGCCTCCGCCCCCTCCGGTCCAACCCGTTGTTGCAAAGCCGGCGGCTGTTGCGCCGGGGGTGACGATGACACCGGAAGCGCTTGCGGCGAAAAAGAAGAGCCAGGCGCTGGAGGCGATTGAAGCGGAAGGGCTCAAGGAAAAGCTCAAAAAAGCGAAAAAGACCGGTCGGCCCAAGGAAGAGCCGGATGTGAAGCATCGTGAAGATGCGGCCCGGTGGCAGGATCTTCGTGCCATTCCGACGGTACAGCGCCGCGACGATCGCTCCCGGCATCTCCATCATAGCGCGCCCTCGGAAATTACCAAGCCGCGCAGAAAGAGCGTCAAGGTTACGTTGGGGACAACCGTCAAGGAATTTGCCGAGTTGATCGGGCAGCGTCCGGCGGACATTGTGCGAAAGCTGATGGAAATGGGGCAGATGCTCACCTTCAATCAGCCGATGAATATGGATGCGGCCGCGATGATTGCCGAGGAAGCCGGTGTCAAGATTGAGATCGCCGTCGAAAAGGCCGGGGACGAGCTCCTGGAGGCTGTGGTGCAAGCAGGTGAGGGCGATGAGCGCCTGGAGCCCAGGCCTCCGGTCGTCACCATCATGGGTCATGTCGATCACGGGAAAACCTCTCTGCTGGATGCGATCAGGCAAACGAAGGTAGCCGAGGGCGAAGCGGGCGGGATCACGCAGCACATCGGCGCCTATACCGTGTCGGTCCACGGGAAGCAGGTGACGTTCCTGGATACGCCCGGCCATGAAGCCTTTACCGCCATGCGATCGCGTGGGGCCAAGGTAACAGACATCGTCATTCTTGTGGTGGCCGCCGACGATGGCGTGATGCCGCAGACCATCGAAGCCATCAACCATGCCAAAGCGGCAGGGGTGCCACTGATCGTGGCCATGAATAAAATCGACAAGCCCGAGGCCAATCCGGACCGGGTACGCAATGCGCTCTCCGAGCACGGACTGATTTCCGAAGCCTGGGGTGGCGATACCATCATGGTCGAGGTGTCGGCCAAGCAGAAGACCGGGCTCGACACATTGCTCGAAATGATTTTGCTCCAGTCGGAAGTGTTGGAGTTGAAGGCCGATCCTCATCGTCAGGCTAAGGGAACCGTCGTAGAGGCCAAGCTGGAGCGGGGACGTGGTCCTGTTGCCACGGTGCTTGTGCAAAGCGGCACGCTCAAAGTCGGCGATGTCTTCGTCGTCGGAACGTTCAGCGGTCGCGTCCGTGCCTTGCTCAACGACCGGGGTGTCAAGACGCAGCAGGCGGCGCCGTCGATTCCAGTCGAGGTGATCGGGTTGCCGGGCGTGCCTTCCGCCGGAGATGTATTCCAGGTCGTTTCCGATGAGCGAGTGGCGCGGGAAATTGCCGACGAGCGGGCCCAGAAGCAGCGGACAGCGGATCTGGCGGGCCAGGCGAAAGTCTCGCTCGACGATCTCTTTGCAAGAATTAAGGAAGGGTCCGCGAAGGAACTGGCCATCGTCATCAAGGCCGATGTGCAGGGTTCTTCCGAGGCTCTTGCCGCGGCCGTCGAGAAGCTCCCCACCCCTGCGGTCAGAATCCGGGTCATTCATAACGGCGTCGGTGGTATTACGGAGTCCGATGTGCTGCTGGCCGCCGCCTCGCGCGCGATCATTATTGGGTTCAATGTCCGCCCTGAACCGAAGGCCGCGGCTCTGGCCGAGCAGCAAGGGGTCGACGTTCGTTTGTACACGATTATTTATGAAGCGCTGTCCGATATTAAAGCGGCGATGGAAGGGTTGCTGGACCCCACGCTCAAAGAGCGGTCGCTGGGCCGGGCGGAAGTGCGCCAAGTCTTTACGATTCCCAAAGCCGGGGTTGTGGCCGGCTCTTACGTCGTCGAGGGAACGATCTCCCGAGCGGCTGTGGGAGTCAGACTTATTCGGGACAATGTGGTGGTGTTCGAAGGGCGTCTCGGATCGTTGCGCCGGTTTAAAGATGACGTGCGTGAAGTTCAGCAGGGTTATGAGTGCGGCATTAGCATCGAGAACTTCAACGATATCAAGGCCGGTGATGTGATCGAGGCCTATACGATCGATAAAATCGCCGGAAAACTTTAAGTGGTAGCGCCGGCAGGTGTGGTGGCATGGCTGAGATGGTGGTGGGGGTCTGCACCGTCGAGCTGTGGATTCCGGAGAGTCAGTCGCTCAAGGATAAACGGCAGGTTTTGCATAGCCTGAAGGACCGCCTGCGCGGCAAGTTCAACCTCTCCGTCGCCGAAGTGGACGGCCAAGATCTCTGGCAAAAAGCGGTGCTCGGAATGGCCTGTGTGGCCAACGACGGAAGCCATGTCGAGCAGGTTCTTGAGCAAGCGCTCAACGTCATGAAGAGCATGCCGACCGTCGAAGTGGTGCGTGTGCATCGAGAATTGCTGTGATGCGTCTGTATGTGAAGCCGACAAGAGTCAGGCCACAAGAGCGAGCGTGCGACAGGTGGGCGATGTCCAAGACAACCTATAAGCGAGCCGACCGAGTCGCAGATCAGATTCGCATGGAAGTGGCGGACATCCTGATGCGCAAGATCAAGGATCCCCGCGTGCGGTCGGTTACGGTGACGGACGTTGAACTGACGGCGGATTTACGGATCGCCTATATCTTCGTCACGACGATGGAAAAAGAGCAGGCTGAGCGCGAGGTGTTTGCGGGACTGTCGAAGGCCAGCGGTTTTGTTCGTGCCGAGTTGGGGAGACGGCTGGCGTTGCGCTATTTGCCGGAAATTGTGTTCAAGAGAGACGAGACGGGGCCGCGTGGCGACCGGGTCATGAAATTGCTCGATGCGTTGCAGCCGCATGAGACAGCCCAAGACACGTCCGATGGCACGTCCGGTTCGGCGGAGTTGATCATTCCCCCGATGAGAACGAAGTGATGGCGTTGGTGACGGAAGGGCGGCAAAAGACTCGTGTGGGCGATGGCGTGCTCATCGTCAACAAAGAGGCGGGCTGGACCTCCCATGATGTGGTGGCAAAAGTACGGGGCCTATTGGGCGGGGCCAAGGTGGGCCATGCCGGCACGCTGGATCCCGCAGCGACGGGAGTATTGCCGTTGCTTATCGGGAAGGCCACACGCGTGGCGGAATATCTGGTGGGTTGGGACAAGGAGTATCGCGCGGTCCTGCGGTTGGGTGAAACGACGGATACGCAGGATGCGACCGGGACGGTGCTTCAACAGGTCGATACGGCCGGTGTGAGCGCTGAAATTCTTGACGGCGTGGTCGCTCGATTTCGCGGACCGCAAAAGCAATTGCCCCCGATGTATTCAGCGGTGAAAGTGGCCGGCCGGCCGTTGTATAAGTCGGCGCGCGCCGGAGAAGTCGTTGAGCGGGCGGAGCGGGATATCGTCATTCACGAACTTGAAGTGACGGCCGCCGACGGACGGGATATTGCGTTGCGAGTCGTCTGCTCGAAGGGGACGTATATTCGTACGTTGTGCGCCGATATGGGACAGGCGCTGGGCGTCGGCGGACATCTGTTGTCGCTTGAGCGGACGCGTGTCGGGTCGCTGGCGATCGAGCAGGGATTGACGGTCGAACAGATTGCCGCGCATGTGGCGATCGGCTCGGTCGGCTCTGTTCTGTTGACGCTGGATCAGGTGTTGGCGCAGTTGCCGCTCGTGACGGTGACAACGGAGCAAGCCCTGCGGGTGTTGCACGGTGCGCCGGTCGGATTGCCGCATGACCTTCCGCCAACCTCGTCGCCGATCCGTGTGAAGGACGAACGGGGGCGGCTGTTGGCAATCGGTGCGTACGACGGGCAGGGGCGAGGGGCGATCAGAATCGACAAAGTGTTAGTGGACGGTGAATCACTCAATTAAAAGGCAGAAGGAGTACGAGTCATGGCCTTGCTGAAGGAAGCAAAGACGGAGTTGATCAAGCAGTATCGCCAGCACGATACGGATTCAGGGTCCCCTGAAGTCCAGATTGCGGTGCTGACCAACCGGATTACCTATTTGACCGAGCATTTCAAGCTGCATAAGAAAGATCACCACTCACGGCGTGGTCTCTTGCAGCTGGTCGGACGGCGGCGTCGGTTGCTCGACTATCTGCGCGGCGTCGATGAAGCGCGTTATCGCGCAGTCATTGAACGACTCGGTATTCGCAAGTAGTCGGAACAGAGACGGACGCAAGCCGCTGTCGCACAGGGAGTGCGACAGCGCAGAACGCATGTCGCACAGGTGAACACGGAGATACGCTCGCGTGCGAGCGTATCTCTGTGGGCATCTGTGGGACCAACCTGGAGGAAACCATAGATGGTACACGTTGTTGAATTAGAGATTGCGGGCCGCACGCTTCGGCTTGAAACCGGTCGAGTGGCCAAGCAGGCCGACGGCTCGATTTGGGCCACGTACGGGGATACGGTGATCTTGGCGACGGCGGTGGCATCACAGACCGCCAAGCCGGGCATCGATTTTCTTCCCCTCACCGTCGATTATATTGAAAAGGCCTACGCCGCCGGAAAGATCCCCGGAGGGTATTTCAAGCGCGAAGGGCGTCCGGCTGAAAAGGAAGTCCTGACCAGCCGCTTGATCGATCGTCCGCTGCGTCCGCTTTTCCCCGAAGGCTACTACTTCGAAACGCAGGTCATTGCCTCCGTGTTGTCTGCAGATAAGACGGGCTCGACTGATGTGGTCGGCATTACTGCGGCCTCCGCAGCCTTATCGATTTCGAATATCCCGTTCCAAGGGCCAGTCGCCGGTGTGAAAATCGGCAGGGTGAATGGCCAGTTTGTCGTGAATCCCGATCTGGAAACATTGGAGATCAGCGATCTCCATTTGGTGGTAGCCGGTACGGCCGATGCCATCATGATGGTCGAAGCGGGCGCCAATGAATTGCCCGAGGCCACCATGCTGGAGGCCCTGGCCTTGGCCCATGCCGAGATCAAGAAGATCGTCGCGAAGATTTCCGAACTGGCCAAGCTGGTCGGGAGCAAGAAGCGGGAAGTGAAAGTTGAAGCGATCGATCCGACGCTGGCTGCCAAAGTGAAGGCGATGGTTGCGCAGCCGATTCGTGATGCGATCATGATCCCGAACAAGGCCGCGCGTCAGGAGCGGTTGGATCAAGTCATGGCCGAGGCCGTCGAGAAACTCAAGAATCCCGACGTGCCCACCACCGAGCGCCACGTCAAGATTGTCTTCCACGGGCTGGAATACACCGAAGTCCGGAACATGATTCTCGAAAAGCGCTCACGGGCCGACGGGCGCGGCCCGGCGGATATCCGGCCGATCACGTGCGAAGTCGGAGCGTTGCCCCGTGCGCACGGGTCCGCCATTTTCACACGCGGCGAGACTCAGAGTCTTGCGGTCGTGACGCTGGGGACGACGGACGACGAACAGCGCATCGATGCGCTGGAGGGCGAGTATCACCGGACCTTCATGCTGCATTACAATTTCCCACCGTTCAGTGTCGGCGAGGCGCGGCCTCTCCGGACGCCGGGTCGGCGCGAGGTTGGTCACGGAGCGTTGGCAGAGCGGGCGCTGAAGCCGGTCATTCCCGGGAAAGACGTGTTTCCCTACACGCTTCGTATCGTCTCTGAAATTCTGGAGTCCAACGGATCGTCGTCGATGGCGACTGTCTGCGGCGGCACTCTGGCGATGCTAGATGCCGGCATTCCAATCAAGGAACCGGTGGCGGGTATCGCGATGGGCCTGATTAAGGAAGGGGATGGAGTCATCATCCTCTCCGATATCCTCGGCCTCGAAGATCATTTGGGCGATATGGATTTCAAAGTGTGCGGAACCAAGAACGGCGTGACGGCCTTGCAGATGGACATCAAGATCGGCGGGATCACGATGGCGTTGATGCAGCAGGCGTTGGAGCAGGCCCGCACCGGACGCCTCCATATTCTTGAACGGATGGCCTCGGCGTTGACCACGCATCGCGCAAACCTGTCTCCCTTCGCTCCCCGTATTTATACCTTGAAGGTCAAGCAGGACAAGATTCGCGACATCATCGGCCAGGGCGGGAAAACCATCCGCGCCATCCAAGCCGACTGCGGCGTGAAGATTAATATCGAAGATACGGGAATCGTGACCATTGCGTCAGCCGATGAGGCGTCGCTGCAAAAAGCGAAGGATATGATCGGCCGGCTGACCGAGGAAGTCGAAGTTGGCAAGATCTACATGGGCACGGTCCGGAAGATTATGGACTTCGGCGCGTTCGTCGAAGTGTTGCCGGGTACCGACGGTCTTGTGCACATTTCTCAATTGGCGCATCATCGCGTGAAAGCGGTCTCCGACGAAGTCGCAGAGGGCGATCAGATCATGGTGAAAGTCCTGGAGATCGATCGGCAGGGGAAAATCCGGTTGAGCCGGAAGGAAACTATGCCGGCTCCATCGGGTAGCTCTTCACAGGAACCAGCGGCCGAGTAGCCCTCGTGTACCGCAAGCTCATTCTGGAGAACGGGGTCCGCTTGGTAACCGAGCGGATCCCCACTCTCAAGTCAGTCACCGTCGGCATTTGGGTCAATGCCGGGTCGCGTGATGAAACGCCGGCTCAAGCCGGATATTCTCACTTCATCGAGCATATGTTCTTCAAGGGGACGACCAGCCGGTCGGCCACCGACATCTCGCGCGAGATTGATGCGCTGGGTGGCGAGATGAACGCGTTTACCACGCGCGAGACCACGACGTTTTATGTCAAAGTGCTCGACCAGCACCTGGCGAAAGCGCTCGATTTGTTGTCGGATCTCCTGCACCATTCCAAATTTGGTCCGAAAGAGATCGACAAAGAAAAACAGGTGGTGCTGGAAGAGATTCGCATGGTGCAGGACGATCCGGAGGATCTTGTCCAAGAACTCCATGCCGGACAAGTCATGGGGCGCCATCCGCTGGGTCGGCCGATTCTCGGACGGGCTGCCACGATCGGTGCGTTACGGCGGCAGGATCTCCTCGATTATATCGACGCGCGGTATCAGCCGCAGGAAATTGTGATCGCCGTCGCCGGAAACTTTGACCAGCGTGCGCTTGAGCGGATCATTGCTCGCGAGTTTGGCCGTCGGCACCGGCACGAATCCCAGAAGCCCCATGAACGGCGGGCTCCAGAGATCAGAGGCGGTGTGGTGATGCAACGGAAGCAACTGGAGCAAGTCCACCTCTGTGTCGGGATGAAAGGACTGTCGGCCGGCCATCCTGACCGCTACGCCGCCTATATTCTGAACAGCGTGCTGGGCGGGAGTGTCAGCTCGCGACTGTTCCAGGAGGTCAGGGAAAAGCGGGGACTCGCCTATTCGATCTACTCGTTTCTGTCGGGTTATTCCGATGGCGGAACGCTGACGGTTTATGCCGCGACACGCCAGAAAGAAGTGGAGCGGGTGCTCGACGTAGTTAGACGAGAAATTCGTCGCATGGCCGCCAACGCGATCACGCGGGATGAGTTGAAGAGAACGAAAGATCAGATGAAGGGTAGTTTGATGCTCAGTCTGGAAAGTTCACATAGCCGGATGAACAAGCTGGCGAAGGATGAAATGATCAAGGGCAAGCACACGACACTTGATGAGATGACGCGAGCCATTGATGCTGTGACCTTCAAGCAGATCGAGCGAGTCGCGCAGGAAATTCTCGACGAAAACTCGATGGCGATTACAGGGCTTGGGCCTTTGACTGCGCGCCAACTTCAGCTTGCGAGATGAGAGATTTTTAATAGAGCCGAAAATTAGAGAGTATTTTGAAGTCGGATAAATATCAATAAAGTATTGTTTATTATGATATTTATCTGTGGATTAGAATTTTGTTAGAACGTCAAACATTTTCTTGACACTAATTGACCATTTCAGTACGATTGCGCCGGTCTAGTGAACCTGAAAATTTAAACGGGGAACAACCGCGAAAGAGAAAGAGGGAAGGGGGTGGCCGAACACTTTCTCCTGCGCTTTGTAACCTCTGTTCAATCGGTTGCTGACGCATTCATCGCATTCAAAGGGAACGTTCATTAAGTTGTGGTTTTTATTTTTATGAAGGAGGGACTAGGTATGAAGAGGGTCTTAGTACTAGCCGCCGTTGCAGTGTTCTCAGTGGCTGGCTTGCTACCGGCCGGATTTGCCGTAGCCGCCGATGCTCCAGCTGGAGGTGGTCCTGCTACCGACGTGGTCGGTGGAAAGGTCATGAAGGGCGATGCCGCCAAGACGCTCCAGGGCCGTGTCTGGTCGCAGTGGGCGGACAATCCTGATAACGAGTTGCTCTTTGGCATTATGTATTGGAACACCGGCGATCCTGCTTCAGGGACCCCGGCCGGTCGTTCATCGACCATGATGGACGTCAAGCCGCCGGATCCTTTGGTCACCTGCTGCGGCTGGGGTTTTGTCGGTGGAACGGATAAGAACAATGCCTATGCAGGCTGGTACCATGCCGCCACGACCGTTCGGTTGGCTGTGAAAGACAAGGCGTTGATGGACCAGATCATCAAGGCTGCGCAGGAACTCGTAGCCATGGAAGTGACCTTGGACGGCCGGACTATTACCGGATTCAAGGTCCTCAAGTAATCGATTTCATCACGCTTTATTCTTTCATGTTGTTGAAGGAGGATTCGATTATGAAGCTTCAGAAGCAAGGCGGGGCCATGATGGCAGCTGTTGCCCTGGTAGTCGGCATGGCTTCCAGCGCACTGGCCATCGAAGCATTTCAAGAGCGGTTTGAGTGGGGAGACCTCAGCAAGCCCACCACTCTGCAGGGTCGTGTGATCATCCTTGATCCCTACGATGAAGCAGTCTGGATCAACGTGGCCGTGTTCGGCGGCAATGCCGAAAGCGGCTTGTTTTGGCAGAAAGTCCACCCGGGTAAGAACCTCAAGTTCTATGCCGACAAGGGTGCATGGGAAGAGTTGAAGAAGATGGGTCGTCCGCATTCAGGGCCGGCCGCAGCGAAGGAAGTGCCTCCGGGCAGCACGACCGATCTGGTCGAGTTTGTCGTCACCGAGACCGAGCAGAACCATCGCGTCATTTCCTCAGTGAAGAAGCTTCCGGAAAATGCCGGAGCTCCTGGTAAGACTCTCAGCATCTCTGCGCTCCGTTTGAAAGAGTGTCAGGGAAAGAGTCAGGCAGATGCCGGTTGTGCAGCAGCGGTGCAGCAGCTGAATACTTCGCCAAAGTCTCCGGATGGAGCGAGCATCCCACAGCTCTATGATGTGATGGCTCCAGGCGGACAAACATTTGGCGGCCTGATCCCTTGGGAAGCCAAGTACAACTTGCCTGGCGGTGCGCACTAATCTAGTTCCCGGTTTGTAAAAAGGCGGTCGTCCCTCACGGGGCGGCCGCCTTTTATTTTTGATAGTGCTGTCTTTCTGCCCAACGTTGAATAGATTGTTGAGGAGGAGATCACAGGGTTCTTATAGGCGAGTCTAAGTCTGGGCGAATAAGTGCCCATTCAACGAAACTTACTGGGTGGTACTCGAAATAGAGAAAGAGTTTTATAAGTTCTTTCTATGGGCGGGATTCTTCCCTAGAAATAAGACAAGTCCTGCGAGCAGTGTGCTGATTCCGACGACAACTGCGCTCATTGTACGGAGCTGCCGATCCGCTTCATCCCGTACTTCTCCCGCAATCCTGGCGACCACTTCCAGAAGGTGGTCGAGCTCAAGCGTCACAGCAATGAATTTCGCGCCGGCGCTTTCCACCGCATTTCCCTCTGCTGCATCACGCAGGCGTTTGGCCTCAGCCGGTGATGTTGTCTTCCAGCGCTGCTGAAGGAGTCCGATTGTTTGGTCGGACGTAGCCATGTAGTCGGCGAGTCGTGCCTTGACAGCCTGAAGTTCCTGCAATTCTTCGGCGGTTCCGTTTCTTTTTGATGCTGTGCGGTTGGCCGCCTTAATGAATCGTTCGATCGACTGTTCGATATGTGCGCGTCGTTCCGGCAGAGCTGCGACAATACCTTCAAAGTCAATCTGAGAATCGGCTTCGATTGCACGGAGTACCGTCGTCCGATAGCGAATCAGTTTCGCATTGATATGGCCAAGATCTGTGGTGGAGAGGGTGTATTCAGCATAGATGACACGGAGTTCCTGATCCACCTGGCTGAGTGAGTAGCCGCCCCAGAGACCGGCCAGGAGAATGAGTAGGCTGATGAAGATAGTTCTCACGTCCATAGAGTATCAAGATAAATTGTAGTACGCCCGCACAGGACGATGCCGTTTATAGATCGAGGCGATCAGCACCTATCTGAGTCGAATCGTTCGCCCTTCGATCTTGAGATCTGCCAGGAACTTTTTGAAATTTGTCTCATACAGATCGGTCGTCAGATGCTGGGCATCTTCAGGGGAAAACCAGAATACCTGGTCGCTTCCAGTGCCGGAGATGCTCTCACGTACGATGCTTTCATCGGTATGATTTGTGATCTGGAACGACAACGAGTTGGTTGCCGTGAGATCGGTATGCATGAAACCGCTTTTGGCATCGACTGTCAGGTTCTGTATAGTCCCGGCGATCGTGATATCTGCATTGTCGCTTCCCGGTGTGCGTGCGAGAGATGCCTTCCAACCTTGACGGTTGAGGTAGTCGACGAGGGCCTGGGTTGTGGCTTTCGCGGCAGTACCGCTTGGCACATCGAAGTAGCTGACTCCGCCCCAGAGGTGTGATCGTGTTCCCAGATGGGATTGAGTGGGCCGATGATCTTCAAATGGAAGCACGGCAATCCTGGGTCCCGGGGTGGCGATAGCCGCTGTGCTTCCGGACGGATTTCCTCCGGGGATGCTGATAGCAATGCGCTCGCCCTTGCCGGCACAGCCTGCCACCAAGATCATTCCGATGCCCATGAGGATTTTGCACGCGAGTGAATTCACAATCGCCTCCTTTCTGCGATGAGTCGCCGGATAGTGTAAAGGTGACTCCCATTATTTATTATGGCACAACGAAATGGGCGCGACGGTTGTATTTCCAACAGCCTTCGTTGTGCTCTTTGCAGGACGGCTGCACTTCTCCGTAACTCGTGGTCAGTAAACGGGATGGGGGAATTCCAAGATTTTCTAGATATCGTTTAGCTGACTTGGCACGTTTTTCACCGAGCACCAGGTTGTAAGCAAGCGTCCCGCGCTCGTCGCAGTGACCCTCAATCAATATTGATCTTCCGGATTCACGTCGCATCCATTGTCCGTTGCTTTCGAGCGCGGATTCCGCATCAGCGCGAATATTGTACTGATCGAAGTCGAAGTAAATATCTCGTAGTTCAGTGCCGGCCGGATTCCTTGTGGGAGTTGTCTCCTGCAGCGAGGTCATGTTGCTGGATGGACGGCCGCCGTCTTGTGTCGTGGGTGGAAGTTGATTGTGTTGTGCTGCTTGATATTGAAGTGGTCGATTGTCTCCGGGAGGCTCAATGGAGGCGATTCGATCCGGTTGAATGGCCTCGGCTTGAGTCTGGCTCTTTGTCGTCATGGATTGGTCTCCGGAACTTGAGGACTGCTGCTTCGCCGCACAACCAACCCCGCCCGATATGACACCAATCAGGCATAGCGCAGACCACAGTTGAAACAAATTTCGGCCTCGGATCATTCATCACCTCGCGGTTGAAAATAGTTGGGAAACGTTTTGCCCGGGCTGCTGCCGTCGCGTTCATCGTGATTGTGTTACGGGGGAGAACCGAAAGTGTTGACAAAGTCGTTGAGTGGCAGTGGAGACCGGAGCTATGAAGCGGCTGTGGGAGTATCTGCTGATGTGCGGAGAGGGCGATATCAGAAACGAAGAGGCTCTTCAGTTGTCTTGGCAACGATCCCTGCAAATAGTCAGAGTAAGTAGGCGATAAGAATTCCAAACAGCAGGCTCCCAACCAGAAAGATATCAATGTCGGACGACATGCATGAGAGGAATTCCGCTCGTTTCAATGACAGCGAACATCCTGCCCGTTCGTGAATCTGACCGTTGTTTTCTGGGCACTCCTTTTTCGGCAGTTCTGCACTCCACGAGGCCAGATCAGTCTTTCACGCGAGCGAAATAACGGATGGCAGGAGAGGCCGTTTCCTGCGCACACCTCATTCCGGTCATTCCCATGGGACTGATCTGGTGTCTCGTTCCTCGGGCCACTCACACCGTATTTGTACTACACTGACGGCAGATGGTATGGCTCCACCATACGTGAGCGGTGCTCATGTCGCACCTGGCGAACAATGAAGTTTGGTTCGTCCATTTCTCTTCGCTGGCCCATTCCGAAAGACCATCTTGAATACGATGACAGTTGTCGCAGAACAGGATGACGGGGTAACCCATCAACCGACGGGGTGTTGTGGCTTGTCCAGACGTCTCCTCTACCCCCATGCGTATCACCCGGCCACAGCAGTCGTTGAGTGCCAGCAACCTATACGGTGTTTTGTTGGGGGAGGGAACTCGTAATTTCCGAAGGTGCGGGGTGAATTTCTACGAGGGTCTGGACGGTCAGGATGACCTAAGTGGGGGTGACGAGCCCGTGGGCTAACGCATATTTAATCAAGTCGGTCGTCGTCTCAAGTTTCAAATGCTCCATAATCTGCCCTTTATGGAATTCGACGGTACGAGGGGAAATCTTCAGCACATTGGCGATGTCTTTGGCAGTGCGTCCTTCGGTAAGGAGTTGCAGGACTTCCTTTTGGCGCAGCGTGAGACCACCGGCACCACCGGCCCTTTCCGATGGAGTGGCCAGAAAGACGCTCAGGAGATCCTTGGTAATGAGCGGGGTAATGTAGGAGTGTCCTGAAAGGACCGCTCGGATTGCCTGCTCCAACTCATCAACCGCAGAACGTTTCAGGACATAGGCCGAGGCTCCGGCTTCAAACGCCGACCGGACATATTCCGTGTCGGCGTGCATCGTGACAAAGATGAGTTTGGCCTTTGGGCACACCTTTTTCAAATGGGCGGCAGCATCAATGCCATTAAGGAGCGGCATCGACACATCCAGAATGACGATGTCAGGCTGAGACACTCTGGCAGATTCGATCAATGCGCGACCATCGGCGGCGGTGCCGACGAGATCGTATCGATCTTCCAGAATACGTTTGAAGCCTTCAATGATGAGCGCATGATCGTCGGCCAGAAGCACTCGAGGTTTATGCATGAGTGGCTCCTGTGGTCAGGGGAACTTCAACATGGATGTGCGTGCCTCGTGAAGGAGTCGAATCAATCTCGAATCGGCCTTTTGCCAGGCGAACCCGCTCTCTCATGCTCAGGAGACCGAGATGAGCGCCGGCGCGCGAGAGCTGTGTCTGATCGAATCCCGTGCCATCGTCATGCACGGAGAGCGAGACGAGATCGTCTTCGCAGATCAACTCGACCTCCACATGGGAAGCGTGGGCGTGGCGGGCGATGTTGCTCAGGCTTTCCTGCACGATACGGTAGAGGCAGATCGCCAATTCTGCGGGGAGTGCCGTCGCGGGGTCTCGATGGACATACGAAACCTTGCTTCCGGTGCGGGCTGAAAAATCATCGATCTGGCGTCGGATGGCTTTCACGAGCCCGAGATCATCGAGAATGGAAGGGTGAAATCGATAGGCCATCTGGCGGACGTCATCGGAAATAGCGGTCAGTTGGTCCGATACCAGCCGAATAGTGGAGCGGAGCGATTGCGCGTCGGAGGATTTGTCTTTCTCTGCTTGCCTCAAATCCATCGAGAGCATCGCGAGCCGCTGATTGATATCGTCGTGCAGGTCCCGTGAAATCCGCCGTCGGTCTTCTTCCTGAGCCGTGAGAAGCTGTCCGGCCAACGCACGCAAATCCTCCCGACTCTGCTGGAGTTCCCGTTGATTCGCTTGCAGCACGGCTTCACTCTTTCGAAGCGAGTGTTCTGTTTCTATCCGTTCGGAGATTTCCGTCACCAGCGCGTTGTTGACGGCGGCGAGTTCCTGGGTGCGCAGTTGAACCCGCTCTTCGAGATCATCGTGGGCGCGTTGCAACGCGTCTTCGGCTCTTCGCTGATGTAAGAAGAACAGCACCGGAAGCCAGATGGCTGTCAGGCTAAAAAGTCGGTTTGTCACGCCCATCCAAATGGGAACCCCGTCGAGCGTGGGGCTCAGAAGCACATCGGCCATGGTCAGTACGGAGCAGATGGAGGCGGTGATCACCGGCCCCGTCCGATTCGGCAATAGAAAGGACAGGATGACGAGTCCTCCGTAGAGAACCCCGTTGCCGATTCCCAGCGGGAGATACAGATCAAGGCAGAATAGTGCGACCCCAAGTCCGATGAGTGTAAGCAGAAGTCGTCGATTGGCATCGACTGCCATGGAGTGCCTCGCAGACGGTCATTATCCGACTAATGAGGAAGTGGCATCAAGAGGGGAAAGGCGATCAGGATGCTGCGTTGTCGGTCGAGGGCGTCGCTTTTCGCTGAAGATCGGCCAGGCGATTGAGTGCGTCCAAAGGCGTCATTGAGAACAGATCGATCTGCCGAACTTCCTCCACGAGGGGGTGCGGCTGCGGCAACGGCGCAGCCGCAGGCTCGGTGTGGGCAACCGACTCGGTGATCTGAGCCGATTCCGGCCTCTCCAGCTGCAGGAGGACATCCTGTGCTCGCGAGATGACGGATGAGGGAAGCCCTGCCAGTTTTGCGACGTAGATGCCGTAGCTGCGGTCTGCTCCGCCGGCGATGATCTTTCGGAGAAAGACCACGTTGCCATCGCGTTCCTGTACCGCGACTCTGAAATTCTTGATTCCCTCCCGCTGCTGCTCCAGTTGGGTCATCTCATGGTAGTGCGTTGCGAATAGGGTTCGGGCTCCGAGCGTTCTGCGGTCATGGATATATTCCGCGACGGCCCATGCGATGCTGAGCCCGTCATAGGTGCTGGTGCCGCGCCCGATTTCATCTAAAAGAATAAGACTGCGCACCGTCGCGCTATGCAGGATGGTCGCCGTTTCCACCATCTCGACCATGAAGGTGCTGTGGCCGCTGGCCAGATTATCCGAGGCTCCGACGCGGGTGAAGATCCGGTCGACCACACCGATCGTCGCGGAAGCGGCCGGGACGAAACTTCCGACCTGGGCCAGAAGAACGATCAACGCGACCTGGCGCAGGAACGTGCTTTTGCCCGCCATGTTCGGTCCGGTCAGAATCTGCAGCCTATGGGAGTCCAGGTTCAGCAGGGTATCATTCGGCACAAACGCCATGTCGTCGCTCAGCCGCTCTACGACGGGGTGGCGGCCGCCGCGGATATCAATCAACCCCGCCTGGTCGATGACGGGCTTGGTATATTGATTCAGCGCGGCGGTTTCAGCCAGTCCGGCCAGGACGTCGATCACGGCCAGTTTGCCGGCAATCTCCTGCAAGCGGGTGGCGTGGCCGGCGAGTGTCGTCCGAAGCTGGGCGAAGAGGTCCTGCTCCAGGGCCAGTAGTTTCACCTCGGCTCCGGTGACCCGTTCTTCGAGTTCTTTCAACTCCGGCGTCATGAACCGCTCGGCGTTCACCAGTGTTTGCTTGCGGATAAAATCCGCCGGTACGCGGGCGAGATTTGTTTTGGTGATTTCGATGTAGTAGCCGAATACCTGGTTGTAGCGGACTTTGAGGGAATCGATGCCGGTCCGTTCCCGCTCTTTGGCCTCCAACGCGGCGATCCAATGTTTCCCTTCGGTGCTGGCTTTTCGAAGCTCATCGAGCCCCGCGTGATACCCGTCGCGGATCACGCCCCCGTCACGAAGCGTGATCGGGACCTCTGGCTGAAGGGCCCTCTCGATTAGGGTATGGAGATCCTCTCCATTATCCCAGGCTGACCGAGCTTCGAGGAACAGGGGACTCGTGAGCGGACTGAGTTGGGTGATGATTGCAGGAAGGGTGGCAAGCGAGTCCTTCAGGGCGACAAGTTCTCGAGGGCCTGCGACCCCCAGCACAATCCGACCGCTCAAGCGTGAGAGGTCTTGTACCGCTCTGAGCGCGGCTCGCAAGGCGACACGCGTCGCAATCCGGTCTTTCAGCTCACCGACGGCATCGAGCCTGGCGTGGATCGCCTCGCTCTGAATCAAGGGTCGGACCAACCATTGCCGGAGCAGGCGGCTCCCCATAGCCGTGACGGTACGATCGAGCACTGAAAGGAGAGTGGCCGGTTTCCCGCCATGACTTTCGTCCGAGGCGCCCATCGGTTTGAGCAACTCGAGATTGCGAATGGTGACGCTGTCCAGATGCATCGAGTCTGAGGAGCGGCGGACGCGCGGGCGCCGAATATAGTCCAGTGGCGCCGAGGGCTGGGTATCGCGGAAATAGCTCAATACGGCGCCGGCTGCGCCGATGCCCACCGTCAGACCCTGACAACCGAAGGCTTCCAGTGAATGGATGTGAAATTGCTCTTGCAGCAGTCGAGCGGCCTGCTGCGGGTCGAAGGTCGCCGCATCACGCTCGCACAGGCGTATGCCCTTCATTTGATGGAGCCAGTCTGTATCCTGCCGGCTGGTTGCCTGCGCAAACAGAATTTCCCGAGGATCCAGGCGGGCCAATTCATCCGACGCCTGTATCTGAGCCTGTTCGCCCTGAAATTCAGCAATCCAGAACTCCCCGGTGGAGACCTCAAGCATCGCCAATCCGATCAGGGGGTGGGGCTTTGCTCTGGAGTCAACGGACACCGCCGCGAGGAAATTCGACTCGACCGGTGAGAGAAACTCAGTGTCCACGAGCGTACCGGGCGTATACAGCCGAACGACTTCGCGGCGTACCAGCCCCTTCGCGAGCTTGGGATCTTCGACCTGTTCGCAGAGGGCTACGGTCCGTCCCGCTTTCAGCAGTTTGGCGATATAGCCGGTCGCGGCGTGGTAGGGCACGCCGCAGAGCGGAACCGGATCCGGGCTGTTTTTATCACGCGAGGTCAGGGCGATGGAGAGGATGCGCGAGGCTTCTTGCGCATCTTGATAAAACATTTCGTAAAAATCGCCCACCCGGAAAAACAGAATGGCATGTTCGTAGCCGCGCTTGATCTCCCGGTATTGCCGCATCAGCGGGCTGGCGTCTTGATCACTCATCGGCAAGATCTCGCGCGGGTTCGTTGCCCGGGGTTGAGCGGCCGGTCAGATTTTCAAGCGTTTGGCGTGCCCGCTCCAGATCGACTTCGGCCTCTTGCAGCGCCTTGGTCTTGCGCCGGAGCTCGATTCGCCCCCGCACCCACGGCGGGAACAACAGAATCCCGGATACGAGCAGCCCGACGGCGAAGGCCGTGAGGATCGGTTTGTAAATGGGCGTGGAGGCTTCCAGTAAACCGAAGAAGTACCGCAAGGTGACTTCCTGCTCCTGATTCTGGAGAAAGAATGCGAGAGACAGGAGCAGCAGCATACCGACCAGAATGAGCCGAATCATGATGTGCGGGTTTTCCCCCTCTTGGGAGCGACCGGGCGCGATCCCCTTGATGGCGTACGCTTGGATTGGCGTGTGTGTGGTCCGAGGCTCGTGAGCAACCGGTTTGCGCGCGGTCCGTGAGCGATGAGGTGTGCGGTTCTCGACGTCGGGGTGTGGTGTTGCAGCGTGATGTCGAGCCGATCACTGGGCAGTAGTTCCGGGAACTTGTCCGCCCATTCGATGGCGGTCACGATGTTTCCCTCAAAATATTCCTGCAGGCCGATCCCTTCGGCTTCGGCTGGGCTCTGCAGCCGGTAGAGATCCATGTGAATCAGCGGCAGCCGCCCCTGGTATTCGTGGATCAGCACAAACGTCGGGCTGGTGACCTGGTCGGGCGGTATGCCCAGACCGGTTGCGATTCCCCGTACGAGGGCGGTTTTCCCTGCTCCGAGCTCCCCGAGCAGCGCCAGCATTTCGCCGCCGGCCAGGGCCCGCCCCATCACCCGTCCGAATGCTTCCGTGGCGGCGCGTGAGGGGAGCGTCAGAGTCCAGTGCGCGGACGGCTTAGGGCGCGGCTGCTTGGCCGGGGGAGGCGGCTGTGATTTGGGTGTCATGGCTCGGCTAGGCCGAGCGGATGTTCGTGAGCGCATAGGGAATATGGTCAATGACGTCTCCGGCCATTAAACTGGTCTGTCCGATGACCTCGGCGGCGAGGTCGCCGGCGAGTCCGTGTACATAGGTTGCAGCACAGGCGGCTTCCCACGAGGCGAGGCCCTGGGCGAGTAATCCGGCAATCATGCCGGTCAGGACGTCGCCTGTTCCGGCTGTCGCCATACCGGGATTGCCGGTCGGGCAAATGGCCACCCTCCCGTCAGGCCCGGCAATCACCGTTCTGGCCCCCTTGAGCACCACATAGCAGCCGCGTTCTCCGGCAAAACGCGCGGCCGTGCCGATCCGGTCCTCGTTGACCGATTGAGCGGAGGATTCGGTTACCAGCCTGGCCATTTCGCCAGGATGCGGGGTCAGGACAGGAGGGATTCTACACTCAGTTAAGAGGGAGGCGCGACCAGCCAGCGCGTTCAACGCATCGGCATCAAGGACGCTCGGTCGATCCAGTTGCCGGACCAGCGCATGGACCAACTCGACAGTTTCCGGATGAGTGGAGAGTCCCGGGCCGATGGCGACCGAGGTTCTCGCGGCGATGAAATCTTTCAGACGATCTAATGCGGCGCGGGACAAGGTGCGGGCCTTGGTCTCGGGCATCGGGATGGTCATGACTTCCAGAAGCTTGGCCTCCAGGACATCGTTGACGCTCGCAGGCGTGGCAACGGTCACGAGTCCGGCCCCCGTTCGCAAGGCAGCCTGTGCCGCCATCGCAGCCGCCCCGGTCTTGCCGACCGATCCGGCGATGATGCCGGCATGGCCGAAGGTGCCTTTGTGGCTGGAAAGTCGGCGTGGGGGCAGGGCGCTTTGAACGAACGACTCAGAGATCAGGTGGATCCGGCTTCCCACGGCATCGACATAGTTCCGTGGAATTCCGATATCGACGATCTCCACACGACCAGCATGATCGATGCCCTGATTCTGGAACAGGCCCAGCTTGGGCAGCCCGAAGGTCACGGTCAGGTCGGCCTTCACCGCCAGGCCTAAGACCGCGCCGCTGTCGGCGTGAATGCCCGAGGGAAGATCCACAGCCATGGTCAACCGCCGCGCCTGATTGATGCACTCGATAGCGTCCGCATATCGGCCTGTGACAGAACTGGCCAGGCCGGTTCCAAGCAGCGCGTCGATGATCGCGTCGCTGTCTTGCAGCATCGATTGGATCTGGCCTGCGGACGAAAATGGCTTGACCACCGTTTTGCCGGCGGCCTTGACCAGTCGGCGATACATGGTTGCGGCGTCACGGCTGAGTTCTGTGGCCGATGCTAAGGTGAGTACCTGCACCTTGGCCCGTTGCTTGTGCAGCAGGCGTGCGACCACGAATCCGTCACCGCCGTTATTGCCTTTGCCGCAGAATATTGTGACGGTTTTTCCGCGCACCTGGCCCAGCTGTCGTTGTAGACAGGCGACCACTCCGGCTCCTGCCCGCTCCATCAATGTGGTCCCGGGTACACCGGCTTCCTCGATTGTTCGACGGTCAAGCGCATGCATTTGTGCGGCGGTCACCATCACCTTCATTGCGGCGCCCGCCCGTTCATAGCCGTATGTCGACGTGGTGATGTATGAAGTGGATCTGGCGGCGGGTTGAATGCGTGTGGCGTCATGGGGTGGCCGACGGTTCGTATACGAGTGAATGGCGTCGACAGGCAGGTCAGCCGAGCAGCGCTTTCATTTCTTTGACTGCCTGGTCGAGGCCGACGAGGACGGCGCGCGCGATGATACTGTGTCCGATGTTGTATTCCACGATTTCCGGGATATGAGTCAGCCGTGCGACATTGCGATAATTCAGGCCGTGGCCGGCATTGACCCCCATGCCCAGCTTGTAGGCGAGTTTGGCCGCCTGAGTGATGGCTTCGAATTCTGCATCGGCTTCTTTCGATCGGGTGGCGTTGGCATAGCGCCCCGTGTGGAGTTCGACGAAGTCCGCCGCAACCTTGTGGGCGGCTTTGATTTGGTTGAGATCCGGTTCGATGAAGAGGCTGACGGGAATTCCGGCGTCGTGCAGCATGGAGATGGTCGTCTGCATGCGCTCTTTCAATCCTGCCACATCCAGCCCGCCCTCGGTGGTCAGTTCCTGGCGCTTTTCCGGCACCAGTGTGACAAGGTCCGGTTTCACGGTGAGGGCGATTTTGACCATCGCCTCATCGGCGGCCATTTCCAGATCGAGTTTGGTGCGGACGATCTCCCGCAACAGCGTGAGGTCCCGATCCTGGATATGCCGGCGATCCTCGCGTAAATGCACGACCAGGCCATCGGCGCCGGCGAGTTCAACGAGGACGGCTGCTGCCAATGGATCCGGATCGGTCCCGCCACGGGCTTGGCGAAGCGTTGCGATATGGTCGATATTGACGCCCAGCCTGGCCATGGCACCTCCAGCCTGTGGGAGACCTACAGGGAAGAAATAAACGACGGGGGAAACGCAACGCATTATTAGCAGAAGGCGCCGGAGGGAGCAAGGTTGACCGGGCGGGAAGGCCCGGCAGGCCTCCCGGCAGACGGAGAATGATCGCTGAAACGGAACCCCACAGAATCACAAGGTAAATTGACTCGACAGGAGCCCTCCATTAGAATAGGCCTTTCCTTAAGCCTGTTCATTCCTCTCTTCACTGAGGAGCAGCTTGAAGAAGACCAGAATTTAAGAGGTAGAGGACCGTCATGGGTTTGGGCGATGGGTTTTATCGGTTAAAGCGACTCCCGCCATATGTATTCGCTCAGGTGCAGAGCCTCAAGTTGGAAGCTCGACAACGGGGAGAGGATGTCATCGACTTTGGGATGGGCAATCCCGATCAGCCGACACCGCCCCACATTGTCGACAAACTGATCGAGGCGGCCCGTAAAGGCAAGAACCATCGCTACTCGGCCTCGCGCGGCATCACCAAGCTGCGTCATGCGATTTGTGGCTGGTATAAGCGGAATTACAATGTCGAATTGGATCCCGAGACGGAAGCCATTGTGACGATCGGCTCCAAGGAAGGCCTGGCTCATCTGGCGCTGGCGATGATCGGTCCCGGCGATGTGGTGCTGACCCCGACGCCGACTTATCCGATCCATATGTACAGCTTCATCATTGCCGGAGGCGAGGTTCGCGGGATCGAGCTGCGTCAGGATAGCGATTTTTTCGAGGATTTGCAGCGTGTCTATCGGCAGACGATGCCGCGCCCGAAAATCCTGGTCATCAATTTCCCGCATAACCCTACGACCGCGGTGGTCGATATCTCATTCTTTAAAAAAGTCGTCGCGTTTGCCAAAGAGCATAACGTGATTGTCATTCACGATTTGGCCTATGCCGACCTGGTGTTTGACGGATACAAAGCGCCGAGTTTTTTGCAGGTGCCGGGCGCGAAGGATATCGGCGTCGAGTTCTACACGCTGTCGAAGGCCTACAATATGCCCGGCTGGCGGGTCGGGTTTTGTGTTGGGAATCGGGAGGTCGTCGGCGCCCTGGCGAAGATCAAGAGCTATCTCGATTATGGAATTTTTCAGCCGGTCCAGATTGCCAGTGTGATCGCGCTGAACGGTCCTCAAGACTGCGTGAAAGAAACCGTGCTGCGGTATCAGAAGCGGCGCGATGTGTTGGTTGGCGGTTTGAACCGGATCGGATGGCAGGTCACGAAGCCGCTGGCGACCATGTTTGTGTGGGCGCAGATCCCGCAGGCCTATCGGCACATGGGGTCGCTGGAATTCTCGAAGCTGTTGCTGCGCGAGGCGAAGGTGGCGGTCTCCCCCGGGATCGGATTCGGCGAAGGGGGCGACGAGTATGTGCGGTTTGGATTGGTCGAGAATGAGCATCGAACCAGGCAGGCGGTTCGGGGGATTAAGAAGGTGTTGAAGCTCGAAGGTTCGGAAGAATGAAAACGCGTATCGGTGTCGGTCTGATCGGATTTGGAACGGTCGGGTCCGGTGTGGCGAAAGTCATGTTTGAGAATGCCGATGTGATCCGTCGTCGGGTCGGTGTTCCGGTGGAGCTGCTTCGGATCGCCGATCTCGACATCACCCGGGATCGCGGGGTTGCGGTCCCACCCGGCGTGTTGACGACGGACGTGAAGCAAGTGCTCGGTGATCCGGCGATCGATATTGTGATCGAGCTGGTCGGCGGCTATGACTTCGCCAAACGGGTGATGCTCGACGCGATTGCGGCCGGCAAGCATGTGGTGACGGCGAACAAGGCCTTGTTGGCGTTGCACGGAGAAGAAATTTTTGCTGCGGCGGAATCCCGGCAGGTGGACCTTGGATTCGAGGCCAGCGTGGGTGGCGGGATTCCGGTCATTCGGGCGCTGACCGAAGGGCTCGCGGCGAACCGCATCGAGTCGATCTACGGCATTATCAACGGGACATCGAATTATATCCTGTCGCGGATGACTCGCGACGGCCATAGCTTTGAGGCGGTCCTCAAAGACGCTCAGCAGGCCGGCTATGCGGAAGCGGATCCGACCTTCGATGTGGCCGGGATCGATTCGGCTCACAAGCTCGCTATTTTGGCGAACCTGGCTTTCGGGACCCCGATCAACTTCAAAGAGATTTATACCGAGGGCATCACCAACATTACCGAGCAGGATATCGCCTATGCGCGGGAATTCGGCTACACGATCAAGCTGTTAGGGATCGCCAAGCTCAGCGATGGCGCGGTGGAAGCGCGGGTCCATCCGACCATGGTGCCGTCCGACTCTCCGATCGCCAAAGTGGACGGCGTCTATAACGCGATCCATCTCGTCGGCGATGCTGTCGGCGATGTGATTTTGCATGGCCGGGGGGCGGGCTCGATGCCGACCGGCAGTGCGGTGGTCAGCGATGTGATTGCGATCGGGCGTAATGTCTTGAAGGGGGCCGCCGGGCGCGTCCCGCCCGCCTCCTTTCAACAAAATCAGCGCCGGCCGATCCGTCTCAAGCCCATGGAGGACATCAGTTCGCTCTACTACCTCCGTTTCATGGTGCTGGATCGACCGGGTGTCCTGGCGCAAATTGCGGGGGAACTCGGCCGCTGCGGGATCAGTATCTCCTCGATGTTGCAGCAGGGGCGCCGGGAAGGGCAAACGGTTCCGGTCGTGATCAAGACGCATATGGCAAAAGAGCGGGATGTGCAAAAGGCGATCGGTGAAATCAATCGCCAGGCCTTTATTTCTAAGCCTGCCACGCTGATCCGCGTGGAAGGGAAAGATGAGTAGTCGGATGGCTCGTTGGCGCGGCATCATCGAAGAGTATCGAAAGTTTCTGCCAGTGTCTGGCACAACCCCGATCGTCAGTTTGGGGGAAGGCAATACGCCGTTGATTCGGGCAGAGCGGCTGGCCAAGGCGATTGCCCCGGGCATTGATCTTTATTTGAAGTTCGAAGGTGCGAATCCCACCGGCTCGTTCAAAGACCGCGGCATGACAATGGCGATCACAAAGGCGGTGGAGCAGGGTGCGCGCGCGGTTATGTGCGCGTCGACCGGCAATACCTCCGCTTCCGCCGCCGCATACGGGGCACGAGCCGGACTCGCCGTCTATGTGTTGATTCCGGCCGGAAAAATCGCGCTCGGGAAGCTGTCCCAGGCGATGATGCATCAGGCGACGGTCATCCAGATCGAGGGGAATTTCGATCAGGCGCTGACGATCGTCAAAGATCTGTCGGCGGCCCATCATATTGAGCTGGTCAACTCCATCAACCCGTTTCGAATCGAAGGCCAGAAAACGGCCGCGTTCGAAGTGTGTGACCAATTGGGTGATGCGCCCTGTGTGCACGTGCTCCCGGTCGGGAATGCCGGCAACATCACTGCCTACTGGAAAGGATACCGTGAGTATCGAGCCGCGAACCAGGCGACGCGGCTGCCGCGGATGATGGGATTTCAAGCTGCAGGGGCTGCCCCGATGGTGTTAGGACGGGTCGTCGAAGAACCGCAAACCATTGCGACGGCGATTCGCATCGGCAATCCGGCGAGCTGGGCGGCTGCGTCGAAGGCCGTGGAGGAATCATGCGGTGCGATCGATCTGGTCACCGACGAGGAAATTTTGCAGGCCTATACACTGGTGGCGGCGACCGAGGGGGTGTTTTGTGAGCCGGCTTCTGCCGCGTCCGTCGCCGGCGTGACGAAACTGGGCCGGGCCGGGAAATTGCGGGAAGGGGAGACGGTGGTGTGTACGCTGACCGGGCATGGATTGAAAGATGCCGATACGGCAATCAGCGTGTCGAAACCGCCGTTGACTGTCAAGGCGATATCCGAGGATGTCGCCCGGTTATTAAACGCGCGATGAGGGTCTGATCTCAATGAAGTATCTGATTCTCCATGCTGGCGGGTTAGCGGGTCATGCGCAGGATGCCTTAGGTGGGCGGACGCCGCTCCAGGCGGCTGCCACGCCTCATCTTGATCGATTGGCACGGATTGGTGAACTGGGCCTGGTCTCGATTCCTGCCGAGGGCCATCGTCACGGCAGCGGTCTGAACGGAACCGCGATTCTCGGGTACGATCCCAAAAAATATTATCAAGGTCCCGGTCCGCTTGAAGCTGCCAGTCTCGGTGTTTCCGTGACGGAACAGGATGTGGTCTATCGTTGTACGATGGTCACGGTGAAGCCGGAAGGCGGAAAAGTCGGCGCGGATATCAAGAAATTAGGGTCGCATGTCGTGCTGGATGATGCGACGGCCGGGCTCATCGAGACCGAAGAAGCGCGTGAGTTGATCGAAGCGATCAATGAGCAGCTGGGGTCTGAAACGATGCAGTTCTATCCCGGAATGGGGCATCGCCACGTCATGGTGTGGATGAAAGGCAAGCCACGGGCGATCTGTATCGATCCTCAGACGGTAAAGGGCCGGTTGATCGCGGATGCGCTTCCGACCGGAGACGGCGCCGATATTTTGCGGGAATTGATGGAAGCCTCGCATGTGATTCTCCGCGATCACCCTGTGAACCAAGACCGGCTGGCGGCAGGGAAAAATCCGGCCAATTGTATTTGGTTATGGGGGGAGGGCCGGGCGATCCCCTGGCCCAGTCTGACGGAGCGCTTTCATATCACCGGCGCGGTGGTGGCCTCAAGTGATGTCCACCGGGGTGTCGGATTGTGTGCGGGGTTGGATGCATCGGATTCTCCGGAGCTGGGTGATGGGCAATTCAAGGCGATGGCGGCTGCCGCGCTCGATGAGTTTGCCCGGAAGGATTTTGTCTATCTGTACGCCGGGTTGAGCGATGAGGTGGTGCACGGAACCGATGTGAACGCCACGGTGCGGGGGATCGAAGCATTCGACCGGGATCTGGTCGGGCCGATCCTGGATGGCCTTGCGAAGAAAGGCCCCTATCGCTTTCTCGTGCTGTGCGATCATGGAGAAGGCAATCAGGGACAGGCGTTTTCCGTGTTCGGTGAAGGTGTTGGTAAAGACGGAGCCGCAGGCGGTCGTCGATTCACCGAGTCCGATGCGCAGGATTCCAAGGCGCCGGTTCGTGATGCCAGCAAATTTGTGATCAAGTTATTTGCTAAAGGGTGAGTCGGTGGCATTGATTGTTCAGAAATACGGCGGGACGTCGGTCGGCAATATCGAACGGATCCATCGCGTTGCGGAACGGGTCGCTCAGTCGCACCGCGCCGGCGACCAGGTGGTCGTGGTTCTGTCCGCGATGAGCGGAGAGACCGATCGATTGATCAAGCTTGCGCATGAAGCGGCCCCCATGCCCGATGAGCGGGAGATGGATATGCTCCTGTCTACGGGGGAGCGCGTGACAGTGGCGCTTTTGGCGATGGATCTTCGCGCCCGCGGGCTCAACGCGCGTTCCTATACCGGACGTCAGGTTGGCATTGTGACGGATAGTTCCCATACGAAAGCCAGGATTGCACGGGTGTCTGCCGAACGGCTTCGCGAGGCGTTGGCCAAAGGCATCATTCCTGTGGTGGCCGGGTTCCAGGGGATCAATGAACAGTCGGATGTCACGACACTTGGTCGCGGCGGGTCTGATCTTTCGGCGGTAGCGCTGGCTGCGGCGTTGAAGGCCGACCGGTGTATCATCTTTACCGATGTGGACGGCGTCTATACTGCTGATCCCAATGTGGTGCCGGCGGCGCGGAGGATTGATAAGATTTCATACGAAGAAATGTTGGAAATGGCCAGTCTCGGCGCCAAAGTGTTGCAGGCTCGATCGGTGGAGTTTGCCGCGAAATTCAATGTCCCGGTTGAGGTGAATTCGAGCTTTAAGGAAGGAAAGGGGACTCTCGTGACACGTGAAGATGCGGATATGGAAGCCGTGGCGGTGGCCGGAGTCACGGGAGACCGGAACCAGGCAAAGATTACGATGGTCGGCGTTCCGGACAAACCCGGGATCGCAGCGAAAATTTTCGGGCCCGTGGCGCAGGCCAACGTCAATGTCGATATGATCATCCAGAATGTGAGTCAGGATGCGCTGACCGATTTGTCCTTCACCGTTCCCCGTGCGGACTTGCGCACGGCCACTCCGTTGCTCCAGAGCGTGGCCAAAGATGTCGGCGCCAGAACCGTGTCGATCACCGAAGCGATCGCCAAGGTTTCGCTGATCGGCGTGGGGATGCGCTCGCACTCGGGCGTTGCCGCGAAGATGTTCGAAGTGTTGTCGCGCGAGGGGGTCAATATCATGATGATCAGCACGTCGGAGATCAAAATTTCCTGCGTCATCGAGGAGAAATATTTGGAATTGGCCATGCGGTCGCTGCATACGGCCTTTGGCCTCGATCGGGTGACGCAAGGAGATCGCCAGAACAAGTAACGCGGATCTGGCTGGTCTCCGCTCGACAGATCCCCCCGTCTCCTGTTACCTTTTGCCGTATGGCTCGAAAATC
Source organism: uncultured Nitrospira sp. (assembly GCA_964512025.1). Classification (GTDB taxonomy): domain Bacteria; phylum Nitrospirota; class Nitrospiria; order Nitrospirales; family Nitrospiraceae; genus Nitrospira_D. Next base: position 32,639 of record CAZEHM010000009.1, on the reverse strand, counting down.
CAGACAGACCCGTTCAGCTCGTCAGGCCACTCCTGACGAGCCTCTCGTGATCCCCGCCCTCTCTGCCCATCGTGCCGCCGCACTGGAAATTTACGATACGACCTTACGCGATGGTGCGCAGGCTGAAGATGTCAGTTTTTCCGCCGAAGACAAGGTGCGGGTCGCCCAAAAACTGGACGAGCTGGGGGTGCATTACATCGAAGGCGGCTGGCCTGGAGCCAATCCGAAGGACATCGAGTTCTTCCGGATCATGAAGACGACGCCGCTGAAACATGCGTCGCTCATCGCGTTCGGATCGACGCGCAAAGCCAGCAATTCCGTGCATAAAGACCAAAATCTCCAGGCCCTTCTTGCGGCGCAAACCAAAACCATCACACTGTTCGGGAAGACGTGGTCGCTGCATGTAACCGATGCGCTCGGGATCTCATTGGCGAAAAATCTGGAATTGATCGGCGACTCGATCGCGCATCTGAAGAGTAAGGGCCGGCGGGTGTTTTACGATGCCGAGCATTTCTTCGACGGGTACAAGACGAATCCGGAGTACGCGCTGAACACGATTCGCAAAGCAGTGGAGGCGGGGGCTGAGCGGGTCATTCTCTGCGATACGAACGGCGGAGCGATGCCGTGGGAGATCCGGGCAATCTGCGAAGTGGTGCGTCAGGAAATCCAGGTGCCGCTCGGCATTCATGCGCACAATGATTGTGAAATGGCCGTGGCCAACTCGCTGGTGGCCATCGAGACCGGCATTGTTCAAGTGCAGGGGACGATCAACGGGATCGGTGAGCGGTGCGGAAATGCCAATCTGTGTTCGATCATTCCCAATCTTGAACTGAAGATGCGGCGTCCGGCGCTCGGTGACCGGCTCAGTCATTTGAAGGATGTCTCGGGGTTTGTCACAGAAATCGCGAACTTGATGCCCAATAAGCATCAACCCTATGTGGGTGATTCGGCATTCGCGCACAAGGGCGGCGTTCATATTCATGCCGTGCTCAAGAATGCATTGACGTATGAGCATATCGATCCGACCAGAGTCGGCAATCGCCAGCGCGTGCTGGTGTCGGATTATGCGGGCCGGAGCGGGCTGCTGGACAAGATCGAAGCCTATGGCATCACGCTGGCCAAAGACCATTCGAAGGTGCAGGAACTGATCGATACGTTGAAGGAACGGGAAAGTCAGGGCTATCAATTTGAAGGAGCCGAGGGCTCGTTCGAGTTGTTGATGCGCAAGGCAATGGGAACGCATAAGCCTGCGTTTCAATTGTTGGGCTTCCGCGTGATTGTGGAGAAACAGCAGGAGGACGGTGCCCCGCTTTCAGAGGCGACTGTGATGGTCAAGGTCGGCGGGGTGGTCGAACATACGGCAGCTGTAGGGGCCGGACCGGTCAATGCGCTGGACCATGCGCTGCGTAAAGCGTTGGAAAAATTCTATCCGCAGCTGCAAGAAGTGAAGCTGCTTGACTACAAAGTTCGAGTCCTCGCAGCCAATAAAGGCACTGAGTCGAAGGTGCGGGTGCTGATCGAATCCGGCGACCATAAAGATAAGTGGGGAACGGTCGGAGTGTCAGAGAATATCATCGAAGCCACCTGGCAAGCCTTAGCGGATAGTATCGAGTACAAGCTTCTTTCCAAACGGTAGCGAACTCCCGCCTCCTGCCCGCCAATGTTTATTCTTGACAGAACTCGTAACCTCACGTAACTTAAGCAGAACTTTCCGTCTTTAGAGTGCGGCTTCATCGGAGGTTGCGTGATGGAAATGTGCAGTGGTTACGGAGGGGGGTGGCATGAGAAAGGCTGATATCGCGAACGAGATTTTCAAGCAGGTTGGAATTTCGAAAAATGAGGCGGCCGATATCGTCGAACTTGTGCTCAATCTCCTCAAGTCGGTGTTGCAAAAAGGTGAATCGGTGAAGATCGCAGGGTTCGGTAATTTCGTCGTGCGCAGCAAAGGTTCTCGCAAGGGGCGCAATCCTCGTACAGGAGAAGAAATTGGGATTACCCCGCGTCGCGTCGTTACATTCCGCCCAAGCCAAGTCTTTAAGAAGTACGTCAATTCGTAGCTCTCGCGAGACCCGGATCGCGACCGCAGTATGAGGGCCGGTCATGGGGATTGAACCCAGGCTGGGTAGTAAAGTTTTTTATAAAATCGGGGAGGTGAGTCAACTGACAAAGCTCCCTGCCTACGTGCTACGCTTTTGGGAATCCGAGTTTAAATTCCTGAGTCCGAAGAAAAGTCGAGGCAATCAGCGTCTGTATGTTCGTCGGGATATTGAGACGGTCCTTGAAATCAAGCGGATGCTGTACGATGAAGGGCATACGCTGGAGGGAGTGAAACGGTATTGGGCCAGACGTGGGCGGGCGGCGGCTCGAAAGCTGACCCCTCAAGAGCTGGCCAAGAAGCTTCGCGGGGATCTTCAGGCCATTGTAAAGATTATCGAGGCACATTCACGATAAGTCTTCTATAACATCCCCATTGCCTTTCCAGGGTTACACAAGCGACAATAGAGACCTACTAAGCATATGAGAAAGATGTCGGGGCGTAGCGCAGCCCGGTAGCGTACTCGCTTGGGGTGCGAGTGGTCGTGGGTTCAAATCCCGCCGCCCCGACCAATCTTTTCAGATCCCCTTGGCGGCTGAGCATGAGGCGGCGATAGTGGCGCGGCCTTTCCGTCGGCCGGAGGGATGGAGAAAAAGCTGCTTCACGCAGCTTTTTTTATGACTGGAATCTCATGAGAATTTTAGTCACCAACGACGATGGGATTGACTCGCCGGGTCTGACGGCGTTGGCTGATGCGCTCAAACCGCTCGGCGAAGTGTGGGTCGTGGCTCCCGACCGGGAACGCACCGCCGTCGCCCATGCCGTGACGCTGCATAAACCGCTTCGTCTGCATCGCCTGGCTCCTCGCACATTTTCCGTGAACGGCACGCCGGTGGATTGTGTGAACTTGGCGTTGCTCAAGGTTCTGCCGAAGCCCCCGCATATCGTGGTATCCGGAATCAATAAGGGCGTCAATCTCGGTGATGACGTGCTCTATTCAGGGACGGTTTCTGCCGCGATGGAGGGAACCATTCTGGGTGTGCCCTCGATTGCGGTGTCGCAGGAGGGGCGGGAAACCTTCCGGTTTCCCGTTGCCGCCGACTATGCGGCGCGCATTGTCCGGCTTGCGCTGGAACGAGGCCTGCCCGAGGAAACGTTGCTCAATGTGAATGTGCCGAACCGCGCGCTGCGCGCTATCAAAGGAGTTCAGGTCACGTGCCTCAGTCGCCGGCGCTTTCATAACCCCATTATCGAGAAGCTTGATCCGCATGGCCGGCCATATTTCTGGATTGCCGGGACGCGGGTCTCCTGGAGCCGGAGTAAGCAGGCCGATCATAAAGCGATTGAAGAGGGGCGTGTGTCAGTGACGCCGATTCACCTGGACTGTACCAACTATGCCGTGCTCGACCACTTTCGGGCCTGGGAACCGATGATCCAGAATCAATCGGTGCGGACCAAGCCGCGCGCGCAGTCAGCTTTACGGCGGAAGGGCTGATCGGTGATTGGAAGTCTCCTTGAAGCGATCATCGGTGAACTGAGCCGCTTCGTCATCGCCTGCATTTCCCGATTCGGCTATGCCGGAATTCTGTTCACCATGGCTGTCGAGAGTGCCTGTATTCCGTTGCCCAGCGAGATTATCATGCCGTTTTCCGGCTATCTGGTCTTGTCCGGGCAGTTCACGATGATCGGGGTGACGTTGGCCGGGGCGGTGGGAAATGTCGTCGGGTCGGTCGTCGCCTACTACGCGGGAATTTGGGGAGGACGTCCGTTTGTCGAGCGCTACGGACCGTATTTCCTGGTCTCGCATCGCGATCTCGATATTGCCGATCGCTGGTTTCTGAAATACGGTGAAGCCGCGGTGTTTTTCAGCCGGATGCTTCCGGTGGTGCGCACGTTCATTTCCTTGCCGGCCGGCATTGCGCGGATGAATTTTCCGCGGTTTGTGCTGTTTACGTTTCTCGGCGCCTTGCCCTGGTGTTATCTCCTCGCATATATCGGATTAAAGATGGGAGAGCGATGGGAAGAGCTTCGGGATTATTTTCACCGGTTTGATATTGTGATCGGCGTGGTGCTCGCTGTCATCATCGGATTGTTCATCTGGTCTCACTGGCCCAAGCGTCGTGCGACACTGCCATAGGTTGATTGCATGCTCAAACTGTACAACACCCTGACGGGGAAGAAGGAAACGTTTGAACCGCTCGTGCCGGGAACCGCGCGCATGTATGTGTGCGGGGTGACGGTCTATGATTATTGCCACATCGGGCATGCGCGCAGTGCCTTGGTGTTCGATGTGGTCCGGCGCTATCTGGAATATTCTGGCTTTCATGTCGACTTTGCCAAGAACTTCACCGATGTCGATGACAAGATCATCAAGCGCGCCAATGAGCAGGGGGTGAGCTGCGACGCCATTACGGCGAAATTTATTCAGGCCTACCACGATGACATGGGACGACTGGGTGTGCGTCCCGCGTCGATCGAACCCAAAGCGACTGAGCATATGGCCGAGATCGTTCGGCTGACCGAAACCCTGATCGCGAAGGGCCTCGCTTATCAGGTGGATGGGGACGTGTATTTCGAAGTCGCGAAGTATCCCGATTACGGACGGCTGTCGAAGCGGAAATTAGACGATCTGCAAGCCGGCGCTCGCGTCGATGTGGATGAGCGGAAGCGTCACCCGATGGACTTCGCTCTGTGGAAAAGCGCCAAGCCGGGCGAGCCGGCCTGGCCGAGCCCGTGGGGAGAAGGACGGCCGGGGTGGCACATCGAATGTTCCGCCATGTCCATTCGGCATCTGGGCGAAACGTTCGATATTCACGGCGGCGGGATGGATCTGATTTTCCCGCACCATGAAAACGAAATCGCCCAATCATGTGGAGCCACGGGCAAAGAGTTCGCACGGTACTGGCTGCACAACGGGTTTGTGCAGATCAACCAGGAGAAGATGTCCAAGTCGCTGGGGAACTTCTTCACGATCAGAGAAATCTTCGAGAAGTCGGAATGGCCGGAAGCGGAAACCGGAGAAATGTTGCGGTATTTCCTGCTGGCGACGCACTATCGAGGTCCGCTGGATTTTTCCGATCACGCCTTGAAAGAAGCGAAGAATGCGGTGAATGGGTTCTATGATCTCTTTGCCCGGCTGGCCGAGACCGGCGGGAATGCGTCAGGAGATGAAGGGCTGAATCCGGCAATCGCGCGATGCACGGCCGCTTTTCGAACGGCGATGGATGACGATTTCAATACACCGATGGCGATAGCGGCGTTGCAAGGGCTGCGCAGCGATGTGAATAAACTGCTGGCCGACGGCTTGTCGAAACATGCACGAGATACGGCCAGAGAGACTTTTCGATCGCTAGGCGGGGTGTTGGGATTGTTCCGGTTGAATCATTGGATCTTCAACGTCGAAGCCGGGGGACTGCATCCCCTCACCAGTGAGGTCGAGATTGAGAAACAAATTGCCGAACGAACGGAAGCCAAAAAGCGGAAAGACTTCAAGCGAGCCGACGCCATTCGAGCGGAACTGGCCGCCCAAGGGATCGTCATTGAAGACAAGCCAGACGGCACCAGCCGATGGAAACGATGACGATCAGGAGATTCTCTATGGTCTCCATGCGGTTCGAGAAGCGCTGAAGGCCGGTAGCAGGCCGTTGCAGCGGCTGCACGTGATTCGTACGGATAAGCAGTTCGCGGAATTGGTGCAGTTGGCCAGGGCGCTGCATGTGCCGGTCCATATTCAGCCGCTCGCGTCTCTCGATCGGCTGGCTCCCGGCGGGAGGCATCAGGGCATCGTGGCCTTTGCCGCGGCGAAGGCCTACCAGACGGAAGAATCTATTCTGGCTCTCGCAGCCAAACGGAGCGAGCCGCCGCTACTCGTGATTCTCGATGGCGTGGAAGATCCGCATAATCTTGGCGCGGTGCTCAGGACTGCGGAAGGCGCCGGGGTCCATGGCGTGTTTATTCCGGAACGGCGGGCGGCCGGACTGACCTCGGTCGTGGCGAAGGTGTCGGCCGGGGCGATCGACCACATTCCTGTTGCGCGGGTGACGAATACCAGCCGGTTGCTGGAGTCATTGAAAGCGGCCGGAGTCTGGATCTACGGTCTGGAGCCGACGGCGACGAAGCTGTTTACCGAGGTGGATCTCCGGGGGCCCGTCGGGCTGGTCTTCGGCGGAGAGGGTGCGGGGATCCGCCCCGGAGTCTTACAACATTGCGATGAACGGATTCGCATTCCGATGAAGGGCCACGTGCAGTCTCTGAATGTCTCAGCTTCTGCGGCGGTGACGCTGTTTGAGGCGGTGCGCCAGCGGAGCCTGCCGACATCAACCCGCTCGCGCTAGCGGATCTTCAGTATCCCGCCTTGAATCGCATTCTTCAAGAGTTGCGCGGTATTAGACACCCGCATCTTCTTCATCATGTTCGCGCGGTGCGCTTCCACGGTTTTCACGCTGATTTTCAACCGTGTGCCGATCTCTTTGTTCTTAAAGCCGGCCCAGATCAGCTCAAGAATTTCCTGCTCACGCGAGGTCAGCGACTCCGGCCGTTTTTTACGGGGCGGCGGCTCAAGGTCGGCGAGTGATTTGCGAACCCGAGGCTTGCTGGTGGCTTTGGCCATAATCGTCGGTTCTCCTTTGAATCGCTGGGGCTTGAGGTATACTGGATCCGCATTCCTACGCCTCAGGCGCAATGCGGGGAAAAGTATAGAGATCTTTGTATTAGCTGTAAATGAAAGCACAATGGCCCTAGTAGGGTTACTGAGTACGGAAACAAGAGTATTCGTAACCAGCTAGAGAGATATTGGAGTTCGTCTCGGATTTTCAAAAGGGGATGGGGCGCGGCATGTGGCAACTCTTTCTCATTGCGGGGCTCTTCGGGGCGCTCATTGGAAGTTTTCTCAATGTGTGCATTTACCGGTTGCCTCGGCAGGAGTCCATCGTCTGGCCGGGATCACATTGTCCTTTCTGCTCCAAGCCGATTGCGTGGTATGACAACGTGCCGATCCTGGGCTATCTAATACTCGCCGGTCGATGCCGCGTCTGTTCCGTCAAGATTCCGCTGCATTACCCGCTTGTCGAAGTATTGAATACAGCCGGATATCTCGCCATTCTCTGGCATTTCGGTCCAACGATCGAGGCGGCGGTGTATGCGGTTCTCTTTTCCGCCTTGCTCGTGGTGGCCGGGACTGATCTGTCTCACAAAATTATTCCCAACGCTGTTACCTATCCCGGGGTCGTGCTAGGGCTGGTGAGTGGTGCCGTACTTCTGCCATTGGGACTGCTGAATAGCCTGATCGGGATTCTGGTGGGCGGCGGCATTTTATGGTTGTTGGCCTGGGCCAGTCCCTATCTATTCGGCAAGGAAGGGATGGGCGGGGGAGATATCAAATTGCTGGCAATGATCGGAGCATTCCTGGGGTGGAAGCTGGCCCTGATGACGATTATGATCGGATCCTTGGTCGGGTCGGTCGTCGGAGTGTCGCTGCTCGCGGCGAAGGTCATCGCGCGCGAGGAGTATATTCCCTTCGGCCCTTTTCTGGTCTTGGGCGCCGTTGTCTCACTGTTCTTTGGAATGCCCATCCTTGAGTGGTATCAAGGCCTTCTGGCAGGATGACTTTCCTCGCATAGTTTAGACTGTTCGTTCTCCTCTGTATCTATTTCATTCTCCATTGTATCCGCCCAGTCACGGTGTTTAGCGCACGATAGAGCACTGTCTTGCGTTCGCTTTCTTCAATTCCGCCTCCATTTACCCTGAGATTCAAAGGGGTTTGCTGCTCTTATTCTGTTTCGGCTCATATCGTGTTGGTGAGTACGTATTTGGGCACGGTGCTTGTAGAGCAAGCGGTCATGAGCCGATGTAACGCAAGAAAACAATCTAGATGGATGTCTGCGGACGGGTTCAGTCTTGTTGAAACGCTAATCTCGATGGCGATTGTCGGACTGGTGTCTGCACTGGCCGTTCCGAATCTGATGGCGCTCAATGCGCGGATCGAGGCGGATGTGTTTGCAAAACAGATTTCGTCGGAACTCCGTTGGGCGAGGCAGTGGGCGATTTCAAAACAAGACCGTGTACGGCTGGTGTTTGACCAGGACCGCGAGGCGATTGTGGCGCAGGTCGGCAGCGACCGCGTCCAACATCACCAGTTGTCGTATCAGCACAAAGGGCTGGAGATCGACGAACCGAGCGCGGGACCGGATGTCGTCTTTCATCCGAGCGGCCGGTCGGCCACTGCCACCACGATTCAATTTCGCAACAGGCAGGGGCATACCCGTGCCATCACGGTGAGTCTGACCGGGCGGGTCTCGATGCGATGATGCGTGCCGACGACAGGGGCTTCAGCCTTGTGGAGGTGGTCGTAGCCATGAGTATTTCAATGATCGTTGTGATGGGGGGCATGGCGGCTCTTCAGGTGTCTGCCCGGTTGACGCAAGAAGGGGTGATGAAGACGAGAGCAGTATCGTTTGCGCAAGGACGATTGGAAGCAAAGCGGTCCGTGCGTTGGGAGGCGATGTTGCAGGATGATCTCGATCATGATGGCCGGCCGGATGTGGCGATGGCGGATGACGGTCAGGGGGCCGATGTGTCTGCGGGGGATGGCGTCTATACGGGGCAGTGGGAGCGTGACGGGATCACGCTTAAATGGACAGTGGCTATGGATCGGCTTGGGCCACTCAATACAGCGGGTTTTGTGACGATTCGAGCAGCGGCCTCTTATCCAGGACTCGGCGGCACACGAGTTGTGGAGCTAGGGACTGTGCGGGCGAATCCCGCATTTGCAGGAGTACGATGAGTAGAACCAGTCCAGGTTATATGCGGCGGGCGTCTCTGACTCAGCAGTCCGGGATGTGTTTGTCAGAATTAATGGTGGCCATGGCGATTGGAACGCTGGTTTTGGCCGGAAGCATGGAGGCACTCAATCTCACACAGTCACAAGCGGTCCGGCAACAACGTACCATGGCAATGCAGCAAGAGGTGCGGTTAGGGTTGGAAGTCTTTGAACAGGAAGTACGAATGGCCTCATCATCCACCATCGTCACTGCCATGCCTGATCGGCTTGAGTTTCTTGCGAACGTTCACGCCTTTCGGACGGTTACAACCGGGGGTGTTTCAGCCGGTCAAACCGTCTTGCCGGTTCAGAGCGGCAGCGGCTGGGAAGCAGGAAAACCGGTGGTGCTTTGCGGATCGAGCGGGTGTGAGTCGCACCGACTGGGGAGTCCAGGCCAGCGTAGTCAGCTGCAGCTAAGCAGCCCGGTCAGGGGATTCTATCCGGCCGGTGCCTCGATAGAGGTCCAGAATAGAGTGACCTACTATGCCAGGATGAATGATGGAAATCGTATACAGCTAATGCGGCAGATCGATGGAGGCGCCGGAGCTCTGATCGACAACCTGCAATCGGTGCGGTTTTCGTACTGGGACGAGTGGGGCCAGACTGCGGCAGGGATAGGTCGCATTACCCGTGTTGTTCTTGACCTCTTGCCGGTTGACGGGGAGCGGACAACGATTCGCGAAGTCGGTGTGCGTTCCTAGCCCCTTATGCGAAAGGAGGAGGGTACTATCATGGGGACAGATCGAATACGAGAGTCTCATGAACAGGGTATCGCACTGCTCGGCGTCGTGATCCTTGCCCTGATTCTGGCTCTGTTGGGTGCTGCGCTGCTCGATTTGGCTGGGCAGGAAGCGTCCAGCGCCGCCGGTGCAACGGATGTGGCCGTGGCGCAAGCCGTCGCCGATGCGGCGCAGGATATGGTCATCGGCTGGTTTCACAGTCCGCAAGCCAGTCCGTCGGACATGGGAACGGTCCTGACGAAACGTCAATTCTCATCGACCGGAAGTCCCTCTTTTTTTGATCAGATAGGGCGGTCTCAATTTGTCGGGACCGTTGATCGTCCCGACGTATTCCTTGATGCCTCACGGAGTGCAGATCAGCAGTTATTGAACGATTCAGGCATGGGGTCTCTTCGGTCTCTACAGGATTTGGGCTCAGTACAAGAGCTGAAGGTCTATGCGCCGGGCACACCCGGGCTGCTTTGTACGGTGGAGGCAACCGTCTCGACAGTGCAGTCCTCCGCGAGGCATGCGGTTTCGATGCAATTGGGTGCGCCGGAACTTCCTGCACTGCGGGCAGCAGTTCAGACGGGAGCGAATCTTGGCTTGCTTCAGATCGCCCCGGAGTCTGGCGCGCTCGTGCATTGGGGAGATCTGGCGGTTAGTGGTGACCTGATTATGCAAAGGGTGGAGGATATTCCCTTGCAGAGTGACAGTGCACCGGTCACGGGCCAGAGTTATCGTGATATGCCTCATCGGGATGACCGCTGGCTGTCGATCTGGACGGGAGGCGGGGTTCATTTTGTGCAGCTCTCCACGGGCCAGAGCGGTGAGCCAGTATTGCCTCTCAATGTGCACCCTAATCGGAATCCGGCCCCTGGGGTGCGGAGAGATCATTGGGGGTATGAGCAGTTAAAGCAACTCGCCATGCGCTACGGCACCTATCTGAGGATCGACCGGGATGGCTTGCTCTATCCGAGCGGGTCGGTAGAGCCGGGTCGCGGAGTGATGCCAAATGAATATCTTCGCTCTCGAACGGCAGGTGATACCCGTGGGCTTATTTTCATCGACACGCTGGATGGCACGGCGCCTCGATCTGACAACCTTGGTGTGCTCCACTTAAATGCGGCTTATCTTGAAGCGGTTCTTGTCGTTCAGGGCCATGTCATTCTGAGTCCTTCTGCATCCGGACAACCCCTGTCGGTATTGAGCCCTCCTTCAGGAGGGACCGAGACGGCAGTGAGCCGGACTTTAGTCCAACTCTCGGATATTCATTTGAACGGGGTGCTCTACGCGACTGGGAATATTACGATCGATCGACCCACGCGAGTATTTGGCGCCGTTGCAGCCGAAGGTGCGATTACCTCGGCCAGTCCCGGAACGACGATGGAGGTGTGGTACGACCATGAAATGGGCAGAGGGCTGTTTCGTGGGATTCCGGTTGTCGTGCGGGCGCCCGGCACATGGATGGTCCGATACGAATGACGAATGTCGGCAGAGAGGGATAGACGATGCAAGATCTCGGCATCAATCCGATCAGTGTAAACCAGCCGGCGAAATATGAAAGTTCCCTCCGCAAGGTTTTGCCTGCCGGGGTGGAGCGGGAACGTCGGCTGCTTCAAATGCTCCTGATGCGTGGCGTGCTCAGTCAGGAGGAGATGGAGCAGGCGTTTGAGGCCGTGCGAAAGCGAGACGCCGATCTGGAGGGACTCCTTCTTGACACCTATCACGTTGCGAAATCGGATGTTGGCGCAGTGCTGAGTGAGTATTTTGGCTGTCCCTTTGTGGCGTACGATGCGCGGGTGATCGTCGATGGGACTCTTCTGAAAAATCTGCGTGTCGAATATCTTCGGAAGAACGCGTGGCTGCCGATTGCACGACAAGAAACGGTGGTGGAGATTCTTCGGGCGGATCCGCACGATCTTGATAAGGACCTGGATATACAGCGGGCATTTCCCCGAATGACCGTTCGGGTGGCGGTTGCCCTGCGGCGTGATATTGAACAGTGGTTGCTTGCCTGCACGGAGCAGTCGGCTCGAGGCGCGATCGCCGATATTCTCGGCGAACTCGTCCAGGAGGTCCGGAGCGAGGCGGAAGGCAAAGAAGCGCAGATTACAGAGCACGATTCCGCGATTGTGCGGTTGGCCAACCATTTGATTGCCGAGGCGGACCGGCTGGGGGCCTCCGATATTCATATTGAGCCCTATTCGTCCGGACGGGACACGGCGGTACGGTTCCGTGTTGATGGCACCTGTTTTCCCTACATGCGTATTCCCTCCGGCTATCGGCGTGCCGTGGTGTCACGCATCAAGATCATGGCCAATCTGGATATCGCGGAGCGCCGCAAGCCGCAGGATGGCAAGATTCGTTATCGGCTGGCCAAAGATCGGGATCTTGAACTGCGAGTAGCGACGCTTCCGACGGCTGGCGAAAACGAGGATGTGACCTTGCGGCTGTTAACGGCGAAAACGCCTATGCCGTTGGAGGCTATGGAGTTTTTGCCGGGAGTTTTGCAAATAGTGAAGGATTTGGCTGAGCGGCCTCAAGGGATTTTTCTCTGTGTGGGTCCGACCGGGTCAGGAAAGACGACGACGTTGCATGCCGTGCTGAAGCAGGTGAATACCGATGAGCGCAAGATCGTGACGGCGGAGGATCCAATCGAACTGACGCAGGAGGGCCTTCGTCAAGTGCAGGTACATTCCAAGATCGGTTTTACCTTTGCAGTGGCCATGCGTGCTTTTTTAAGAGCCGATCCGGATGTGATCATGATCGGCGAGATGCGCGACAAAGAAACGGCGGACATCGCCATTGAAGCGTCACTCACGGGCCATTTGGTTATGAGTACGTTGCATACCAACAGTGCTGTCGAGACCGTAACGAGGTTGTTGGACATGGGCTGTGATGCTTTTAATTTTTCCGATGCGATGTTGGGCGTGCTAGCTCAACGATTGTGCAAGCGTCTCTGCTCGCATTGTAAAGAAGCCTACCATCCGGATCGGCGGGAATTTGATGAGCTGGTTCAAGCGTACGGAGCGGACGATTGGGAACGAATCGGAGTCACGTATGTATCCGGTCTCACTTTTTTTCGAGCGCGCGGGTGTGAGCACTGCAATCAGAGCGGGTTCAAGGGGCGGATGGCGTTGCATGAATTGCTCGTCGGATCCGATGAGATGAAGCGATGCATCCAGTCCCGGGCTAAGACGGCGGAGATGGCCGGTGTTGCGAGGCGTGAAGGCATGGTAACGCTTCTCCAACACGGAATTCAGAAGATCGTGGAAGGCGTAACGACATATCGGCAAGTCCGTGCCGTGGCAGTCAAATAGAAAGCGCCTTAGATTTTCTCGCGAGACTAGTGCCGAAGATCAGTTTGTTTTGACGCGTGCTTTCATAGAACGTGCTTGCTCCTTGCGATCTGTTTAACCTGCCTATCCTCTTCTTCATTCACCATAAATAGTGAGCCATTCGATGGCTACATGACCCTCCTTGGCTCAAGTGATATGGGAGGGTTGTGGATGGCAGTGCGAGATTGTGCGGAGGGCTCGCCAAATTTTGTCGGCCTACTGCGCGAAAATCGGCCACCATTGGACGGATGTCGTTCTAGACGAGCATTGAGAAAACAAGTAGTTACGCGTTGAGGAGAGGGGGTGGTCAACGGCATGCCCCTTGCTCGGTTGAGGGTGCCATGACGCACTCTAGATCTAAAGGGCTGAGCAAGATTCGGTTTCAAGAAGGCGGATTTACGCTTCTTGAAATCATGGTTGTGGTCGCTATTGTTGGGGTCGCGGCGGCATTGGCCGTTCCAAATCTTACATTAATGTATGCCAAATACGAACTCTATCAAACAACTACGACTCTCTATAACAAGCTCATGTTTGCTCGCTCAGCAGCACTCAGTCGAAACGCCATGATTGTAGCCACACCAGTCAACATTCCATTGGGCCAAGATCAAGTGACGTTTACGGCTCCTCTTGGTGTGGAGGTATTTCCTCCGAGAGTAAAATTGGTGCTCCCTCTTCCTGTGAACCCGATCGGATTCACGCCCCGGGGATTAAGCACGACCCCATTGGCCTCGCAAACCATTCAAATACAAAGCCTGCGCGATCCCAGCCTGATCTATACGATCTCGCTCGCACCTTCAGGGAAGGTAACCTGGTGTCGGCAGGCCATCAATCCCTGTGTGCTGAATGTCGCATCATGATCTCGAAAAAGGTGGACAAGTCATGAAAGCAGAAAGCGATAACGGATTTACTTTGGTGGAAGTGCTGGTGTCGGCGGCCATTCTCGGCGTGGGTGTGATGGGTATGGCAGCCATGCAGGGGGTGTCTTTCAGTAAGAACGTGGATGCCAACGATGTATCTATTGTAACGAATATTGCAGCTGACATGATGGAACGGATTCAGAATAACCGGCGGTATGCCTGGGCGTATAACAACCTCGACACAACCGGTGTCGGCAACTGCCTCGCCGGCGGAATGCCTGCCCCGCCGCCGTTCGGTATCCCGCCGATCACCAAGCCGCAGGTAACACAGACGGTCCAGGGTGATTGTACTCAGTGGCGGGCAAGGATTTTGGGGTCGAACCTGGTGAATGCGGTTGGCCAGGTGACGTCGACACCTGTGGCTCCGGCGGGATCCGGAGCAATGCAGGTTACTGTCAGGCTGAATTGGAACGATCGCGGCCCGGGACAGCGGGCCAGAGCCGTCGCCTTTCAAACACTCGTTGTGCCTGAATAATATAATCTTTGCGCCGGTCGGGTAGGTCGTGTGGGAGGGATGAGGTGAACGATATGACGACACAAGCGCAGGTTCCGAACCAGCCCCAGGCTGGATTTACACTGACCGAGGTCATGGTCGCGACCATGATGACAACGGCGCTACTTGCAGCTGGTTTCGGAGCCTTGACCGTCAGTCAGAAGACCACCAGGATCAGTGGGCAGGTTGGAAACACACAAGCCACAGCGCGGAATGCGCTGGATATGATTTCGGCAGATCTCAAACTTGCCGGCTTCGGCATGCAGGGGCTTACCACGCCTGTCGGCGGCTGCCATATCAACGGGACGCCGTCTGCGCTCGTGCCGGTGGACAATAATCCGGCCGGTGCCGATTTCGGGCCGGACTCCATTTCAATGGTTGTTCCGATGACGAATTCGATCACGGCGGTGGGGCCCTTGTGGCAGGTGTTCGTGCCGCCAGCCGGGACTATCGGAGGGCCGAAAGTACCCATTGCCAATATTCCGATGCCGGCGAATGCCACCACAGGAATGGGAAACGCGATCCCCGGGGGAGTTCTCGCGTTGCCAGGAAATGTAGTGTCGCTGGGTGGTGTGGCTGGATCCGTCATCCAGGCGGCAAATGTCGGCGGGTTAACCATAAATCCGGCCATCAAGGATCCGACTGCGTTTGGTACCGGAACTCAGGTCTATCTGGTGCAGTGCATTACCTATCAAGTGATTCCGCCGCCTGACGCGCTGAATCTCTGTCAAGGTTCAGCACCTTGTCTCGTTCGTGGAGCGGTCCCTGCCGCGTTGGTGTTGCCAGGCACAGCGCCGAATTGTAATCAGGCCAACGCGAATTGCGTACCCATTATGGATGGGGTTGAGGACCTTCAATTGGAATATGCCTGTGATGGCTGTAGCCCCATCATCAATTCAGGGAATGCCGACGGGCAGATCGATGATCTGAATGGGAATAATATTTTTGACACTCCCGATTTTGTGACGAATAGAAATTGGTTCGGCACGGCAGCCCCGTTCGGAGCAACTATGACACCGGCGAAAATCCGTATGGTCCAAGTGTCGATTGTTGCCCGGCAAACACAACTGGATCAGGGGATGGGCGAAGGCAGGGTGACCACCACCTCGAACAACAATGCCATTACCAACGTGAGCGATCACAATCATGCGACCGGGGTCTTTGCGCTTGGCGATAACGCTACCCCGGCCCAACAGCAAACCTATTTGCAGTTTCGCAGGCGGGTTCAGGCTCGCACGGTCGAACTTCGAAACCTGAGGTCATAACTATGAGACAGGTTGATTGGGGCCAAGTTCAAGAAGGAAGAGATGGCTTGCTGCGTCTGAATCAGCGAGGCTCATCATTTATGACCGTGATGGTGATTATGCTCATGACCGGTAGTCTCGGCGTGGCGGCTCTCACCATGACGGGAATGGAAAATTCAATGGCCGGTTCGATCAGAATGGTGGAAGAAGGCACTGATGCCGCAGAGGCTTGCGTCGGCATGGCGGTGAATGTGATTCAAGGGTCAGTGGATTCCGCCAATAACCTTCCTGCCATGTATGTGGCCCCAGCCGGCCCGGTTCCAGCGGCGAATCAAGTGATTACCTATCAAGAGATCGTTGGAACCAACCGGAACAATCCGGATGTGGCGGTGGGAGCTGGAAATGCTCCGAATATTGTCATGAATGTGAATAATTATGTGGTGAATGGCGACATCGATTTTCTCTACACCAAGCCGCGCGCGGGTAGCGATGAAAACACGAGGGACTTTTTCTATCGGATCGATTGCACGGCAGCCAACGCTGCGAATGGCGCTACCAGTCATGTGATTGCAGTCTTTGACTGTTTGTATATGCAGTCAGACACCTGCCAGCGCCGGTCATTATAGATAGTAGGTGTTGCATGAGTAATGAGGACCAAGAGATAGGGAAGGAGGCATGACGGTGATGAGACATAACGCATACCGGCCACAAATTCTTCGCTCCTGGAGTGGCATCGGCATGGCGATGGTTCTAGCGATTGGCGCAACACTTAGTACTGGAATTGACGGTGTGCATGCCGACGAGTCGTCGCTTCCTGGAGGCATCGCCAGTTATCCGTCAGGGAAAGTGACCTCGATCTATGAGAGGACGTTCCAGATCGATGGCCGGACGGTCAGTCTTGTGCCGGAAGCCGTGCTTGTCGATCGGCACGGGGATCCGTTGCCGCCGACGGCGCTGCGAGTCGATATCGATGTGAAGTATCACATCCAAAAAGGCACGACGGATAAGATCGATTGGATGTTGCTGATTTTGCCGGAATGAGAACCTCGAAAATCACATTGCCTGACAGGACGCCGCAGGGGATGAAAATGGAGGGTGCCATGAAACGCCGGAATCTTGCACTTCGTGGAGCCGCCATCGTCGCATTAGCTAGTGCTCTCATAGGGCCGAACATCGCCTCGGCTCAGACGATGGACCAGTATTATGCGGTCCCTCCGTTTGTCAGCGACCAGGTGCTTCCGAACATTATCCTCGTACTCGATAACTCCGGCAGTATGAGCGGGCTTGCATGCGATCGGAACGACGACGGAGATTGCGTCGATGTCGCCGATCAGGTGTTTACCAATACGACGACGTACTCAGGCTACTTCGACTCTCTGACCTGCTACACCTACGATACGACGGATACCCGGTTTGAATTCAGCGCAACGAAGGCCGCGATGGCTACGGCTTGTACGACGTCTCAGTGGGACGGGAATTTCTTAAATTGGGCGACGTTCAGACGATTCGACGCATTAAAGAAATCAATGACGGGAGGGGACTGTTTTGTGGCCCGTGCAGCAGATGGTAGTTGCCCGACAAATGGTACGCCCGCGCTGAAGACTGTCCGGGCTCAGGCGAACGGTATCAATACCGAGATGGCATCGATCAATTACAATGCCGGTGCCGGGGCCAATACCTATGTCGGCAGAATGCCATCGGCTGATTACGGAGGCACCCCGGGGACGCTCTATATCGGGACCGATGCCGCCTATTTTTGTATCGATAACGACAATTCATTCAATACCAATTGTGGAGACGGCTATAGCCAGCGGAAATATGAACTCAAGATCGGATACAGCGTTGAACCGACCGGTGTCATTCAACAGATCGGGGCTCAGGCGCGATTCGGTTTATTTGAGTTTAAGCCGACCGGAGACGGCGCCCGCATGCTGGTCGGGGTCGGGTCTCGCCAGTCGATCGATTTCTCAGGGACAACGGTAGAGACCTTCAATACCAATATGGCGGCGATGGTCGATGCTGTTCAGGAGTCGTTCCCCTCGACCTGGACGCCACTGTCTGAGTCTATCTATGAAACAACACGCTACATCGCACAAATTAACTCAACGTATCTCACGACCGCCTATGTTTACCCAATTGCATATTCAGGAGGGAACTCCAACGGTGTAGCGTTTGGAGGAACAGGTGTCGGCTCCATCGGTGCGTCGGAAATTACCGCTCTCACCGGGACTGAGACTTGTACGGCCGGGTATATCACCAACGCCTGCGGTCGCGATCCGTATTTTTTTGGCAGCAATCACACTCCGCCCTGGGCATCGACGTCTACTCAGGTGACCTGCTGTAAGACCTTTGTGATCCTCGTCACGGACGGAGAGCCGACAGAAGATACGAATATCCCGGCCGGGCTGAGGGATTATGCCCATGGCCAGCACGGACAGCATTGTATTGGCGCAAACACCACCATTCATGCGCCGAATGGAACCTGTAATACGAACACGGCGACTCCGGCGGCAACTCTTCTGGGGGAACACAAGACGGATTATGCCAACAATGGGAATCATTATCTCGACGATGTGGCCTATTGGGCCCATACCAATGACTTAAGGCCATGCAGCGGGACAGCCGACGGTACGATCGCTGTGCTCGGTGTCACCGGTCATTGTTTGCAAGGTTTTCAGAACGTCACGTTCTATACTTTTTTCGCTTTCGGGAACATTGCCGGCCGTGAACTTCTGATGCATACGGCGAAGCTTGGAGGATTTGAGGATACCAATGGGAATAATCTTCCCGATCTGACGTCGGAGTGGGACAAGGTCATTAACGCGACTGGTGCACCGGGAACGGACGGGATTCCGGATAACTACTTTGAGTCATCAAATGTGGATGATCTGCAGGATCGCTTGATGGCCACAATCACGGCGATTATCCGAAAGAGCGCTTCCGGTACATCGATTTCGGTGTTGGCGACGGCGTCCACCGGAGAAGGATCGATCTATCAAGCCTATTTTTATACCAGCGACGTAGGGCAGGGTGGTGCCAGCGTCAAGTGGACTGGCTATACCCATGCGCTGTTCATCGACGGGTTCGGAAATTTCCGGGAAGATACCGTCCAGGACGGAGTGCTGAACTATACACAGGACCGGATTATCACCACGCGTTACGATAATAATCCCTTAAGCCCGACCTATCAAAAAGTGCTGGTCGATAAATTTGTCGATGCGAACGGGGACGGGTTGGCGGATAGCACGACCCCGCTTCTGACCTCGGATCTCAAGTCCATCGTGCCGATTTGGGAAGCCGGGAAAGAACTGGCGAACGCGACGTCGGCGTCGCGGAGAATTCTCACGTGGACCGACGCAAATAATAATGGCATCGTCGATTCCGGAGAACAGAAAGATTTCAATGCGGCAAATTGTGCCGCACTCCGGGACTATCTCCGCTATGTGGGGGATGCCTGTTCCGGGAGCAGTAACGCCATGAATCTCATTAACTTCATTCGCGGGGACGAAGTCACAGGCTTGCGCACTCGGATGATTGAAGTTCCGGTGGGGAGTGGAACTTACAAAGTGTGGCGGTTAGGTGACCCGATCCACTCAACGCCGACCATCGTCGGCGCGCCAAAGGCCCGATACGATTTAAATTATGGAGATAGCACCTACAACGCGTTCTATCAGCAATATCGCAATCGGCGGCAGGTTGTCTATGTTGGGGCAAATGACGGGATGCTTCATGCTTTCAATGGGGGCTATTACCACAAGGGTGATGACTCGACGACTGCCGGCGTCACGGAGCATGGGTGGTATACGAAAAATCCGACTGATAATTCGAGCGGCCCGAATCTTGGGTCAGAGTTGTGGTCGTTCATCCCACAGGAACTGCTTCCTCACTTGCAGTGGCTTGCCAGGACTGATTACACGCACGTGTATTATGTCGATTTGAAGCCTACTATTTCTGAAGCGAGAATCTTTACTCCGGATGCGGACCATCCGGGCGGGTGGGGGACGATTCTCATTGGTGGATTCCGCATGGGGGGCAGCTGCGGTCAGTGTGCGGCAGGATCCGGGGCTCCTCCGATGACGACCACCATCGGCGGTGTGTCGAGGACTTTCTATAGTGCCTACTTTGTACTCGATGTCACAAATCCTGAAGATCCGGCCGGACCGAAGCTCCTATGGTCGTTTACCGATAGCGGATTAGGGCTCACGACGAGCTATCCGACCGTGGTCAGGATGAATCCTGACACAGATGCGGTGACATCAACGGTGAATGAAAAATGGTTCGCGGTATTCGGGTCAGGGCCGAACGGATATCAGGCAGATTTGCCTGCGGCTCCGGCCCAGTCGGCAAGTCTCTATGCGGTGGATCTGAAGTTCGGGCCGAAGGTCGCGGCCGGGGGGAGCTTGACCACCATGCCGGCCGGCTCTTTCCGATCCTTTATGGGGCATCTCGTCAGTATAGACAAAGACCTCGATTGGCGGACTGATGTCGCCTACGTGGGGCGAACGATTCACGATGGGTCTCTCCCGTGGCGTGGGAAGATGTACCGTTTGACCATGAAGTGTCCTGCGGCCCCTTGTACCCCAGCGACCTGGGGGATTGCCAGCGGAGGAAACCGGGTGCCGACAGAAATCATCGATACTTTCTATGATGCTCCTTCGGGGAGTACGTATGAAGTCGGACCGATTGCCGCAGCTCCGGCGGTGACGATAGATGATACAAACAAGGTTTGGGTATTCTTTGGAACGGGACGCTATTTCGGCAATGCAGACAAAGTGGATAACAGCATTCAGCGACTGTACGGAATCAAGGATTCGGTATTGAGTGCGGGCTGTACTGAAACCAGCATTACGAGTTGTTATAACAATGATCTTGTGGATGTGACCAATGCGGTAGTCTGTCTCATTTGCAGCGGTGCGACGAATCAGGTCACTGACCCGACGAACGCCGGTGTGACAAGTGTGAATGGATCCGGCACCACGTCCATGATGGGGCTTGTCCAAAGTAAAGATGGGTGGCGGGTTACGCTGCCGGGGCCAGTGACGCTGGCCGGCGTCAACTATTCAGCCGAACGGTCAGTCGTCAATCCGACGCTGATCGCCGGGACAATCTTTCTGCCGACCTTCGTGCCGACGAATAACTTCTGTGCCTCGGACGGAGCGAGCTATCTCTATGTCCTGTTCTATAAGACCGGAACGGCCGCCACGTATCCTGTGGTAGGAACCAACACGTCCGGTGGCAATACGAATATCACGACAAAAGTGGATTTGGGGGTCGGGTTGGCCTCGTCAGGATCCATGCACGTAGGAGGGGAAGACGGAGGAGGCAAGATTTGCAATCAGATGAGCGGCGGTAATGCCGTCTGTACCAATAGCGCACTCAATGATTTCTACAGCAAGTTCGTCAGCTGGGTACATCAACGAGACTGACGTTGTGTATGAAGGGTGGCGATGGCTGCCGATAGGTCCCATCGCCGGCTCAGCGTTTGGAATAGAATGATCGATAACACAAGATGATAGTTATTAAATCCAATGGGCAACGTATTATTGCTGGCGTGCTGGCCATTTTGAGTGGAACGGCCTGTACCGGAGGCACTGCTTCTGAACCGGTACAAGGGGCTGGATCCTCTGGTGCAAATGGGCCTCCTGTCATGGTTTTGGCGAAAATTCTTCAGAACCCGATTCCTTTGACGGGACCGGTCGGAGTCCAAGCGCTGGCTGAGGATCCCGAGCGAGATCCGATCACCTATGCCTATCAGTGGTATGCGAATGAGGCTCCGATCATCGGGCAAACCAATCCGACCCTTGCAGCCGAACTGTTGCGTCGCGGGCAAATGATTTCTGTTGAGGTTACACCGTTCGATGGAAAACAGAAGGGAAAACCGGTTAAGACTCCGGTTGCAACAGTCGGTAATACCGCCCCCCAAATCACCGCGGTGATCCTGGCGCCCCAGACATTGCAGCCCGGGGGTAAGTTGTCTGCGGAAGTGACGGCGAGCGATCTTGACCATGACCGAGTGGACGTGATCTATCGCTGGTTCCGGAATGATGCGGTCATCAAGGATGGGGAAGAGGCGTATCTCGATACGACTGGAATGAGCCCGCGAGACAAAGTGGCTGTCGAAGTGACCGCACGCGATTCTCAGGCCGTAGGCAATAGTCTGCGCTCCGAAGTCGTTACGCTCGGCAACACTGCCCCTACGATTGTGTCGACCCCACCTGCTCCGGTGACTCCCGATCAGTACGAATATACGGTCAGAGCGATGGATTCCGACGGGGATCATTTGACCTATGAATTGGAAACGGCACCGGCGGGAATGACCATCGAGCCAGGTTCCGGCCATATTACCTGGATGATTCCGCCGGGTAACCGAGGAGTCTTTCACGTCAAAGTCTTGGCGAAGGATGGTCAGGGAGGCACAGCCTACCAGGAATTTGATCTCGCCTTGGGCGTCAGCCTTCCCGGTAAGTCCTCGGGCGCGTAATAGCGCTCTTCACATTCCGTCTTCTGCTTGTCTCTGCTTTTTCTTCTCTGATAGAATCAAACCATCTGAACTTTTAGGAGGGAGACCACCCCGCATTCGTGCGTAAACTGAAACTACGAGAAGGCACTAATACTGCCGCCCTCTTCGGTCACCATGACCGGCACCTCAAGTTGATTGAGGATGATCTCGGCGTGCGGCTGTCCGCACGTGGAGAAGAAGTCACTCTCGACGGTCTTCCTGACGCCACTCGCCAAGCTGAACGGATTCTTTTCGAACTCGCCAATCTCACCAACGAAGGCCTGGTGCTTCAAGCGGATGACGTGACACACGCGCTCACCGCGTTACGCCAGACTCCGGATGTCTCTATTAAAGAGGTGTTGGTCAACGCCACGTCTATTGTGACGAAGAAGCGGTTCGTGGGTCCTAAATCTCCCACACAGAAAGCCTACATTGAGGCTATCGATACGCACGATATCGTGATTGCCATCGGACCTGCAGGGACTGGCAAGACCTATCTGGCTATGGCGATGGCGGTGAGTGCCTTAATGAAGAAAGAAGTGAGCCGTATCATTCTGGCTCGGCCTGCGGTTGAAGCCGGCGAAAAGCTTGGTTTCCTTCCTGGTGATATGTATGCGAAGGTGAATCCCTATTTGCGCCCGCTCTATGATGCGTTGTTTGACATGATGGATATGGAACGGGCCAATCGCATGATTGAACGAGGGGACATTGAGATTGCACCGTTGGCGTTCATGCGCGGGCGCACCTTGAATGACTCGTTCGTTATTTTGGACGAAGCTCAGAATGCGACGGCCGAACAGATGAAAATGTTCCTCACTCGACTGGGATTTCATTCGAAGGTCGTCGTGACCGGAGATATCACTCAGATCGACTTGCCGTCGGAGCGAATGTCCGGTCTTGTCGAAGTGAAAGAGATCTTGCGGGATGTCGAGGGGATTGGATTCGTCTATTTCGACGAGAAGGATGTCGTGCGTCACCGGCTGGTTCAGGACATCGTCAAGGCCTACGACCGGCATCAATCTGCGACCGGCGGTGATCCGAGACTGGCTCGAGGCCCGGCACCGCCATCCTCCTCCCCGGACGGTTCCAACAAGTGGTCTTCCTCCGGCTCTCCGCCCCGGGGCTCCTCGGGCCAATCCCACTAAATGGCTGTCTATCTGCGAGTGCGCCTTATTCGAGTGACGGTGCGCGGGGCCACGTTGAGGCGCTTGGCGGAGCGTGTGCTCGTCGCCGTCGGTGAAGCACAATCTGAACTCAGCCTGGATCTTGTGGGCGACGGGCGAATGCGTCGTTTGAACCGCCAGTATCGAAAGAAGGACCGTACCACCGATGTGTTGGCCTTTGCTATGCGGGAATCGTCTAGTCCTGTGTCGGCACTGCTCGGCGATGTCGTCATTTCCCTGCCGACGGCGCGGCGGCAGGCCAAAGAGGGTGGCCGATCGTTGAGCGAGGAACTGGCCTGGCTGCTTGTTCATGGAGTCTTGCATCTCTGCGGCTACGATCACGAGCGGAGTACGGCGGAAGCGCGTCGTATGAAACTTCGTGAACAGAGGGTGCTGCGAACTCTAGAGCCTGTTCCTACTTTGGTCACGGTGCCACGGGTGAGTCGGATTCGCGCGCGGTCACTTGCGACGAGGAGAGGATAGCGATGGGATGGTTTCAGCGGCTGAGTGATGGTCTCAGCAAGACGCGTCAGGTCGTCCGGCAATCGTTGGATCGTGTGTTGGGCCGTACGCCGGATCCGGCGATGCTGGAGGAGTTGGAAGCCGCGCTGCTGACGGCAGATTTAGGCGTGCGGGTGGTTGACCGGTTGATGACGCATGTGCGCGAGCATGCCAGAGGGGCGGATGCGGCCAATTCTGAGGCGTTGCAGAACGTATTGAGCCGGAGCTTGTACAGCGTCTTAGCGCCGGTGCAAGGGCCGTCGCTGGAACAGCTGATCGAGAAAGGGCCGAAGCCGTTTGTGGTCTTGATGGTGGGCGTCAATGGAGTCGGGAAAACGACGACCATTGCCAAGATGGCGCAGCGATTTGTACAAAACGGTCGGCGCCCCCTGCTCGTGGCCGGAGATACCTTTCGCGCGGCGGCGATCGATCAGCTGCAAGTGTGGGCGGATCGGGTCGGAGTCGATGTGATTCGGCATCGGCATGGTGCGGATCCGGCGGCCGTGGCATTCGACGGCATCGTGGCGGCCAAGGCGCGTGCCGCCGATGTCGTGCTCATCGATACGGCCGGCCGGTTGCATACGAAATCAAATTTGATGGAGGAGTTGCGGAAGATTGTCCGGGTGATCGGGCAGGCGCTGCCGGGCGCGCCGCATGAGATTCTGTTGGTGCTGGATGCGACGGTCGGCCAGAATGCGTTGGCGCAAGCGCGGCAGTTCAAGGAAGTCGTCGGTGTCACGGGGCTGGCGCTCACTAAGCTCGATGGGACGGCGCGCGGAGGGATTGTCGTGGCCATAGCAGAAGAACTGAAGCTCCCCGTCCGTTTGATCGGTGTGGGCGAAGGAGTCGAGGATCTGCAGGACTTCAATCAGGAAGCCTTCATCGCCGCTTTATTCGGCCAACCGGCCAACCGCTCATAACCCGCCATTTTCTTTTCGCTCCGAAGGCCCTGTGCTATGGTGGGCTTTGTGATGGCCTATGTCTTCAATAGCATTTAGCCGATCCGGAGGCAGTAGATTCGCATGATCAAGATCTTAATCGTCGATGATGACCAGATGAATTGCGATCTGCTTCAGACCGTGTTGACGCGTCACGGGTATCAGGTCATTACCACGACCAGCGGCCGCGAAGGGTTGAATCTGTTTCGCAAGCATGCTCCGCGTATCACATTGCTCGATCTGCGGATGCCGGAAATGGACGGGTTGACGGTCCTCAAAGAGATTCGGGCCATCGATCCTGAAGCGCCGGTTATTATTTTGGGGGGGGGAGCCACCGAGGTCCAGGAGAATCAGGCGCGCTCGCTGCGGGTTACCGATTTCATCCGGCGCGGCCTGTCGCTCGATATTCTTGTCGAGGCCGTGCACAGGGTGTCTCAGTTGCCGGTCCGGCCCAATCCTACGCCGGTTTCTCCGATGTCAGCGATATTAGGGCAGGAGGCTGCCGAGTCGGTGCTGGTGGTCGACGACGATCCGCTCGTGCGCGACCTGCTGGTGCAATTTCTCAGCTTGCGCGGGTATCGGGCGTTGGGCGTGAAGGATGGATATGAAGCGCTACGGGTCGTCGAAGAGGCGGCGCCTGATCTGTTGTTGCTCGATATGGTGATGCCGGGACTTTCCGGAATCGACGTGCTGAAAGCGCTCCGGGAAAAAGAGTATCCGGGCGGCGTGATCATCATGACGGGGAGCCATAATGAGGAGATGCTCGAAGAGGCCTGGGCGCTGGGACCTCAGGAAGTGCTGGGCAAACCGATTGCCCTGGATCGTCTGTTGACCGCCATCCAGCTTGTGCTCGTCTGCCGCGAGTGTTAAAACCCTTCCGATGCCAGTCGGACGCGCTCGTTTAGGTTTCTTCTCTTGTGTAATAGGGCTGTCGCTGCTCGTGTCTCTTTCTCAAGGGCAGGCCGGCAGTCTTCCTGTGTCCGCCCCTGTCATTATCCGGCACGAACTTCACGTCAGCATCGATCCAGACCGGCATCAGCTGACCGTCGTTGATCGGATGGTCATACGAGTCAGCGACGCCCGGCATCCGCTTGAATTCACCCTGGCCAAGTCGTTACGCCCCGACGCAATCGCGCTTGTCGCTCGGGTTGGAGATGAGGAACGAGCGACGCCTCTCACGATCTCGGCCGGCGAGGCTGCGACCGATTCAAATCTGAACTCCCTCCGTTTGTCATTGCCGGAGCATCAATCCGGCGAGCTGACGCTGGAGTGGCGGTATCGCGGGGTGATCGATGATCCGCCGCGTGAACCGCGGCATCTGCGATTCGTGACTCCGAGCGAAACCTCCGGGCATATCGGTCCGGAAGGCGTCTACTTGAGCAGTGAAACAGGTTGGTATCCCGATCTGGCCGGATCACTGGCCTCGTATTCACTGACAGTGGAAATGCCCGATGGATGGACGACGGTCAGTCAGGGGCGCGCGGGAACGAAAGAGAATTGCCCGAATCCCCGTTCTTCTGAATCGTGCCGTACTCTGCAGACGTGGGAGTCGGGTGTCACGGAAGCGCTCACACTGGTCGCGAATCGTTTTTTGGTCAAGGAGCGGGATTGGAAGAGTCCAAGCGGACAATCGGTCCATCTGGCAACCTATTTATTTCCCGACGATGCCGCATTAGCGGACGAATATCTGGATGCGACGGCTCAATATCTTGAGGCCTATGTTCCACTGCTGGGGCCCTTCCCTTTCGAGCAGTTCGCCGTGGTGGAAAACTTCTTTGCGAGCGGTTTGGGCATGCCGTCTTTCACGCTGTTGGGGAGCGGCAGCATCAAGCGGCACTATACCCAGCCCTATGCGTTAGGGCATGAGATCGTTCATTCCTGGATCGGCAATTCGGTGTGGAACCGCCCGGAGAGCGGCAACTGGGTAGAGGGGCTGACGACGTATCTGACGAATTATTACTGGCACGAGTTGACCCGCGATGATCGGCAGGCGCGCGAGCAGCGGCGGATGATGCTGCAGGGCTACAGTCTGTATGTCACGCCGGAGCGGGATTATCCCATCGCGGCGTTTCATCGGAAGAGCGATGAACAAGACAATGCCATCGGCTATCAAAAAGCGGCGATGGTGTTTCACCAGCTCCGGATGGAAATCGGTGATGCCGCTTTCTGGCGTGGGGTGAAGCAGTTGGTCGCAGATCTGTCGGGGCGGCATGCCGACTGGCAGGATCTCGAGCGAGTGTTTGTGACGGTGAGCGGACAGGAATTGCGCTGGTTCTTTGCGCAGTGGGTCGAGCGGTCCGGCGCGCCAGCCGTGGCCATTTCAGAGGCAACGGCATCTCTTAACCGGGATCAGCCCGGCACCTATAGACTGCGGATTGCACTCGCGCGGGACGGCGGAGCCTTCCGGTTCATTCTGCCACTGTCCATCGCGATGAAGGGATCGACATACTCGGCGTCGGTCGCGTTGTCTGCGGAGCAACAAGAAATCGATCTGGTGGTCCCGGGAGCGCCATTGAAGGTCTCGATCGATCCCGCATACATGAGTCTCCTACGGCTGAAGCGGGAACAACTGGCCCCGGTACTGAACCTCTTTGTGACCGATCGGCACAAAGCCGTGTTGCCGTTGTTTCCCGATACCGCGACGCCGTTCAAGGAACTGGTGGCGCGGATCGAGGCGCAAAATGCTCAGCCTGCGCCGGATCGCAAGACGGTTGTCCTGCCGGGGACCAGCGAGGCGTTGCCCGGATCGGGATCCGTGTTGATTATCGCGACGCCGGACCACCAGAGTCAGGTACAATCGTTGATTGCGAAGGCCTGCGGGGAATTGGTGACGGTGGGTCCGGAGGGATTTCGCCTTGGGGGAGCATCGTACGAAGGCCGCCGCATGGCAGCGATTTTCTCCTGTCACCGCCCGGATGCCCCTGGTTCAGTGGTGACGGTGCTCTATGCGATGGATCCAGCGGCCGCTACGAAGGTGGCGCGACTCCTCTTTTTTTATGGATGGCAGAGCGCGGTCGTCTTTGATGAAGGCACCGTGACGAAACGAGACATGTGGCAGGAGTATCAGGCAATGAAGGAGGTTCGACTTGAAGAACAGCAGTAACCGAGTACGCGGTCTTCTGATGGGCGGTCTGATCGGTTCAGCGGTCGCGTTGTTGCTATGGCCGCAGATCGGCTCGGCGGCCGACCGTGCAAAAAGCGCTGCGCCGGCCAAGGCTCCAGCCCAGGCCAGTGCCGAACGGCATTTCAAGAATATCAAACAGCTGACCTTCGGCCGGCAAAACGCCGAAGCCTACTTTTCCTTCTCGGGAAATAAGCTGATTTTCCAGTCGACCAACAACTGGATGAAAGATACCTATGCGGCTACGCTGAAGCCGGACGACATTCCGCTGGGCTGTTATCAGATGTATGTGATGGATTTGGATAGCGAAAGCGTCCGCCTCGTGAGCACCGGGTCCGGCTCCACAACCTGCGGCTATTTCTTCCCGGGCGATCGGCGGATTCTCTATTCGTCCACGCATCTCCACGGGCCGAACTGTCCGCCCAAACCGAAGCGCGAAGGCGCCTATCGCTGGGCGCTCGACGACTATGATCTCTTTGCCGCACGTATCGACGGACAGGAGATGCAGCGGTTGACCAATACCCCGGGTTACGATGCGGAGGCTACCGTGTCGCCGGACGGCAAAACCATCATCTGGACCTCGGTCAGGGACGGTGATTTGGATATTTACGCGATGGATCTGGACGGATCCCATCATCGCCGTCTGACCGACGATGTCGGGTACGACGGCGGGGCGTTCTTTTCCCCGGACAGCAAACGCATTGTCTATCGGGCGTCGCATCCCACGGATCCGGCGGAGATCGCGCGCTATAAAGAGTTGCTGAGCCAGCGGCTGGTGGAGCCGGGGCAGCTGGAACTGTTCGTGATGAATGCCGACGGCAGTGGAAAGCGCCAGGTGACATCGAACGGTGCGTCGAATTTTTCACCCTTCTTCCATCCGGACGGGAAGCGGATCGTGTTTTCCTCGAACGTGGAAACCCGCGGTGAGGGCGGCCGGCCCAGCTTTCATCTCTATCTCGTGGGCGAGGACGGCGCCGGGCTGGAGCGCCTGACGTTCGAGGGCGAATTCAACAGCTTCCCGATGTTTTCGCCGGACGGCAAACGCGTCGTTTGGGTGTCCGACCGGAATGCGAAACAGCCGGGCGAGTTCAATGTCTTCCTGGCCGAGTGGGTACCGTAAGGCGGGATCTGTGATGAGTAATCGGTCGCATGGATAGTTCTGATCCAGTTGCTCCGGCCGGACGGGGGGCACGAATCTCCCGTCCCGCATCCCTGGCCTGTCTGTGTGCGGCGTTCGGCTGCGTCCTGTGGGGTTTGCGCCAGCTCGACGGCCCGGTCGCCCGGTATCTGCGTACGATCACGACGCCGGAAGGCGGCGGGACGTTGACGGTTCCGTGGATGGCATTCGTCAGTCATGCCGGAAACTGGATAGGCGACGGGCGGCAGTTGCTGATCGTCAGCGCGATCCTGCTGGCCGTCGGGTGGTTGCTCCCGGCGTCGCGCGGCCTCGTCACCGGGGTGCAAACTCTGTGGGCGCACGGGTTGGCGACGGTGCTTGTGCATACAGTGAAGCATCTCATCGGCCGGCCCCGGCCGAAATTTTCCACATCGGGAGATTGGTCGATTGCGCCGTCACTGGCCTCCGGGTTCGACTCCTTCCCGTCTGGCCATACGACGGCGACCTTTGCGTTGGCCGTTGTCTTGAGCCGCCGGGTCCCTGTTCTGGCGGCGCTCTTCATGGGCATCGCGGCGTTCGTCGCGCTGAGTCGCGTGTTGCGCGGTTCGCATTTTCCCAGCGACGTGTTCGGCGGGTGGGTATTGGGAACGGTGAGCGGGGTGGTGGCGGCGAATCCGTGGAAGGACTGGATCCAGTCGGTTGAATCCGCATTGTATCAGGCCGCGATCGGCACCGTGTGGATCTTTGCGCTCGTCTGGTCGTTGGCCGTTCCAGCCGAGTCGGGGACAGAGAGCCCGTTCCTCATCGGGGGCGGGGCGTTGCTGGTGGCGGCCGGTGTCGTAATCCGGGGTCGTGCGTGGTGGATCAGCCGCGTGTCTTTCGCACAAGGGGCAGTTCAAGGCCCGATCCTGGCGATGGTCCTCGGGTTATCGCTGATGTCCACGGCACCCATTGTGATGGCGGCCGTCGGGTTGCTCTGTGTGTCGTACTGGCTTCGTGGAGAGCAGGCCGCGAGTGAGGGGGAGGAGTCGAATTGGCTTCCAGTTCTCAGAGAGTGTGAGCTGGCGGCGGCGGGAGTGTTGAGCCTTGCCGTGCTCGTTGCCGGGCGAGGCATTCTGTCGCTGTTTTGATCCGTGCCGTTCTTAGTGCCCGAAGATCTTGGGCTCAAGAGCCGGCGGAGGCGGAAGGAGCCCCTCCGGGATTTTCACCATCGGTTCGCTGGCTAAGAGCAGATAGCCGTAGCGCTTTAAGATCGGCTGATAGTTCTTGAGATCCCCGGGGAGTTTGTCCACAAACGATTCCGGCAGCAGAATCATCGAGCGGCCAGGCTGGCTCAGGGCTGTACGGAGTTTCTCTTCTTCCCCCGATCCCACGAAAAGAACCTTTCGTCTGGCATAAAAAGCTGTCGACGGTCTCGTCGCTCCATAGGCGATCAGTTGTTCGTCCGGCTTCAGGTTCAATCCTGCGGCGTAGGCCAGTTCCTGCTGCGGCGCGACGAAGAAGCGGTTCGCCGCGGGCAGAACGAAAATCATCAGCACGAGCACCACGCCGAACAGCGATCCGCCGGCTGCCCAGAAGGCCGCGCCGCGCCGGGTTTCAGACAAGCCGAAGAGCCCCACCAGCCCCATGCCCACCAGCAGGACTGTCGCGGCGACATAGGGCCCGTGGCCCAGGGAGAGCTGTGTGGCCAACGGATATTCCTTCGTGAGCTTGCCGGCCAGCATCGTATCGTAAATCCAGGGCAGACAGGCCATCGCTCCTGCCAGAAGAAATCCCAGCCACATGACCAGATGAACAGACGCATTCGCGCCTCTGGTCGAGGGTTCCCGCACGCAGCGTGACCAATACGAAGCGGTCAGCATCGCGGCGGCGGGAAAGAGCGGCCCGATGTAATGGGGGAGCCTCGTCGACGACAGCGTGAAGAAGGCGAAGGTTGCGAAGATCCAGGCCGCGGCGAACCAGTCCAATTTGTCTGTAGGTGTGGGTACAGGGATGACAGGCGACGAGTCAGTCAATTCGCCTGAAATTTCACGCGACACGCCGAAAGCCTTACGTGCTGCGCGCCAACTCTTGACGGTCTGCGGCCAGGCAAAAAGCAGCCAGCCGCTCCAGGGGAAAAACCCCAGCAGCAACACGGGAACATAAAACAAGAATCCGAAGCTGTGCCCTTCCATGGGCTTGAGAAAGCGCCCGACCGTATTGGCCTGCGCGGAGTCGGTGTACTCGCTGCCGTGGAGCCACCACATGCCGGCGTACCAGGGGAGGGCGATCAGAATAGTCAGCGCCGTGCCCGCGAGGGGTCGTCCTTCCTGCCAGAACGGCCTCCATTGTTTCGTGAGCGACACGTACAGCGCGATGACGATCAGCGGCACGAGGAACCCCACCGGCCCCTTGGCCAGGGTGGCGATACCCATGGCCGCATAGCAGATCCACAGCCAGGGCCGCCGCTCGCGGGTCGTCTGAAATCCCAGCCAGAAGGCGAAGAGCGAAAGCGTCGTGAAGAAGATCAGCACGCTGTCGGTCAGGGCCATACGATTGAGCCCGATCATCTGGAGATTGAGCGCCAGCATCAGCGCGGCGAGCAGCCCGGTATTGGCGTCGCGCAGGCGCGTGAGAAACAGATAGAGCATCAGGACCAGGCCGAGTCCGAAGAGCGCCGAGGGAAACCGCGCGGCGAATTCGCTGACGCCGAACGTCTTGTAGGAGGCGCCCATCAGCCAGTAGACCAGCGCCGGTTTGGCGTAGCGGGGTTCGTAGTTGAAGGTAGGGCTCATCCAGTCGCCGGTTTCGAGCATCTCGCGGCCGGCTTCGGCGTTGCGGCCCTCGTCGCGATCCGTCAGGCCCAGGGCGCCAAGATTCCAGAAAAGCAGGATGCCGCAGAGGGCCAGCAGGATGCAGAGGTGACGAATCACCGGCGAAGGCTGTCCGGACGAAGGTCCGGGCATCTGTGCGGCGGACTCACTCATCCCTGACCGCCCTGGGCGGGGGTGGTCCGGTTCTCACGATAGATCAGCATCAGATTGCGCACGTAGACGACGGAACCGATACTCTGGCCGGCGATGAAGACGGGATCCTTCCGGTAGATGGCATAGGCCAGCGTGATGAGGCCGCCGACGAGACTCAGATACCAGAACGAGATCGGCACTTTGCTGGCCGCGCTGCGTTCCGAGGCGAGCCATTGCACGATCCAGCGGCCGAAGAACAGGCCCTGGCCGAGAAATCCCGTGGCAATCCAGATGGTTTCAGTCGTCAGCATAGGGAAAGGGAGCAGCGGGTTAGGTGCGTAGTTTGTACCGTAAACAGCGATGTTGCATCCAGCGGACCGCGATCAGGTCGTACAGACTTTTGAACAGGCGGTTGCCGACGCCGTATTTGGAAATGCCGTGCGCCCGGGGATGGTGGCTGACCGGAATCTCGGTGACGGTGAAGCCGTGCATGATGGCCAGGGCTGGGAAGAACCGGTGCATGCCGGTGAAGAGTTGCAGCTTATCCACGACGGCGCGCCGGAAAATTTTCAAGGAACAGCCGGTGTCGTGCACGCGGTCGCCAGTCACGGCGCTGCGCACGGCGTTGGCGATGCGCGAAGAAATTTTTCTCACGAGGCTGTCGTTGCGGGTGGTCCGCCAGCCGCAGACCAGATCGAATTGCCGCAGCAGCGGCAGCATCTTGTCGATATCGGCCGGATC
Organism: uncultured Nitrospira sp.; assembly: GCA_964512025.1. Classification (GTDB taxonomy): domain Bacteria; phylum Nitrospirota; class Nitrospiria; order Nitrospirales; family Nitrospiraceae; genus Nitrospira_D. The sequence goes on along the minus strand of CAZEHM010000009.1, from coordinate 48 downwards.
GTTTTGCAGATCGCCGTCCAGGGTAATGACCAGCTCGCCGGTGGAATG
>CAZEHM010000008.1:0-96048 GCA_964512025.1 uncultured Nitrospira sp. | reverse complement strand
CGGCGCTTCTGGGACGAAGTGAGCGTGGGACTCTTCGGCTTGGACCGGCTTTTCCGCCGGGACGGCTTGGATGAAGTGGATGGCATGATCTTCCCGAATGAATGATCGGGCATTCTAGGGGGACGGCTCATTCAAAATCAAACCGTTCACGAATCCAACCGAAGAGCAAATCGTCAACCGATGGCACGGGCGCGCGTTCATTCCATCATGCGGGGCTGTTCAAAGAGAAAACCACGTGGTAGCGTGTACGTACGTTCACTCAGGATGAGGAGGAACAAGATGATTCGTCGGACGACTGTCATGGAGCCGCCCCATACTCAGCATTTTGCGCAATCCATCCTCATCGCGGGAGCGGCGGCGGCAGCCTTACTCCTGTCAGCCGGTCTGACTCATGCCGACAGTCAGCCGGGGCTGTGGGAGTGTTCCACCTATGAAGGTGAAGCGCAGACCCGCTGCCTGAATATGTTTATTGAATTGCAACGCGAAGAAATCGGAAAGCTGAAAGGGCAACTGCAGGCCCAACAAGGCACGATGGAACAGCTCAAACAGCAGAGTGACCGACAGGCAGCCGCCACGGCAGATATGCAACGGCAAGCCGCCGCCCCGCCGGCCATCATTCCCGCAGTACCCTACAGCGCCTACACCTATGTCTACCCGCCGGCCGTCGGACTCGGTCTCTACCTGGGCAGCCCGGGTTTCTATGGATATCCCTACTATTATCGCCCCCGCATCTATTGGGGGCCGCGATACTATCGTCATTGGGGCCGTCGTTGAATGAACGCCGTAATACTGATCCGCTACGGTTCATTTCGCGCAGTGGCCGAATAGAAGCGCACCAGCGCCAAGCCCGCCGCCACAGCAATGAACAGACCGGCCAGTAACCGGGCTTCCATCGTGATCGGGGCAATCAGTGCGTGATACAGCTGGGGAATTGCTCCGGGGCAAATAATCGCCAACCCCAGTGCCAGCATATGACGCCCCAAATAAATGGGCTCTCCCGGCTTTCGCTTCATCGCCATAATCCCTCACCCGTTATCAGGTAAATCTCGCGCACAGATCAGCGATTTTATTGACATTGGCGCCCTTGCCACATAGCCTCATAGAGAATTATGCGCACCAGGCGGTAATAATTTCCTACATGCAACCACTCGTCACACAAAGCAAACGGGAACGGCAGCAAGCCGAATTGCGGCAGCAAACCCGTTATCGCGTCGAATTCCCGGTGAACTGCACCGGAGACTACGTCGCCACAGGTACCGTGTACAACCTTGGACTGGGCGGTTGCAAGATCATGGGTGCAGTTCGTGTCACCGTCGACATCGGTGCCATTCTCACTCTGGAACTCCATCCCCCCAAGATGGCACCGATCCAGGTCCATGCAGCCACCGTCCGATGGACCATGGAAGACGACTTCGGCGTCGATTTTCTCGGCATGCAGGAGTCAGAGCGGGATCGCTTGGCGCAATTGATTGAACAACTCGCAGAGGAGTCCTGACAATGGTCACCAGAAAATTCCCCCGATATCCCGCTCAAATCACCAGCATCCTCATGCAGCGGGATCGCTTAAAATACAATGCGTCGATCCGCGACGTTTCCGTCAAGGGTTGTCGGGTCGAAAGCGTCATCAAGCCCTTCACCGGAATGCAGTTGGAAGTCTCGCTGCAACTCCCCGGTGAGGCAACCCCGATCATCATTACCAATGCGGCGGTCCGCTGGACCGGCTCACACGGCATCGGCATCGAATTCCTCACCATCGCTCCGCCGCAACTCGAGCGGCTCAATCACTTGATCACCAAACTTTCATCCGCCACCCACGCCGCGTAAACGCACCCCGTCCCTCGTGACGCGTGAGTTGCAATTCAGGCCTGCAGGTCCGTATCCTCTCGCATCATGGATCTGTCTCAGCTCACGCCCCAACAATTCAAAGAACTGGTCCAAGGGCTGGTCGACGACCGCATTCGCGAACTGATCGGAGATCCGGATCTCGGCCTGGCATTGGGAGACGCGTTGCGGGCTCGTCTGAAAGAATCCCTCACCGGCACCGAACGGCTCTCCGGCGACGATGTGGCCGACCGGCTCGGGCTGCGCTGGTAACACGTATGGCCTGGTTTCGCCTTGCCTTCCGGCCGGCCGTGATTCAAGACCTGTCGCAGGTCGATTCCGCCATGGCCCAACGGCTCTTCGACAAAACCAAATGGATCGCATCCAACGTGGACAACCTGCGTCACGAACCGGTCGCTCCGGATCTGCCGGGCTTGTCCAAATATGCCGTGGGAGATTGGCGGATTTTTTATTCGATCGATCGGGCCGACTCACTCGTGGACATTCACGCCATCGTGCCGCGCTCCCTGCTCCGCTGACGTTGCCCCTTACAAATCAGGAGCGGGCTGAGGAGGCATCCGGTCATCGACACTCGCCAGATGCAGAGGGAATCGCCCGGCGGCCGCATCCTTGACGTAACGGCGAAGCGCCTCGGCGACCACAGGAAATGCCATGCCTTCCCAGGGAATCGCATGATGGGGGAACAAACGGACTTCCAGACTTTCGGTGCCGGCTCCGAATGCGGGCGTAAGCATCCGCCCGCGGAAGACCATATAGACCTGCCCGATATGCGGCATACTGAGCACGGCATAGAGAGCCGTAATCTCCACATCCGCCAGGGCTTCCTCTTTCGTCTCCCGGGCCGCCGCCTCTTCCGTCGTCTCACCGATCTCCATAAATCCGGCCGGAAACGTCCAGAGCCCCAAACGCGGCTCGATGGCGCGCCGGCACAACAGAATCTGCCCCTCCCACTCGGGAATACAGCCAGCGACAATCTTCGGATTATGGTAATGAATAGCCTGGCAATGGTCACAGACATAGCGCAGCACATTGTCGCCGGCTGGGATCTTTTGACTGACCGGGGCGCCACAGGTACTGCAGAATTTCACGGCAGGCTCTTTCTCGTTAGGTGATCAGGATGGATAACACAATTTACCGCTGTTTTGCACCCTGCCCCCGCGGCCTCGAAGCGTTGCTGCTGCAGGAACTGACCACGCTCGGCGCCACGGACCTGCGCCAGACCGACGGCGGCGTCGGCTTCTCCGGCCCCCTCGTCACCATGTACCGGGCCAATCTGGAAAGCCGTCTGGCCAGCCGCATTCTTCTGGAAGTCGCCCACGTACCCTATCGCAACGAACAGGATATCTACGTCGCGGCCAGCGCCATCCCCTGGCCGCAATGGTTCACCCCCTTGCGCACCATCAAAGTCAAAACCAGCGCGCAGCACTGTCCGCTCAAAAGCCTCGATTTCGTCACCCTGCGCATCAAGGATGCCGTCTGCGACACCTTCACCAGGCTGAAAGGCGCCCGCCCCAGCGTGAACTCCAGCCGTCCGGACATTCGCATCGACGCCTTTCTCGATGCCACGCACCTCACGCTCTATCTCGGAACCACCGGGGACTCGCTCTTCAAACGTGGCTTCCGCCAATCGACCGTCGAGGCGCCCTTGCGCGAAAATCTGGCCGCCGGCATCGTGCAATTGACCGGCTGGAACGGGACCACGCCCCTGCTCGATCCCCTCTGCGGAGGGGGAACCATTCCTCTCGAAGCCGCCATGATCGCCAGGCACATCCCTCCCGGCCTTGGCCGGCGCTTCGCCTTCGAACTGTTCTCGAATTTCGATCAGACCGCCTGGAAAACCGTCCAGGCCAAGGCTCAGGCCAAACAATTATCAACCAGCCCCGCCCCCATCTATGCGTCCGATCGAGATGCCCGCGCCGTGCAAACCGCCAAAGATCAGTTCGCCCGCGCCGGAGTCGCCGACGATATCGCGCTGACACAAACCGATCTGTTCGACCTCACTCCGCCGCAAGAACCGGGCATCATCGTCATGAATCCCCCCTATGGCGTCCGCCTCGGTACGCAAGCCGATCTGGATGTGTTCTATCCCAAACTCGGCGCCTGGCTGAAGACCCGCTGCGTCGGCTGGCGCGTCTATCTGTTCACCGGCGATCTCCGGGCGCCGAAACTCATTGGTCTGGCCCCATCCAAACGAACCCCGCTGTTCAACGGCGCCATCGAATGCCGCCTGTATGAATTCATTATCGTCCAAGGCGGCGCCAGACGCCGCCTCACTCCCCCGGCGCAGGCCTGATACCCCTTGAGAGCCACCACCGGCTCGACCGAGCGATTGACAGCTCCGCAGGAGGAACGTAGCCTGTCTCCATCCCATCCACCGAACCGGGAAGGGCTCGGATGAAATCCGGAAAACCAGGCGCAGATATCTGGACCAGAGCGATCGACCGCCGGCAGCTGTTGAAAACCCTGGGCCTCGCCGGGTCAATCCTGGCGCTCGGCGGCCCGCACGGACTGGCCGATGCCATGGCGCCTGCACCTCCGGCAGCACCCGGAGAAATCCCCAGACGCGCATTGGGAAAAACCGGCGTGGACGTCTCCATCCTCTGCTTCGGCGGAGCGCACTGGGGCCGCATGGCAGACGATGCCGACGCCATCCGGCTGCTGCACGAAGCCATCGACGCAGGCATCACCTTTCTCGACAACGCCTGGGAATACAACGGCGGACGGTCTGAGGAACTCATGGGCCGGGCGCTGCAGGGCCGGCGGCAGCAGGTCATCCTCATGACCAAAGTCTGCTCGCACGGGCGCGACAAGAACGTCGCGCTGCAGCAACTCGACGACTCGCTCCGCCGCCTGAAGACCGACTACCTCGACCTCTGGCAGATTCACGAAGTCGTCTATGACGACGATCCGGACCGACACTTCATGCCCGGCGGCGCGGCAGAGGCGTTACTCGAGGCGAAGCGGCAGGGCAAAGTGCGGTTCATCGGATTTACCGGCCACAAGGATCCGGCAATCCACCTCAAGATGCTGGCTCATGATTTTCCCTTCAACACCTGCCAGATGCCGTTGAACGTCTTCGACGGCACCTACCGCAGTTTCGAACACGACGTCCTGCCGGTCCTGAGCCAGCGCGGCATCGCGCCGCTCGGCATGAAAAGCCTGAGCGGAAATGCGGAACCCATCAAGCAAGGGATCGTCACACCCGAAGAAGCCATTCGATATGTCCTGAGCCTCCCGATCGCCTCCCTCGTGAGCGGCATCGATTCGCGGCAGGTGTTGAAGCAAAACCTCGACATCGCGCGCCGCTTCACCCCCATGACCGCCGCCGACCGAGAGGCTCTGCGTACCCGCGTCGCGCGCTACGCTATGGACGGCCGGTACGAACTCTTCAAGTCCACGAATCGCTATGACGGCCGCATCGGCCGCGAACAACACGGATTATCCTGACCGCCTTCAGTGATTAGCCCAACAACGCAGCCGCCAGTTCCGGCAACCAGGGCAGCAGCGCGACGCCGAGAGAGATCGAGAGCGCGACGATCGAGGCGACCAGATCTTCATCCAATCCGGTTTCCGTCGCAAAAATCACCGCCGTCACCGCCGACGGCATCCCGGCAATCAGGATCACCACCGCCCGCTCCAGCCCCGTCAGATTCAGCAGCCAGGCGGCGAACCATCCCAACGACAGCCCGCCGAGCATCCGCACCGCCACCCCCAGACAGGCCAGTGCCCAGGTCCGCTGCAACGCAGCAAAACCGATCGAGAGACCGAGCACGAGACTCGCGAGCGGAGTCGTCGCGAGATGCACCGGCATCAAGACCGTATGGAGCCACGAGGGCAGATGGAGCCCGCCGGCCTTCAGCGCCAGGGCAGCGGTCAACGCCCAGAACGGAGGCGCCGAGAGCATCCGCCGCAGCGACGAGCGTGCCGTCGGCGCGGCCGTGCCATGCCACAGCGCCAGCGCATACAACCCCGTGAGGGTGAGCGTCGTTTGACCGAGGTCGAAAAGAATCGCCTGCGCAAGTCCCTCGTTGCCGAACGTCGCCAGCGCCACGGGATAGGCGAAGTACACGGAATTGATGCAACCGACGGCGAGCAGAAATCCCCCCTGCGTCGGGCGCGGCAGAGTCAAGAATCGCGCAAGCGGCCAGGCCGAGAGCACCAGAAGAGACGAGAGCAGCCAGGCCGCCACCGGCACCTTCCACGCCGTCGGGGCAAAGACAACGCGATCCAGGGACAGGAGAATCGTCGCCGGCAGCGTGACAGAAAAAACGATCATCCCCAGCCGGTCCGCATGCTGTTTGCCGAGCAGCCCCGACAGACGCAGCGCCGCGCCGACGGCGAAGAGAATGAGAACAGCCTGGAGAGCCGGAGCCATGGCCGGAGAGTAGCAGAAACGGCTGAGCGGATCCTACGGCAAGACGGCGTCACCCATTCGACTGAATTCCGGTATGATAGCGCATCATCTCAAGGAAACAGGAGCGCGCATGCAGACAAACGGGTTGCCCAAAGCATTGCTCGCCTGGAGCAGCGGGAAAGACAGCGCCTGGACGTTGCACGTCTTGCGGCAGCGCGGCGACGTCGAGGTCGTCGGCCTGCTGACCACCATCAACGAAGTCCATGATCGCGTTGCCATGCATGCCGTGCGCACGGCGTTGCTGCAGGCGCAGGCCGCCGCCGCGGGATTGCCCCTGTGGCCGGTGCCCATTCCAAGTCCTTGCAGCAATGGCGAGTATGAAGCGGCCATGAGCGCCGCGATCCGGCGGGCGCAGGTCGCAGATATCACAATCATGGCGTTCGGCGATTTATTCCTCGAAGACGTGCGGCACTATCGGGAGACGCAGCTCGCCTCGACCGGAATCACCCCCCTGTTCCCCCTCTGGGGTCTGCCGACGAAAGAGTTGGCGGCACACATGATCCGGGACGGCCTGCGCGCGCGGCTCACCTGCATCGATCCGAAACAGATTCCAGCATCGTTCGTCGGCCGGGAGTTTGATGAATCATTGCTCGCCGAGCTTCCCCCCGGCGTCGATCCCTGCGGCGAGCGCGGGGAATTTCACACCTTCGCCTATGCCGGACCGATGTTCCGCCATCCGATCCCGGTTGAGCGCGGCGAAATCGTCACGCGAGATGGATTCGTCTTCGCCGACTTGCTCCCCGCCGAATAAGTTGCGATACGGACATACCGGCGATGGCGAGCGAGTATGAACCACCCCGTGAAGACAAACCGGACCAACCCCGGTTCCTCTCTATTCAGATAAATGGGAGTCTGACAAAGCGAAACAGATGTGCTGCCGTGGAAGAACCGTCGGAGGGAAGGAACCGGAAAGCTACCCGATGGCCCGGGCAACCTCCCGATGAATTTCCAGCGCAAACTCTTTACTAGGGCTCCAACTCTGCCGGCAGAATCGGGACCAGGCCGACAGACAGGACTTCACGGGCTCTACCGCCTGTTCGCACAGCAGCATCGCCTCGTTCGTCTGTCCGTTTTCTGAATGAGAACTCATCACGTGACACACCTCCTTTGAATGCAACCTATGCCCCATCCTCTACTGAAGGGCACGATGTGTCATCTAAATTGCGGAATACGCCAAGGTACCCGAGGCGGTGGCTGATTCACTCCCCTTTATGGACTTCTGATTTAAGACGCCGACGACGACAGTGAACGGCCCGCGGCCTCTGCCGAACCGCCGCACTCCGGAACTTTCTTCTCTCCGCACTCTCCTGCGCTCAGTGCGCGCCGCTCGGTTGCGGACAAGCTTTCCAAAACGTATGATAGATGTATTCGTTCCACTTCAATTTATGGAGGGAGGTTAGGTGATGGCACTTCTTCTCGCACTCTATCTCATCTTTGTGACTGCGATTCCCGCAACAGCCGCAGACAGCACCCAATCGTCCGCAACGACGTCGATCAAGGCGGATGTCATGTATTGGGAAGATCAGGAACTCATCGTGAAAGAGTTTTCCGGTCATGAGATGCGCCTGATCGTGACGCCTGACACGAAAATCGACGGCGTCGTAGCCGGACGGCTGAAGACCGGCGACAAGATCGTGGCGCAGGTCACGGAAGACCGACGCGCGATCTCGATCATCTTGCAAGTCCCCGACAGCGGAGGCAGCGGCGCTCGCTGAGACAAGACTCCGCCGCAGCCAAACGGTATCGTGCTGTTCACCGGCTCACAACGTCCGGTCCGTCAGTTGCGTCTACACCCTCAGACCCGTAGGATGCAGGCATGACGTCAACTCCTGTCATACATATCAAGTCGAAAACGCCGGTACCTTACGAACTCACGGCGATCCATCAGGATACTCACGACACCAGGACCTTTCGCTTTGCCCTCCCGGAGAATGCCACTCTGGAGATGCTCCCCGGCGATCACCTCTATGTCCACGCCACCGTCGACGGCAAAGCGGTGAAGCGGCCATACACGCCGTCCTCGACACCCGGCATCACGGGCTCCTTCGATCTGACGGTCAAACGGTATGAAACCGGAACGATGTCGCGCTATCTTCACGACCGACAGATCGGCGACCAGGTGCTCATGAGCGGGCCGAATCCCGGCGGCCATTGGGTGGACGGCATGGCCAAGCAGGTCGGGTTTGTGGCCGGTGGTTCGGGCATCACCCCGATGATCTCCATCATCCGGTGGCTGCTCGCCAACAAACTCCCGGTTGAGCTCTTTCTGCTCTATGCCAACAAGACCGAGGCGGACATCATTTTCCAGGATGAATGGGATACGGATGCTCGCGCGCATGCACACGTCCATTGCTATCACGTCTTGAGCCAGCCGCCCGCCGGCTGGTCGCAAGGCACGGGACACATCACCGAAGCCATGTTGCGGGAGCATCTGCCCATGCCCGGCCCGGACACCGTCATCTTTCTCTGCGGTCCTCCGCCGATGGTCGACGCGCTGGAAACCGCACTCAAGAACCTCGGTCACTCGGAAGACGCCATCATCCTTCCCTGATCCGGGCCGGCCTGCAACGGCACATTCCCCTTCCTGCAGCTTCCGCACGTGACACCAGCTGAGAGCAACTTAAGTTTTCCTCACCAATGCCGATATGGATGGATGACTAGCGGGAGATCAGGTATGGTGTATTCCTGTGCCTGCCGGTCAGGAAAAAACCGATAGATCGCGAGTCAGTTGTGATGCGTGTCCACCGCAGGGCGTAATGAGCCGCAATCTTTACGCTCCGACACTTCTGAGATCCTTCATCGCGTGAGACCGTCCCGGTTCGGGGCCCCCTGTCCTCCCACCGGATGTCTGACGCGATTTTTTTGTCTCCATTCGCCGTCCATCGGGACGTTTCTCATAACGAGGTGCTTCTTGTTTCATGAATGTTCGCTGACAGTCCGGGCGCTGCTGCGCGATATCGCTGGAAGCTTCTACCATATCGCTGTCGTCGCCCTCAGCGCCGGCATTGCACTCCTGCTCCCGGCAGGCGCGACGCGGTTTCTGGCATTCTGGTCGCGCGTCGAGCACGACAAGCTCTCGCTCATCGCCGTGGAGATGACCGTAGCCGTCCTGTTGATCCTCTGCTTGAATTATCTCCGTCGAAGCATCAGAGATCACGCGCTGGCCTCCGCGGCTACCGGAGCCGGACTCGTCTCCTATTTCCCCCGGCGGGCGCGCGGCGCGCAACAGCGCATCAAGCAGCTGAAAGAAGAACATGGGGCCGGACGGACGATCATGGTGATCGGATCGAGCGGCTACAGTACGCTGGTCGACCAGGTGGGCGATCTCTCGTCGGTGCTCGACAAGTGCCTGGGCGCCAAAATTCTCCTCGTGAATCCGTACAGCTACGACGCCGCCACCCGCATCCAGGCCATCGGCCATCCGGAGCACACGCTGGCGACCTTCCGGGAAGAAGTCCGGCAGAGCATCGCCTTGCTGAAGCGGTTGAAGGCGATGGGCAAAGCCATCAATCTGAAACTGTACGCGGATCCGCCCCTGGTCAAAATGGTGATCCTCGGCGATTATCTCTGGCTGCAGCACTACCATGCAGCGCTGGACGTCCAGACGATGCCCGAATACGTCCTGCGGCACAACCCCAAGGACCACGGCTTCTACACCCTCTATGCCCACTACTTCTCGTTGCGCTGGGAAAGCCCCGAGATTCCCGAATACGATTTCGAGACGGATGAGCTCGTGTATCGAACCAAGCTTGGCCATGAAGTCAGGCGGGAACGGTATGAGATCGGTCCCCAGGCCAAAGAGGCGGCCGTCACGGCTGAAGCGATCGACCTGGCATCGCCCCGGCCGGTTCTACCCGTGAAACACGACACCGCCCAGGGAACCATCCCCGCCTGAGACGCCGCCCGATCGATTCCGGCCCAAGAGCCGGTCAAGTTTCCCCCGCCCCTGCCGATATGCTCTGTAGATTCATCAGGGATACGATGACGATGCAACCACGCTGTCGCACCCGAATTCCCGTCGGCTACCCGGCGAATATCCAAAGCGATACCGGCACCGGCGAGGGCGTGTTGCTCGACCTGTCACCAACCGGTTGCAGACTGCGCAGCGACATCGAGCTGAATATCGGGGCCTAACTCGAACTCCAGATAGCCGTCGCGCAGGAATCCGCCCCGCTGGCGGTGGAGGTCTCGGTCGTACGCTGGAGAAAAGACGGATACCTGGGAGTGGAGTTTCTCCGGTACAGTCACGGAGTCAGAGAACGGGTTGCCAACCTTGTCACGACCGGGCCGCACACCGAATTCCTCGTCCATCCCGACTATGCCGGCTCATCGTTGAGCACCGTCTCCGCATAGCCATTCCTGTCAGAGAGCAATCGTCCGGTCACGCACCCATCCGCCCGCGCCGGATGTCGCGGCTTATCCCTGGACATCCGGCAACGGACTGTTCGGAGGAAGCGGCCCGCCGGTCTCCCGGCCTGCCCGCAAACGCAAAAAGCGCAAGCGCAATCGATCCAGATACAGATAGATGACCGGCGTCGTGTAGAGCGTCAGCAACTGGCTCACGAGGAGCCCGCCGACGATGGCGATGCCGAGCGGCCGGCGCAATTCCGACCCGACCCCCGTTCCCAGCGCCAGGGGCAGCGCGCCGAACAACGCCGCCATCGTCGTCATCAGGATCGGGCGGAAGCGCAACAGACATGCCTCGTAGATCGCCTCCTCCGGGCGCTTGCCGTCCCGCCGTTCCGCCTCCAGTGCGAAGTCGATCATCATGATGGCGTTCTTTTTGACGATGCCGATGAGCAAAATGATGCCGATCAGCGCGATCATGCTCAGTTCCGTTTTAAAGTAGAGCAACGCGAGCAGCGCCCCCACGCCGGCGGACGGCAGCGTGGAGAGGATCGTCAAGGGATGGATGTAACTCTCATAGAGAATCCCCAGCACGATATAGACCGTGACCAACGCGGCGAGGATGAGAAACGGCTGATTGTCCACGGAGGCCTGAAAGGCTTTGGCCGCGCCCTGAAAGGTGCCGCGCACGCCGGCCGGAAGTCCCATTTCGCGCGTCGCCTTGTCGATCGCCGCCACCGCATCGCCCAACGAGGCTCCCGGAGCCATATTGAACGACAACGTCACACCCGGAAATTGCCCTTGATGGTTGACGAGCAAGAGCGTGTTGGTCGGTTCATACCGCGTCACCGCACTGAGCGGCACCTGGCCCCCCGCCGGCGACCGGACATAGATTTCCTGCAACGTCGAAGGATTCTGCCAATATTGGGGAGCGACCTCCATCACGACGTGATACTGGTTGAGCGGTGTATACATGATGGACACCTGCCGCTGACCGAATGCATCGTACAGCGTGTCGTCGATCAGTTGGGGGCTCAGACCCAGCCGGGAAGCGGTACTGCGGTCGAAGACCACGAGCGATTGCAGCCCCTTGTCCTGCTGATCGCTGTTCACGTCCGTAATTTCCGGCAGCGTGCGCAACTGCCGCTCGACCTTGGGCGCCCAGGTGTTCAGCTCGGCGAGATCCACGCTTTGCAGGGTGTACTGATATTGCGCGCTGCTGGCGCGCCCCCCGATCCGCAGATCCTGAATCGCCTGCAGCACCGTCGGCGCGCCCGTCACTTTCGCCAGCTTGGGACGCAGCCGGGCGATCACCTGATCCACGCTGAGCTCCCGCTCTTCGAGCGGCTTCAGCGAAATGAACATCCGGCCGGCATTGGTATTCCCGCTCACCCCGCCGCCGCTGAATCCCGTCACCGTATCCACGGCCGGATCGCTCTTGATGATGTCCACCACTTCGGTGAGCTTCTGCCGCATGGCCTGAAACGAAATGTCCTGGGCCGCCTGAATGTTGCCGAACATGCGGCCCGTGTCCTGCTGGGGAAAGAAGCCCTTGGGCACGATGGTGTAGAGATAAATGCTGAAAGCCATGGTGGCCAGCGTCACTACGAGCATGCTGCGCGGATGACGGAGCACCCAGCCGAGACTGCCGGCATAGCCGCCGCGCAGCCCTTCGAAGAACCGTTCGCTGATCCGGTACAGTCTCCCATGAGTCCTGCCGGTTTCCGCTGTGAGCACGCGGGCGCACATCATCGGCGTCGTGGTCAGCGAGACGACCAGCGAGACGAGAATCGCCACGGAGAGCGTGACGGCAAACTCCCGGAACAGCCGTCCCATCATGCCGCCCATAAAGAGAATCGGGAGGAAAACGGCCACGAGCGAGATCGTCATCGACAGCACGGTAAAGGTGATCTCCCGCGCGCCGCGCAGCGCCGCCTGCATCGGATCCATACCCTGCTCCCGGTACCGGCTGATGTTCTCCAACACGACAATGGCATCGTCCACCACGAACCCGGTCGCGATGGTGAGAGCCATGAGCGACAGATTGTCGAGGCTATAGTCGAAGAGATACATCACGCCGAACGTGCTGATCAGCGAGACCGGCACCGCCACGCAGGGAATCAGCGTCGCCCGGACATCCCGCAAAAATACAAATACGACCAGGATCACGAGACAGACGGAGATCGCCAGCGTCCGCTCGACATCGTGCAGCGACGCGCGAATGACCGGCGTGCGGTCCACCACGACCTTCAGCGTCATGCTCCCGGGAATCGACGCCTCCAATTGAGGAAGCAGCGCACGGACACGGTCGACCGTCTCGATGATGTTGGCTCCCGGCTGCCGGTTGATCATGATGAGCACGGCCGGAACGCCGTTTGCCACACCGCTCGTCCGCAAATCTTCGACCGATTGTTCGACCGTCGCGATGTCCGAGAGCCGCACGGCCCGGCCCTCCCGGTAGCTCACAATCAAGGGCAGATAGTCTTCCACCCGATGGAGCTGATCGTTGGTCCGCACCTCCCAGGTCCGCTTCCCGTCGGAGAGCTGTCCCTTGGGGCGATTCACGTTGGTGCTGCTTAGCATCCGGCGGACGTCGCCGAGTCCGATCCCGTAACTGTTCAACGCCGTCGGATTCAGATCGACGCGAATCGCGGGCAGCGACCCGCCTCCGACCGTCACCTGCCCCACCCCATCGATCTGCGAGAGTTTCTGCTGAAGAATGCTGGAAGCGACGTCGTACATCCGGCCCCGGCTGACAAGGTCGGAGGTCAGCGACAGAATGAGAATAGGCGCATCGGCCGGATTGATTTTCCGGTACGTCGGGCTGTTCGGAAGGGTCGAGGGCAGCTCGCTTCGCGCCGCCATGATGGCCGCCTGCACGTCGCGCGCGGCGCCGTCGATATTGCGGCTCAGGTCGAATTGCAGGGTGATGTTCGCGGACCCCAGCATGCTCGTGGAGGTCATCTCCGTCACACCGGCGATGCGGGTGAACTGATGTTCCAGCGGAGCCGCCACCGAGGTGGCCATGGTTTCCGGACTGCCGCCCGGCAGCGTAGCCGACACATTGATGGTCGGAAACTCGACTTGCGGGAGCGACGCGACGGGCAGGAAGCGGAATGCGACAAGACCGATGAGCGTGACCCCGACGGTCAATAAGGTGGTGGCAACCGGACGTTGGATGAACGGCGCCGAAATATTCATACCGTTCCCGGGGTCAACGCCTCTTCCGTCGAGGGAGCAGGCCGACCGGCCCGGACACGCCGCGCCAGCCGATCGAAGGCCAGATACACCACCGGCGTTGTATACAAGGTCAGCACCTGACTGACGATCAGTCCGCCGATGATCGCGATACCGAGCGGATGCCGCAACTCCGATCCTACTCCGGACCCGATTGCGAGCGGCAGCGCGCCGAGCAGCGCCGCCATCGTCGTCATCATGATCGGCCGGAAACGCAGGAGACAGGCCTCGTAAATCGCCGCCTCCGGAGTCTTCCCCTCCTTGCGTTCCGCCTCCAGCGCAAAATCGATCATCATGATGGCGTTCTTCTTGACGATACCGATGAGCAGAATGATCCCGATCAGCGCGATGACGCTGAATTCAATTCTAAAGAGCATCAGGGCCAGCAAGGCGCCCACTCCGGCGGACGGCAGCGTGGACAGAATCGTCAGCGGATGGATATAGCTCTCGTACAAAATCCCGAGCACGATATAGACCGTCACCAGCGCGGCGAGGATCAGCCAGACTTCGTTCGCCAGCGACGCTTGAAATGCCTGGGCCGTGCCCTGGAAACTCCCGCGAACACTGGCCGGCAGATTGATCTCCCGCGAGGCTTTCTCGATGGCAGCGACCGCATCGCCGAGCGAGGCGCCCGGCGCCAGATTGAAGGACATCGTCACCACGGGAAACTGGCCCTGCCGGCTGATGGCCAGCGGCGTCGTCGTCTCAGAGACCTGCGTGAACACGTTGAGCGGCACCTGCCCGCCGGCGCCGGACCGGATATCGAGAAACTGCAGCGCCTGCGGGCCGGTCTGAAACTCCGGCATCACTTCGAGCACCACGCGGTACTGGTTCAGCTGCGTGAACATCGTGGAGACCTGCCGCTGCCCGAACGCATCGTAGAGCGTATCGACGATGAGCTGCGGGGTGATCCCCAGGCGCGACGCCGTGCTGCGGTCGATCACCAGCATCGCGGCCAGCCCGCGATCCAGCTGATCACTGCTGACATCGCGCAATTCCGGCAACGCCTGCAGCGCCGTCATGAACGACGGCGCCCACCGGCTGAGCTCCTCAGGGTCCGCGTCTTCCAACGTATATTGATATTGCGTCCGACTGACCCGGTCCTCTACGGTCAGGTCCTGCATCGGCTGCAGAAACAGCGACATGCCCTCCACCGTGGCGGCCTGCGCCTGGAGCCGGCGGATCACCTCATGAACGCTCACTCCCCGCTCGGCCATCGGCTTCAGATTGATCTGGATGCGCCCGCTATTCAGGGTCGTGTTCGTCCCGTCCACGCCGATGAACGACGAGAGGCTGGCCACGGCGGGATCGGCCAGCACCGTAGCGGCCAGCGCCTGTTGCCGTTCCACCATCCCGCTGAACGAAATCGACTGCTCCGCCTCGGTGATCCCGAGGATCGCGCCGGTGTCCTGCACGGGAAAGAAGCCCTTGGGAATGATCAGAAACAGGACCACCGTCAGAATGAGTGTGCCGGCCGCCACCGCCAGCGTGGCCGATTGATGCTGCAACACCCGGCGCAACGTCCGGCCATAGGCCGCAATCATGCGATCGAACCATTGTTGTGAACCTCGCGGGCCCGGCCCCGCGTCCGGCCGGTGACGCAGCAGCCTCGCGCACATCATCGGCGTCAACGTCAGCGAGACGACGGCGGACACGAGAATCGTGGCGCTCAGCGTAATGGCGAACTCGCGGAAGAGCCGGCCCACCACGTCGCCCATGAAGAGCAACGGAATCAACACGGCGATCAGCGAGACGGTCAACGAGAGAATAGTAAAGGCGATTTGCTTCGAGCCCTTGAGCGCCGCCTGCATCGGCGACTCGCCCCGCTCAATGTAGCGCGAGATGTTCTCGATCATCACAATGGCATCGTCGACGACGAAGCCGGTGGAGATCGTCAACGCCATCAGGGTGAGATTGTTCAGGCTGAAGCCAGCGAGATACATGACGCCGAATGTGCCCACCAGCGACAGCGGGACCGCCGCCGCGGGAATGATCGTAGCCGAGAGGGTCCGCAGAAACAGAAAGATCACCAGAATCACGAGCGCCACGGCCAGCATCAATTCAAACTGCACGTCCCGCACCGAAGCCCGGATGGACGTCGTGCGGTCGGTGAGCACGGTCACCTGCACCGCAGCGGGCAACGCGCTTTGCAGCTGAGGCAGGAGCGCCTTCACCCGGTCGGCCACATCGATCACGTTGGCGCCGGGCTGCCGCTGAATATTGACGAGAATCGCGGGCTGCTCGTTCATCCAGGCCGCCTGCTTCACATTTTCCACGTCGTCGAGGACCTCGGCCACCTCGGACAACAGGACGGGCGCGCCGTTGCGATAAGCCACGATCAGAGGCCGGTAATCCCGGCTCGACAGCAATTGATCGGTCGCGTTGATGATGGAGGCCCGGCGCGGGCCGTCGAAGGCACCCTTGGCCTGATTGACGTTGGCAGCCGCCACGGCCACGCGCAGATCCTCCAGCGTCAGGCCATAGGCGGACAGCGCCCGCGGATTGGCCTGAATGCGCACCGCCGGACGCTGCCCTCCGCTGAGACTGACAAGTCCGACCCCGGCCAGCTGGGAGATTTTTTGTGCGAAGCGGGTCTCGGCCAGATCTTCGACCTGCGAGAGCGGCATCGTGCCGGATGTCAACGCGAGCGTCAGGATCGGCGCATCCGCCGGATTCACCTTGTTATAGACCGGAGGATTGGGCAGATCGCGAGGGATGAAGGTGGAGGCGGCATTGATCGCCGCCTGGACCTGCTGTTCGGCAATGTCGAGATTCAGATCCAGGCTGAATTGCAGCGTGATGACGGAACTGCCGCCCGAACTCGTCGAGGTCATCTGGTTCAGCCCCGGCATCTGGCCGAACTGTCGCTCCAAGGGCGCGGTGACGGAAGAGGCCATGACGTCCGGGCTGGCGCCCGGATAAAACGTCAGCACCTGAATGGTCGGATAATCTACTTGCGGCAGCGCGGAGACCGGCAGGAGGCGGTAGGCCAGGGCGCCGGCGAGCACGATCGCCACCATCAGGAGGGCCGTCGCCACCGGCCGCATGATAAACAGGCGGGACGGATTCACGAGGTCGCCCCTCGCTTCGGTTTCTCAGCGCCGGCAGGAGGGGCAGAAGCAGGAGGAGTAGAAGAAGGTGCGGCAGATGGAGCATCGGCGGATTTTGCGGGAGCGCCTTTCTGGTTCCGGACTTCCACCTTGCTGCCTTCGCGCAGTTTTTCGGTTCCGTCCACGACGACCACTTCACCGGCCGCCAGGCCGCTGTCGATCGAGAGATCGTCGCCTTGGGCCGCCCCGGCCCCGACCGGACGAACCGCCACCGTCTGATCCTCCTTCACCACATAGAGGAAGGTGCCCTTGGCGCCCCGTTGCACGGCCGCGGAGGGCACGATCGTGACCCCGCGCTTCACCTCCAGCAACAGCCGCGCGTTCACGAACTGATTGGGAAACAACTGCCCGTCTTCGTTCGGGAACACCGCCTTGAGCCGCACTGTGCCGGTGTTGGCATCGATCTGATTGTCCACGGTCAGCAGCGTGCCCGCCGCCAGTTTCTTTTTCTGCTCCCGGTCGAATGCCTCCACCGACAGCTTTTCGCCGGACTTCATCCGCTGCATGACGGCCGGCAGATTGTCTTCCGGAATCGTAAAGACGACCGTGATCGGCATGAGCTGCGTGATGACCAGCAGGCCGTTCGCGTCGTTCGCCCGCACCATGTTGCCCGCATCGACCAGCCGCAACCCCACCCGCCCGTCGATGGGCGAGGTAATGCGGCTGTACACCAGCTGCAGTTTGGCATTGTCGATCTGGCCCTGGTCGGCTTTCACGATCCCTTCCAGTTGACGCACCAGCGCCTGCTGCGTATCCAGCTGCTGCTTAGGAATGAATCCCTGTTCGAACAGGCCTTTGTAGCGCTCCAGATCCAGCTGCGCGTTCTTGAATTGCGCCTGATCGCGTGCCATCTGCCCCTCGGCCTGCGTCAATTGCACTTCGAAGGGACGAGGGTCGATCTCCGCCAGCAGGTCGCCCTTGTGCACGAGCTGCCCTTCCTGAAACAACACCTTCATGAGCTGCCCGTCGACCCGGCTCTTGACGTTGACCGTGTTCAACGGCACCACGGAACCGAGACCGTTGAGATAGACCCCGACATCGCCGGTCTTCGCCGTGGCCACGGCCACCGGAAAGGTGCGAGCCCCGGCAGCCGGCGGCTGTCCGGCCCGCGACGGTTCCTCGCCCGACTTCGCCAGCAGCGTATACCAGCCGAGCGCCAGGAGACAGGCGACCACGAGCCCGATCATCGACCGTTTGAGAATGGTGGAGAAACGAATGGGTTCCGACATGGTGTCCTTCTATCTATACCCGGCTATGACTGACTGCTATCAACTCAGACTGTCCCACGACCGTAGACCTGCTGGAAACAGTATAATCAACCATTCATGTGATTAACATCCTTTAACCGGAGTACGGCAGGATCCCGTAGGGAGACCGCCCCGCCATCAGGAAGTGAGGGTCGCAGAATCTTCGGCCGGGCTATGATAAGTTATCATCCAATGTTACCGTTCCGATCTCCCATACATCGCCGTTCTCGAATGTCTTCCCTGCTCCACATGACTGCCTGCGGGCTGCTCCTGCTCGCCGCCGCAACCGGCTGCCAGGCCTTGCTCCATAAATCTCCGGTGCCGGGGATCACCTCCAAAAGCCGGCTCTATACGTCGGTGGTCGACCGGCTGGCGCCGATGGTGCAGCCCGACATTGAAAAGTACCAGGGCACCCAGCAGACACAGGTGCTCGCCACCCATGCGGTCGGCCGCGACGTGCCGGCCCGGTACAAGCGCCGGATCGCCCTCCAGAGCCTGACGGATCCCTGGGGCGGTTTTTCCACGCTGGAACATGAGGGTCTGTTGATGGCGGAATTGGCCGACGGCGGCACGGACAATATTCCCGCTTTGCTGGACGTGATGGAAGCGGCCGTCGATCGCACCTCCGAATACTTCAAACCGATCCCCTTTCCCGGTACGACCGCACAGAAGGAAATCGTCAGCTTCCTCACCGATACGCTGGAGGATGCGGCGATACAGCGCGAAAAAGCGCTGGCCAATCTCTCCGACGATGAGCGGCGCTTCCTTTTCAAGCACGCCAGGACCCTGGCCGATCAGTTTACACCCCGCTCGAACGAGCCCGCCCAGGAACGCGCCGCGCACCTCAAGCTCGACGCGGAGTTCGCCAGGCTCGTGGATGAACAGCTCGACTATGCCGCGCTCATCGCCGCGGCGCAGACCGTCGCGCGCTTGAGCAACGACGCGTTTCTGCAGCGCCTGGCGCTCACCTTTCAACATCGTCCCCCGCTGCCGCAACCGCCTCCCGGCATCACCGGCGACGTACTCTTCGCCCAACAGACCCGCGCCGGCCTGATCGTCATCGGCGGACCGGGCGCGAACACCTACGAACTCGACCGGCGCGTGCTCCTGGTCATCGACCTCGGCGGAGACGACACCTATCACGGGACCATCGCCTCATCCGGCGACATCGACCACGGCATCGGCGTCGTTATCGATCTGGCCGGCAATGACACCTACACCAGCGATCCGCTCGGACTCGCTACCGGGCGGCTCGGCGTCGGCATGCTCGTCGATCTGGCCGGCGACGATGTCTATCAGCTGGATCAGGGATCGGGTGGCACGGGCTTCGCCGGCATCGGCATCCTCTTCGACCGCAAGGGCAACGACGTCTATATGGGCAACCGGTTCACCCAGGGCGCGGCCTTCGGCGGACTCGGCCTCCTGGTCGATCTGGCCGGCAACGACCGGTATACGAGCCACGGCTTTGCCATCGGATTCGGCGGGCCGCTGGGCATGGGCGCCGTGATCGATCGTTCCGGCAACGACGCCTATCAATGCGGCGACAAGTATCCGAGTTCCATGAATCAGCAGGAAGCCCCGACGGCCAAACCGGGCGACCCTGCCTTTCAGTATCTCTGCTACGGCATGGGAAGCGGCGCGGGAGTGGACGGCGGGAGCAAAAAAGCCGACACCCAGCTCCTGAACCTAGCCGGGGGCCTCGGCTACCTCATCGATCTCGAAGGCCAGGATCAGTATCGCAGCGGCAATCTGGCGCAAGGGGCCGGCCATTACTTCGGCGTCGGCGTCGCGCTCGATCTGGAGGGTGACGATACCCGCGCAGGCGGACGGACGAGCCTGGGCGCGGCGAATCATTACGGCATCGGGCTCCTCGTCGACGCCCTGGGCGCCGACCGCTATGCCCCCTCCGGCCCGAAACACAACCTGAGCGCCGCCAGCGATCGCAGCGTAAGCCTCCTGCTCGACGGCGGAACCGGAGCGGATGTCTACGACCTGACCCGCAGCGACGGTCTGGGGGACGCCGACAGCGAATCCTGGGCGCTCTTCGTCGATGAAGGCGGTGCCGATCGCTACCAGGGTCTGGCTGGTTTGGGCCATGGCACTCAGGACAGTCTCGGATTGTTCTTCGATCTCGCCGGTACCGACACCTATGACAGCCCGTCCGGGACGCCCCCGGCCGCCTCGGGACGCGGCAACGAACGGACGATCCGCGCAACCGGCAGTCTGTTTCAAGACCGCTGAGCCTCCTCCCCGCCCTTCTTTTTATTTTTCTAACGCTTAACCGGACATCTTCAAGCCTGCCCTTGACTTGCCCGATCCTGGATCTATCTCTGCTGTGACACGCTCACTCATCGTGTCTCTTCTCAGGGATGAGAGAGAGAAAGGACCTACACATGGACAGCGAGACCAAAGTGCTGACCCTCCCCATATTACCCATCAAGCGGACCGTCTTATTTCCCGGCGTCATGATGCCCCTGACCGTCGGCCGCGAGCGATCGATGGCGGCCGTGCATGCGGCGATGAAGACCGAAGAGAAGATGATCCTGGTCGTGGCGCAGCGCGACCCGCAGACCGAAGAGCCGGAGCTGAACGATCTCTACACGATCGGCACCAAAGCGATCATCAAGCAGATCGGCCAGTCCTCGGAAGGAGCGATCCATGCGTTCGTCCAGGGAGTGGACCGCGTGGCGCTGATCGAAGAAACCCAGTCGACCCCCTATGCAGTCGCCAAAGTCCGTTCGCTGGACCGTCCTTCTGATACCGGCACGGAAGTGCAGGCGTTGCAGCGGGCGATTCAGGAACTGGTGACGGAACTGCCGAGGGTCATTCAGGCTCCCGGCATGCAGGAAGCCAGCGAAGCCTTGAGCCATGAAGACGATCCGGTGGCGCTGGCCTATCGGGTGGCGTCGCTGGTCAATCTCAGCGTGGCGGAAGAGCAGAAGCTGCTCGAAAGTACATCGACCATCGATCTGTTGCGCGCCCTCTATGTGGCCCTGTCCAAGGAGATCCAGATTCTCCAGCTGCGCGACAAGATCACCAGCGACGCGCAGGCGAAGATCGGCAAGAACCAGCGCGAATACATGCTGCGCGAGCAGTTGAAGACGATACAACAGGAACTCGGCGAATCCGACAGCGACGACAGCGATCTCGCCCTGCTCAAGAAAAAAGTGGCGGAAGCCGACCTGCCCGACCATGTGCGGAAGGAAGCCGAGCGCGAGCTCGGACGGCTGGCCAAAGTTCCGCCGTCATCGGCCGATCACCAGGTGCTCCGAACCTATCTGGAACTGGTGCTCGAACTGCCCTGGAAGAAGGCCTCGGAAGATCATCTCGACCTGGCGAAAGTCCGGCAGGTGCTCGAAGAGGATCACTACGGCATCAAGGAAGTGAAAGACCGGATCGTGGAACACCTCGCGGTCCTGAAACTGAATCCGACGGCCAAGGCGCCGATCCTCTGCCTCGTCGGGCCTCCGGGCGTCGGCAAGACGAGTCTGGGTCAGTCCGTGGCCAGGGCCATGGGCCGGGCCTTCGAGCGGATCAGCCTCGGCGGCGTACACGATGAAGCGGAATTGCGCGGCCATCGCCGCACCTATGTCGGGGCACTGCCGGGCCACATCATTCAAGCGGTCAGGCGGTCCGGGGTGAACAACCCCGTGCTCATGCTCGACGAAGTCGACAAGATGGGGCGCGACTTCCGCGGCGATCCCGCGGCGGCCCTCTTGGAAATTCTCGATCCGGCACAGAACCACACGTTCCGCGACCACTATCTGGATCTGCCCTTCGATTTATCGAAGGCGTTCTTCATCACGACGGCGAATACGCTGGACACGATCAGCCAGCCCCTGTTGGACCGGATGGAAGTCATCCGGCTCCAGGGCTACAGCGAACGCGAGAAGGCGGAAATCGCCCGCCGCTACCTCTGGCCGAGACGGCTGAAGGAAGCGGGCTTGAATGCCGAACAGGCGTTGCTGTCCGACGAGGTGCTGAACCTCGTCATCGGCCGCTACACCAGGGAAGCCGGCGTGCGGCAGCTGGAGCAGATGCTCGGACGGTTGACGAGAAAAGTCGCCCTGGCGTTTGCGGAACTGCCGGATGGCCAGGAGCGTCAGCCGGTCACCATTCGCCCGGATATGCTGGACGAATGGCTCGGCTCCGAACGGTTCATGCCGGAAGAGGCGCGAAAGAATCTGCCGCCCGGTGTGGCGACGGGCTTAGCCTGGACGCCGGCAGGAGGCGACGTCCTCTATATCGAAACGACGCTGTTGCCCGGCAGCCATGAGCTGACCCTGACGGGACAGTTGGGCGACGTGATGCAGGAGTCGGCGCGAGCGGCGCGGAGCTATCTCTGGTCGCATGCGGAAAGCATGGGGCTCGATATCTCCAAGTTCAAACGGAACGGCGTCCACATCCACGTGCCGTCCGGAGCGATTCCGAAAGACGGTCCGTCAGCCGGCATCACCATGGCGACGGCACTGGCATCCGCCTATGTCGGGAAAGCCGTCCGGAGCGATACGGCGATGACGGGAGAAATCAGTCTGAGCGGATTGGTCCTGCCGGTCGGCGGGATCAAGGAGAAAGTGCTGGCGGCCCATCGTGCGGGCATCCGGCGGATCATTCTGCCGAAGGCCAACGAGAAGGATCTGAAAGAAGTGCCGCAGGAAGTGCGCGACGAGCTCACCGTCATTCCGGTGGAGCGGATCGAAGAAGTCCTGCCGGCCGCCTTCAATCAGGACATCCCCGCCGCCCCCCCGGCTGAACGGGATGAACCCCTCGCCACCTCGACCGCGTCATAACGTGAAGAGGCCCCGGTGTGAAGCCGGGGCCTACCTCTCGGCAACCCCGCATCGACTTCTTACCAACACGCAACAGGCTACACGCTTCCCGCTGCTCCGACACCCTATCGGTTCGAGAGCTCATCTTGATGAGGGAATGTTCTACCACTGCGTCCGAACTGGATATTGAGCAATCAGAGGGTCCGGGGTCAGCAGGATGCAATCATGCTCGATAGCTTGGCAGATCAGCATTCGGTCAAATGGATCTCGATGCAATGCCGGAAGTTTGTGGAGATGGAGGACTGCCCGCTCATCAAGTGGAAGCGGTGCAATCCCATGTCGTTCCCGTTGGTCCGCGACAAAGCGCTCAACCGCACCCGGCAAAGGCAGCTTCCCAAGAGAATGCTTCACGGAAATCTCCCACACAGACACAGCACTCAGCAGCATCTCGTTGGCAGGATTCGCAAAGATCTCCTTCGCAGCCGGAGACAACTCTTTCGCTCCAGCAATGATCCACAAAAAGGTACAGGTGTCGAGGCGACACTTCACCCGCGCGTGCCCTCAAAGGCATCGAGCACGTCATCAGGCAATGGCTCGAAAAAGGATGGCGGGACGGAGAAGCGACCTTTCGCTAGACCGATGGGGCGAGGTTGAACCGGAAGCGTCGGCAAAGCCGTGATCTCCGCAACGGGATGATTGCGATTATACAACACAATTCGCTCCCCACCTTTCAGCCTCGCCAGATACTTGGAGAGGTGCGTTTTCGCCTCGTGAATATTCAGCTTAATCATGATTTCAGGCTAAACTCGGAAGTGAACTAAGTCAAACGAGGAGAGCTGTTAGATGAGAGAAGGCTTCGCGACCGCTCACGGAGAAAATCAGCGCCGATCAGTCAGGCTTGGGCCGTTGATAGCGGAGCGAGTAGTGTCCGCATTTCATGCACACGACTTGGAACGGCGGAAGAGCCGGATCGTAGAGTTTGTGGATATACCCTGGCGGCACGGTCGAATCGGGGTAGCCCTGGTTAATCTGCGTGTCGAGCGACCTTCCGCACTGGCCATTCGCACAGTTCACAGTTTCTGAAGTCTTGGGAGAGTTTGTAGTCATGACCGCACCATAGCAGGGTCTTCGATCCAAATCCAAGGGGTGCGGTTTCATAGGAAATCAGAAGGTCAGAGTGGCGACGAGCTCACCATCGTTTTGGTAGAGCAGATCGAAACAATCCTACTGACAGCCGCCGGTCAGAACATCTCCCCTACCCCATCGGATCATCAACTTTCTCTCAGTTCCATCCGTGCCATGCAGACAATCGCTCCAGACACCCTTCTCTCGTCGGCGGAGGACACCTGTGCGCTACCCGATAATTGAAACCCCCGTCGAATGCGTGCCCCGCATCTCCACCATGAAGAGATGATTGGGCTCCGTGGTTGACGCAAAGCACATGTCCCATTGAGCCTCCTCAATGGCCACGTTCGGAATGGAGAAACTCGTCATCGTGAACTCGATCGAGAATGGTCCGGACAGAGGTTTGCGTGCCCATTCCTCAAAATGAGGCCGTAAGACTGCTTCAATCTCAACCAGGATGCGGCTGTAGTGCTGTTCCACCGCGAGAAAGAATTGGCGCTGCACTTCGCTGGGGGGTAGCTCAGGGGCTGGCGCATCAACAAAGAGCTCGATCTCACGAGCCGTTGGCGTAAAGAGGCGTGTGGCCTCCCAATACGAAATGCAGCCTTCGGGCAGCTTGATGTACTTCAGATGGCCAAAGAATTCGTCTTCCACCTCAAGGGGGCGAAACATCTTGAAGGGATCCCTGAGCATCGTCATTTATACTCCTGATGAATGGACACGATAGTATACGACCGATCCATGCCGTTGTTCAGTCTTTCTCACTCACACAATGGTTCCTGGCACTCTTTTCCTTTTCCAGTATTCCTTGCTCAAGTCAATGACTGCTTCCTGACACAATTTTCTGCACTCCCCTGGTTGTCTGTTCAGTAAAATCAGTCATTCTTGAGCCGAGACACAAAACTGGTTGGCCAGGACAGTTCTGCCACAGTGTGGCCGCAAAATAGCCGTGCTATAGTTTGGTTCACCACGGGATTGCCCAAATGTCCAAAAGCCACTGCCGCCTTTGTAATGCCGACAAGGAGTTGCAACTAAGCCATATTGTGCCGGCATTCATTTTCCGTTGGGTGAGGCAAACGTCCGCTAACGGTCACTTGCGGTTTGGCATGAACCCCAATCTACGCGTTCAGGACGGACTCAAACGCCATTGGTTATGTGCGGGATGCGAGGGGATTTTGAGTCGCATCGAAACATCTTTTGCCGAAAACCTTTTCTACCCCTATCTGAAGGGTACGTACTCAATTCAATATGAGGAATGGCTCCTGCGCTTTTGCGTTTCGGTCTCCTGGCGGGTCTTGACATTCTACAAAGAAGAAACGCAGTTGGACAAATATTACGGTCACGAGGCACTACAGCGGATAGTTAAAGCAGATACTGCTTGGAAGATGTTTCTGCTCGGTAAAAGCGAGCACCCCGGACGATTTCACCAACACCTCATTCCATTAGATGCGATTGAATCCATCTCGAACGCGAAGTCGGACCTTTCTCCAAACCTCAATCGGTATCTCATGCGTACAGTTGATATGGATCTCTGTCGCAGTCAAATAACTAACTTTGTCTATTGCAAGATTCCTAGATTCGTAATTCTTGGGTCTATTCATGAGGAGCACCCTAATCAATGGCAGGGCACGAAGGTCCGGTTGAAAAATGGCCTTATACAGCCACAGCGATATACGATGCCAAGAGCGTTTTTTGAATACCTGAACGGCAAAGCCCGACGCGAAATAGAACTATCCTCAAGCATCTCACCCAGGCAGCGCGAGAGGATTGAGCAGAGCTTCCGTGCGAATGCAGAAAACTTTGTTGGAAGTGACGCATTTACTGCAATGCAGAATGACATCGAAATGTTCGGGGATGATGCGTTTACCTGGCACGAGGAAGAGAACGATCCTGCCCACTAGGGAGGAGTTAGCATATTCGCCACTGTCAGAACCCCCATATTAGGTGCCGCCATGCACTACTCTGCTGAACAATACACGCAACTAGAGGGAGAGTGGAAATCCCTATCTGAGGAATTGCCTGAGGAATGGGTATCACTTGCGCGTGATGTCCCCTCTTTACTCTCTCAAGAACAGGCGCGAGAGCACATCATTTACGGTGCTGCTAGACGCCTGATGATTATCACACGGTGCTTGAAGAACGTCTTCAAGATCTTTCCGATTCGAAGGACTCAGCTGTTGGATGATGACGAGCGGAACGATCTCGAAATTAATCTTCACGCCTTCTTGATTAATATCCACGGACTACCCGATAACCTCGCCTGGGCGTATGTCCTTGAGCGACAGATTAGCATCAATCCCTTCGATGTTGGCCTCTTTCAACGCAAGACAAAGGAACATCTCCCACTCACCTTGCGTGAGTATCTTGAGAGCATCAGCAGCTGGCATCAGGATTATGCTAAGAATTATCGCGACGCCCTGGCCCACCGAATTCCACCTTATGTGCCTCCAGCAGCGTGGTTGCCGGAGCATGAGCTGGCGTTTAAGAAACTGCATGAACGCGCTGAACAGGCCATGCGCGCAGGTAACGTCGATCAGGGTCTTGAACTCCACAAACAAAAGTATCAAATCGGCATCATTCATCCGGCGTTTCTTCATTCATTCTTGGACGAGAAGGCGTGTACCCCTATGCTGCTCCATCCGCAACTGATCGTGGATGCGAAAACGATCCTGGAAATAATAGGCAAGGTACGCCCACATCTGGCATTACCAAAACATTCTCAAGGGAATTAAAATTGAGCCTCCGAGGCCGCTAGGCTCGCTACTGAACGCCGATCTCTCTACCGGCCAATCCCCCTTCTCTTGGAAAAGCAAGGGGACGCGAATGGGTAAGCACAAAGCAGTTTCCCCACGCCAAACATCACCACCTTCGCCTGAACGGGAAGCTGACGTTTATAATCTCCACCGCTTTCTCGACGCACAAGAGCGCGTCTACGAAACAGTCCTCAATGAGCTGCGGGCCGGGAGAAAATCCAGTCACTGGATCTGGTTTATCTTTCCTCAGATCGCCGGGCTTGGTCACAGTGGAATGGCGCAGCAGTTCGCCATTGGCTCACTCGACGAGGCCAAGGCCTATCTGCAACACCCTGTCCTGGGTGAGAGGCTCCGAGAATGTACGCAGCTTGTTCTCGATGTGGAGGGGCGCAGCGCTGAGGAGATCTTCGGGTATCCCGACTATCTCAAATTCCGCTCCTGCATGACCTTATTTCTGACCGTGGCCCCTGACAACGCCCTTTTCAACGCCGCCCTGCTCAAATACTTCCACGGCAAGCCCGACCAACTGACCCTCGACCTCCTGGCACAACAATAGACCTAGCGACTGCATTCGATCTTGCTCCGTCGCCACTCCCCTGTTCCGTTCTTGACTCCCTTCTCCCTTCTGCGTACTCTTCGCCGCCAATGAGCGCGCCCTCACAGAACCTCTTAGGTATTGGCCGGTCGGCGGCGGCTTGGCTGTGTCTCGGCCTGATGTGCTTTGCCACCGGCTGCGAGTATGTGCGGCCGACGATGAATGCGCCGCTGGATCAGTTTGACCGGGATTACGGCTATCGCGCCACCAACCTGCCTCCGTCGAAAACCGGCAGCTCCGACGGTCTCTTCATCGTCTCGTCCTTCTCCGGCGGCGGCGCGCGGGCGTCGGCGCTCTCCTATGGCGTGTTGCGGGAACTGGCACGGACACCGATCCGGTGGGATGGCGTCGACAAGCGGCTGGTCGATGAGCTGAACATCATCAATGCGCTTTCAGGTGGCAGCTTCACGGCGGCCTACTACGCCCTCTACGGCGACCGGATTTTTCACGACTTCGAATACCGCTTTCTCCGGAAGGACTGGGAGAGCGAACTCCGGTCGCGGATCTTCCGCTCACCGTCGAACTGGCTGCGGCTCTGGTCTCCCTATTTTGGCCGGGCCCATGTCTTCTCGGAACTCCTGGACGAAGCGCTCTTCGACGGACACACGTTCGGCGATCTGGTCGCGCAGCGCCGGCGGCCGATGGTCTTCATTCACGCCTCCGACATGGCCAGCCTCTCGCGATTCGAGTTCAATCAACGGCAGTTCGACTTGATCTGTTCCGACCTCAGCCAGCTTCCCATCTCGGTGGCGACTGCTTCGTCGGCTGCGCTGCCGCTGATTCTCAGCCCGATTTCGATGACGAACTACGCCGGGCAATGCGGGTATATCCCGCCACTGGTCTTGCAGGAAGAAAAGGCGACGACCTGGGGCCGGCAGAGGGCGAACGAACTGCGGTCATATCTCGATCCCAAGAAGCGCCCCTATATCCATCTGCTGGATGGCGGGCTCTCCGACAACATCGGCATGCGCGCGGTACTGGAGAACACGGCCTACGTCGGCGATCTGGAATCGACCTTTCAATCGCTGGGGGCGAAGAAGATCCGAAAGCTGGTCTACCTGATGGTGAGCGCCGAAACCACGCCGGACCCGCACCAGTACACGCTGAACGAAATCCCCGGCCTCATGCGGGTGAGCCGGGCGCTGGTCGATATTCCGATCAACCGCTATTCCACCGACACGGCGGAACTCATGCGCCAGGCCGTGGGTCAATGGCGACGGGAACTCCGCCAGCGCCCGCCGGGCCATGAGGGGATTTTCACACCGGATGCCGACATCTACTTCATCAACGCCAGCCTGACGGAGGTCGCAGATCCGGACGAACAGGCGCGCCTGATGAACATCCCCACCAATCTGGCGCTGACCGACGAGGAACTCGATCACCTGCTCCTCGCCGCGACCAGACTCCTGCGGAACGACAAGGAATATCAACGCCTCCTGCGCGACCTCGCCGCCGACGCCGCGACAAAACCGTCACCCAGTAGATAAGCAACGATCCTTCCCTCCTCTTTCCTTCTCCCCCAAGGGGCTGAGGCTTCACGCGAGCGTCACCGGAGGGGCGGGATCCCATCGAGGCTCCGTCCCATCCACCCGCCTTGCCCTTCCGTAAGAGCCTATGTAAGGATTGGCTCTCGACTACGACTTCTCAATATCACCCTGCAGATAGAGGAGACCGCCCATGCCATCGAAACCTGACATCGGAGCGATTGTGAAAGTGACAAAAGCCGACGACGAGTGGAGGAAACTCCTGTCTCCGGCTGCGTATCAGGTGTTGCGCCACGAGGACACGGAACGGGCCTTTACCAGTCCGCTCCATGAGAATCACCAGGCCGGCATCTATTATTGTGCGGGCTGCGACCTCCCCGCCTATTCGTCGGAGCACAAGTTCGACAGCGGCACCGGCTGGCCCAGCTTCTGGCAGCCGATCGATCCCAAAGTGGTCGAGACGCGCACCGACACGAAGTTCTTCATGACCCGCGTCGAGGTGCACTGCGCCCGCTGCGGCGGCCATCAGGGCCATGTCTTCGACGACGGCCCCAAACCGACCGGCCTGCGCTACTGCATCAACGGCGTCTCGCTGAAATTCGTGGCTGGTTGATCGCCGATCTCATTGCGGCGCGGCCCTGTCATCCGTCCCCGATTGTTCTTTTCTGTCGCTACCCGCTCCCCCCAAGAGAGCGGGTAGCACCGGCCCTGTGATCCATGTACAATCGCTGCATGTCTTCCGGAGTGTGTACCCGTATGTCCCGCTGGTTCTCGTTCAGCAGTCTTTTCCTATCGAGTCTGACGCTCATCTCGTGCGGTAACGGCGCCTCCCCTTTTGCCTGGGACACCGATCCCTGTTCGCTGATCACCCCGGCGGAAGCCGAGACCGCGCTCGGCGAACCGGCGCAGGAAGGCCGGCGCGCCGACTCCAAAACCTGTATCTTCAAATCCGCCCGCGACAGTGCCAACGCCGTCACCGTGCAGGTCGAGGAAGCGCCTGGCATCGACCGGCGCGCCGGGTTCAATAAGGAGCGGCTGCGGCGCGACAGCATTTTGATTTCAGGACTGGGAGACGGCGCCGTCCGGATCGACACGCCTCCTTCACTGTCACGCCTCACGTTTTTGCGCGGCGAAAATCTGGTCACCGTCATGGTGTCGTCGATTCACGCGACCGATCTTCAGGCTTCGGTCATGACGATCGGAAAACGCGCGGCGGAACGCTATGGCGCCACGGTCGCGCAGTCTCAGATTCCACCCGCGTCCACGGTCACCGCCTCCGGCGACTCGATGCCGGATCGCCAGGCAACGTCGTCTCCGGCCTTGCGAACCTCGCCGGTCACCCTGGCACAGACGAGGAGCGTCGAGCGCACCGACTCAACCGGCCCGACCAAAGCTTCGACGACCGACACCAACGCGCTGGTCGGCACCTGGCAGGCGCACACAATGCAAGGCACCACGCGACATAACTATCTACTGGAGATTGCACCCGATCAATCCTGGACGCTCTCCTCCCTGACGCAATTCGACGGCATGCTCGATGCGGCCTCCGGACGCTGGTCGCTCGATCGCGCCAACTCATTCAAAGGACAATCGTGGAAGGGCACCTACCTGGCCACGCAACCTGATTCGTTTTCGAGTACGGGCAGTCTCCAGGGCGCCTGGACGAGGCTGGCCGCCGATCAACCCCCGAGCAAAATTCCGGCCGAACTCTGGAGCCAGCGGAAGAACACGACCAGCGTTCCCATCTTTCAACTCAAGAGCGTCGATACGGCGCTGGTCGGCACGTGGGAAAGCACCGGCACCTATGCCGGAGGGCCGGCCTCGTTTGTCTGGACCATCAAAGCGTCGGCGGCTTCAGATCTGTTCATCATGGATCAGACCCGCGGCACCGTGATAACGAAAGGCGGCCTGCCCCAGTTGCAGCCCTTGCAGAAACGGCAGCGCAGCATCGGGATCGTCGCCGCTCAAGACGACGGCTTCACGACGAGCGACGGCAAATCCAGCCTTCGATGGACCCGCCTCGTCCCTCAACCGGATTCCCCACAACCACTTTAGGCATACTCGGGCACGCCTCGGACCGTGCCCTCGCAGGGAGAGACGGCGATGTCCACCACACATGAGACTATCGGGTTCGTCGGCGTCGGACGCATGGGCGCGAACATGGCGCGCCGGCTGAAGGATTTCGGGTTTCCGATCTCAGCCGTCTACGACCGGCAGACGGCCCCCGCCGAGGAACTGGCGAAAGAGCTCGGCTGCCAGGCTGCTGCCGATCCGGCCGCCGTCGCCCAAGCCTCGCAGACCGTCATCACCGTCGTGACCGACGATGCCGCAATGGATCAGATCTTTGCCGTGAACGACCCGACCAGTCTCCTGGCCCACGCGAAGGACCGGCTCTTCATCAATTGCGCAACGGTCTCTCCGTCGATCCATCGGGAGGTGGAACAGCGGGTCACCGCGCGCGGCGGCGCGTCACTCGAAGCCTGCATGGCGAGCAGTATTCCGCAGGCGCGCCAGGGTACGCTCTATCTGATGTGCGCGGGCCGGAAGATGACGTTCGAACGGGCGAAGCCCATGCTGCAGACGCTGGGGAAAACCGTCCGCTATGTCGGGGCCAGCGGCACGGCCGCGGAGGTCAAAGCCCTGGTGAATATGGTGATGAACTGCAACACGGCGGCGCTGGCGGAAGGGTTGGGGTTGGGCCAGGCCCTCGGGCTGGACCTGACGATGCTCCGCGAGGTCTTCAGTCAAACCGGCGCGAATTCGCGTGTCTTGGAAACCGACGGCGAAGACATGCAGCAGCGCGCGCATGACTGCTACTTCTCCGCCGCCCATGCGGCGAAGGACTCCGGAATCGCCGTGGCGCTGGGCCGGGCGGCCGGGCTTTCCCTTCCTGTCGCGGAAGCGACGCTGGCACAATATCAGCGATTGGTGGCGAGCGGAAAAGGCGAGCTGGATAAGTCGGCGATTGCCGAACTGACGTTCAAAGACCGGTTGAACGGGTAACGCCGGCCCCGGAAGGTCCTCGTCAGGAGGGTAGGCCGGATTTGGGTTCGAACGCCGCCAATACATCACGGACTTTCGACGCCAGCACGGACGGCGAATAGGGCTTCTTCAACAGACAGGCCCCCAACAGCCCCTCGAAATCCTGATACGCCACCAAGCCCGACACGAACAGGACCGGCAATTCCGGCCGCTGAATGCGCAGGAGATGGGCTAACTGCGGACCGGACATCTTCGGCATCACGACATCCGCTACCAGGATCGACACCTGGTCGTCATATTCATCGAACAGGGACAACGCCTTCTCCCCGTTTTCCGCATAGAGCACCTGATAGCCGTGCATCTCGAGCATCTGGCCGGTCACATGGCAGACGGCGGGATCGTCATCGACAACCAGGACTTTTCCCTGACGGATGTTCGCCGGCGCGGTACCGGGCTGCGTGCAATCGGAACTCTGCATGAAACCTCCTTGAGCAAACCGCTCCAGGTGTACCATGGAAGCCGGGAGGCACCAAGGAAGAGATGAGTTTTGACCGCCACGTAGTGCGCCTTACTGAAATCCGGCAAACCGGCTCCAGAGGCTGATTACCAGCCAGACGACCAGTGCGACCAGCGTCAGCAGCAGGACGACCGTCCCGCCGATGAGTCCGACGACATAGGTCCAGTCCCGACGGGTGGTTCTCGCCGGTTGTGTCGCCGCCTCACGCAGCAGCGCCGCGTTCCGCATGTTGCTTTGGAACCAGACGGAAAAGAGATCGCCCAGGACCGGAATCGCTCCGACCACTCCGTTGATCAGGAGGTTGAGGCTCATCCTGGTCATGACGATGCGGGGAACGTCCAGACGCGCCGCCAACCCCAGAATCACCGTCCCCATGAGATTGGCCAGCACGTCGCCGAGGCCGGGAATCAGCCCGATGAGGGGATCGAGACCCAGATAGAGCGAGGTTCCGGGAATTTTGACCGTGGTATCCAGGACTTTGGCGAGCAGTTCCGCCGCCGCGATTAACGCCCGGCGTTGTTCTTCCGGCCCTGACGGCTCCTGTGCGGAAAAGGACGACGGCCTAGTCACGGCGTTGTCGCACCGCATGTTCTTTCAGCCAGCACCGGTCCATGACCACGGCCAGGCCTGCGTCACGAGCCCGCTCCGCCGCGGGATGATTGATCACCCCCTCCTGCATCCAGACCGCTCTGGCTCCGGCTGCGATGGCGGCCTCGACAATCGGCAGGACGTCTTCCGGCCGGCGAAAAATATCCACCAGATCGATGGGACCGGGTACCTCGTTGAGCGAAGCATAGGCCTGTTCACCGACGACGGTCTGTTCGTTGGGATTCACCGGAATGACGCGATACCCCTGCGCCTTCATGTAGGCGGCGACATGATTGGATGCGCGGGCCGGATTCGACGAGGCGCCGACGACGGCGATGGTCCGGCAGTCCGCCAGAATGTGCTGAATCGTGTCCGCTTCAGACCAAGACATAGCCACAGCCTATCATGAGCGCCCGTTCCCGGAAAACGGGTGAAAGGATCGGCCTCTTGACGACATATCAGGGATAGGTCATATCACCTGCGCCCGGATCGACACCACCCGCGGTGCACCACTTTACGATGGAGGCTCCAATGCGAACTGGCTGGCGTGCGGCGATCTCCCCGGTAGTGCTCTCTTGTGCCGGTCTCTTCTCCTTGCTGGTCACTCAGCCGGGCTTCGCCACAGAACCGGCAGCGCTCCCCCTGTCCAAGATCGTGCTGTATTCCAGTGGCGTCGGCTACTTCCAGCATGACGGCACCGTGACGGACCGCACGCAGTTGGATCTACGGCTCCAGACCAGTCAGATCAACGACCTGTTGAAAAGTCTCGTGGTTCAGGATTTCGGCGGCGGCAGGATTTCCACGGTTACCTATGGATCGCGCGACCCCGTCACCAAAACGCTGGGCCATTTCGGAATCAATTTGAACGGAAACCCGACTCTGGGTCAGATCCTGACACAGGTCCGTGGAGAACGCGTCGAGATCTCCGCCCCCAATCCCCTGCTGGGCACGATTCTGGGGATCGAGAAGAAGACGGAATCCATCACCGACGGACAGGCGCGCCGTGTGATCGAACAGGAATACCTGAACCTCCTTACCGACGAGGGCTTTCGCTCACTCCCCTTCACGCAGATCCAACGGATCAAATTGCTGGATGCCGCGTTGAACGTCGAACTGCAGCAGGCGCTGGCCACCCTGGCGACCAACCACGACGCGCAGCGGAAGACGGTGTCCATCACCTTCGACGGCACCGGCAGCCGCCAGGCCCGCGTCGCCTATCTGACTGAAACGCCGGTCTGGAAAACGACGTATCGTCTGGTCCTGGATGAAGAGAAGGCGCCCTATCTGCAAGGCTGGGCCATCGTGGAGAATCAGACGCCGCAAGACTGGGATCGTGTCAGACTGTCGCTCGTTTCAGGCCGGCCGATTTCCTTTACGATGGACCTCTATCAGCCGCTCTACAATCCCCGGCCGGTCGTACAACCGGAGCTCTACGCCAATCTGAAACCTCAGACTTACGGGGAAGCGATGGACGAACCCAGGCCGGCGTCTCCCGCTCCATCGATGCGAAGCGAATTGAAGAAGGAGCGCTCGCAGGGCAAGCTGGCTGAAAGTTTGGCAGGAGGCCGGGCAAATGCGGCAGATGAAGCTCCGATCGCTGCTTATATGGAGATGGGACGAATCGACCAGGGTGTCACGACGCTAGCAACAGCCGAGGACAAGGGCGAACTGTTCGAATACCGGCTCGATCAACCGGTGACTCTGGGCAAACACCAGAGCGCGCTATTGCCGATCATCGGCCAGCGGCTCCAGGGTCAGAAGGTGGCGGTGTATAACCAGTCCGTAAATACCAGACATCCGCTCAACGGCTATCGGCTAAAGAACAGCTCTCCCCTCCATCTGATGCAGGGCCCGATCACCGTGTTTGATGGTGGTGCGTACGCCGGCGATGCGCAGATTCAGGATCTGCCGCCAGGCCAGGATCGCCTGATCAGTTATGCGCTCGATCTGAATACGGAAGTGGAACCCAGACTTGAAGGCGGCACACAGGAACTCGCGACGGTCTCGCTCAGAAAAGGCACGATGCTGGTGTCCCGCCGCCTGGTGGAGGACCGCATCTATCAGATCCGGAATCGCGACCAGAAGTCCAAAACCGTCCTGATCGAACAGCCGTACCGTGCCGACTGGAAGCTGGTCGAGCCGAAAGAGGCGACGGAACGGACGCGGGACCAGTACCGGTTCAGCGTCCCGGTCGACGCCGGCAAGACGGCGACGCTGCGAGTGAAAGAGACGCTGCCGGTCCAGGAATCCATTCTGTTAATGGATGGCGGGCTCGATCAGATCGCCTACTACCAACAGGCCAAAGAAGTGAGCTCAAAGGTGAAAGAGGCGCTCCAGCGAGTGGTGCACCTCCGCGGCAAACTGGATGACACCCGTGCGCACCGGACCAGGCTCGAACAACGGATCGGCGAAATCACCGCCGAGCATCACCGTATCCGCGAGAACATGCAGCGGCTTCAACAGAACTCGGATCTGTACAACCGCTATGTCAAAAAGCTGGACGGTCAGGAGACGGAACTGGAGAAACTCCGGAAGGACATCGAGTCTCTCAAAGGAACGGAAGAGGAGCAACGGAAGGACTTGCAGAACTACGTGATGACGCTCGACGTGGCGTAGCGCCCGTCAGGCAAAGAAGCGCCGGATATCTTCGGCCGGTACGCACCCGACAAGCAGATCTCCATGCGGCGAGACGATCAGGGGCACTCCGGCCTGGCCGGTCTCCCGCCAGGCCGTTTCCCACGCCCCCGTCACCTGATCGAGATCGCTCCCGTCTGCAATCCCGAACTCGTCTAACACGAGGGGGTTCGAAATGTCTTGTCCTGTAACCCAGAAGGCGCGATACAAGGCGCGCACTATCTGCATCCCCGTCTCACGATCGCGCTGGAGCAGCGATGCGGCCAGGGCAATCGCCGGTCCGGTATTCGGCTTGCCGGAAGGAAGAGCCAGCGGAAGTCCCGGCGCCAGCCGCTGCACCAGCGCCACTTCCTGCCGCAGCTCTGCACTCGACGAGCCCTGCCATACTTTCATGGGACGCGGCAGATGCGGTGCATGCTGGACGCCCCGCCATTCGCAGCGCTCGATGAATTGCAGTTCGTGCAATCGCTCGTGGAGCGCATAACAAAACGGGCAATTGAAGTCGCTATAGAGCAGATAGTTCGGCACCGCGGGTTGTTCCTGGTTGAACGGTCAAAACGTACCCGAAGCGGACCGGACTCGTCCAGTGGATTACGCGATGGTCTTGTTTACAGACGTTATCGAGACGGCTGCCGGTTGCACCGGAGCGTGCGGTCGAGCGTCGCGCGCAAGGCGGGAAGGGTGACCGGTTTCGTCAGTACGGCATCCATGCCGGCCTCGAGACAGACGCGCTCATCCTCTGAAGACGCATGGCCGGTGAGCGCAATGACCGGGATATGCCGGGCAGCTTCGGTCTCACTTTGTCTTATGGCGCGGGTGGCGGCATACCCGTCCATCTCGGGCATCTCGCAGTCCATCAAGATGGCATCGTAATGCACTCGCGCCGCCGCGACGATCGCTTCGCGTCCGTTACGCGCGATCTCAACTTCATACCCGAGTTTTTGAAGGAACTTACAAGCCACCACCTGGTTGATCTCATTGTCGTCGGCGACAAGAATTCTTGATATCCGGCTCCGGTCGCCGGAAGACTCCCGGTCGGCTCCCGATTCCGTCACGCTGTTCCCACGATGTATTGCCGGAAGGAGTAACGTGGTATAGGAGAACGTCGATCCTTTTCCTGGCGCGCTCTGCACCGTGATCTCTCCGCCCATCAGTTCGACGAGCTGCCGGCAGATCATCAACCCGAGCCCGGTCCCGCCGAACTTTCTCGCGGTCGATACCTCGGCCTGTGCATAGGCTTGAAATAATCCGGCCAGCTGATCGTCCGTCATCCCGATACCCGTGTCCGTGATCCGCCACCCGATGAGCACACTGTCGGGCAGATGCGCCGGAGACGGACACCGTTCGACCGTCACCCGCACCTCACCGGACTCCGTGAACTTGATCGCGTTTCCAACCAGGTTGAACAGGATTTGCCGGAGCCGGACCGGGTCGCCCCGCAGCAGTTCAGGAACATCCGGCGCGAGCGCGATCGTCAGTGCCAACCCCTTCTTCCTTGCGGATTCCGCCACCAATGTGATCACGTCGTCGATCAAGGGCCTGAGATGCACATCGGCCGCCTCAAGCGTCATCTTCCCCGCTTCGATCTTCGAAAAATCGAGAATATCGTTCACGAGCGCGAGCAGCGCTTCCGCCGATCGATGCATGGTTTGCAGCAGCTGCCGTTGCGCGTCAGTGAGGGTGGTGTCCTGCAGCAGTTGCGTACAGCCCAGCACCCCGTTCATGGGCGTTCTGAGTTCATGACTCATCGTTGCCAGAAAGATTCCCTTCGCGCGGGCGGACTCTTCGGCCACTTCCTTCGCCTGGCGCAACGCCACATCGGCCGTGACATCGAGACCGTAGGCTCGAATCTGATCGAGATCGCCCAGCGGAAAGAATGACCAGGCGATCACCCGGTCTGCGACGGCATGTTCCAACCGGCAGATTGCGGTGCGGGTGCGCAGGCAGTCTTTGAGAATGTTCGTAAGATTCGGCGGGAGCATGACCTCGACGCCTTTCGTCAGCGCGCCGCACTGTGTCAGGAGCTCCACCATCGCGGTGTTGGCAAACAACATTCCGCCGGCTCCATCGAATTCGACGATCGGATTCGGCGATTCTTCGGCGAGCCGGGCCACGCGCTGCACGTCCCGCTGCACTTCCATCTCGGCGGTCAGGTCCCGCGTGATAATGACGGCGCCGACACGCTCGGCAAGTTGCACGCGCGGCCAGAAGGTCGTGGCCAGTTCGAATGTTGTCCCGTCTCCTCTCGTCCACCGGTGGGAGGAGATCATCGTGACTTCGCCGGTTGTGATCATTCGCTCGAAAGGACAGCCGTCGCGACTGTTCGCGCTCGACGACTCGCAGCCGAAGAGATCGTGAAACACTCGACCGACCACATCATGAGTCCGGCCTACGAGCTGTTGGGCCATCGGGCTGAGGGAAAGAATGCGTCCGGCGCGGTCGGTGACAAAGACAGCGTCGCCGGCCGACTCCATGAGCAGGTAGGCATCTTCACGCGTGGGCAGCCATGTCAGCTGCCCCTGGCTTATGGGGTTCTGCTGCGGATGGGGAACTGCGCTCATGCCGCCACTTGCCTCAGAATCGATTCAACATCGATCCCTTCGCGCCGGGGGTCGCGGATATCATGAATACAGCGTCCGCCATCCGGCTCTTGCGCAAGATCCAATTCTTGAGGAGGCGCGCAGGACACTCCCCGCTGATCCCGGCAGAGATACAGAATCGGAAGATGTGCCTTCCCGGGCGTGATGGCCCCCACAACACCCACTTCCCCGGAGTTCAATGCGACCACGCTATACAAAGGAAATACGCCGATCGCTCTGATCAGATAGGAGACTTGATCGAGCAGATGCGGCTGATCCCGATAGCGCTGATACAGCTGCGTCATCGCCTGATTGGACGACATCGGCCGGGAGCCGATTTGCCCGGTGATCAATTCATCGTACTGATCGACAATAGTCACAAGCGCAGCATACCCGAAGCTTTTTCCCGTCTGCCTCGAAGGATCGGGCGAATGTACCGGCATCGTATGGTGGGATCTCACGATCGTGAGCACATCCGCGTCATGCACGCCGCTTTTTTCGAGCATCACGATCCCCTGCGCCGGATGACTGTCATACAGCGCCTGTTGAGCCGGCGGCATCGACTTCTGGCGTTTCAGCATATTCTTCGGAAGACGGACGAGGCCCAGATCGTGCAAAAGCGCCGCCACCCCCATCCGCTGCAAATCCTCTTTGGGGTATTGCAACGCCTGGCCGATGATGACGGACAAGGTGCACACCGTCAGTCCGTGCTCGTGCAATGTCGGATCTTGCTCGCGCAAGCCCATGACGGCATAGCAGGCGGCCTGCCGCTCAAAGATGAAGCCGATCATCTCATCGACCAGCTGGCAGGCTTCGCTGTACGACACCAGCCCGGTCGTTCGTGTTCCCTCAAATATATGATCGAGTCGTTTGATCCACTCCACCCGCCGCTGCTTGGCCAGAGCCAGGTTATCAGCCAGCATGACGGCCGAATGTTCCTGCAAGCTGGGGTTCTGCTCCGCAGAAGCCCTGGTATCGGATTCATCCTCACGGCAGGATGCTGTGTCAGCAGGTGTCGCGCCAGTCTCCAGATCAAGTCCGCATTCGGTATCGATCGTGACCTGTCGAATTCCTGCTCGCCTGAGAGCTTCCAATTCCGAAGGAGAGGAGATCAGGAACTTGTGGCGCAGAAACGGCGTGTGAAGCCAGGAACGATCGACTCCGACCAGGTACATCCCGACCTTGAGAGCTGACAACGGGATTGTGCGATGAGCCATGGCGTCACATACCCTTCAAGCGAACGGCGAACTATCAGCCCTAATGAATCGGTAGATTCACTATCGAACTTGAGCCTGCTCTCGCAGAGATATGTTCTATTTTCATGTGTCCGTCTCACATATTAACCATTACAGAAGAATTGGGCGTTTGCGGATTTCTGCCGGACACGGATGGCCGAATCAATGAGCCGATGATTTCTCCGTTACGAGGCTGGGAGCATGACCACCGATCCGCTATCCGGCGGTCGTTTCGCTATAGCGTATCGCCTGACAGAATTTGGATCCTTTGCGCATGCACTCTCCGAACGATTCTGCGCCGATCAGACGATTGAAGCCCCCTATCGCTGTTGCGCGCCGATCACAGCCGCCTGCACTCAGTGGCAGGGATTGCTCCGGACCATATTCCCGACTGTCGCAGGTCGCATGGACCAAGACCGTATCAGCATAATATGTGGATGCTATAGGCATGACTGTGCCTTCTTTCGGGGAGCCAGATCCGAGAGACTCCGGAGGGAATCGTCACGACTTGTCGGCATTTCATGAAAATTCTTTCCCGAATCTCCGCTGCTCATTGAGGCTCGTTGTTGCGGCTTCCTCCCAGCTCATCTGCACTCCCGCACCCTGGAATCTGCTACACTTAACCCAGTTGAAATAGACGCCGGGTTGGTCAATCCCGATCAATGCCGGTCATGTGAAAAAGGCAAACCACTCGAGAGGGTGGGACGCAAAGCCAAGGGACCTAGCGAGGGACACATGTTCCAGGGTCAGCCTAGCCGCCACAACGCAGTCCTCTTCCAGCGCCACTGGCGTGCCGGCTGTCTCCAGGAACAGTGCGCCCCCCACAGGCTCCAAGGCAGCGATCTCGGAACTGGACTGGGAGGTGCTTTATGATGTCCGCTATCGATACCGCCCTATCGGGCCTGACGAATTTCGCCAAGAAGCTCGATGTCTCCGCCAATAATGTCGCCAACGTGAACACTGACGGATTCCACAAATCGAGGGTTGAGTCTGTGGAGGTAGGAACCGGAGGGGTTCTGCCGGTCGTCCAAAAGGATGACTCTGCCGGTCCCGCAGTGTTGAAGGACCGCGGCTATGGCGCTGCCCAGGTTGAATTGTCCAATGTCGATCTCGGGGAAGAAGCCGTGAGCCAGATCGTGGCTCAGCGAGGATTTGAAGCCAATCTCCGTACGCTGAAAACCGCCGACGATATGCTGGGCAGCATCATCGACACAAAGCGGTAGGCTTCAGCGCAGGCTATCCAGGCCATCGGGCACGGCGAGATAGCATTCACGCCCGACAGTATGCTATGTCGAGGTCATGACCGCGCCGCGAGTTCTGTTACTGCTTCCGCCTCTAACGCAGCTCAACACGCCATACCCCTCGACCGCCTATCTCACCGGATTTTTGCAGTCACGCGGGATCGCCTGCGAACAGGCGGATCTCGGAATTGAACTGGTACTGCGCCTATTCTGTCGGAATGGACTTCGGCAGGTTTTTCGTCTTGTCCGCCAACAGTATGAGGATCTTCCCGGTCAAGCGCTTGCCATGCTCGAAAACGAGCAGGCCTACATCGACACCATCGAAACGGTTGTGGCGTTCCTGCAGGGCAAGCATCCTAATGCAGCCGCACAACTGATTCGTCCGGGCGTCCTGCCTCAAGGCCCGCGATTCCACGGTAAAACCAGATTCAAGCAATCTATTTCGGTCGATGACCGGGCAAAGCACTGGAGCACTCTCTATCTCGAAGATCTCACGGATCTGGTCCAGGCCACAGTAAGCCCTTCCTTTGCCCTCAGCCGTTACGCCGAGCATCTTGCTCACTCCGCATCGTCATTTGATCGCTTGGCATCAGCGCTTGCCGAACCACTCAGTCTCACGGATGACTTCTTACTGAATGCTCTCTGGCCTCACCTCGACCGGGTCAATCCGACCCTGGTAGGCCTCTCTGTTCCGTTCCCAGGTAATCTCTATGGAGCTTTTCGCCTTGCCCAAGCTATTAAGCAGCACCGACCTGCGCTTCCCGTTGTGCTCGGCGGCGGCTATGCCAATACCGAACTGCGCCG
This sequence comes from uncultured Nitrospira sp., assembly GCA_964512025.1. Taxonomy (GTDB): domain Bacteria; phylum Nitrospirota; class Nitrospiria; order Nitrospirales; family Nitrospiraceae; genus Nitrospira_D. The sequence goes on along the minus strand of CAZEHM010000008.1, from coordinate 54,545 downwards.
AGTCAACGACCCCCGGGTCTTCGACTATGTCGACTTCATTACGCTGGACGACGGGGAACGGCCGATCCTCTCGCTGATTGAACATCTCAGCGGCAAACTTCCTCGAGCAGGCCTCTGCCGCACATTTTACCGGGAGGGTCAGCAAGTCCTGTTTGCCGATGACCAATCCGTCGCTAATTTCAGCATGAACGAGACCGGCTGCCCGACCTATCGAGGATTGCCCCTGAAGCGATATTTGACGATTCTCGACAGCACGAACCCGATGCACCGCCTCTGGTCGGAAGGTCATTGGAATAAACTGACCGTCGCGCACGGCTGCTATTGGAAACAGTGCACGTTTTGCGATGTCGGGCTCGATTACATCAGCCGCTACGAAATGACTCCGACCGAACGGCTGATCCAGCAGATCGAACAGCTGATTAAAGAGACGGGGCGGCGAGAATTCCATTTTGTCGACGAAGCAGCGCCTCCGGCCGCCTTAAAGGCGCTGGCCCTCGCGCTGATCGAGCGAGATCTTCGTATTACATGGTGGAGCAATATCCGCTTCGAAGAAGCATTTTCGCCTGATCTGTGTATGTTGCTTGCGGCCTCCGGATGCATCGCCGTCACGGCAGGACTGGAGGCTGCCTCCGATCGCCTACTGGAAAAGATGAAAAAGGGAATCACCGTCGATCAGACAGCCCTCGTTGCTGCCGCCTTCAAGGAGGCCGGCATCATGATTCACGCCTATCTTATGTATGGATTCCCCTCGGAAACGATCCAGGAGGCTGTCGACGCTCTGGAGCGTGTGCGGCAGCTCTTCCATGCAGGCCTGATGCAATCGGCCTTCTGGCATCGCTTTACGACCACGGCACATAGTCCGGTCGGCCTCAATCCCAAAGCCAACGGACTGCGCATCCTCGGTCCGGCGTTTAGAGGCTTTGCCGACAATGACCTGATTCACCGCGACCGCATCGGCAGCACACCGGCCTGGCTTGGCGAGGGCTTGCGGCGCTCCATGTTGAATTTTCTCGAAGGACGAGGACTGACCATGGATGTCCGTCAGTGGTTTGACCATGAGGTCCCGGAACCCAACGTCCCTAGGACTTGGGCACGAACTCTTCTTCGTACACGAACACAGACTGATTGTCTGCCGCGTGAACGCCGATTGGTGTGGCTCGGCGATCGACCGGTTTTAACGAAACAACCCAGGCATGCAACACTGACTCTGCACGGTCAGTTTGCCGACACCGATATTCGACTTCCACAAGCGCAAGGTCGGTGGTTGCATACAATCATCCAGCAGGCCAGGCCGCGCAAGAACAAATCCACACCATATCCCTGGCTCCGGGACGCACAAACCGGCTTTCCAGGCCATGCCGATGATTTTACGGAATTTTTAGAAGGTGCCGGCTGGAAAGCAACCCGCGCGGCAGGACTGCTGCTGGTATAACACTCACGAGACAGGTATCTCATAATACAAAAGGGCGGAAGGTGCTGAGCATCCCCCGCCCCTTTGTATCCTCTGGAACTCCACCAATTACTTGTTCGGTTGCGGGGTATACCGCAGATAAGGCTTCACGATCTTGAAGCCTTTCGGGAAAAGCGTCTTGGCTTCGTCATTGTTCACCGCCGGAGTAATGATGCAATCCTCTCCATCTCTCCAGTTGGCCGGGGTCGCCACCTTGAATTTCGAGGTCAGCTGAAGAGAATCAATTACCCTCAATAATTCATCGAAATTACGACCGCATGATGCAGGATAGGTCAAGGTTAACTTCACTTTTTTGTCAGGTCCGACGATGAAGACAGATCTGACAGTCATGTTATCGATGGCATTGGGATGGATCATGTCATACAGCGTTGCGACCTTCTTATCCGGATCGGCGATGATCGGATAATTCATGGTCGTATGCTGCGTCTCGTTAATGTCGTTGATCCAGCCCTTGTGGGAGTCCAGAGGATCGACACTGACCGCAATGACTTTAACACCCCGCTTCATGAATTACGGAGTGATCTTAGCCACAGTGCCCAGTTCCGTTGTACATACCGGGGTGTAGTCTTTGGGGTGCGAAAACAGAATACCCCACCCGCCGCCAAGCCATTCATGAAAATTGATCGTGCCTTCAGTGGTCTCCGCCGTAAAATTCGGCGCTTCATCCCCTAAACGGATTGCCATATGAAACTCCTTTCATCAATTCAAAGAACAATAAGTTCGCTTATTGAACGCAAGATCTCAAATGCTACATTACTGACTTTGGACCGTAGAGTTCAACCCCACCCCTCCCTACCAGACGATCACGCCCACGTCTCTGGAAAGCCACCTCGCATACAGGCACTCTAGATACAGCCATTCAAGCCCACGCCTTATCCGGCCGATACAGTGCCGAGCCCAACGGTACAGGAGGTCGTATGGATCAGCCAAAGCCCAGTTCGATCGCACTCCGGATCTCAAACGATCCGATGTACAAATTGCTTCGTGAAGGGTACATCAAGGAATTCAACGCCAAAAAGTCAGCCGGCGACAAATGCGACCTGAGGAGTTGCGACCTGCGCGGACTTGACCTGAGAGGTCTGGATGCGACCGGCCTCGATTTTTCCGACTGTTACTTCCGCCAATCCGATCTCCGCGGCATCGATTTCAGCCAATCCAATTTGAAAGGCGCCTCGATCAACGCCTGCAAAATCTCCGGCGTACTTTTCCCTGAAGAACTTTCCGCCTCAGAAATCGAGCTTTCGCTGCTCCAGGGGACTCGGATGCGCTACTCAAAATAGATGCGCCTTCGATCGGCAGACAACTCTGCACGTTCGTGGCGACCTACCCCCCCTCCACAAGCACGACCAATTCCAATTCCGCTCAGGGTGCAGCTGTAATCGTCAGCTGGCTGTGAATGAGTTCGTGGCCCGAGGCCGTGACGTCAACGTCCAGCAGAAACACCCGCTCCTCGCTCAGTCCTCCCTCGCCGGTCAGGTGCTCGCGAATCTGATCGGCACGTTGGCTGGCTAGACTACGCAGTCCTTCCTCATCCGACGGCATGGCTTCGACCAAGATGTGCTTCATCTCTTCCGTCGTCGGCGTTTTATCCTGAGCTTCGGTCTTGACAGAGGAACCGACCGCCGGCGTCTTATTTTGTTGCTCGGCGTAGAGGGCTTTGATCAAACGCTGTTCGTCATCAGCTGGAATTGACTCCTCCGCTGCCGCCGCAGGTCTATCCCGTTCCCGCCGCCATCGGGCATGTACCTCTGCCATAAGCTTCTGCAGGCTCAACGCCCGCCGGTCACGCGCCGGATCAGCAGCCCCGGCAACGTCCAGCCGAAGACTGGGCCGCTCCTCCAGCGCCTTGATCAGCGCCTCCAGCTTCTTGAGTTCAGTCGGCGCCATCGTCGAAGACCCGGGGGGAAACTCAACGAATTGCAGAGTCTCCCCGTCAGCTCCTCCCGGAATGAGCTTGCCCATAAGCGAAAACGGCGAGGCGACAACTTTCCCGAGGATATTCAGCAGGGTCGAGAGCACCACTTTACCGTACTTGAAATCAGGGTCCTTGAGATCGCCACGTATCGGCAGATCGATCTCGATCAGGCCCTTCCGATCTTTCAGAAGCGCGACAAGAAGCGGGACCGGAAGTGATGTCGCATCCGGACTATTCGTCTTCTCGCCGAACGTCAGCTGATCGATCGCCACCTTGTTCTCGGCCACCAGTTCCTTCTTGGCCACCTTATACGCAAGGTCCAGAGAAAGTTTGCCCTTTGAGATCGGATACCCCGCATATTTTCCGGCATACGGAGCCGCTGCCAGCAAATCGATATGGTCGAACTTTACGACGACATCGGAATAGGCATCCTCGGTCAGCGGATTGATTTTTCCGGCAATCTCGAGCGGTGCCCCCCGATTCACTTTACCGGTCAACGCCACATCGGCTTTTGCGACCTCTTTCGACGATAAGCCTTTGATTGTTCCCGTCAGATCGGTGACCCCGATCCTGACCGACGGTTGAATTGAGAGATCACGAAATGTCACCGATGCTTTGTTCAGTTTGACCACGTCCACCGCCGCCGTCAGCCCGGGCTGTGCTTTCACCGTAGCCGGCTGAGCCTGGGGTTTCTCCGCAGGCTGCCCCTGTGCCACGGGCTTGGCCTTGGCGACCTGAGACAAATTCAACGTTCCATCGGACTGCATGACCATGGACACAACTGGTTCCTGCAACACGACCTCTCCGATTCTCACTGACGTCGGGTCAATCCCCAGAGCCACTCGATTGAGCCCGAGACTTCTCCAGGACAGGATGTCCTCAAAGTCTTTTCGATCGGTGATGGCCAGCCGATTGGCCGACAGATTACCGTCGAATGTTAGAAGCGGTTTGCGCCCATGCTCTCTGGAAAAGTGCAGCTTCCCGGCCAGGTCCAACGCTCCGTCACGAATATCAACATCCACAAACGCATCAGCATAGGGTTGAAACGGCCTGAAGCCGATCGCTTTCAGATTCAGATCCACATCGGCCGCCAACGGCTCCACCTGCACTGTTCCCTTCGCAGCCACCTGACCGCTCTGATTCAACTTCAGGGCAAGATCGACGTGAAGCGGATCTTTCAACGGAAGCGCGATCCCTCTCACCGTGAGATTCATTCCTTCGATTTCGAGATGACTCTGCCGTTCAAGCGTTCGGTCTTCAAACAGCGCCCGATAGCCTGTCAGAGCCACGTCACCGATCCGAACCGTCCAGGGTTGTTCCGCCACTGGCGACGAAGCAGCCGGAGCCTGCCGGTCTTTCGTTCCACCGGAAGCCGCGTCGGCCGTCGACGAAAACAGCTCTTGGAGGTTCATCACTCCTTCCGGAGTAATCCATGCTTCGACTCGCGCGTCAGCCGAATGGATACGCGCCACCTCCACCCGCTTCTTGATGAGATCGAACGAGATGCCTTCCACCGCAAATACCGGAACGGAGATCACAGGATCCTCGGGGCCTTTCTCTCCGATTGTGAGCGCCGATACCGCTAAGCTTCCCTCGCTCACCGTCACATTCGGGGCGGATCCCTTGAGATCGATGTGATACCGCCCGCCAACCGCCAGCTGCCCTGTACGCACCTCGAACCCAACCCGATCCTGCACATATTGATACAGCGGCTTCAGGTGTACACCGGACAGAGTCAGTCTTCCGTCCGACTCGACCGGCTCCAGCCCGACACGCCCCTCCCAAGCCAGAGTTTCCCCTTTGCCGACCTCGGCCGTAAATGCGTACGCATTTTCTCCGCCCTGCACGGTACTGAAATTTCGAAGAGAGATGTGAATGGGCACAATCGTCATCTCAAACGGCTTCGGCTTCGACTCATCACGAAATTCGACGATACCCTGGTCGATCTTCAGCAAACCGATCTCCAGGGGCTTTGCGGCTCCGGAGGGGGCCGGCTCCTTCGATGCCTCCGGCGTCGCGCGGTCCGGCTCGGAAGCAGGGACAAGCCCCAGAAGATTCATCTTTCCGGCACGGTCGACCTTCATCGAAACAAACGGCATCACGATCTGAATTTCATCGAATGCATAGGATTGGAACAGGAGCGTCTTTGCCCGAAGATTCACAAAGAATTGTTCGAAACCGAGAATCGGCGTCTGATCCGGTTCCCGAATCTCCAAACCGTCGATAGTCAGAGAGAGTGAAAAAGGGTTGAGCGAGACTTCTCTGACAACCACAGGATGCTGAATCTTCTCGGCAACGGCCGGGACAACATATTGTTTGACGATATACGGAATGACCAGAAAGCCGGCAAGGCTATAGAGCAGCAGACTTCCAAGAACGAGGCTGGCGAGAATCCGTGGACGAAGTATCCGTGGCATGCTCGATCGATCGTTGTGGTGCGCCCGGCTGGAATCGAACCAGCGACCCTCAGCTTAGAAGGCTGATGCTCTATCCAACTGAGCTACGGGCGCAAACACTGGATGTGTTTATCCCGTCGCCAACCACTTTGAGGCTCCGGGTCGAACAGGCTCGGTTTGGTCGGGGCGAGAGGATTTGAACCTCCGACATCCTGCTCCCAAAGCAGGCGCGCTACCGGGCTGCGCTACGCCCCGACGACGATCCAGACTGACGTGCACGAAGGAGTTCCTTGGCCTGCAGAAACGCCTTCGCGCGGTGACTGATGCGATTCTTACGATCCGCAGAGATCTCGGCCAACGTCGCGTTCAATTCCGGCACATAAAAAACGGGATCGTATCCAAAGCCACCGGACCCGACAGGAGATTCGGTAATGTAACCTTCTAACACGCCATGCGCCACTTGAACCGTTTCACCGGGAACCGCGATGGCGGCTACGGTCATGAACCGCGCGGTGCGCCGCTCGCGCGGAACACCGGAAAGCTCCAGGATCAGCTTTTTGCAATTATCTTCGTACGTGGCATTTTCGCCTGCATAGCGGGCGGCATACACACCGGGACGACCTCCCAATGCATCAACTTCCAACCCGGTATCATCTGCCACGGCGGGAAGACCGGTCGCCCGTGAAATTTCGGTTGCTTTCTTAATGGCGTTGGCTTCGCAGGTCAATCCGTCTTCTTCGACTTCCGGAGCCTCGGGAAAATCGGCCAGGGTGCGAATCCGGATGCCCAGCTCACCGAGCATCGCCATGAGTTCCTCGCCTTTGTGGCGATTTCTGGTGGCCAGCACCAACTCGACTATCACAGAAGCCCTGTCAGTCCAATGAACCGATGAGATCCTTTTGAATGGCAGTCAGCCGTTGAATCGCCTGCCAGCCCAGATTCAAAAACTCATCCATATCCTGCTTGGCAAACGGTGTCTTTTCAGCCGTTCCCTGAACTTCGACATACCGGCCTCGCCCTGTCATCACCAGATTCATGTCAACTTCGGCCATCGAGTCTTCGGTATACGCTAGATCCACCATGACTTCTCCGCCGACTTTTCCCACGCTGATAGCCGCCAGATAGTCCGTCAAGGGCAACCGTTTGATTAAATCCTTCTTCTTCAAGACTGAAAACGCATCGGCCAGCGCAATGAAAGCCCCGGTAATCGAGGCAGTTCTGGTGCCCCCATCGGCTTGAATCACATCGCAGTCGATCCAGACGCTGCGCTCGCCCATCTGCGTCATATCGGTCACGGACCGCAAGGCCCGGCCGACCAACCGCTGAATCTCCAGCGTCCGCCCCCCCTGCTTTCCCTTGACGGCTTCCCGGGAAGTCCGCTCATGGGTAGCCCGCGGAAGCATGGAATATTCAGCTGTTACCCATCCGCTCCCTTTTCCTTTGAGAAACGGCGGTACTTTTTCTTCGATCGACGCCGTGCAAATGACTTTGGTGTCCCCCATCTCAATAAGGACGGACCCTTCGGCATGTTTGGTGAAATTTCTGGTGACTTTGACCGGCCGATGCTGGTCCTTCCGTCGCCCGTCAAATCGTACTAATCCGGCTACCGCGCTCATCGCTTCTTCCCCTTCTACTCTCTTAAAGTGAGGGTGCGATTATAGTGGAGCAGTCTCCAAATCGCAAACCGCCCCTCTCCACGATTGCTCCAGTGCACCAAATCCATATGAATGTACGAAATACGACCATGTCCCGAACATATTCTGTACACTCAACCGAACCCCCAATCGTCTCCGCTCCTTCCGCCGCAAGAACAGAAAGCGAGCCAAGCTACGAATCAACCCTCTGGAAGAGGTGTTTCCCGTACGCATCAGGAATCGACTTCACAAACATAACAACTCCGATTTCATCATTTTGATTGGCATAGAAGGTGCACAACCTCGGGCAGTTCCGGTGACTCTCAAGTGTCTAGAAAACATGCCGATAATGACCCTGCACAGCATTTCCAACTCAACCGCCAGGCCGCAACAACTCCATGCCTAACTTCTCTGGTCAGGATTCACAGCAAGCGCTCCTCGAAAACCGGAACATTCTGGTCGTCGACGATGAAGAGCCGATCCGTCGTTTGCTTGGATATATGCTCCAAACTCACGGCTATACCGTCACGCTCGCAGCCGACGCTCGTGAAGCCAGGCAGCGCATGGATGAACAGCCCTATGCCCTGATGCTCTGCGACGTCAACATGCCAGGCGAATCCGGTATGGATCTCGTGCGCAACCTGCTCGCCGACCACCCCCACACCGCCGCAATCATGGTCACCGGCTTGGACAGCTCCGTGCTGGCCAACGCCGCTCTCGACATGGGGGCCTTCGGCTATATCATCAAGCCGTTTGAATCGAACGAAGTCCTCATCGACGTGGCAAATGCCTTGCGCCGCCGCCGGCTGGAGATGGAAAACCGCCTCCACCGTGACAACCTTGAAGATATCGTCCGGACCAGGACGATGGCCTTACAGCAAGCCCTCGAATGGCTGGAACGCAGCGAGAAAGAGCTTCGTCTCTCCCGAGAGGAAACGATCGAACGGTTAGCCATTGCCGCGGAATTTCGCGACAGTTCTACCGCTCAGCATATTCAGCGAATGAGTCACTACTGTGAACTGCTCGCCCGTAAATTGGGCCTGTCACCGGAACAGTGCGATCTCATCAAGACGGCCAGTCCGATGCATGACATCGGAAAAATCGGCACTCCCGATCATGTGCTCCTCAAACCGGGAAAATTTACCGCGGCCGAATTCGACGTCATCTCGCAGCATGCGGAAATCGGCTACAAGATTCTCTCCGGATCGGACTCGGAACTGCTCAAAGTCGCGGCCCTTATCGCCTGGACGCATCACGAACGCTATGACGGCACCGGGTATCCTCGTAAACTGAAGGGCAAAGATATTCCCATCGAAGGCCGCATTGCCTCTATCGCCGACAACTTCGATGCCCTGACGACGGCCCGTGTCTACAAACCGGCTTTCGACTTCGAACACGCCCGTGACTTGATGATCAAAGAACGCGGCAAACACTTCGACCCCGAACTGCTCGACCTGTTTCTGTCCGCCCCCGAGGACCTCCGCCGCATCCACGAGCAATACGCCGATTCCTCGCGGCAGAATTCTACCGCTGCTTAGCGTATTCTTCGCAATTCGTTGACCGCATTTCTCCTCACCGATATACTTTTTTCATTCGACATCGCGAACAGACTCTCAACGAATAATCCGACAGAGGCACTGCTAATGAAAGGGTCGCCGTCCATGGCAAAGAAAACCACTGCGGTCCGCACGCGTCCTGCGAGCAGGAACTGGATCGCCTATCTCTGCGAATCCCTGGTGACCTCCGGTGTCATGCCGACCTGGGAAGCCGCCACCTATCTCACGGAAAACCTGTTCGGCGAAAAACCGAATCCCCGACTCTTGAGCCCCACAAATGCCTATGAAGTAACCGCACAGTTTCTTCACCGGCTCTACCGCCCCATCGCCGAAGCGGCCATGCGGGACAGTCATCTTCCATCCACCGATCGAGTGCATGTATTCACCGACATCAGCCTGACAGGAAACTCGGCCGTCCTCGTCGTCTATCTGCCTGAGGCCGACCAGGCGCAACAACTCTTGCTGCTCGATCCGGCCAAAGCCTGGAATCTCGTCTTTACCGACGCGGACTCGTTTAACGCCTGGGCTGAAACACGCTACCGCGCCATCTTCCACGCGATCCAAAGCATCCGCCACACTGCACAAAGCGCTGTGTTCGAGACGGTCGTCTAGCCGCAGACGCCGCTCGGCCATCTACCCACCGCAAACATCAGGCCAGGATTTCAGACGCGGGATGCGACCGTCAGACAGGCTCGTAGTTGAGGTTCGGAGACAGCCAGCGTTCGACAGTACGCAGATCCATCCCTTTTCGCCGGGCATAGTCTTCGACCTGATCCTTTCCGATCTTTCCCACCGCAAAGTATTTTGCCTCCGGATGAGCAAAATAGAATCCGCTGACCGCCGCAGACGGCAACATGGCAAAACTCTCGGTCAAGGTTATGGAGGCCTGCTGTTCGGCTTGCAGAAGATCAAACAGGAGACGCTTCTCGGTATGATCCGGACAGGCCGGATAACCGGGCGCTGGACGAATGCCGCGATACTTTTCTCGAATCAGATCTTCAACCGACAGCGCCTCCTGCCTGCCATAGCCCCATTCTTCACGGACACGCTTATGGAGGAACTCCGCAAAAGCCTCCGCCAGCCGGTCGGCCAGCGCTTTCGCCATAATTGAGTTATAGTCGTCATGATCCTTGTCGAAACGCTGGCACAACTCATCCAGGCCGATCCCCGCCGTCACCGCGAAGACCCCGAGATGATCCGTCCGACCTGATTCGCGGGGGGCAATATAGTCGGCCAACGCAAGATTCGGCTGGCCTTCGGGCTTTTCCGACTGCTGGCGAAGCGTGTGAAGCGTCAGCAACCGCTTGGTCCTCGCGCCATCGCCATAGAGTTCGATGTCATCGCCCATGCTAGCTGCGGCAAAGAATCCGTACACGCCCTTCGCAGTCAACAGTTTCTTTTCAATAACCTCGTCCAGCAATCGACGTGCATCATCGTACAGTTCTTTGGCCTTCGGACCGACCGTGACGTCGTCAAATATCGTGGGATACCGGCCTCTCAATTCCCAGGTGTGAAAGAACGGCGACCAGTCAATGAAAGGCACCAGTTCTTCCAATGATTGAGCACTGATCGTCCGCACGCCCAGGAAAGACGGCGTAGGAATATCCAGCGTCGCCCAATCAGAGACGAAGCGATTGGCACGCGCTTTCACGATCGGCAACACCGGCTTAGACCCGCGATCCTGATGCGCCTGCCTCATTCGTTCGTAATCATCCCGTACCTGCTGCACGAACCCCGGCTTTTGAGACGGACTGATCAAGCTTCCCACGACCCCGACGGCGCGCGAGGCATCCAGCACATGGACCACCGACGGCGCATAGGACGGCGCAATCTTGACCGCCGTGTGAGCCTTACTGGTCGTTGCTCCGCCGATGAGCAACGGCACGGTCAATCCTTCGCGGGTCATTTCCTTAGCGACGTGCACCATTTCATCCAGCGACGGCGTAATCAGACCGCTCAATCCGATCACATCGACCTTGAGCTCTTTCGCCGCCGCCAGAATTTTTTCGCAGGGCACCATCACGCCGAGATCGATCACCTCGTAGTTATTGCAACCCAGCACCACCCCGACGATGTTTTTCCCGATGTCGTGCACGTCGCCCTTCACGGTAGCGAGCAGAACTTTCCCTTGAGCCTGATAACCGCCCACCCGCTTTTTCTCCTCTTCCATGAAGGGCATGAGATAGGCGACGGACTTCTTCATGACTCGGGCGCTCTTCACAACCTGCGGCAGAAACATCTTGCCGGATCCGAAGAGGTCGCCGACAACGTTCATTCCGGCCATCAACGGCCCTTCGATGACGGACAAGGGCTTCGGATATTTCTGCCGCGCTTCTTCCGTATCCTGATCGATATAGTCCGTAATGCCTTTGACCAGGGCATGCGAGAGACGCTCCTCAACCGTTCCCTTGCGCCACTCGTCATCTTTCACGACCGCCTTCCCCTTCTGCTTGACGGTTTCGGCGAAATTTACGAGGCGCTCGGTCGCGTCAGGACGCCGGTTCAGCAGGACGTCCTCAACCAATTCGAGCAGGTCCTTGGGAATCTCTTCATACACCGCCAGCTGACCGGCGTTCACGATACCCATATCGAGGCCGGCTTTGATGGCATGATAGAGAAAGGCCGCGTGCATCGCTTCACGAACCACGTTGTTCCCGCGGAACGAAAACGAGATGTTACTGATCCCGCCGCTGACCTTGGCGCCGGGCAAATTCTTCTTAATCCACCGGGTAGCCTCAATGAAATTCACCGCATAGTTGTTATGCTCTTCGATGCCGGTTGCGACAGTCAAAATATTGGGATCGAAGATGATATCGGCCGCAGGCAAACCCACCTGTCCCGTCAAAATCTTGTAGGAGCGCGCGCAGATCTCCTTCTTCCGCTCCAACGTATCGGCCTGCCCCTGCTCATCGAACGCCATGACGACGACGGCAGCCCCGTACCGATGGACCAGCGTCGCCTGATCAATAAATTTCTGTTCGCCCTCTTTAAGGCTGATGCTGTTGACGATCGCCTTCCCCTGAATATTTTTCAGACCGGTCTCCAGCACCTCCCACTTAGAGCTGTCGACCATGATCGGCACCTTGCAAATATCCGGCTCCGAGGCGATAAGACGGAGAAACTTCTCCATCGCCGCTCTGGAATCGAGCATGCCTTCATCCATGTTGACATCGATGATCTGGGCCCCGCCTTCAACTTGTTGCCGCGCAACGGACAGCGCCGCTTCGTAGTCGCCGGCCAGGATCAGCTTCGAAAAGGCCGGAGAACCGGTCACGTTGGTCCGCTCACCGATATTGACGAAGTTCGAATCCGGGCGAAGCGTGACGGCTTCAAGCCCGCTCAACCGCGTATAGGGTTCCACGGTAGGAACGGGCCTGGGCTTCAGCCCGCGCACCGCCTCCGCAATCTGCCTGATATGGTCGGGGGTGGTTCCGCAGCAGCCACCCACGATATTGAGCCAGCCGTTCTGCGCCCACTCACGCAACTGCGGCGCGAGTGTCTCCGGTGTTTCCGGAAATCCCGTGGGCAGCAACGGATTCGGCAAGCCGGCGTTGGGATGCGAACTGATATAGATCGGGGCGATTTGCGACAACTCTTCGATCAAGGGACGCATTTCTTTCGGCCCCAGCGCGCAGTTCATTCCGACGCTCAGGAGCGGCACATGCGAGATCGAATTCCAGAACGCTTCAACCGTTTGCCCCGTCACGCCACGATTGCTGCCGGCTTGAATGAATGTCACCGACGCCATGACAGGCACACGGCGTCCGCCCTGGTCAAAGACCTGCTGGATAGCGAAAAAAGCCGCCTTTGCATTCAGTGTGTCGAAAATCGTTTCGACGAGTAGGAGATCGGCTCCTCCATCAAGCAGACCTCGCACCTGGTCGCTATAGGCCGCCACCAGCTCTTCGTACGTTGTTCCCCGTGCGGCCGAATTGTTGACGTCCGTTGAGATCGACGATGTCTTCGTCGTCGGCCCGATCGCCCCGGCCACAAAGCATTGCCGGCCGGGCTGAGCAGCCTGCACCTTGAGAACCGCCCGCTTGGCACATTCGGCTCCGGCCTTGGACAGTTCATAACCCAGCGTCTCCATGTGATAGTCCGACAGAGAAATCGACTGGGAATTGAACGTATTCGTTTCGACGATATCGGCCCCGGCTTCAAGATACTGGCGATGAATATCTTCGATAATGGCCGGTTGCGTAACATTCAACAGATCGTTGTGGCCTTTGAGGTCCTGCTTCCAATCCTTAAAACGCTCGCCACGGAAGGCCGCCTCATCCAGTTTCCGCTGCTGGATCATCGTCCCCATCGCTCCGTCGAGGATGAGGATCCGGCTCTTGAGAAGTTGTTCAATCGGCGCTGATAAGGAATTACCCACTGGTGTCCGTCTCCCGTGACTTATTGATTGAGCACGCTATGATACTGGAAGGGTTTCTGACCGGCAAGGCAGACCCTTTTCTTGACAGACGTTCAACCCGCTCGATACGATGCCTGCACTCTACGGAGGATACCCTTGCCGGCTCAACAACCCAGGTACCGCCTCACGTGGTTACTCGTCCTCGGTGTTGTGCTGTGCCTTCCTCGCCCCCTTACCGCTGCACCCTATTTTGAAGACGGCTTTCTCGGCCTCACGCAACAGGAACTCCATGCGCGGCTGGGCATCCCCCAGGCAGTTCGCGACCGAAAATCAGCTCTCAGGGTCTTTACCTACTATCCCATCACAGACTGGCAGAAGTACTTCAGCAAACTGGTCTCGCCGGAAAACGGCGAAGATGTGTATACATTCACCCGAAACGGCATCGACGTGCGGTACTCCTTCGCCTACACCGTCGACCCCAACGATACGAGCGACACCCGTCCCCTCTTTGTGCGGCTGGTAGACATAGAATTTACCCCACCCGTTCCCATCGCTCAAATCCCGTCGCTGGTTCCGGAGTTCGTACCCTCACGAGATCCGCAGGCACCGGCCTTCCGTTCCAATATCTGGGTGCTGCTGTTCAAAGGCCCCCCATCGGATGCCGCGCGCTTCTTGATCAAGGAGAAGGGGAAGGAGCAACTGGACTGGACGCTGACGTTTCAGCTGTTTTCGCTTCAAGGCTTACCCGACCGCCTGACGACAAAGGCAACCGTCGACCGCATGGAAATCGGCACGCAAAGCCTCCAACTGGTCAGGCAGCGCCAGCGGCATACCCACGAAGCGATCGTCAACCCCTACTCACCAGAGTTTGCCGACCGGATTCCGCCGCCCGCGCCGCAACCCAAGAAGATTCCCGTGCCCCACTACGCGGAATGACCCGCACACAACCGGCTCACGCCTAGGGCACGACCTGCTTGAAACGATCCTGCTGGGCCTGGCCCACCACATTCGCTTTATTTCTCATGCCGGTCATCGGACCATCGTCACTCACATACAACAGAATCGGCGTGGCGATCCCGAGCGTGACGAGCAGACACAACCCCAACAGGCGCGTCAGTTGACTCTTGCTGAAATACATCATGAGCAACAGCACAATCGCTGCGGCTCCGGCGTAGTTCAAGATGCGGGACTGGGTAGAGCTCATATCGGATGCCGGGGATGGCGCCGTCCCGGTCTTCGCCGAGGCCGCGGAAACCGGAATGCCGAAACTCTGAAGCAGTTCCACGACTTTCTGCTTGAACGACGCGATTGCCGATGTCGGGACCATCGCCCTCGCGGAGTCCAAGGCCGAAGGCGGCCGTTCCTGAGGCGTCGCCTGCTCATGCGTCTTCACCTTCGCACGATACTTCTCGGGAATATTGTCCATCGAATCGCTGAACCGGGGATTGCCCTGCTCATCGATATAGGAATAAATCGTTGTTGCCTGGGCCTGGAATAGGGGCAGAAGAGGGTCTGCCAATAACAACCCGGCAAGCACAATCCATCCAAACGCCGCTCTAGATGATCTGCGCTGAACCGCTTCTCGTTCCATAATCAACCTCATCGGTGTCAATGCGCCCTGACTAGGACTTTCATGAACCGGACGACGATCTATCTCCCTGAATTACCGTGAGATCCCGGCTTGTTCGCTTGACTCGTCCCACCCCCCTTAGTTAGCATGCGCGAGTTCATTGAGGAAGTAATTACGACTATGGAACAGCCTGCTTCAGCCGCCCCACAGACTCCTGCACAACAGGACGACGAATCCTTTATTCGACGTCCCTTGGTCCGCAAGATTATCTATGCAGGCCTGGCCCTTTCTTTTCTGATGATGGTCGTCGTTCCCTTGACGGTTCAACTGCGAGACCCTGACTTTCAAAAGCATATCGAGCAACGCCGGGTGATGGCGGGCATGACCAAAGACCAGGTCCTCAAAGCCTGGGGAGGTCCCCAGACCATCAATACCTCTTTCACCAAAGAGGGGCTACGCCGCGAAGAGTGGATTTTCGAAGATTGGGAAAATGCCGCGGTCGTGAAACACCGGTATCTCTATTTCGAAGAAGGCCTGCTCATCGGAGGCTGGTACGAGGGATCCGGCGAGCGCAAGCCCACCGACTTTCCAGCCGACTCGCCTCACCCCAAAATTCCACGTTGAGCGGTGCGGAGAAGGTCCCGACGGAAAGACGCGATTGCCTTAAGAAGAAGGCGCGACTTCCCGAATCGGCAGGCGTAAACGACTGAACAGCGCATCCGCCCGCTCCCATTCTGATTCGTCGACCATCACCTGACAGCGCAGTTCCAACACACCCGGATACAGGCTGCTCACGTGCTCATCCAGAAACAGGGAGGATATGCCGTTGGCCTCGCAGAGACTTTTGATGATCGCGAGTTCCCCGATATCATGCGCCGTGGTCAGATACCGCATCGGCATGAACGCACCTCCCCTTTCCTGCTGCACGATCGAAGGAGTTATCGCACAACCATTTGCACTTTTCGGCGCGCCTCTTTACACTCGCACGTCAGCTAAGGCGTTTCTCTGATTTGCACACGACGCTCCCGGCCGCCGCCAGATACCGTCAGCACCCGTTTCCACTCACGGATCTGATAGACCGCCCAGGCATTCGGCTGGCCTTTATAGAATGCCGTGGCGTCTTCACCGGTGGCGCTGAGAAAGATGGGTTCCGTGAACCCTTCTTCGAGCACATAGTCCAGGAGACACTCCGTTGAAAAACCTGGCCCCTGCAAGGCAACATCAGCCAGAAGCGTCAAAATCTCGTCGGGGTTTTGAATAGTAATCGGATTCATCGCTGTCCTCACAGAATCACGGGATTCTAACGAGGCGGCCTTCAAGAAGGCAAGGTACGATGGCATCACGACTGACACAGGCCCGCTTTCTCGACGCATTGCTCAAAGTCATGGACGGCAAACACCATTGGGCATGGGATCATTTTGCAACCGGACGATTGACCAAAGAGCAGCTCAAGATTCATTTTCAGCAGGAATACTTCGTCTACGTCCGGGACTTCCCCGTCTATCTCGCCCGTATTCATGGACACAACCCGCCGCCTTCCGTTCGACGCATGCTGGCGGAAAACATCTACGAAGAAGACACCGGAGGACTCTCCCTCGGCAAATCCCATCCTGAACTGTTTCTGACTATGATGGAAGGATTGGGGTTCACGGCGAAAGATTTCGAACGGATCCGTCCCCTCCCCGCCAGCCGGGCCTATCGCGCATGGCTGGATCGCATCTCCAAGCAGCCGACCTGGGTACTGGGCGCGGCGGCCCTCACCATTTTCGTCGAAGGCAGCGTCAAAGACCGGAAGGAACTACTCGAACCGTCGAAACCGAAAACGGCGGAAGAGATCGAGACGACCATAAAAAACCATCCGCTGGTCCGCTTTCACGGCAACTCCCCCGACTGTATGGATCTCATTCGAGCCCACCAGCTCGTTGAATCCGGCCATCGGCACGATGCCTACGACATGGTGACGCAGAACGCTCCGTCCGCGACGACGCAACAGGCCATTCTCAGCACCGTGAAACGAAGTCTCCGGCTCTGGCAGACCTATCGTGATGCGGTCGCGAAAGCGTGCGGCCTCAAGAAACCGTAATGTCGAACGTGATGAGAGGCGCGCTCTCCGCTCTCCTCATCCTCTGCACCATGCTGCCCGCTTTTGGCGCCGACTCTCCCGCTGATGAGATGGTGCTGATCCCTGCCGGGGAATTTCGTATGGGCACCGCGGAGGGCACCGGCAGTCTAGCCGATGAACATCCCGAACGACTGGTCTTCCTCCACGCGTTCCTCCTCGACCGGTACGAAGTCACGAATCACCACTACGCGGCCTTCGTCCACTCAACCGGCCACCGCCCCCCGGCGAACAATAATCCGGCGTCGACCATCTGGGAAGGAGCCCTGTTTTCTCACGCCATCGCTCATCATCCGGTCGTGAATGTGAGCTGGGATGATGCCGTCGCCTATTGCCGATGGTCCGGCAAACGTCTTCCCACCGAAGCCGAATGGGAAAAGGCCGCGCGCGGAACGGACGGCCGCCGCTATCCCTGGGGAAACGACTGGAACTGGGCACACGCGAACAGCGCCAGCTATTGGGCCGGCCGGACAGTTGAATTTCAGAACGGCACCGATTGGGAGGCATTCTGGATTAAGGGAGAGGGAGCGCGGATAGCCAAAGAGAAGGGCATCAACGGGGAAGTCCTGACACTGCCAGTGGGCAGCTTCCCCGGCGGAGTGAGCCCCTACGGCATTCACGACCTCGCAGGGAATGCTGCGGAATGGGTCCAGGACTGGTACGACCCCAACTATTATCGTTCGGCTCCGCTGAATGATCCCGCCGGACCCGAGCGAGGCGCGATCAAAGCGATGCGCGGAGGATCCTGGCTCAAACCGGCTGTGAGTCTACGTACCAGTGATCGGGATTGGGGAATCATGGACAGCCGGCCGAGCGGAACCGGTTTCCGCTGTGCGAAAGACGCCTACTGAGATTTCGCAGGAAAAACAGCCTGTCGCTACGCCGCCTTCGGCGCGAACGCTGCGGCCTGCGAAAGGCGGCTGAAAAACTCATTGAGCTCTTCCGAAGGTCGAGGATCCATAGCCTCGAGTTTCACACCGAACTCCGTCCCGCACACCCAGCAGACAACGGCACGGGGTACCGCAACCATCCCGACCTGGCCCGAAAGGGACAGATCCATACTCAACACCATCCCGGGTCGGATCCCCGCCTGCCCCCGCACCCGCCACCCCTCTCGGGTCATATCCACAACGACTCCCTCTCCGGTCTGTCCTGTTGCGACATACCGGACGGGACAATGCACCGCATATCGATAGCGTCTCCGCACATACTGAAAATAGGCCGGCGTCGTCTCACTGACATATGTGTCTCTGAACGTTGGCTTTGAGGCAGAGAACCGACCGGCAACACGAAGCGCACCACGACGCCGGATCAGAGCGATCGACCAGACCACTCCATAACCTGCCGCCGTCGCCAGTCCCGCAATGCCGAATAGCTCAAAGATACTCATGGTTCACTCCCTCACGCCGTTCGGTACACACACAGACGCCGTGATAGAGAGAACTGTACCCTGAAGTTCTGATTTTTGTGAGTGTGCTGAAAGGTTAGTTCGAAAGAGGGGCACCGGCCTGCCTCCGATACACGAAGGCTTGCCGGAGGAGTGAGCCTGATGTGGGAGCCGCCCGTGAGGAATTCGCGTCTGTCGCCCACCGGCCTAGACAAACAGTCCGACAGGCTGGTGAACATGGCCTGGCAATACAGCGCCGAGTTCTGCTGAATTGACGCCGAAATGCCTGGTCAGGATATCGGAGAAGATATCGCGGAACTCGACCGTCGGCCGGATGTAGCGCCCGCTGTCGAGATTGGCTTCACTCAGTGAGCCCGGCCAGCCGGCAGTTCCGTGATAGAGACCTCCTTTCACGGCCCCTCCGACGAGGAACCAGACGGACGCTTTACCATGATCCGTGCCTCCATTGGCGTTTTGTCGGACCGTACGACCGAACTCCGTGCAGGTGAGCAGTACCACATTCGTCATGAGCGCCCCCAGGTCATCGACAAAGGCACGGATACCTCCTGAGAAATCGGCAAGGCGTGCAGCCTGGCGGTTCGCCGCCGCGCCGCCTGCCCCCTGGTCATCATGAGTATCCCACCCGCCGGTATCGACCGTCGCGACCTCAAGACCAAGGCCCGAACGGATGATATGAGCCAAATCCCGCATTTCTTTTCCGAATGCCGTATTGGGATAGACTGCCCCGTTTTGGGGCGCCGAGGCGCCGATATTTTCAATCGCCGCAACGCGATTCAACATCTCCGGCCCTAAGGCATGCACCGCAGTGCGCGCAGGATTGCCCGTGGACGAGGCGGGATCCTGCGCATAGATCGCCCGGAGGTTCGCGTCGAGCAACGACTTTGCCGAGCCAAGCCGTGAAAAGCTGACAGATGCCAAGTCTGAAAATGAGGGCACCAGCACCGTCCCGCGCAACGCTTTTGTGACGTCGTCCCCGATCGCAGCGGCGCGCAATGTCGCCGTGCCGCCGGCCGGAACGGTTGCCAGATATCGGTTCAGCCATCCATCCCGCTGATCGGGTAAACCATGTTCAATCGTGTCCTGGTCCGTAAAGTGGGATTGTGTGCTTCCGGCAAACCCCGCAGCCGTGACGACGGCCAGACGATTACTCGTATACAGCGCGTGCAGCGGCTGAATCGACGGATGCATGGCAAAGCCGGTCCCCGGCAGATCAAGCCCGGCTCCGTCACCGGAACCGGGCGGCAGAATGCCGATCCCTCCGCTCGTCGAGCGTGGCCGCATCGCATAGTACTGAGAGTCCGAGTACGGCACGATGGTATTCAGGCCGTCGTTGCCGCCTCGCTGAAAAACGACCACCAGCGTTTTCCCGGCATTCGTCGCAGCCCTGGCCGTTCCCTGAAACAGCGCCTCCAACGGGAACATATTGGCGGCAACAGCCGTAGCGGCAACCCCCAACGCTCGTTTCAATAGCGACCGACGAGACACCGTCTGAAACGTGGACGAACAACAATGACAAGGCCCCATGGTGTATTCCCTCATTCCGCCCGCTGCTATTGGTAGAGATATCGTGGATTCGCCAGGATGGTCGCCAACGTCCGGTCCAACGGCGCCTCGGAGCTCGAACTATCAAGATTAAACGTACCTCCGCTCCGTAACGTCGAGAGATACACCTGATACTCAGTCGCCGTCGCAATCCGGTCGGTCGTCAGATTGAGCAAGAATCCCAACACATCTTCCTCTGTCCTCATACCCAGAGTCTTTAACCACACACGAGTCAAACCTCCGCTCGTATCGGATCCGTACCGAACGGTCGAGCCGAATCCGGAAATCGTGGCTTCATAGGCCATGGCCGTCTCGTGGAACAACACATGGGTATTCAGCCACTCCTCGGACTTCTCCTTATAACCAGTCGGCGGCGGCATCTCGAACAGCCCCTGGCCGGCTTTAGTCAGCCGGGTCCGGAAGGGATCGCGGGAGGACCAGACGCCAAGATTCCGGTACAACCCGACGACATATTCGAGCGGTGTTTTCACCAGGCTCCTGTAGTTGGCAACATCGTTGAAGTCCGGCGAGGTCACGATCGCGATCAAGACCTTCCGGATATCGCCGCCGGAGTCGGCAAACACCGCCGCCACCTCCGCGATGAGCGCTGGGGACGGGGTCTCGCTTACGAAATACTCACACAGCTTTTTCGCCAGATGCCGCGCCGTCGACGGATGACTCGCCGCAAGCTGCAGGACGCGTTCGCCCTCGCCCGGCCCGGCCCCGTCGAAGGCGATGACCTGCCCTAACACCATTTTTGCTCCGGGGCTGTGCCGACCGGCGAGGAATCGGAATCCGGGAGCGACACCGGCCGGCACGGTCCACCCCGTAAACGCTTTCGCCGCCTCCACAATGTCGGCCTGGGTATACCCGGCGGGATGCCCCTGTTCATCGACGCCCAATGTGTGGAGTTCGAATACTTCCCGGGCATAATTCTCATTCGGATTCTCTTTCCGATTCACATCGGTGTTGAGATACACCATCATCGCGGCGCTCTTGCCGCTCGCCGTCAACAAATCCACGAACCGGCCGTAGGCCAGCTCCCGAAAGGCGTCATTTTCATAGACTTCATACTGTCCCCGAAAATGGGACCGGTAATCGGTATTGAAGTGGTTGTCCCAAAAATAGACCATCTTTTCGAGCAGCTGACGCCGGCTATGGATTTTCCTGATCAGATCGTAATCCTGGATCTGGTTCAACTCAGGCACGAGCAACGTCGGCTCCGGATCGTCCCTCCGCCAACTGCCTTTGCTTGAAGCCAACAGATAGTCTGTATCGGTATCCAAAATCGGAATAGCATTCGGGAGCGGCGAGGTGGCATGCAGATTGGCGGGCCAGGGCTGTGCCGGATCCAACCCGAGTTGCTCCTTCATATACCGGACGGCCCACTCCCTGGCCTGTGCGGCAGTCATGTGTGAGACCGCATTCAACTGGTTCGGAGTCCCCCCGAATGTGAGGCGATTCAACACATGATACCCAAACCAGTTGGCCGGGGCTGCCGGAAGCCCCGAGGCGGGAGGTCCGAGCGGAGGCGCCGGTTGCGCGACCGCATCCGGGGGAAGCGGCGGAACAATCACACGCATCAATCCGGGAATCGAGGCCGATAGTCTTCCGATGCCTTTGTTTGAAGGCGTCAACGCATTCAGGACAACGGATGAAGCCGATCCTATCGCCGCACTCGGAGATGCAGCCCCGGACGATGCTCCGATCACCGGAGCGGCGCCAGCCAGCGCGGACATTGCCGATATTCCACCTGTCATGGTTCGACCGCCTCCGATCATCGACGACGTTCCGGATGCGCTTACATCCACAGAATTCATTCCGCCGCCACCGGAGACCGGTGCCGGTTCAAGTCCTAACGTGTCCTTGGAGTCAGACTGCTTGAGCGGCGCATCGGCGGTTTTGGAATTGGCTCTGGCCTGTTGTTTCGGAGACTTTTTCCGGCCGGCCTCTTTAAGCCCGGAGGACTTCGACGCATCACTCACGGGTGAATACGCCGGCTCGGTCGGACGAACAGATTTGAGAAGGGAGTGCCTCTGAACGATCGAAGCCCCCGGCTCGGAATGAACGGTCCCGTCATGGGCCCACACCGAACCGCATAAACCCTGTGAAGCCAACAGAGTGAACGTCAGCAGAGCAGTCCTGCGACCGGACTTGATCCGCACTGTTTTCTTTACACCCATCCTGCCTTGCTCCGCTGTACCCGGCACCATAATGGACCCCTTTCGTGGAACTGAGGTCTCGGCCCGCGGCGTTGGTTGAGCAAGAGCAATACCCTGTAGGCCGGCCCCCACCGCATCTCCGGCAATCCGTGATCAATCCAGGCCTTATCTATCGGCATCCGGACCCGTTGACGGTTTTTGCCTACAGCCGGTGTACGAAGCTCGCCTTTCAGTGACGTCCATAATGTGCCGGTGACTGATGGACACTTCATACAGGCAGCGACGGACGCAGGCCGGACCGGCTACGTACTTCGCGCTACACGCGGGACTGCAGATGGGTTAGGGGCAGGTAATGAGCAGAATACTAACCGGATAGACCTAGGGAACCAGGACGTAGCGAACCTCTTCGACATGGACAAACGGCATGATCAGGCCGAGCCCTTCCTGGTCGTGCGAGAAGTCATACACGATCGATTCCTCCGGGATCAGTCGCCCGATGATGATAACGGCCAGCTCCACAGCTTGCCCTGCGGCAATCCCCCGCTGCAGCCCCGCCAAAGCGTCCGCCGGAGGAATCGCCTTGAGCTCTCCCGGCAGATCATCCGGCTTAAAACGCACCTGGCCCCACCTCGTCGAGGTGAACACAGGACCGAGCGCCACAGAAAATCCCTGGGCCTCCGGATCGAAACGCGATAATTCTCCCGACCATCGAAATGCGATCCGCCTCAGCAACGAAGGATTTCCAGCGCGCCGTGCATCGCGCTCCCGATTGAGCGCGAAGAGGCGGTCGTCATGCCCGGGGTCATGATGGCCCTGCCCATAGACCGTCGGCCAATCGGGAGGCTGACCGTCCAGAACCGTCAGAAACGTTTCAATGGAGGGAGCGTCATCCAGAAACAGGATGTCTTCGGAAAGGACCGCGGCGAACTGCCCGGAGTTCAAGAATTGGAGCGGTGCGATTCCCGTCTCGTCATCGGCACCCGCCGATGACGCCATGAACAAGAGGAGCCAGGCGACAAAGCAGATCCGCATGGTATCGCCTACCGGCTATTCGGCAGGGGCTTGCGCCAGGGCTTGGGAAAACGTTGCTGCCAGTCCGCGCACGACCGGCTGATCGGCCTGCAGCACCCCGGCCTCCAGCAACACGGCCACTCGCGGGGCTGGATCGATCCGCCGGAGCGCCGCCTGGGTCAGCCCCTCCGTCTTGAGGACTTTCTCATAGGTCCCAAGCCAGGCCTCGACAACGGCGCGCAATCCCGCGTCTCCCGCCTTCATTTTCCCCATCTTCACTTGTTGGAGCAGTTTGACGATCGGATCGGACTGCCCGATCGTCCCGATTGCCCGCTGCAGCAGTTCCTCGGATTCCATCACAGCGCCTAGTTCATCGAGCAGGAACCGGGTCCGCGCGGATCACCACAGCTGCCGCAAGAGCCTCCCCCGCCAGAGCCCGGCGAAGCCCACCCCCCCGTGGCACCGACTCCGAACGAGGAAATCTGCTTTTCCAGTCTCGTCGCGTGACACTTCGGACAAGCGGCTTCATCCGATCGATGGATCAAGAGCTCAAACCGGTGTTTACATTCACTACAGACATATTCGAAGATAGGCATCAGACACACTCCTTGTTGGGACCCATTATAAAATCCCCCTGTTCAGATCGCAATGAGAGGCCTGCATGTATCGTGAGGAACAGTCTTTTAATCTTCGCTTCAGCCTGGAAGCCGGTTTCCCGGACGACTATGAAGGGGACGAGGATCAACGGGCTTGGACCGCCGAGTGGGAAGCCCGCATCAAGCCGGAGATCCTGAAGACGGTCTTTGAGACGTTACGCCGCTATCCCGGATGGGCGACACATATCCGCAATCGAGGGAAATCCGCCCTGGATGAAATCGAAGTCGTCGTTGAGAAAGATTTCGGCAAACCTCAACCGTTTAAAATCTAACGATGCACGTTGAACGGGAGATCGGGCTCTATATCCACGTTCCGCTCTGCCGGCAGCGCTGCCACTTCTGCGCCTTCTATCTGGAAATCGCCACGCCGGCCCGCACGGAGGCATTCCTCTCGGCTCTGATACGTGAACTCGCACTCTATGGCCGGCAAAACCTGTTCGGCCAACGCGCGCTTCGAAGTATTTATTTCGGCGGCGGCACTCCCACGACGATTCCCTCGCGGCAATTGGCCGGACTTCTGACGCGGATTCAGGATACGTTTCCTGTCGGCCCGGACATAGAAGTCACTATCGAAGCACATCCTGCGACCGTCACGAGTTCGGACTTGAGCATGCTTGCCGAAGCCGGCTTCAATCGGCTCAGCCTGGGAGCCGAGTCGATGGCTCCCGAGGATTTCATTCCCATCGGCCGCCCGGGGACCGTCAGCGAAACCGAGCAGGCAGTCGACAATGCCAGAATAGCGGGATTTTCAAATATCAACCTCGATCTCATGTACGGTCTGCCGGGACAAAGCCTCGCGTCATGGATCAGAACGGTCGAATCGCTCATCACGCTCAACCCGACCCACATCTCATGCTATGCCCTCACCGTTGAAGACCATACCAAGCTGGCACAGGATATCGCTAAGGGGCTGGTCCCTGCACCGGACGACACGCTCCAGATTGTGATGGAAGAAGCCGCAGAAACCATCCTGGCGTCAGCAGGATTTACCCGTTACGAAATCTCGAACTACGCCAGACCTGGTTACGCCTGTCGCCACAATCTGCTCTATTGGACCGACGGCGACTACCTTGGCCTAGGCCCCAGCGCACAGTCCTACGTCGGCGGCTGCCGGTTCGGCAATATCGCCGATCTCAACGCCTATACCGTCCGACTCCAAGACAATCAGCTTCCGGTGAACGAACGCCTGACGCTGAGCGAGGAAGAACAACGGCGCGATGCTCTTATTTTCGGCCTCCGATTATTGAACGGGGTCCCGCACTCCGTCGCCGCCGGAGATCCCGGCCAACGTGACCTCCTCGCACAACTCGCTGTAAAAGGTCTGATTGTGAACGAGGGCCAGCGAATCAGGCTGACGCCCCAGGGTCGGCGATTTGCCGACAGCGTCGCCGCGGATCTCTTTTGAGTGCCCGGATCACCCGTAACGGTTGGCTGCCGCGGTCCATGCCATTGACAACGAGCCGGAGGGAAGGAGACACTAGTATCCATTCACCCGAGGTGTTCTATGCCTGTCAACATGGATCCAGCCAAAAAGCGCAAATCCGGCCAGACGGAACCGTCCGCAACGGCCCAACCGGAGGCGAAGCCGGCGGATCCCGCACCCGTCGCGTTTGGAACCGAGACTCATGCCGATCGGGAAAAAGATCTGGCTGACGCCGAGTGGAAGAATTTGTGGGATGCGACGGAAGTCATCGATATGGACAAGGTCTGACGGAACTCCGGCTCAGGCAGGAAGAAAATAGAAGGCAATCGCCAGCATCGCATATACCCCGACCAGCATGGCGCCCTCCATCCAGTTCGACTCCCCGTCGATCGCGACAAAACCGACGACAAATACCGAGATCGTCACGGCCGCCACTTCAAACGGCGTAAAGATCAGGTCGAGTGGGGTTCCGAAGAGATAGCTCGCAAAGACCAGAACCGGTGCCACCAACAGTGCGATTTGCAGACTCGACCCGACGGCAATGCCATAGGCCAGATCCATCTTGTTCTTCATTGCCATGAGCACCGCCGTCGAATGTTCCGCCGCATTACCGACCAGCGCGACCAGGATCACGCCGACGAACACCTGTGTCAGACCGAGCTTGTGGGCTGCCGGTTCGATCGCGCCGACCAGCAATTCGCTCATGACCGCAATCAAGGTCGTGACCACGGCCAACACCGCCACCGACATGCGGAAACTCCAGGGCTCCTCCCCCAGGTCTTCCGCATCATGCGCTTCCCCGGCATACAAATGCCGATGCGTCTTCAGCGAAAACAGCAGGCTCAGGCCATACATGACGAAGAGGACGATCGCGATCTCCAGACTCATCTCCCGTTCGATCGTCACTCCGCGATCTGCGGCCGTA
This sequence comes from uncultured Nitrospira sp., assembly GCA_964512025.1. Classification (GTDB taxonomy): domain Bacteria; phylum Nitrospirota; class Nitrospiria; order Nitrospirales; family Nitrospiraceae; genus Nitrospira_D. The sequence continues at coordinate 28,400 of CAZEHM010000008.1, read as the reverse complement.
AAGTGGAAGAGCGCGGGAATGATCAGGCCGACCGCCGCCAGCAGGAGCAGGCTGGAGCCCATGCCGGCAGCCGTCTGGTTGAATGTCTGCCGTTCATACTTCAGCCCGCCGGCCACCATGGACGCCCCGAGCACCAGCAGGATATTGCCGAGGATGGAACCGGTGAGCGATGCTTTCACCACGTCATGGAGGCCTTCACGGAGCGCCGCCAGCGCGATGATCAGCTCCGCGGCATTCCCCAGCGAGGCGTTCAACAGACTCCCCACGCCGGCCCCGACATGCGAGGTGAGATGCTCGGTCGCACGGCCCAGCATGCCGGCAAGTGGAACAATGGCGAAAGCCGAAGCGGCAAAAACAAAGAGCGGATCGGCCTTCGCGACTTCAAGCGCGACCGCAAGAGGAATGAATACCAGGAGCACATCCAGCCAGGATGTAAAGATTCGTTTCATGGCCGAAACCTAGCATGAGTCCGGGGGAATGTCGATGAATGCCGCACCGCCGACCGATACACTGTTCTACCCGTTCCATCTCTGCCATGCGGAGACCTTGCAACGGCTGCTCGCACGATTTCACCGCGTCCACTTTCGCGACTATATGGCGCTCCAGCTCAGCCCCTTCTCAGGAACCACAGCCTATGCCGATCGCATGGGGGGAATCTTTCCGGAGTTGGTGACCGCAGGAAGACTGATTCAAGGCCACAACGTCAGCGGACCGCTCGACGAAGCCGGCCGGATCTCCATCGACCGCGACCTCGCCGATGCACAATGGCGCACGCAGTTCCATGAGGCGCTCAGGGAAGACCGGCGATTTCAACGTGGACTGTTCGATCCCACGCATGCCATGACGATAGGACGCGATATCGTGCCCGGTCCTGCTGCCCTACTGCGACTCATGGACGAGGAATTTCTCCACCAGTCTTTTGCCGTCGATGCCGTGCAACAGCTCAGCCGTCGACGACCGACCGGGGATGATGCCTATCGTTTCGAATATGGTCTGGCATTAGTGAAAACAGCGGCGGCGCAGTACTACACGTTTCAGCTGGCAAATCGTCATCATCTGACGGTCTCGACGGATTCGCCCGCGCATTTTCAGCTGCTCAATCGAACACTCGCACGTGAAGGCCGAAGCCTTCCCAACCATCTGGTCATCAGAACCGGGTATTAACCTCCTCACCGGACTCTGCTACACTTTTCCGCTATGGCAAAACCGTCCGCCCCGCTGGCCAATCCTGATGTAACCGAAGAAACCGTCACCGGCGCCGGTGACGGACTCGAAGCCCGCGTGATTGTCTATAATTGCGATTGTCACACCTACCAGCAGGTGATTACCCTGCTGTGCAAGTATGTGCCCGGCATGACCTCCTCGCACGCCTTCGAACTCGCGTATCGGATCGATCATGAGGGAGAAGCGATGGTCTTTGAAGGAGAGCTGCAACAAGCCGAACAGATTGCGGCGGCGCTGGCGAACGGAGGGTTACGCGTAGTCGTTCAGTGATCTTTTTCTTCGAAGCTGCGGAGGGAACAGCTATTTGGCTTTCCGCTTAGCCGGCTGCTTGAGGGCCTTCTTCGGCGCAACGGCCGCAGGCTTCGCTGATTTCACAGGCTTGGCCGGCTTCGCCGCTTTTTCCGGCTTGGCGGCTTTCGACTTCCCCGCTGGGAGAGATTTCTCGGACGCACCCGGCTTGGTCGGAGGCTGCTTGCCCGCTTTGGCTGCCTGCCGCCCTGATCGCGAGGATCCCGATTTCACCGGTATCGGCATCGCCGCATAGACTTTGTTGATTTTGGTGAGCTGATCCGGATTCATGACCCGCACCTGATACAACTCAAACAACTTCCCGATGGCCTTCTGATCGCCCCGTTTCGCCGCATTCAACAGCTTGCGGCGTTGGTTCATCTCTTCTTCTTCAGTATGGGAAGCAGCGCGTCGTTCCATTCTACTCCATCCTCTTCTAGCATCCCCTCAAACAGACACCAGGCCTGCCGAACCGGTACAACTCGCGGAACTATATCAGAAATCACACGAATGTTGAAACTGTCCGGCTGAGTCCCGATATTGCGTGCCAGGAGGCCTGCCGGAAGCCCCTTTCCGCATAGGAGAGAGGAAGCAACTCTTCCCCATTGAGCCTCGTCAAAGCCGCTAGGTATAATCGTTCCACTACATTCACCGGAGACTTGACCATGTCCATGCATACAGCCCCGCAATCCACCGTCGCCGATGATCCCAAAGCCCGGGAAATTCTGCGGCAGGCATTTGAAAAAACCGCCCGGTGGCCGAAAGATTTCAACGGCTTCACCGCTGATCTGACCGTCAACATCAACGGGAAAGTCACCACCGGTCCTATTATGGTGAAAGGCCCCCGCGAGGTGTCCGTGCAACTCGGCGATGCCGAGGTCCAGAAATGGGCGCAGGAACAGCTCGGCATGATCGCCGTCCACCGGGGTCCCAGAAGCTTCGAAGAGTCAGACGGCAAATACTCCCTCACGATGGAAGAAGACGGCCATCCGTTCGGCACCAAGCTCGACATCCACGGATCGAACTCCTTCTACCGGATCAAAGATAACCGCATCACCCAGATCAACCGGAAGATGGCCCACCCGGGCATGACCCCGTTCGCGTTCTCGATCAATGTCGAGGAAAGCGCCGTAACCCAGGATCAGAAGAACCTGACCACCAGATACACCGTCTACTACTACTCCCCGACCGACGGCAAATTGAACAACGTTGAGAGCTTCACCGATACGCATGTGCGCGTGGGAGCGGCAGATCTTCCCGCCACCCGCCGTATCATTGCGTTTGAGAACGGCCAGGTTGTCGTCAAGAACCTGACCTTCACCAATCACAAGTTACTCTAACGTCCGGTCCGGACGCCCGCCCTCTCCCCGTTCGGGGAGAGGAATCGGGCGATGGATCAAACAGACCTCCATGGATCTCAGAACTTCCTTCCCCCGCAGCATGCGAGCCACGCTGGAGGGCTACGTCCATCTCGCACGCATGATCGACAAATGCCGCGCCGTCCTCGCCGGTACTGAAGGCGAATACATCTATCCCTGCCCGATGGATTTCCGCCTGCTGGAATTCGCTGGACTCTCCGATGCGCAATTCACCGAAGCGGTGAAGCGGAATCAGACGGATGAAAGAGTGGCGGCCTGGTTTCGTGGAGCTGCGAAACCCCATACACCGGCCGAACTGAATGAGTGGAACGAGATGATGCTGCAGCGCGGGCCAAGCTCGCCCGAAAGCGCCGAGAAATTCAACAAGTACCGTGACGCCGTCGATCCGTCGCGGACCGATCTGACCGCCTGGTCGGACCTTCAGGATCTGGAAGAAGGGCGGGCAGTCCCCCGCCGAACCGCACGCTCATAACCGGCAGTTACGCGGAAACTGGAAAAGGGCCGGGACAGTTCAACCGTCTCGCCGGCCCTTCTCTCCTACTTACCTTTTTCCCGCTTCGCCGCTTTTTTCTCAGCCATGGTCTTGGCCGGTTTCTTCTTCGTCTCTTTCTTCTTGTCCTGACCTTTGCCCATGTTGTGCCCCTTCCTGGTTAAAGTACCGCTGCCTACTTAAAACCTTCCCCGCTCGTCCCGCCGCCGAACCCGCCCCAGTTGCCGCCGAACCCGCCCTGCCCTGTGCCCCAATACTCGCCCCGTTGAATGCGGCGGTACGGGTGCCGTAAATCCGGGCGGCTGATCCACCAGAAGAATGACATCGCACCGAGGCTGGTAAACAGCGTGATCCAAAAACCGACTCCCTTAAAATGATGTTTGGCAAGCGTGCCGACCCGCACTTCTTGAGCCGGAGTCGCGAGCGCCACCACCGTGCGGTACAAGCCCTCGCCGAAGTGGCCGAGCCGGATCGCAGGATGCAACGTGCCGCCGCCGATGTCAGTCATGATCGCCGGGGTGATGATGGGAAGCATCTGGCGTCCCAGCGTCATCGCGGCCTGCCGTTCCTCCACGGCAACGAGCACCATGATCCCATGCTCCTGCTGCGCAGACCCGATCCCCCATTTCCCATAGAGCGCCGCCGCATATTCGTTGGCCGAGAGAAAGGGCTTGATCGACGGCACCGTGACCACCACCATCTCGACGCCGGTTTTCCGCTCCAGATCCTGGCAGACCGAACGAATCCGCTCCTTCCACTCCGCATCCAGCACGCCGGCATGATCGCTGACATATCCCATCGGGCCGGGCAGCGGCGCGCGTTCCTTCGGACGATCGTAGAGCGCTGCCTGCGCGACGCCGCTCACGACATACACCAGTGCGATCAACGACAGGATTACGCCCGCGACTCTCTTCAATCCGCGGATCATGCCTTCTCCTGAGCCAGCCTGGCTTCCACCGCCTGCACCAGTCGTTCGAGGCTTTCCAGATACCGTTCCATGAGCCTGGGGATTTCCTTCTGCCCCGGCGAGATCTGACCCCGCTTGAGCAACCAGGCGTCCCGCAAACCGGACAAATCAACGGACAGGAACGTTTCGAAATCCTTCAACAACGGTTCGCCCTGCGACAGTACCGGCCGTCCCAGCAACCGCTGCGCCCCGCGCAGCACAGGCAGGATCGCCGTGAGCGACAACGGCAACAGAATGGTAATGGCTTCTTCGGTCCCTCCGCCTTCAATGAACCGCTGCCGGACGCGCAACAAATTCCCCCGCAGACTCTGCAACACCTCGGCAAGGAGATGCCGTTGATCGACTTTGAATCCGACGAACGGATCCTGGCCGGCAAGGAGCCGATGCTGTTCTTGTATTTCCAGATACTCGAGAGGAAATACGAGCGACATCGCGGGCAAATCCGCCAGCGTCACAAACAGCGGCACAACGACCTGCTCCTTGGCCCACCGGCGGTGCAAGGCCCCGTATTTTTTGAGTTGGTCCGCTTTGACGGATTTCACGACCAGGACAATATTCAGATTCGAGCGTCCCGGCAGAAACTCGCCGCGCACCGCGCTGCCGTACAGCAGCACCCCGTCGAGCGCATCACCGTACACCCGCTGCACGTCCTTCACATAGGCCCGCAACTGCTGCAGATACTCGTCCGGCAGCCCGTCGATCACCCATTCACTCCCTACCATCGTGTGACCTCGCCATTTCTGCTGCCGTATTTCTGGCAAACGGATCCGGCAGGAATCCTGCTGCCATGACTCGATCGATCAATGAAAACGGCGGCGTGCGCCGCAAACCAGCGGTCGTCGACAACACGCGATACCGTAACCGCGGATTCCGGTCCAGCGTGCGGAAGACCCGGTCGCGGAGAAATCCAATCACGGGATTCGCGCTGTTCCAGAACAATACCTGTTCATCCGCCAGTCTCTGCAACATCGTGACATGAGGACGCCGGGCATCCTCATAGGCCTTCAGTTTCGCAGCCGAGAAGTTCTGCTCGGCCAAACACTCCGGCAGCAGATCCGCAAGCGTCATCGCATCGACCATCGCCTGCATGCGGCCCTGCGACGCATGAGGATTCATGGCATGAGCCGCATCGCCGATCAACACCGCTCCGTCCGCCACCCAGGTCGGCGTCCGCACGCGCCCGGTCGGCATGAAGGCCGTCTGACTCCAATCCTTCAGTTGCAGAAACAGCGGCTTGAGCATGGGATCGATAGCAGTCCAGGCCTGCTGCAACGCAGGAAGGCCCTGCGCCTTGACTTGATCATAGGAACCGGTCGGAATCATATAGAAGCAATAGACCTTGCCGCCCGCCGCCGGGAACAGCCCAAGAATGGTTTTTTTGCCGACATAATATTTCGCCTCGGTGACCGGCAGCGGAGAGTCCAGAATCGCAATCAGATAGCCCTGCGGGTACAAGTGGACCTCGGCCGGTATCGTCAAGGCCTCGCGGACTTTGGAAAATGCGCCATCGGCACCGACGACGATTTTCGCACGAACGGTGACCTCTTCCCCGCCGCGCTTCGCAGTCAAGCCGGTAACCTGCGTTCCCTCCTTCATCAGACTCACAAAGCTGGCTCCATACCAGAGCGCAACCGACGGTTCTGCCTGGATCGCATCGAGAATGGCGTGATGCGCGACGTTCGGCAGGGTTACGACGGCGTGGTTGTACGGCGCGGGCAACTCGCCATAGTCGACCGTGCACAAGCGCTCTCCGCCCGCGCGGCAGAAATGAAACTTGCGGATCGGCCTGACCGACTCAACCGGCAACTTATTGAGCAACCCCAAACGATCCAGAACATGCTGCCCGTTTGGCTGAAGAATTTCCCCGCGTAATCCCTGAGGCGGTCCGGGCGCCTGTTCCAGAACGATCGTCTTGATTCCCTTCTGCGCTAATGCGAGCGCCAGCACCGCGCCCCCGCCGCCGGCCCCTACGACGGCAATGTCTGTTTCGATGATCTCTGCCACGTGGGTCTCCGTTTATGGCTTCCAGGGATGGTAGCGCTGACTGTCCTGCCACATCGCCAGAAACTTGTCACGCGCTCTGGCCGTCACCGCATGATCATGAATGACATCCAGCCGCTCATCGTTGTAGCGATTCCCGCTGCCGGTATGGTTCATCGACCCGGAGGCATTGATCTCGTCATCGATCACCGCTTGCTTGAGATGCATGAGCCCGTCATGCCGATTGACGAGAACGGGAATGCCGGCCAGATGCAGGGTCTCGACCGCGGTTTTTTGCTTCTGATCCTCAAGCCGCTCGCGATCCGTAATCACCCGCACGTCGAGGCCGCGTTTCTTCGCCTCCACCAGCCCCTTCACCGCCAGCGGCGAGGTCAAGCCGTACACCGCGACGTAAATATACCGCGAGGCATGATCGTAGATCTTCGAGAGTTTCGTGAGCGGCTCGTCTTCCGGTGCGTAGTACACCTCGATACTGGCAGCATAGACCGAATCGATCACAGCGCCCGCCGGACAGGCAAGGCAGAGGACGCACCGAAGGAAAAATTGGCAGAAGGCTGGCAAGCACCGCCTCGTTATTCGGCTTCGAAGAGATCGCGAAAATGATCGTCGGAGGCGTCCCACGCCTCAGTCGAATGCGTGCTGAGCCAGCCGCGCAGGAACGCTTTCTGGCCGGGTGTCAGCTGCTGTTTGATCTGATGCGATCGTCCTTGAAGCGGCTGAAGAAACCCTACCCGCTTCTGAAAATCCAGCGTGGCGGTGCGGACATACACGCCGGTATACATCGACGGCTTGTCGTCCTCGCCCTCTCCTTGAATCCAAACGGACAAAAACTTCTCTAACTGCAATCCGGCGCTATCCATCGCCGGGTCGGTTTCATGAAATAGCTCTTGCTCCGACTCCTTGAGAGGGGTTGCCTCAAGGGCGCGAAACATGAAATTTTGTTTCCACATCGACGGCTCCTCCGAGAGGGCCGCATAGTGTATGGGGAGCCGAATGAAAGTCAAGCAACGTGCCAGGCCCGCGTTGCCTTGACAAGGGCGGAGACTCTTTGTTAACGTCCTGAAATTCCTTAATCTCTAGGCCAACTTGGGAGAATCCATGCAGGTCAAGGTCAACGGGAAATCCGAGGATATTCAGAGCGGCAGCGTCCTCGATTTGCTCACACTCAAGAAGATCGATCCGCAGATGGTTGCGGTCGAGGTGAACGACAAGATGATCGATCGGGAACATCTCGCCACCACCACCCTCACTGAGGGTGATCAGGTCGAGTTCCTCTTTTACATGGGAGGCGGCCGGTGACGATGATCATGCATAAAGAAATTACCGAATTGATCGGCAAGACGCCGCTTGTCCGGTTGAACCGGCTGTCCAAACCGGGCTCCGCGACGATTTACGGCAAGGTGGAATTTTTCAATCCGGGCGGCAGCGTCAAGGATCGCATCTGCCTCAATATGATCAATGAGGCGGAACGGCAGGGCAAGCTGAAGCCGGGAGGCACCATCGTGGAGCCGACCAGCGGCAATACCGGGATCGGTCTGGCCCTGGTCGCAGCCGTACGCGGCTACAAGCTCATCCTGGTCATGCCGGAAAGCATGAGCATGGAACGAGCGAGCCTGTTGTCGTCGTATGGCGCACAGCTGGTGCTGACCCCCGCCTGGGAAGGCATGAAGGGGTCGATCAAAGAAGCCGAAAGCATCCTGGCGCAGAACCCCAGCTATTTCATGCCGGATCAGTTTTCGAATCCGGCGAATCCGGCGATGCACCGGATGACCACGGCGCCCGAGATTCTGGATGCCCTGGACGGAAAAATCGATGCCTTCGTCGCCGCGGTCGGCACCGGCGGCACGATCACAGGATGCGGAGAGCTGTTCAAGGAAAAGAATCCGAATGTGCAGGTGATCGCAGTGGAACCGGCCGGCTCCCCGGTCTTGTCCGGCGGCGATCCGGGACCGCATAAGATTCAAGGCATCGGAGCCGGCTTCATTCCCAAGGTCTTGAACCGGAAAATTCTCGACCGCGTGATTACCGTCACCGACGACGAGGCCTATCAAACGGCCAAGCAACTGTCGAAGAAGGAAGGCCTGCTGGTCGGCATTTCGGCCGGCGCCAATGTCTTCGCAGCCCAGAAAGTCGCCGAAGAGCTCGGCCCGGGGAAAAATGTCGTCACCATTTTGTGCGACACGGGCGAGCGCTATATCAGCATCGAGAAGTATTTTAATATCTGAGCAAAGGAGCTCACAGCTTTCAGCAGTCAGCTCCTAGCTGATGGCTGATAGCCGACGGCTGATAGCAAGAAAATGGAATTTACAGAAGAGCAAATAAACCGGTACAGCCGGCACATCCTTCTTCCCGAGGTCGGCGGGAAAGGCCAGAAGAAAATTGCCAAGGCCAAGGTCCTTCTGGTCGGTGCCGGAGGATTGGGCTCACCGGCCGCCCTTTATCTGGCTGCGGCGGGCGTCGGCACTGTCGGCTTGATCGACAGCGATGTGGTGGACCTCACCAATTTACAGCGGCAGATCCTCCACCACACGTCCGATGTGGGCCGCCCCAAGGTGGTGTCCGGAAAAGAAAAGATTCTCGCACTGAATCCCGATGTCATTGTGAAGACCTACGAGGAGCGCCTGACCGCCGGGAACGCGCTCAAGATCTTCAGCGAATACGATGTCATCATCGACGGCGTCGACAACTTCACGGCCAAGTTTCTGATCAACGATGCCTGTTATTTTGCCGACAAGCCGCTGATCCATGGCGGGATCCTTCGTTTCGACGGCCGCGTCACGACGATTGTACCGAAGAAGTCGGCCTGCTATCGTTGCGTGTTCAAGACTCCGCCGCCGGCAGGTCTCGTCGCGTCCTGCCAGGAAGCAGGCGTCATCGGCGTGCTGGCCGGGATTATCGGAACGATTCAAGCGACTGAAGCGTTGAAACTCATCCTCGGCATCGGACGACCGTTGACCGACCGATTGCTGGACTTCGATGCCAAGAAGACGCTGTTCCGCGAGATCAAAGTGAAGCGCAATCCACACTGCGCGCTCTGCGGTGACCATCCGACGATCACCGAGCTGTTTGATGATGGGGACCCGTTTGCCGGCTGCGCCGTTCGTCCGTAGCGTTTAACTTTTTACGTATATGGTGTCGCAATGACCAAAATGAAAGCCCTCGTGTGCCGGGAATGCGCCAAAGAGTATCCCACGAAAGCCATCCACGTCTGCGAGATGTGCTTCGGCCCCCTCGAAGTGAAGTACAACTACGAGGAGATCAAGAAAGCGATTTCGCGCAAGAAGATCCAAGAGGGTCCTCACAGCATGTGGCGGTATGTCGATCTGCTTCCGGTCGAGGGCACGAACTTCGTCGGCCCCCATGCCGGATTGACGCCGCTGGTCCGTGCCAAGAATCTCGGCGCCTATCTCGGCCTCGATGAGCTGTACATCAAGAACGATACGGTCAATCATCCCACGCTCTCCTTCAAGGATCGCGTTGTGGCTGTCGCGCTGACCCGCGCCCGTGAGCTGGGGTTCGAAACCGTCGCCTGCGCGTCAACCGGCAATCTGGCGAATTCCGTATCCGCCCATGCCGCAGCCGCCAATCTCCACTGCTACGTCTTCATCCCGGGAGACTTGGAAGCCGCGAAGGTGTTGGGCAACCTCATCTATAAACCCCATGTGGTCGAGATCGAAGGCAACTACGACGATGTGAACCGGCTCTGCAGCGAAATCGCCGGCGAACATGGCTGGGGCTTTGTGAACATCAACATCCGCCCCTACTATGCCGAAGGCTCCAAGACGCTCGCGTATGAAACGGTGGAGCAACTCGGCTGGAAAGCCCCGGACCAGGTCGTCATTCCCATGGCGTCAGGTTCCCTCCTGACCAAAATCTGGAAGGGCCTGCACGAGATGAAATACGTGGGACTCATCGACGAGGTGCATACGAAGCTCAACGGCGCCCAGGCGGAAGGCTGCTCGCCGATCTCCACGGCATTCAAAGCCGGCCGCGATTTCTTCAAGCCGGTCAAGCCGAAGACCATCGCCAAATCGCTGGCCATCGGCAACCCGGCCGACGGGTATTACGCCTTGAAGGCAACCGCCGAGAGCAAGGGCGCCATGGAGATGGTGACCGACGAAGAAGTGGTCGACGGCATCAAGCTGCTGGCGCAGACGGAAGGCATTTTTGCCGAGACCGCCGGCGGAGTGACCATCGGCGTGCTGAAGAAACTGGTCAAGCAGGGCGTGATCAAGAAGAACGAAGTGACGGTCGCCTACATCACGGGGAACGGATTGAAGACGCAGGAAGCGGTCATCGACGCCGTCGGACGACCGACCCGCATTCAACCGAGCCTCGTGGCTTTTGAAAAAACCTTTAAGCTGGGAAAGAACGGTGGTGGTGACGCATGATTAAAGTCCGCATTCCCACTCCCCTCCGGCCTCTGACGAAGAACCAGGGGGAAGTTGAAACGACAGCCGGCAGCATTGCCAACATGATCGAGGTGCTGAACAGCGCGCATCCCGGCATCAAGGACCGTCTCTGCGACGAGTCCGGTGAATTACGGCGTTTCGTCAATATCTACGTGAACGAGGAAGACATCCGCTTTCTCAAAGGCAAAGAGACCATTCTGAAGGATGGCGACGAAGTCTCCATCGTTCCGGCGATCGCGGGAGGCTAACCATGTCACACTTGCGCTTTCACGTGCGGTTTCCAGAAGACAAAGTCAAAGAGCCGATCATTTATCAGATCGGCCGCGAGTACAATATCGTCACGAACGTGCGGCGCGCCGATGTGCGCGAAACCACCGGCTGGGTCGATGTCGAGCTCTCCGGTGAAATCGCCGAGATCGAACGCGCCCTCGACGGACTTCGCAAAAAAGGCTGCGTGGTCGATCCCATCGAATTGAACGTGGTGGAATAGGAGACAGCGACAGGTTATCAAGCCGGCAGGCCGACAAGAATGTGATCCCACCTTGTCGGCTGTTCCGCCTGGTAGCGTGTCAGCAAATTGTTATGGAACTGACCGACTCACAAATACAGCGCTACAGCCGCCACATCATCCTGAACGAGGTCGGCGGAAAAGGGCAGAAGAAGCTGGCGAACGCGAAGATCCTGTTGATCGGAGCCGGCGGGCTCGGATCGCCGGCCGCGCTCTATCTGGCCGCCGCCGGTATCGGGACGATCGGCCTCGTCGACGGCGATGTGGTCGACCTCTCCAATCTCCAGCGGCAGATCATGCATTCGACCGCGACGCTCGGACAGCCGAAGGTCGAGTCCGGCAAGAAAATGCTCTCGGCCATCAACCCCGAGATTACGGTCAACGCCTATCATCAGCTGGTCGACGCCGACAACATTCTTCCGCTCATCGCCCAGTACGACATCGTGCTCGACGGCTCGGATAATTTCTCCACCCGGTTCATGGTGAATGATGCCTGCTTCTTCGCCAAGAAGACCCTGATCTCGGCGAGCATGTTCCGGTTTGAAGGCCAGCTCACCACCATCAAGCCCCACGCAGGCTACCCCTGCTATCGCTGCCTCTATCCTGAGCCGCCTCCCGCCGGACTGGTTCCGAACTGCCAGGAGGCCGGAGTACTGGGTGTACTCGCCGGCACAATGGGAATTCTGCAGGCATCCGAAGCCATCAAGGAAGTCCTCGGCATCGGCGAAACCATCGCCGACAAGCTGCTGATCTACGACGCGCTCGACATGAAGTTCCGCAAGGTCGGACGTCCGAAAGATCCGGCCTGCCCGCTCTGCGGACCCAATCCGAAAATCAAAGATCTGAGCACTGACTACGCCGTCAGCTGCACCATTTGATATCGTGGCTGATCTCGTCATTCCCCAGCACATTCTGGACGACATGGTGGCCCATGCGAAGGAACTCGCTCCATACGAGTGCTGCGGGCTGCTGGCCGGAATCGGGAACACCGTCACCACGATCTATCGGATCAAGAACGTGGTCGCCTTGGAAGGCGCTCAGCAACTCGCCTCCTTCGATGCGGCGAAGGTTGCGCATCTGGAGCGATTGAGTCCGGCCGAACGGGCGGAAATTGCCTTTGTCATGGATGCGCAGGATCTCGCCCTGGCGCAAAAAGACATGCGGCGAAACAGCCACACGCTCCAGGTCGTCTACCATTCGCACCCGCACGACCCGGCCCGTCCTTCCGTCACAGACATCAAGATCGCCACCGACTACGAAGACTATTGGGGAAAGATCAATCTGCCCGTCCCCGCCTACCTGCTCATTTCTTTGATGCATCAGATCCCCGACATCCGGGCCTACTGGATCAAGGGCGGCGCGGTCACCCCCGCTCAGATCGCCACGCGCTGATTCAGCTCCTGAACGCACGCGGAATTTCATATTTCCCTTCTTCTATTTTCAATGCGATAATGCCGCCATCATCGACCTCTTTCAGAAGGAGCAATCGTCATGGCATTCATCCGTACGATACTTCTCGCTGCCGCCTTCGTCATCCTCGGAGCCGCTCGGAGCCAGGCCGAAGATAAGAGCTACTACAGCCCGGTCATCAACATCGACTCCGAAAACCACCGGATTCTGATTTCCAAGCTCGGCGGGGTTTTCTATATCGATGTTCCGGAAGCCGCACGCCCCCATATGGAAAAGCTGCCGCTTTCAGGCCTGGTCGACTTTGTCGTCGAAATGCGCGGCGAAGGAGAGATGCCCGTGATCAAGACCTGGAAAGTCAAATCCGGCGAGTCCACCTGCATGTTCTTTAACGGAAAAGAGTGTAAATAGCAGCCGGACGCCTGTCGTCCGGCGCATCCGGCGACCGATTCCACGGCCGCAAACAGTTCGGCGACTTGACCCGACTCCCCTTTCACTCGTAGCATAGACTCAGACGTTTCAGCCACGCCGACTGCCTTATCCGCCGCGCATCCTCGCCGTTCCCGACGCGACAGATTCTCCAGTCTCCGCGCTCCAACGCCGGTTTCGCTCTGAACAAGCTCGTCCGTCACCCATACCGGTCAGAGCGGTTCGAGCCTGAAATCACGCAGCGCACGATGCCATCCTTTTATGGAGAACCCCGATGTCTCAACCGAAACCGATAACCGACCGAATCCTCGACAGGCTTCGCAACTCTCCCGAATGTGAATTCGAGGCCTTAGTGACCGGCAGCCCGGAATTCACCTGGAACGAGCTCTATCAGGAAGTAAGCCGTTTGAGCCGGACGGGACAACTCACCATTCTGCGGGGCGTGGGAATCTTCACCATCAAACAAGCCTCGGCGCTGAAATAGCGGGGACAACGAAGTATCCATCGATTGAAGACTGGCCGTGTCGGCCCACCCTCATCATGACTTCAGATCTTGCCATGACCATGTTCTACTCATCACAGGCGGCTCTCTGTACCGCTTGCTCACCGCTCCTCACCCCGCCCGCACATCTTCCAGCCTGATGAATCCACCCCTGACTTTGCAGTAGAGTGCATACGATTACGTGTTAGCTCCGAACCGAACGAGCCCCTTACCCGATCAGTGGAGTGTACATGCCATACGTATTGATCATTCATGAGGTCGAAGCTTATCCGGCCTGGAAAGCCGTGTTCGACCAAGCGGCCGGCATCAGAAAACAGGCGGGAGAAATCCGCTACCAGCTTCTCCGTGACGACCTCGATGCGAACCGCATCGTCCACTTTTCCGAATGGGCGTCACTGGATGCTGCCCGCCGATTTTTCGAATCCCCGGAACTGGTTGCACTCAGAAAGACAGCCGGGGTCAAAGCTCCGGAATTTCTGTACTTACAGGAGATTGAACAGGGCCGGCTCTAAAGCACTCCGGCGGCAGATCAATGTCGGATCCCGCCGCCCCCTCTGCCGGCGCGCGACGGCATTTTTCCATGAACTTGCTGTAGAATTGATCCGGGGCGAGTCGCCATCCGGACCGAGGCTCCTATGGCTCAGGGAAATATTCCACAGCGACAACACACCTTCCGCGATCAGGCGCTCAAGCTCTTTCCCTGGATCTGCGCCCGCTGCGGTCGCGAATTCGACGGAAAGAAACTGAGCCAGCTCACGGTCCATCACAAAGACCACAACCACAACAACAATCCGCCGGACGGCAGTAACTGGGAACTCCTCTGCCTCTACTGCCATGACAATGAGCATCAGCGATACCAGGCGGCGGACGCGGCCGCCGAGACTCCCCCAGGACAGGAGCGCGATCGGCCGTCGACCTTCACGCCATTTGCCCGCCTGGCCGAGCTGCTCAAACGCAAGACCTAGTAGGCTCGCATAGAGCCGGACTCGATTGCGCGACGGAGGGCAGCATGCTTCCTCGAACATCGATCGAACTGCAGTCTAGGCGCGAGAAGGACGATGCGCTTTCCGCAACTCCAGGCGAGTTGGGAGCGTGTGGCGTACAGGCCTCAACGGACGGCTGACACCGGATGGGAGGTCAGCCCCCGTTGAATAACTGCGCAGAGATCAGGCTGCTCCGGGAGAAGCGAGCCCGGCTTTGACATGGTCGGGAGGAGTCCTGAGATCCCATACGATCCGGAACCAGGACAGCACGATCAAAACATAATACGACAGATCCACCTCCCACCAATGCCATCCCTGATTTACCGATGACTGGTAGTAATGATGGTTGTTATGCCAGCCTTCGCCGCAACAGAGCACGGCCAGAATAAAGCTGTTCCTGCTCCCGTCGCGGGAATTATAGCGAACGCGGCCGACGATGTGCGTCAGAGAATTGATGAAGAACGTGCAATGATAAAGCACCGTGGTGGAGATGAAGAATCCCCAGACCAGGCCGGGAACTCCCCAGAGCGCGTACATCAGAAAGGCGTACAGCATGGGCGGAACGGCGTGAAACTGATTCAGCAGACGCAGCTCGGGATATTTCACCAAATCCCGCACAACCGACAGATCGGTTTTCACGTACTCGTCGGACAACAGCCATCCGACATGGGAATACCAGAACCCCCGCTGCAGCGGAGAGTGGCGGTCTTCCACCCGATCCGAGTGCTTATGATGATGCCGATGGTGGGCGGCCCACCATAACACTCCTTTTTGCGCGGAAGTCATGGCGAGAAAGGCGAGCACAAACTGGAAAACCCGGCTCGTCTTATACGAACGGTGCGAAAAATAGCGGTGATACCCTGCGGTAATGGCAAACATGCGCAGGTAATAACTTCCGATCGCCAGCGCGACCCACTCCCATGTAACTCCGGTCTGAAACGCCCATAAGCACATCAGATGGACGCTAAGAAAGGGAACCGCGCCTTTCCAGGAGATTGCCGTATTTTCAGATTGCTGCACGATGGCATCGCTCGACGAACTACTCATTGCTCAAACCCATAGTGTGCTTCTCCTTATGGAATGCAATCGTGGATTGCGGGAGCGGAAGTATTCTACGTGATTGGAAGTAGTCTGAGAAGAGAAAAAAATCGGTCCCGGGTAAATTCTCGTGTACAGGAAATTGCCGCAACCGGAAGGCTCTGCCCTTATCACGGGGCTCTGAAGCGTTCGCCTAACATTGTTGATCTGTCCCGCCAGAAACCCGACCGATGCCGGTCGTGAAACGGACGCTCTTGACCGCTCCATCCACCCATTCGTCCTCTACATCGTAGAATTCTAACTTCTCTCCCCGCTCTCAGACGGTCAAAATCTGTGGAGTCCCGCTCACCACTCCCTCGCCAATTACTATAAGCATTGCTATTATTTAGCGTGACATCCTGCCTGTTCCGCAGCATCGGCGGGATGTCACCGCCTGGAATTCCATCTGCCAATTTCTGTCATTTCTCCGCTCAGGCAGGGACAGTCGCGAGCACCTCCAGCATGGCTCACTGCCAAACTCATGAATATTCGCGGGTATTATCCGCGCCAGCCTGCCGACTGGCGGCATGGCGATTGCGATACCGGAGAGGTGTGCACGAACGCAAACCACACACGATGGAAACACTCTATATGGAGATGCTGACGGTCAGACGGCCGGATTGGAGAGCGACCCTGCTGTTGCGCCGTCAACGGCGCGCCTTCGCCGTCTCTCCCCGTTTGCAGCCTCTCCCTCCTCGCCGGCATATGTCCTCTCTGCATATGGCATGGCTGCTTAGCTTGACGCTTTGCTTGGGATTCTCCGGTTGCGGACCGGCTGTATCCGATACTGAACCGAACCGGGAAGCCCGCACCAGTCTGACGGCCTCTCCCGCACTTCCGTCAGCCTCACAGCAGGATCGTTCCTCATCCCCCGGCCAAGTCCCTCCGCCGCCGGCGGACGATTTTCCACCACAGCCGGACACCCTGGTCCTGCCGGTCTGGATGGCCCAGGCGCTGGATGCCCCGGATGTCAGGGTACGCCTTCAGGCTCTGGAGAAGTGGGCGAAACTGGGAACGCAGGCGCCGTTAGATCCCCTGGTTGTGGCGCTCGACGACGAGAACGACGATGTCAGAAATAAAGCGATGGAGATCATCGAGCAGCGTTGGATGGAGGAGCAGGAGACAGAGTCAGAACCGGATAAGAACAGAGAGACAGGCGCGGCACGGCCGTAAGAAGGCCGCGGTGTCACAAGAGACGCGTTACGCAGGCGAACGCGTGGGCCAGGAGACAGTCCGTGGGTACCATTACCACATCACCAAGGAGTCGTACCATGATTCGAGGCACACAGAAAAGATGGCTGAGCGGAGTCGGCGTCGCGGTGTTTATCGGAGGGCTGGCCCTCGTAAACTACGGCGGAGGCGTTGCACCGGCCGCGGCCCACTCTGCCCACCAGGATCATCAGAATCCTTTCAAGCAAATCCTGGGGAAGCTGAACGAAATCCTCGCAAAACTCAACGCCGGTGGCGGCGGAGGCGGAGCGGGCAATTACACACAGCGGTGGGACATCAACAATCCTTCCGCGTCACGCTTTACGGTCCTGGCAGAGTTTAACAACGCGGCGGTACGGGACAACAATACCGGACTGGTGTGGGAGCAGTCTCCGGTCACGGCCGCTCCGGGTTCTACCTGGAACGACGCCCGCCTCCAATGTATCGATAGGAACGTCGGAGGCACGCGCGGCTGGCGGCTTCCCTCGGTGGTCGAATTGGCAAGCGTGATCGACCCGTCTTTGCCGGCGCCGTACCTCCCGCCCGTATTTACCGGCGTCCAGCTCGCTCCCTACTGGTCAGCGACGGCCAATGCGGTCGGAACCAGTACCGCGTTGAGCGTGAACTTCGACGACGGTCATGTGGGCATGAGCAGTAAATCCAGCGCCAACGCCGTCTGGTGCGTGCGCAGCCCGATGCAGGAATCCGTCTACTGAGAATTCGCCGATGGTAGCACTGAGGGACAGGGGAAACTCCCCTGTCCCTCTCGACTCCCCCACTCTCATCCTCCGGCTCGTGAAAGATATACTCCGGATGTTGCCATAGACTCACCCTAGCGAATTCCCGAAACAGACCGTCTTCGTGATGGGCCGGCATGTAGTATTGACAACCGTGCCACCACGGGATCGACGCCCTTTCACATCGTGAACGACACAACTTGCACCGCATCGGATGGCTCCGTGCGGCCGGGCTAGGCCCCAACGATGGGATCGTCTCCACCGCAAGTCTCGTCTTAGGCGTGGCTGCTGCAGGCGCAAACGCCGGAAGCAATTTGATCGCAGGAATGGCCGGTCTGATGCCGGCGCAATGTCGATGGCGGATGGAGAATACGTGCCGGTGAGCTCGCAAGCCGACACCGAGCGGGCTGACCTGGATCGTGAACGAAAGGAGCTCGCGGCTGATCCTAAGCAGGAGCAGAAAGAAATGACCGAGATCTACATTGGCGTGGGCTGGATGCCGCACTGCTTCGAACGTCGCGACCCAGTTGATGGCGCACGATGCGCTCGGCGCTCATGGACGTGACGAGCTGGGGATATCCGACAGATCGGCCGCACGACCGGTCAAGCCGCGTTGGCATCAGCCGTCACCTTCTCAGCGGGTACGGTTCTGCCGCTCCCGGTTGTCTTTGTCGTGGCGACATCGGCACTCATATGGACCGTTTCCGGCAGCTCACTCCTGTTTCTCGCCCTCCTCGGCGCCCTGGCTGCGCAGGCCGGCGGATCCTCCGTACTCACGGCTACCACACGGGTGACCTTTAGGGTGCACTCGCCATGGCTCTGACCGCCTGAGTAGGCACGCTCTTTGGTGTCGCCGCTTGACATCCTGCCGCACAGAAACGGCTCCAAACCACCCGATTCCTTTTACCGGCACTGTTCACTATTGATCAGCTTTTCAATTTCCCGCTGTGTATTCTATACGCAGTGTTGCGCTGCATGTATCGCGTGCTCGCAGAACGCTGCAACCGTATGCTGCGTCTTCAGAAGACCCGCGGATTCGAGTCATAACCAGGAGGATTCAATGCACAAACTCATAATAGTCACCGTTGCGATGATCGGCATTTTCTGGGTAATCCCCCAGATGGTTCAAGCCGATGACGCGAAGGCCAAGATGGAAAGTATGAAGGGGGAAGTGAAGGCCAAGGGGCAAGAGCTGAAGGGCGAAACGAAGGCTCTGATAGAAGAAGCCCAGGGAAATACAATCAGCGGGACGATGGAGCGGGCAAAAGGCAAGACGAAAGCCGCCGGCGAACGTATCAAAGGCAAGGCGAAAGAATTGAAGGCCAAGACCGAATAGCACCGTCCGTCCGGCGTCGGCCCTTCAACAAGCGACACCGTGCGTGAATGGCTGACGCTGGTGGAAGACGAGAAGACCGGTCTGTCGGTAATCGAAGCCAAAGTGAAGCAGAGCGAGATGATCGAGATTGCACTCCGAATGTCTGCGTTCAAAGCCCGCCCTGTCGCGCGGCGGTCCTGACACCGGAACAACGCGAGCAAGCCAGGGCATCGCATGAAACGCGACTGCAGGACATACGGAGCGGCCCACAGAGCTCAGCGACCCGAGGAAGCCACTAGGCTTCTACGGGAGAACCGTCGGCGAACTATGCTATAGCGCAAGGAGGCACACGATGCTCGAGACGATTGCGATTGTGCTGGTGATTCTCTGGATACTAGGCCTTGTCAGTTCCTACACCATGGGCGGATTCATTCATGCCCTCTTGGTGATTGCGATCGTGGTCATTCTGATTCGCGTCATTCAAGGTCGACGCGTGTAGCGACAACAGAGGAAGACACTCGGAACAGACCTGTCTTTACTCTTACTCCCGGCAGCATGGGTTATCCGAGGTGCGCTCCGGAACAACTTCACCTTGCTTCTCAGATCTTATCGCCGCAATCGGCCCCAATTCGGCCGTATCACTCCGGTACGTCTCCAGCAGAGTCACTGCCACTGCGATAACCAATGGTCCCGCCACGATCCCGATCAGGCCAAAGAACTGAATGCCTCCGATCACACTGACGAACATGCTCAACGAATGCACCTTCGAGGCTTTACCGACGATCATGTTTCTGACCAGTTTGTCGATCACCGCGGACAACACAACTCCCACCGTGACGAGCGCCACATGAAGAATCACGCCAGGCAAGCCTCGTTCATGCTATAGCTAGACTAACAAGCGTCTTTCATCCGCGCGATCCACGCCGCGCCCACTTTATCCCGGGGAACCTATGACCAGTCATCGCTCAGATCTCAAAAGCATCGCCCGTCGTGCCATGATTGAGCGCGGTCTCCTGCCGGACTTTTCAGCCGCAGCAATGGCCGAATTAGGCCGTATCCAGACGCCTGCCACCGCACCGTCCTCTTCTCTGCGCGATCTGCGGGAACTGTTGTGGGCGTCGATCGACAATGACGATTCCCGGGACCTGGATCAGCTCACGGTCGCCAAGCCGCAACCGGACCGGTCGGTGAACATTCTGGTCGCGATTGCCGATGTTGACGCGCTCGTCACGAAAGATTCTGCCCTGGATGTACACGCCCGGCACAATACGACATCGGTCTATACCTCCGGCGACCTCTTCCCCATGCTACCGGAAAAGCTCTCGACGGATCTGACGTCGCTGGGCGAAGGGCAGGACCGGCTCGCGCTCGTCGTGGAATTCGTGGTCGCGGAAGATGGGGCGGTGCTCAGCTCCATGCTCTACCGGGCTCGGGTCCATAATCATGCCAAGCTGGCGTATAACGCGGTCGCCGCATGGCTGACGGGAAGCGGGCCCGCGCCGGAACGGGTCACGGCCGTGCCAGGCCTAGAGGCTCAACTTCGTCTGCAGGATCAGGTCGCGCAGCGGCTCAAAGCACGGCGGCACCAGCAGGGAGCGCTCAGTCTGGAAACGATTGAGCCGCGCGCCGTGTTCGAGGGCGAGGTGCTGACTGCGCTCAGAGTCGAGCAGAAGAACCGCGCGAAGGAACTGATCGAAGATTTCATGATTGCGGCCAACCAGGCCACCGCGTCCTACCTGAAGAGTAAGGGCGTGCCGTCGTTCCGTCGCATCCTCCGCTCGCCTGAACGCTGGCAGCGGATCATTGAAGTCGCGGCGCGCTGGGGCGAATCCTTGCCGGGGGAACCGGACGCGCAGGCACTCGAAACCTTCCTCGTCAAACGGCGGCAGGCCGATCCTCTCAGATTTCCGGATCTGTCCCTGGCAATCGTGAAGCTGATCGGCCGGGGCGAATATGTGCTCGACCGCTCGACGGACGGCGCGCCGGAACATTTCGGACTGGCCGTCAAAGGCTACACGCACTCCACCGCTCCCAACCGGCGTTTTCCCGATCTCATCACTCAGCGGTTGGTGAAAGCCGCGCTGGCCGGCGCACCCGCGCCCTATCGTCCTGATGAACTGGAGTTTCTGGCAGGCCACTGTACCGAGAAGGAAGACGATGCCGAACGGGTCGAGCGGCAACTTCGCAAATCCGCCGCGGCGCTCCTGCTCGAACCGATGATCGGGCAACGGTTCGATGCGATTGTGACAGGCGCTTCGGACAAGGGCACCTGGGTGCGGCTCCTGGAACCGCCGGTGGAAGGGAAACTGACGACGGGTGCGAACGGCCTCGACGTGGGAGACACCCTGCACGTCCAACTCGTGAGCACGAACGTCGCGCGCGGCTACATCGACTTTACGAAAGTCGGAGCATGAACCGTCGGCATGGGCAACCGGACTGTCCATGCCGCCGCTCTTATCGTTGCGCCCCGATCACTCGCGGAATGAAGGCTAGAATCCCAGCTCTTTTTCGAGATCCGCCTGGCCCTTCTTGAATTTCTTTTTCTCTGCCTCGTCCTTTTTCTTTTCAAGGCTTTGGAGTTCTTCTGCCCGCTTGCGCTGGGCCTCGTTTTCTTTCTTACGGGCCTCTTCCTCTTTTTCGCGCGCCAGAGACGCAACTTGAGCCGCTTTGATCGCCTCATCCGGCACGGTCATCCATGACAAGCGATACCCTGTCGACTTCAGCGCCTTGTCCTGGTAGAGCACGACATAGCGCGTCGGGTAACTCCGTTGACCGATCTGACGCTCCTCAAGGACGAATACGGCAGGAGACTCGAAGAGATCGGGACGGAATTGATCGCTCACCTCCACCATGCGCTGGCTCATGGTCTCGCCTTGAAGCTGCATGATTTTTTCGAACGCGGCTTGCGGGTTTGAAGTATCCTTCTGCAACGACTGGATCTGTTTGCCGTTCGCTTCGCCGGCTTGCTTCCAGATCCGTTCCCGCGCTTCCTGTTCATCGCTCAATTGATAGCGGTAGACCGTGTTGAACTCTTCCAGCTTCAACGGGCCCCGCTTGGACTTGCTCTTGTAAAATGTGCTGACCGGCTCCATGCCTTTCCGGGTGACATACGACACTCGGCCGTGCGCGGCCGCGCTGGCATAGAAGAGGTAGGTGCTGTCCGGCGCGACCGCCAGCGAATATTTCGCCGGATCCGCCGGGGTGTCCGGCGTGAGACCGCCGGACCAGGTCATGGTGCGCTGCGACAGGAGTTTGAAGTCGCCGCCTTTGCCCTGTGTGAACATCTGCGACACGGCTTTCCGGACCTCCGGGACCGGATCATTGGCGAGCGGAGCAAGAAGTTCCACATCGCCGTCCCCGGGACCGATCATGCCGATGGCATCGGCCGCAGCCACACGCAACTCAGCCTCGTCGCTCTTGAAGACCGGAAGAATACTGAGCAGAAAGCCGTGGTTTGCCGACGATCCCAGCGTCAACAAGTCTTCCTTCAAAATTTCGACGGCGGCTTTCCTGATTTTGTCGCAGTCCGCTTCTTTTGCAGGCTTGCCCTGGCAGCCGTCGACATATTTTTTGACCACCTCATCTTTGGGCGACAGGGCCGGAGCCGCCGCCTGAACAGGCAGCGAGGCGAGCTCCGTGCCCCCGAATATGAGCGCGGCAGCCAGTGCCGCCATGGATCCCCACGAAATCTTCATGGTGTGGCCTCCCGACACGTGCGTGGATGTCATTTGCCGTATCATTTTCCGGTTGATCCTCCCCCGAGCATGCGGATCCTGGTTTCCGCCTGGTTCAGCCGCTCACGTTGGGCCGCGTCATTCTGCAATTGCTGTTTGATGCTGGCATCTTCCTTGGGAAGGCATTTCAACTTGAGATCCGCATACTTCTTTTCCAGGAAGGTTTTCTGCGCCCGGTAGGATTCGACCTCCGATTCCGCGCGCAACCGCTGGAGCCGTGAGGTCATCACGACGTCGAAGACCTGGGGAAAGCCCAGATAAAACTCTTTATGTTTCCGTTCGTGCTCTTTTTCCGCCTCGATGATGTCGTCGCAGTTGTTGCTCTGAAAATCCTCGTCCACGACCGGTTCGCCTTTGTCGCTCAGCCCGGCGACTTTTTTGAGGCTTTTCTTCTCTTTGACCGGCCCTTCCTTGATCAGGTCATACCATTTGGACGCAGAGGCATTCTTCAATTGCACAAACTTCTGGTTCAGATCGTCGTTATTCCTGGGAAGATCGACATCCCGATAGGTTTCCCTGGCCCACGCAAAGATATACTTCCAGATCTCTTCCGACGTCGCGGCTCGATCGAGATTCTCTTTGATCTTATCGAGGTCTTTGCAGGTACAGGGACCGGCTGCCCCGGCCGGGGCATTGAGCAGGGTCAGCAGCACCACGACGCTCAGCAGGCTGATGACCGCCGGCCGTACGCCGGATGAAAATCCCGAGGCGCCCCGCAGACCGAATCGTTGATGCCACATGTGTGTCACTCCTCTCTGTGTACTCAAGCGCGACAAAAGAGTACGCTTGCCGCCACTGTGAACTTCCCGACGCATCTCCAGAGCAAACTGCCGGTCTTACTCCTGCTGCTCGCCAGCCTGACCTGTGTCACGGCATTCTTAGGAGACTTTCACTTCGACGATCGCCCGACGATTCTTGCCAATCCGCATCTCGACCGCTGGGAGACGTTTGTCGGCCATCTCGATCACATGGTCCGGCCGGTGCTCTACGCGACCTTCTTTGTCGATCGCCGTCTCTTCGACACCTCCCCCGCAGGGTATCATCTGCTCAATCTGCTGCTCCATCTGGGATCCGGAGCCCTCGTCTACCGGATTCTCATGCAGGCCGTCACGGAAGAAACCCGTATAGTTCCGGTATGGACCGCGCTCCTGTTTCTGATCCATCCGATTCAGACGGAAACCGTCACCTATATTTCAGGACGTGCGTCCGGCCTCATGGCCTTTTGGTACCTGCTGGCGCTCTTCCTCTACATCAAAGCCTCGGAGGACACAAGTGGGCGGATCCTCCGGCGGCGCTACCAGGCCGGAGCGCTGTTCAGTTTCATCCTGTCCGTGGCATCGAAGGAACCGGCTGTCACATTTCCTCTCGCGCTGCTGTTGTGGGATACGGCCGTGCGGCGGCTCAGAGGCGCCGAACTGCGTGCGGCGGTTCTGTCCGGTCATGCGCCGTTCTGGCTCGCCGTTCTGGTCGCCGGGCTTCTCGCCTGGTTGCATCCGCGCTATACGGACCTGGCGCAATTCAGCCTGCAGATCCGTCCCCTCTGGGAGAATGCCTTGAGCGAACTCCATGCCGCCGGCTCTGCCTTGCTGCTCTATATCCGTCCCGGACAGCTGAATTTCGATCATGACCTGCCGCTGTTTCACGCTCTCTCCCAATGGCCGCTCCCGCTCGAGCTGGGCCTGTGGGGAGCGGCGGTCCTGACCGCGTTCCTCGTCCGAGGACGGCTTCCGCTGTTCTCGTTCGGCATCGCGTGGTTTATCCTGCAGTTGCTTCCGACCGGGTTGATTCCACGCAATGACCTCTTGAGCGAGCGCAACCTCTATCTGGCGTCGTTCGGCATTCTGCTTGCCGCCGTCGCACTTGGCTCATTCCTGATCCATCGGACCGCGACAGTGCTGGAACGGCCGCGCGCCGTCGGAATCGGCGCCGGAGCGGTCGGGCTTGTCATTGTCGTGACCCTCTGCGCCGCCACGGTGCAGCGGAACGCCCTCTATCGCGATCCGGTCCTGCTCTGGTCCGACACGGTTGCGAAATCACCGCACAAGGCACGGCCGCATAACAATCTGGGATATGCCCTCGCCAGGCGCGGAGAGTGGGACCCGGCTATCGAGGAATTCCGCATCGCCGTCCGGCTCGATCCCGAGTATGCGCTCGCCCGGCAGAATCTTCGCGACGCCTATCTCCGGCAGGTCGGCCGGCAGTAACCACGTCCATCATTCCTGCCCTGCCCGCAACAGCGCCTGGCCGTACCGGAGAAGCTGGGTTGCCTGTTCCCACCGGTCGATCACGTTCAGCCCCACGAGCAGCAATTGCTGCCCGTCCTTGAACATGCTCGCAATGAGGCAGCGTCCGGCTTTATTCGTGAATCCGGTCTTCACGCCGGTCACATCGGGATCGAGCAGTAATTGATTGGTGCTGTAAAGATGAATGCTCCGGCTTCCGTCCGTGGTCGCGATCTCGCGCTCGACGGTGCGTACCATCATCGAAAACTCGGAGATTTGCAGAGCCGCCTGGGTGAGCCTGGCCAGATCTTCCGCGGTGGAATAGTGGCCGGGCGCATCGAACCCGCAGGGATTGGCGAAATGCGTCCGGCTCAATCCCAGAACTGTGGCGCGGGCGTTCATTTTCTCGACGAACTGCGCCGGCGTTCCGCCGATATGCCAGGCGATCGCCTCGCAAGCATCGTTGGCGCTGGTCACGAGCATGGCGGCGAGGAGGTCGCGAAGCAGGAACGGCTCTCCGCGGCGGAGCTTCAACGACGAGCGCGCATGTAACGCACGGCCGTCGATCTGAACGACATCGTGCAGCGACGCCTCATTCAGCGCGACTACCGCCGTCATGATCTTCGTCAGACTGGCGGGAGGGAGCGGCTGAGTGGCGTTCTTCGTGAGCAGGACGCGGCCGGATTTGAGTTCGACGAGATGGAGCGCAGTCGCCCGTACGGGCGGCTGCGCGGGAATCTCCAGGGAATCGGCAAGACTAACCCCGGCGGCGACGAGGACGAGACAGCCGGTGAGACCGGCGAAGAACGGGGCGCATCGTGCCTGCCGCCGCGCGATCACGCTACCGCCCGAAGAGTTTCTTCATCATGTCGCCGGCCTTCTTCATGTCATCGATCCCGGACGACTGATCGCGCTCCGGAGCGGCCGGGGCGTCGGGCGAAGACGGCGGGACGGCAGGACGGGCGCGATGGGAACCGCTCCGTTCCGCCGGAGGCATCCCCATGCCCTCACCGCTCATCATACCGCCCATCATGCCGGCCATGTCGAACTTGGTGAAGCCCTCGGGCACCTCGAACAGCTTGGGGTCCTGCTTGCCGATCTTGAGATTCTTCAACTCGGTCGTCATCCGGTGCTTCTCGTTGCCCTCCTTGTAGAGCAGATCCTGCTTGACGGCGATGCCTTCCTTGGTCCGCCAGGAGAAGCCTCCGTACTTTTTTCCGTCGGTGCTGGTCGCGATCGTTTTGTATTTCGTGACCTTCACACCTTCGAGCACCTCTTCACCGACGACGGTTTCTTCAAAATCCCATTTCGAGAGGTCTTTACCCTTGTTCTGGGCCGCGGCCTTCTCCATGGAATGTTCCATGTACATATGTTCGGACGGCATCAGTTGCCACATCAGTTTCGTATCGTACCGGAAGATCATGGCCACTCCGTCGCCGCCCGCGGTCAGCAATTCCTGCCGTTCCTTCGTCGGAGTGGCGTAAATATGCTGCTCGATCGTCCCTTCCTCAGTTTGCATGACCGAATCGGCGGAATACTCGGCCTGCGGACGGGTGAGTTGAGCCGCCCAGAGCGGCGTGGACACCAGCAGGCCGGCAAACACAATCACCGCAGACAATCGTCGTGACATGGCAGACTCCTTCGTAAGATGTGGAGCGGATAGAGATCGGCTGGGCATGACCTTGAGTCTCATAAATCTTCCTGCCCGGTCGGGGGGGGGAAGACGATGGCGGAAAAGAGTAGCTCCTTTCCCGAAGAGAAGTAAAGCGGAGCCCCGGGAGACCGGACCACAGGCAACCAGACGGAAAACCATTTCTCTCTAGTGGACCAAACCGCCCCCGACCACGTAGAATGCGCGACCGGATTCAGGGACCGGTCCGTCCCGGTCTTCAGCGAGGCCGGCGGGTTTTCAATCAACGCTGAACTGATTATAAAGGGGTTGTCATGAGTGTGAAATGCGGGATCGTCGGGCTGCCCAATGTGGGGAAATCGACCTTGTTCAATGCGCTGACCAAGTCGGGCATCGCGGCGGAAAACTATCCGTTCTGCACGATTGAGCCGAATATCGGCATCGTGGAAGTGCCGGACCCCCGCATGCAGGCGCTGGCCGACATCGTCAAACCGCAACGGATGCAATATGCCACGACCGAGTTCGTGGACATCGCCGGGCTGGTGGCGGGCGCCTCCAAAGGCGAAGGGCTGGGCAACCAATTCCTCGCGACGATCCGCGAGACCGACGGGATCGTGAACGTGGTCCGCTGTTTCGAGGACGACAATGTCATTCACGTCTCCGGCAAGGTCGATCCCTTGTCCGATATTGCGACGATCGTCACCGAGCTGGCCCTGGCCGACCTCACCACGGTGGAAAAGGCGCAGGAGAAAAACCTGAAAGCCGTCCGCGCCGGCGACAAGGACGCGGCGAAGCTGGGCGAATTGCTCCCGCTGGTCGCCGCCTGCCTGAATGAGGGCAAACCGGCCCGCACGATGAAACTGGACCCGGCGCAACGCGCTTTGCTGAAACCGCTCTGTCTGATGACGATGAAGCCGGTGATGTACGTGGCCAATGTCTCGGAAAAAGGCTTCACCAACAATCCGCTCCTGACCCGCGTGGAAGAATATGCCGCCAAGGAAAGCGCCCCGGTCGTGGCCATTTGCGCCGCACTGGAATCGGAAATCGCCGTGCTCTCGGATGAAGAAAAGAAAGAATTCCTGGCCGACACCGGCATGACGGAACCGGGGCTCAACCGCCTGATTCGCGCCGCCTATCAACTGTTGGGTCTCCAGACCTACTTCACCGCGGGCGTCAAAGAAGTCCGGGCCTGGACCATTCATGTCGGCGATACCGCCCCGCAGGCGGCCGGCGTCATCCACGGGGATTTCGAAAAGGGGTTCATCCGCGCCGAAGTGATCAGCTACGACGACTTCATCGCCTGCAAAGGCGAAGCGGGCGCGAAAGAAAAAGGCAAGATGCGGCTGGAAGGCAAAGAGTACGTCGTCCAGGACGGCGATGTGATGCACTTCCGGTTCAATGTATAAACCAAACCATGGATCAGCCGACGCCCAAGTCTCATCCGCGCGATCCACTGCACGGCATCACGCTGGAAATGATCGTCACCCGGATGGTCGAACGCCACGGGTGGGAAGAATTGGGCCGGCGGCTGCCGGTACGCTGCTTTCTCAACAACCCCAGCATCAAATCCAGCCTCACGTTTCTGCGCAAAACGCCCTGGGCACGCGAGCGGCTGGAATTGATGTACATCGTGGAACAGACATGACCCGTCGATCAAATCAGCCCGCGCTCCGCTGACACCGCCTCACGAGAAAGCACGACCACACCATGGCCCCCAATGCCACCATCTTCAAAGCCACGCTGCACATCGCCGACATGGACCGGCACTACTATGAAGACCATGCCGTCACGCTGGCACGTCATCCCTCTGAAACCGACGAACGAATGATGGTGCGGCTGCTGGCCTTTGCCCTGCATGCACACGAGGCCCTGGCGTTCGGCCGGGG
>CAZEHM010000007.1:0-103620 GCA_964512025.1 uncultured Nitrospira sp. | reverse complement strand
GGCAGAACTTTTTGAATGACTTTCAGCATCTGCTCCGGGTTGAACGGTTTCACGATCCAGCCGGTCGCACCGGCGGCTTGTCCGGCCTTTTTCTTATCGTCCGCCGATTCGGTGGTCAGCATGAGAATCGGCGTGAACTTGAACGCCGCCATCTTTCTGATTTCCGCGATCAACGTGATGCCGTCCATTTCAGGCATATTCAGGTCGGTGACGACGAGCGCCGGTTTGGTGCCGGCATTCAGTTTGCCGACGGCCTCTTTGCCGTTGCCTGCTTCCACGACATCGTATCCGGCATTCTTGAGGGTGTAGGCCACCATCTGGCGCATGGTTGATGAATCGTCGACTACCAGGACTGTCTTTCCCATTGCTTCCTCCGCGTCAAGTGGTTCAGTAATCTATCGGTATAAACGCAGTGCTCTTAAAACAATGTCACGGCATCTGGATCCTCTTTGGGGGCATTGGATGAAGCCTGCCCCGTTGCCGACGCAAGCACGTTGCGCTCGTCGTGCATGGTGTAACTGCGCTGGAGCTGGTGCAGGAGTTGCTGTGTGCCGTCGAAAGAGGTCGGCTTCCGGCCTGTTTGAATCGCCTGAAGATCGTGCAAGAGGGCGTCCAGCGGTTCGATTACATGCTCAAGCTTCTGCCTGGTCATGTCCTGGAATTGCAGGGCCATGACGATGCCGCCGATGTCGGCCGCCAGGCGTTCCGCATGCGACTGCGTATCCCCGATGCTTGCCCGCAACTGGTTATTCTTGTCGGTCAACGAGCGGGTCATGTGATCCAGTTTGTTTTTCGATTCGAGGGTTTTGGTCAGATCGACGGAGGCCAGCGCTTCAATCTCATGCATCGCCTGCTGGCTTTCCCGCTGAACATCCGTGACTAATTTCTTGATATTGATCGCCGCCTGTCCCGAACGGTTCGCCAATTTGGTGACTTCATCAGCCACGACGGCGAAGCCCCGGCCATGCTCACCGGCACGGGCCGCTTCGATGGCAGCGTTCAATGCCAGCAGCCTCGTCTGGTCGGCAATGAAGGTGATTTCTCCGAGAATGCCGCTGATGGCCTTGGTGCTACGGTCCATTTTGTCCATCGTATTGGACACGCTCATGGCGATTGAAGCGGACATCGACACATCGGCGACAAATTGGTCCAGCATATGGGTGGTTTCCGCGACGATATCGTCTTCTCCGGTTCCCCCATCCGAAAAGAGAGCGGCGGCTTCACTCGCCTGGGTCTTAGCACGGTGGGCGATATCCTGGAACCGCTGGCCTAAATCCATGATGGCCTGCTCGGTTTGGGCAATGACCCCGCGTAATTGCCCGTTTAATACGGGAACAAGCGGTTCCAGCGTGACGCAGATTGCGAGCTCGTGTCGGGCCAGCGCCTCCGCTTGTGCGGAATCAGCTCGTGCGGCATCGCCGGCTCGTTGGCTGGCCAACCGGCGCCGGCAATACCAGCCGGTTCCCAGCGCCCCGCACAGGATACCGGCAGTCAGGAAAACGGCTTCATTCCACATTATTGCGCCACCACAGCCTTTGCCTGATCCCATCCCATTTGGGTGAGGCGGGCGGCAACTGCCGCCGGGACGTTCATGAGGTGAACGGATTCTGATCGGCAGGCCGCAATCAGCAGTTGAAGGGCTGATACATCCAGGGTTCCCGTCTGTCCCAGATCAATCCTGACCGGTTGACCGATATCAAGAGCTGCCTGAAGTTGAGCCTTGAACTCGACGATTTCAAAAATGGTAATATCTCCGGTCGGCACGCATTTTGTTGTATCTGTCACAACATCTCCCTACATGTTAGGCAAATAGCCGAGTCCGGCCTCCGGGACCTTTGGTGCCTCAGTTATCGGTACGGATTGTCCAAACATGAGCCCTCTCAGGAAAAACCTTAGTCCTCTCTGAGGTGGTGTCTTGGTCAGGGTTTCGGCCCGATGGAAGACGTATCGCGAAAGGACGGTGGCGGAGGAGTTCCGATGGTTTCATCCGGCGCGGCAGTCGGAGCATCCTCCTGCTGTTCCGGGCGCGGCGGGCTATGTTCGAGGATGACCACCTCGACCCGCCGGTTCTTGGCCCGTTGTTCGGGGGTCAGATTCTCGGTCAACGGACGGGAATCGGCATAGCCCAGAGCCGCGAGGTGCTCCGCCGGCACCGAGTAGAGTTCGGATAGGACTCGGACGACGATGACTGCGCGGGTGGCGGATAGCTCCCAGTTCGAGGGGAAGAGCGCGGTTCGAATCGGGACATTATCGGTGTGGCCTTCGACGCGGACATGCCGGTTCAACTCGATCATGGCCTGCGACAGTCCTTGAAGGAAGGGCAACGCTTCAGGTCGAACCGCCGCTTCTCCGCTGTTGAAGAGCACTTGGTCCGGGATCGTAATAACGATGTCGCCGTTTAGCTTTTCATGCAGCTGCATGAAGTCGAATTGCGAGTTGGGCTTCACGCTCTTGACGAGCTCGCGAATCTTCTTGATGGCCACCTCTTTGGTGCCGGGCAGATTCGGGGTCATCATGGTGGGACGCTGCTGCCCCAGGGTAAACGCCATGGAGGAGGCCGGCGGCGTCGAGATGGGATGCAAGGCCGCCTTGATCGAGTCGCTGACGGTGCGATATTTACCCTCGTTGACGGACGAGACCGAATACATCACGACAAAAAAGGCGAACAACAGAGTGATGAAGTCGGCGTACGAGACCAGCCAGCGTTCATGGTTCTCATGTTCTTCGTGTTTCTTCTTTGACATGTTGTCCTGGGATGCCACCTCGCGGGTGAAGCGTTATTTCTTGGTTTCCTTCGTGCGTTCAGCGTGCGGTAGGAAGCTCTCCAGCTTCTCCTGAAGCAGCCGGGGGTTCTCGCCTTGCGCCAGTCCGACCAGCCCCATAATGATGATGTTGCGCGCGCCCGACTCTTCCTT
Source organism: uncultured Nitrospira sp. (assembly GCA_964512025.1). GTDB lineage: Bacteria > Nitrospirota > Nitrospiria > Nitrospirales > Nitrospiraceae > Nitrospira_D. Next base: position 100,705 of record CAZEHM010000007.1, on the reverse strand, counting down.
CAGCTTCATCTTGATTTTATTGGCGAACGGCAGAAAGAACAGATTCGCGGCGCCGACTCCGTAGACGGTCGCCACGAAGGCGACGGCGATGCCTCCGCCGAGCTTGGATGGATCGGCCAGGTTTTCCATGACGTGAATCAAGCCCAAGACGGCGCCGAGAATACCGACCGTCGGTGCATAGCCACCCGCGGCTTCCCAGACCTTGGCGGCCTGCACTTCTGTCTCCTCATGGTGCTCCACTTCGATCTCGAGAATCTCATGCACGGCTTTGGGATCGGTGCCGTCGACGATGAGCTGCACGCCCTTCTTGAAGAAAGGATCTTTGATATCTTTGAGTTTGCCTTCGAGTGCCAGGAGCCCCTGTTTGCGCGAGACGTTGGCCAGATCGAGGATCAGCTTGATGGTCCCCTTCGTATCGATATGCGTTCCCCCGAATACCATTCCGAGGGAAGCGATGGCCTTGATGACGACTCCAAGGGTGTTCTGAACACAGCAGGCGCCGATCGTGCCGCCCATCACGATGATGAAGGCCGTGAGCTGCATGATGGAACCCAGATGGCCGCCTTCCAGCGCCTGCCCGCCGATGATCGATCCGATGGCGAGCACGATCCCGATGATTGTCGCGATATCCACGTAGTCAACCGTCCTTATAAAACAGTCATCTCAATGCCGGTCATCCGGTGATGCTTCAGTAATACTTTCGAACTATTGTGCCGCAAACTGCGCCTCTGGTACGGTGGCTCCACCGCACGGGAGGACGCAGGATATGGATTCCTCGGACAGCTTGATGCTCGAAGCCAAACAAGCCATTCTGGAAGAACAGCACCGCCGGTTTCAGGTGCTCCAGAAGGAGGGCAAGTGGGTCGAAGCGATGCAACAGTTTCAGGCCACGATGCATTGCGCCTCGGATCTGCTGACTGATTCCCTGAATTTGCTCGAACGTGTTCTCGAGACGCATCAGCCGCCGCCTTCGAACAATCCCCCGAGCCCTCCTCAGGTTTAGTTCGTCATCGCCTCCATGGCCGCCTGCTCGTTTGGAAGCAGCAGGCGGTTTAGATCCAGTACGATCAGCAATCGATTTTCGATCCGCCCGACTCCCTGAGTGAATTCCGCCCCGGCTGTACTGCCGACCGACGGCGGCGGTTCAATCATCACTTTCGGAAGCCGCAGGACTTCCACGACTTCGTCCACAATCAGCCCCACCATCCGCTGGCGGACCAGCACCACCATGATGCGTGAGTCGTCCGTCCGGTCGACAGGCGAGAGCCCGAAGCGCCGCCGGAGATCCAGCACCGGGATGATCCGGCCGCGCAGGTTGATGACTCCTTCGACGAAGTAGGGCGCTTTCGGCACGCGCGTCACTTCGACCATCCGGTTGATCTCCTGTACGCTCAGGACATCCAGCGCGAACTCTTCGTGCGCGATCCGGCAGGTGACGAATTGGACGAGATCATCCCCGCCTTTGCCTGTGCCGCTGGGCCCGGCCCCCTGTTGGACCTGGCCCGGCAGCTTTTCTTCAACGATCATCGAGACCTCCTCTTCCTGGCCGGGGCTAGAGCTTGAAGGAACCCACGATGCCCTGCAGTTCGGTGGCCAGCTGACTGAGATCGTGGCTGGCTTTGGCCGACTCGTTGGCGCCGGAGGCGGACTCTTTCGTGACCTTGGCGACATTTTCGATGTCGTTGGCGATCTGCTGAGTGGCGACCGATTGCTCTTCTGACGCCACGGCGATCTGCCGGATCATATCGGCGCTTTCGGACACCATCTCGACGATGCGGGCAAGTGCTTCGCCCGTCTTGTTGACCAGATCCACGCCGCTGGTGACTTTCACCGTTCCCTGTTGCATCGACTCGACCGCGCCGCGGGTGTCGTGCTGGATCTGCCGGATCATGTCGCCGATTTCCTTGGTGGCTTTGGTCGTGCGTTCCGCCAGCTTGCGGACTTCGTCGGCGACGACCGCGAATCCCCGTCCCTGTTCGCCGGCGCGGGCCGCTTCGATGGCGGCGTTCAAGGCCAATAAGTTCGTCTGGTCGGCGATGTCTTCGATGACCCGGACGATTTCGCCGATCTGATCGGACGACTTGCCGAGTTCCGCGATGATGGTGGCGGAGCTGGACACGGCATCCGACAGCTGCTGCATGCCCGAGATGGTGTCTGACACCACAGTTCCGCCGTCCTTGGCTGTTTTGACTGTTTCCTGGGCGAGGGTCGCGGCCTTGCCGGAGTTCTGAGCTACCTGGCTCACGGTCGCGTTCATCTCTTCAACCGCAGCGGCCGTCTGAGATGCCCGTGAGGTCAGGGTGTCGGTGCCCTTGGAGATTTCTTCTGCCGTGGCCGACAGCTCGACGGAAGCCGAGGCTACTTTATCCGTGACATGGGCGACTTTGCCGATCATGCCTTGCAGCTTTTCAATAAACTGGTTGAAGTAGCCGCCGAGAGTGGCGATTTCATCGGTGCCATGCATCGGCACACGCTTGGTGAGGTCGCCTTCTCCCTGTGCAATATCTTTAGAAATGGCCGCCATTTCATGAATCGGTTTCAGCACAATGGCGCGGAGGAGCGCATAGGTGAGTCCTACGATAAGAATGACCATTCCTGCCATCAGCCCGACGGTTTGCATCAAAGCCTTGTCCGAGTTCTCTTTTGCAATCGACATCCGGCTATTGATGATCAGCGCACCGAGCGTGTCACCCACCTGCTTATCGGAGTGGCAGGAGATACAGGCAGCGGACGTGGCCTTGTCGGGGACGGCCCGACGAAACGTCAGGGTGCCGTTCATGTCTTCACGGCGGTTATAGCTGTCGGCTCCCGACGCGAGAGCCTTGAGTGCGTCTGTTTCAAAGGCGTCTTTGGGAAGATTGGCGGGATTCAGCGGAACCTGAGATACGTACCGGAAATTCATGGTGCCGTTCTTCATCAGCTCTTCGCCGATTTCCCGCGCGGCTGTGGCAGGAAACGGGATGGCGTCCGGATTATTGGCATGGTCCTTGGCTGTGACAATGTCACTGCCGGCTTTGCTCTTCTTGATCTTGCCCACATAGTTGGTGGCGATATAGGCTCTCGATGTCTGCACCACCGCCTCAATCTGTTTCAGACGCTGAGTCAAGAGTTCGTCTAAATTGGCATCTGCTTGCCTGCTAAGCACAGCATAGCCCCCTGTCATGACGATCACGGCGACAAGGCAGATGGCGATGACGAATTTCGGTCCGATATTCATGCCCTTCAGTAACGCGTTCATAGATCCTCCTACAGCTCTCGTGTGAGTAATGTGACCGTATGCCCTGTCGTTGGTTCTCTCTCTCCCTACACCATGTTCAAAATCTCTCCGACAATGTGTGGTAACGGCACCACCTTGTCGGCGTACCCCGCTTCGACCACTGCTTTCGGCATGCCATAGACGATGCAGGTCTTTTCGTCCTGCACGATCGTTCGACCCTTGGAGGCTTTCACGGCTTTCATGCCTTCCAGCCCGTCATGCCCCATGCCCGTGAGGATGACGCCGATGCCGCGTTCACCGTAGAGCCCCGCGACGGATTCCAGCATGATGTCGGCGGCCGGGGCATGGAGGTGTTTTTCGTAATTCGGGCTGAGCGACACCACATTCGTCATAATCGACTTTTTTTTGACGCGAAACTGGAGCCCTCCCGGCGCGATGAGCACCCGGCCGGCGACAATTTCATCGCCGTCGGCCGCTTCTTTGACTTCCAGCGGACAGATCTGATTCATGCGATCGGCAAACGGTTTCGTGAATGATTTCGGCATGTGCTGGACAATGACTACACCGGCGGGAAAATCCGCCGGAAGCATGGGAAGCACTTCCATGAGCGCCTGGGGACCACCGGTTGAACACCCGATGGCGACGATACGATTGCCGCGTGTCACGCTGACGGAATGGGCGGATAAGGCGGCGGCCGGCTTCACGATCGGAGCCATAGAGCTGCCGGGGCTTCGTTTCGACAATTTCCCGGTGGCTTGGCTGGCGGCGAGAATCTTCGCTACCAGTTCATGTTCGATTTCGACGATGTTAGTGGCGACGCCGTCCAGTTGCTTGGGGATATAGTCGACGGCTCCGTATTCCAAGGCTTTCAGAGTGTCGTTGGCTCCCTCCGTGGTGAGGGAGCTGACCATCACGATTGGGACGGGGCATTCGGCCATAATCCGCCTGACCGCTTCGATGCCGTTGACGCCGGGCATTTCCACGTCCATGGTTACGACATCCGGCTTCAGCGCTTTGACCTGCTGTATCGCTTCCTCGCCATTTCTTGCCGAGCCCGCGACGGAAATGCGGGGGTCGCTGCAGAGCATGGTCGAAAGACTCTTGCGCATGAAGGACGAATCGTCGACGACGAGTACTTGAATTGTTTTGCCCATACCCGGCTTAGTCCCTGTCAGAGTGGCCATCCGCGGCCGTGTCGATGCTGTTAACTGATGTAGCGCGTCACTTTGTTGGCGAATTCTTTCGGATCAAACTTGGTGACATAATCGGTTGCGCCGACCTGCGCGCCCTTTTCCTGATTGCAGCTGCCCGTCAGCGAAGAGTGAAGCACGACGGGAAGATGAGCGAGTCTCGGATCCGACCGGATTTGCTTTGTCAGGGTGAATCCGTCCATGTCGGGCATCTCGATGTCGCTGAGCACCAGTTGAATACGATTAACCTGCGGTAACCCCTGTTTTGCGGAGTCCTCCGACAGTTCCGTCAGATAATCCCAGGCTTCTTTGCCGGTGGTGGTTTGAATGTACGCGATGCCTAATTTCTCCAGGGCCTTGCGGATCTGTGTTCTGGCTACAGAGGAATCGTCCGCGAACAGCACGCATTTCGCTTTGAGTTCAGGGCGGACGTCGAGACCGGCGTAGACTTCGTCGTCCGGTCTGGGGCAGATATCGCTGAGAACTTTTTCGACGTCGAGGATCAATACCATGCGGCTGTCATCGAGCATCGTGACGGCGGTCACGGCTCCTTTGTTGTTTTCCCGTACCAGCGCGGGGGGGGTCTTGATCTTGGACCAGGAGGTCCGGATGATGCGATCGACCGCGGCCACATGAAACGCTTGCAGACTGGCGTTGTATTCGGTAATGATCAGAATGCCGTTTTCTTTGCATTCGGGTTTCGTGAGATCGACCTCCTGCTCACCGAGTCCGAGCGTGCGTCTCAGCGCGATGACGGGCACCATCGTTCCCCGGATGTTCGCCATGCCCAGCACGCGGCTGTCTGCTTCCGGGACTCTGGTCAACGGAGGCAGTTTCATGACTTCCCGGACTTTGAAGACATTGATGCCGAAGACTTCGCCCGTGCCAAGGTGGAACAGGAGCAGTTCCATCTGATTGGCTCCTGCCAGTCTGGTGCGCGCATCGATTTCATTGATCAGCGTAGACATCTGCCAACTCCTTTACGACGCATGTGCCTCTCTGCCTATGCCACCATTGCGGAGGCGTGCCAGGCCTGGGCGTTTTCCACGAGTTCCGAAATGTCGAGAATCAAGACGACTTTTCCTTCGCCGGTGATCGTGGCGCCGGAAATACCTTTGATGCTGTCGAGGTAATCCCAAATGGATTTGATGACGACTTCTTCCTGTGAGCGTAATTCGTCGACCACCACGCCGATGCGGCGGTCGCCGAGCGCGGCGACCACCACGTAGAAACGATCCCGTTCCGTATCGGTGGGTATTTCGAACTCTTTGGCCAGGCGGAGCAGCGGCAGCACCCGATCCCGGAGATGCAGGACTTCTCGTCCGTTGATCGTTTTGATTTCCGATTTGGAAATGCGCACCGCTTCGATGACGGAACTTAAGGGAATGGCAAAAGTCGCCCGTTCGACTTCGACCATCAGCGCCTGGATGATCGCGATGGTCAACGGCAGCTTGATTGTGATGAGGCTGCCTTTGCCTTCTTCCGATTCGATTTCGACCGTCCCGTTCATCTTGCGGATGTTGGTGCGGACGACATCCATGCCGACGCCCCGGCCGGAGACATCCGTGACTTTCTCTGCGGTGCTGAAGCCCGGCAGGAAGATGAGATTGACCACCTCGCGCGGCTCCATGCCGGCGAGCTCGGCTTCGCTGATCAGTCCCTTCTGCAAAGCCTTGGCTTTGATCTTGTTGAGCGCGATGCCTTTGCCGTCGTCCTGAATACGGATGACGATGCTGTTTCCTTCCTGGCTGGCGGCGATGCGGAGAAGCCCTTCGCTGGGCTTTCTGGCGGCGTGCCGCTCCGTCGGCATTTCAATGCCGTGATCGATGGCATTGCGGACCAGGTGTACGAGCGGATCTCCGATCTCATCGGCGACGGATTTATCCAGTTCCGTTTCTTCGCCGTGTGTTTCCAGTCTGACTTGCTTGCCGAGCTTGGATGAAAGATCGCGGACCATGCGTGGCAGCTTGGCCATGACTTTTTTGATCGGCAGCATACGGGTCTTCATGACGGCCAATTGCAGATCTGTCGTCACGAGATTCAGCTGTGTCAGGGTTTCGCTCAAGGCCCGGACCTGCGGATCGGTTTCATGCGTTTGTTCGAGCACTCCGCCGATCTTGATCAGCCGGTTCCTCCCGAGCACTAGTTCTCCGACCAGGTTCATGACCGAGTCGAGCCGTCTCGTTTCCACACGGATGGTGGCGTCTTCTTCTCCCTTGGGGTGCTTCTCCTGTTTCTGCAACGCTTGATCCAACGCTTTTTCGGAGATGGCTTTAGCCTGAATCAACAGTTCTCCGAGAGGCTGCTTGGGATCCGGCTGCTTTGATTGCTCCGTCAGTGCGTCGAAGACTTGCTCCTTGGTGGCAAGTCCCTCATTAACAAGGATTTCTCCCAATTGCGGCGGGCGAGTCACGGTTTCCTGGACGGGCTCAGGCGCCTGAGCCACCGGTGCCGGCGTGGGCGGTTCCGGCGGTACGGCCGCCGCAGGCGCTGCTGCGGCGAATTTACCTGCGAGAATGTCGTCGAGTTTCTGCGACATGGACTCAACGGGAATCTTGATGTCGGTGCCGGTCGTCCGGATCTCGGTCATGATGAGTTTGACGGTATCGACGGTCTCAAGGATGACCGTAATGATTTCCGGAACAACCGCCATTTCGCCCTGGCGAAGTTTATTGAGAATGCTTTCAGCGCGATGGGTGATGTCGACGAGATGGTTGAAGCCAAGGAATCCCGCCGACCCTTTCATGCTGTGCATCGCGCGGAAAATTTCGTTGAGAAGATCTTTGTTGTCCGGCTGGGTTTCCAACTCGACGAATTTCTGATCGAGCCCGTCGATCATCTCCGTCGTTTCAGTCAGAAAGTCGTTGAGTATTTCCTGCGTTTCATCGTCCATGGCACCCTCCGATGTGAGTGACCGTGATGCGTGACCTGCCCGCTTGATGTGTGGCTGCGGGACGTCCCCGCTTCCGCTCGTCAGCTGTCACGGCTCACAGGCACACTTCCTAGTTGAATCCGAACTGCTTCAAGATCTCGTCCGCCACATCCTGATTGATCGAGGTGTTTTTCGAAGCCTCAAGCTGTTTCAACATTTCCGATGCTTTGCCGGCTTCGTCTTTACCCGCACCTTTGGTATAAGGACCGAAGACCACCACCAGCTCGAGCAGTTTGTGCTCCACTTCTTCCACAATGGTGACTAGTTTATTGACCCGTTGTGCCACCAGGTCCTGGAACGACAAGGCGGTGATGATATCGATGAGCGGCTTGTCGTCTTTCTTCAGCCCGGCGCGGATCGACGCAAGCGCGGCAGCTTCATCGCCTGTCAGATGTTGAGCGAGCGCGTCTATTTGCGCGAATATGTGCGTGTGATTGTCCTCGACCGTTTCCACCAGCTGCATGACCTTATGCGTGCCTTCTTCCGTCAGTTTCCGCAGGTCGCGTAAGTGGGTGGTTGCATCCGGCAGTTGTTCTGTGGTGGCGCTCATCGGGGCGCTGAATTGCGAGATGGTCTTGATGGTTTTGTCGATGAAACGGGTTAACTCTCCCAGTTTCTCATAGAGCGCAGTCTCGGCATGGTCTGCATCAATGTCGTCGTCCAGGCTCTTCGGGGGAGCGCTGGCATTCACGTTCGTTCGTGAAATCATGAGTCCGATCCTTCCTATTTGTTGAAGATCTTGTTGATCTTCTCCTGCATGGTTTCGGCGGTGAACGGCTTCACGACGTAGTTGTTGACGCCGGCCTGAATGGCCTCAATGAGATTTTCTTTTTGCGCTTCCGCGGTCACCATCAGCACAGGGATATGCTTCAGCTTCTCGTCGGCGCGAATGGCGCGGAGCATCTCGATGCCCGGCATCACCGGCATGTTCCAGTCCGAGACGACAAAGCCGAAAGTGTCCGCGCGGAGTTTCTGGAGAGCTTCCTGCCCGTTCTCCGCTTCATCCATATTGGAAAAGCCCAATTGCTTGAGAATGTTCTTTACGATGCGCCGCATGGTTGACATGTCGTCGACGACGAGAATTTTCATGTTGGGATCTGCTGGCATGGGACCTCCTCTGGTGTCTTACAGTTTCTGGTACACGACTGAGCGTCCGACGTGTTGCGAGCGAAAGACCTCACTCATCTTGGTGAGTGATTCCGAAAAGCCGATCACGAGATATCCGTTCGGCTTCAGGGCTCCTGCCAGGTCGGTCACAATCTGATGTTTGGCCTTTTCGTCGAAGTAGATCAGGCAGTTCCGGCAGAAAATGACATCGATGCCGCGCACGAGTTTCAGGCGCGGGCGGTCATACAGGTTCAGATTCATGAATTTCACGCGTGATTTGATGGTCGTAGATAAGGCGAAGTTCTCGCCTTGTGCGGTGAAATGTCTGCTCTTGAGGTGCGGAGGCACGTGACGCAGCGCATGCGCGGTGTAGACGCCGGCCTTCGCCAGCTTGAGAATCGGTTCGCTGATATCGGTCCCGAGGATTTCGATATTCCAGTTCACCAGGGGAGCATAATCGGACAACATGAGCGCCAGGGTGTAGGGTTCATCGCCCGAGGAGCAGGCTGCGCTCCAGATGCGAAGCTGTCGGGAGGTTTTATTGGCTTCCATGACTGCCGGGATAATGGTCTTGATGAATGAATCGAGCTGTGGTTGATCCCGATAAAAATAGGTCTCATTTGTCGTAATGAGACCGTATAAGGAGACAAGTTCGCGATCCCGGTATGTGTCGAAACGCAGATGATTGAGATAGTCCGCATAAGTGGCGAGTTTATGCTCTTTTAACCGGGGTGCGAGACGGCTCTCGAGGAGGTATTTCTGATTATCTTGAAAGGTGATGCCGGTCGACTCGTAGATGAAGTCTCTGAACAACTTGAACGTGTCCGCGTCCATGCCGCGCACACTGTGTTCTGCTTCCGATTTGGTGACGGGACTCCCCATTGCCTCTCCCCATCGTCGTGCGAATGCGCTACGGTAGAGGTGTCATCACGTGCGTGAGATAGACCTCGGCCGTCGGTGAACTGTTCAAGTCATCCGGCAGGCGGCGCTGTGCGCTACGCTGCTTGGGACCGACTGTGCATCCAGTCATGGATGTCGCGTCGCAGAAAGCGCCAGTGCTTCCCGATCTTCGAGGCCGGCAATTCGCCGACACGCGCGAGCTTGTAGACGGTGGACTTGGGGACGCGCAGAAAACGCGCCACTTCCTGAACCGTCAAGATCTCGCCATCCGTTGTGTCTGCCTGTGTCACGATTGATGCTGTCATCGGATTATTCATAGTGAGTGGGTTATCGGTGTGCCGAATACAAAACTTGAGTCTGCGCTGAGGCTCGATAGCGCAAGGCTGATTACAGTAGTGTTCGCTGGTGGGGGTGCGTGCGGTCTGTGCCAGATAAGAATAAGGTTCGTGGCGCTCAGGTTTGATCCTCGACCGACCGATGAAGCATTCGTTATCCACCGCCAACCATCAGGAACCGCACTAAATGGCAACGATCATTTCGATTGCATCTGGGAAAGGCGGAGTCGGTAAGAGTGTGGTCTCCGCGAATCTCGCGTTGCTTCTGGCGAAGCGCGGAAGACGTGTGGTGCTGGCGGATCTGGACGTCGGCGGAGCGGATAGCCATATCCTCTTCGGATTATTGAATCCCCCGCTGACCTTGACCGATTTCCTCAATCGTCGCGTGCCGAGGTTGGAGGATATTGCTCAGCCGCTGTCGGTGCACAACAATCTGCGCATCATTCCGGGAACCGGTGACACATTGGCGACGGCCAATATGCCGTATTCCAAGAAAAAGCGTTTGATTAAGAATTTTCAGGAATTGGAGACGGATATAATTATCGCCGATATCGGGGCCGGCACGAGTTACCATGCGCTCGATTTTTTCTTGATGGCCGATCATCATGTCGCTGTGGCAACGCCTGACCCCACGTCTGTTCTGGATCTCTATCGCTTCATCAAGCTTGCGGCCATTCGCCGCGTCTTGTCTTCGTTTCTGGCTCGCGATGCCATGGCCGAGGCCTTGTCCGATCGTGACTTCAGCAGTGTTGAAGAGGTTCTGGATGTAGCCGGGAAAACCGATGAGGCGGGCCGTGGGATAGCCGAGTCGACGTTGCGGACATTTCAACCCGCGTTGATCCTGAATCGTATCGCTGGGCGTTCGCGCGTCAATGTATTGCAGCTCAGAAAATTGCTCAAGGAGTATGTCGGAGGTGATCTCCAGCTTCTTGGGGAAATTCCAGAAGATCCGGCCATGGAACGCGCCGTGCGCAGTTACCTTCCGGTCACAGAACGGGAGCCTGCTGCTCCTGCGTCGGTGGCGCTCGCACATATCGTCGATACGCTTCTTCAGATCATCACGGCAAAGCAAGCCGCGGCGTAGGTACTCCCGTCCCGCGGTCACTCTTATCTTGAATGTGTCGTGCGCGCGCTAGGCGTTGTTCTGACGCCGGGCTCTGAGGCGTTCAGCCTGAGTCTGGATGATGTGCCGGATGATGTGCTCGTGGTGGTCGGGCGTCAAGTCGACGTATTGCGTTGCAATCAAATGACCCGGAGCCCCGGCGAGGGGCGATGTTCGGATAACTTTTGCTGTGGTGTGCACGGGGGTAAACGGAGGCAGGATCATTTTCAAGGATAAGAGGTCTCCCTCATGAAACCCGCGCGGCGAGACGAAGCTGATCCCTCCCCCGCTGATATTGACTTCAGTCAGACGGGCAAGTGAAATGCTGTCAGGCTGAATATGAGCCATTCCGCGAAGCAGGACCTCCATCAGCCAATCGACCTTCATGATCCATGGTAGTAACGGCGAAGATGTCAGGGCTTCCCCGGATCTTGCGAGCAGATCCGCCGTGGGCTTCCCTACGGCGGCCGCGATCATGTCGTCTGTCAGTGGAGGTGTGCCGGGCTGCGGTGCGTCCGGAGCCTCGTTTGCCAGCCGAAATTCCATCAATAGATGATCATCGACCCGGATCCATTCCCGTCGCTCGTCGGTCGCGATTGAGGCTTCCTGCAAGGATTGCGTGTGATTGACGGTCGGCATGGCCCCATTCCTCTCGCTGGTTATGCGGCTATACACAGGGTGGCGGCCTGTGCCGGGGCGAGGGGGATTGACGTGTGAACCACGACCCGATTGCGCCCCTGCGCTTTGGCCTCATAGAGCGCGCTGTCGGCTGCATTCACCCAATCTTCGACCGATGCGATGGCAGGATTGCAGACATCGGCAATGCCGATGCTTGTTGTCAGACGAACGATGCCGTCTTCGACGGCGAAGGCATGGCTTTCAATTTGGGTGCGCAGCCGTTCGGCCAGTGTGTGTGCCTGCCGTATCGAAGTGTGCGGAAGAATAATCGCGAATTCTTCCCCGCCGTAACGTCCGACAATATCGACATCTCTTACCGTATCGGTCATCAAGGCCGCGAGCTCTCTCAGCACCAGATCCCCGGCCATATGGCCGAGCCGGTCATTCACCGTTTTAAAGTAATCGAGATCCAATATCATCAGACAGGCCGGGGCACTATAGCGAAGACCGGACTTTAACTCGCGCGTGAGCGGTTCACCCAATGCGCGGCGGTTTAAGATGCCGGTCAATGGATCCCGCAGGGCCATATCCTGAAGATCTTGATGCGCGTCGGCATTTCGCAACGTGAGCGAAAGCGATGTTCCGATGGTGGCCAACAGTTGTTGCTCGTCTTCGGTAAAGGATTGCGGTCGGTCCCGTTGCACATGCAGGACGCCTATCGCGTGAGGACCAATTGCCAGAGGAATGTCATGCATCGCAGGCACGCCGTCCTGTGCCGGAACAGAAAGGCTCTCGTCGTGTCGTGCCAGATGCGCAGGACGTGAGCCGACGAGTCGCAGTGTTGTCGTGCCGGAAGTGACTCGGTGGACTGCTTTTCCCAGCCGGCCGAGCAATTGTGTGCGGAGATCCTGTTCCCGTTCCTGGTCGCGGTCTTTGGACCAGGTCCAAACCTGCTCGGGATTGGTGCGTACCAGTCCGATCAGCGTGGCTCCGATGAGTGTGGGGACCTCCGCAAAGAGCGCATGAACGACGGCTTCAGGGTCCAACGATCTGGCCAGTGCTTGAGTCAATTGGTTCAAGCCTGCCAATCGCCGGTTGAATTGCCTCAGAGTGTCGCGTTCCCTGGCCAGCGACTGATTGGCCGTTGCCAGGTCGCCGGACAGATGTTGCACTTCTAAAAAGGCTTTGCGGTTGGTCAAGCCGCTTGCGAGTGAATCGATGACACGGGGTAGTGAGCACGGCCAGTTGAGATAGTCGAAGGCTCCGCGACGGAGAAACTGTGCGACTGACGTAGCCTTCGCATTGCGTCCAATCAAAATCACGCACAGATCGCTTTGTTGCCCGGCGACCTCATCGAGAAAAGCCATCGTTTCTGCCGTTCCTGAACCGACTTGATAGATAATGGCCTGAAGGTCGGCTGTGCGGTTGTCGTCGAGTGCAAAATCGCGTTTCTTGACTGGAATGCACTGGAATCCGCGACGGGCGAGCTGAACCCATCGAGGATCCCGATGCAGGGCGGTTGTCCCGACTAGGAGAATGCGCGCAGGGCCTTCTTGGGCTTGTGTGTTCACCTGGTCCTCTTTTTGTTGTCGCGGGTAGGTTCAGGGATTGCAGACTCGGTCTCATGGCGCTCACGAGCTTCTGCGGAAACGGAGACGCGATCGTTTTGTCGGTCGACCGGCTCGACCGGGCGCGCTGGTGCTGCAGGCTGGAGGGCTCGTTGATAGGTTCGGACCAAATTATGAATCTGATGGACTTCGATTCCCATGTCAGTCTCCCGGGTGCGATTGGTTAGATGTGCCGTTCAATCGTCCCTGAGTCTGAGGATATCCCGCCATTCCATTGGCGTAATTCGTGTAAGCGCTGGCGTGTTCTTGCGGCTTCATCAAGAAGCGCGGCGATTCCGGCTTGAGCAACTGTAATCCGTTCTTGAATAGAGCGATCCAGGTGTTGCACCCGTGCTAAGGCTTCAGGCGATAAAGCGGCCAGCGGAAGAAGCGATTCCCGTTGGTGATAGTACTCAACGACACGATTCCATTCCCCTCTGGCAGCTGCCATCCCCGCTGCTTCAGTCACACTCTCAATTGTAGAATTCTCGTAGTTGGAGTTTTGCGTCATAAGGTCAACGTGTCATCGCCAGTGGCGCCTGCTGTTGTGCCGCAATTTCTCTCCAGGCTTCCCGTAATGTCGTGAGGCAACGAGCCGGTCCGTCGAGTTTACGGGTCATGTGCTTGGTATTTGCTTCAACCAATTCGGCGAGCATGTAATCGTACAACCGATGGAGAGATTTGGCGATGTCTCCGCCCTGTTCATAATCCAATACACTGTCGAGTTCTCCGACAATGGAAATGGCTCTGCCTATGAAACGGGCTTTGTCTGGAAGATTGTTTGTTTCAATCGCTCGTCGGGTCAATTCGATGGACTGGATGGCCGCATCATAGAGTAAAACTACCAATTGTACCCGTGATGAGGTGAGAACCTGTGTCTGCTGGTACTGCTGGACGTATTGTGCGACCATAAAAGTGTATATCCCCTACCGTGCGATGGGATCAATTCCCATTCGATGAGTTGGATTGAAGTGAAGTGCTCTGGCTCTGGAGCCGCTTGAGCAGTCCATCCAGCGCCGCATATTGTGCTTTGAGGCGGTCTTCATACTTGGAGACGGCATCCTCTTTCCTCAGGATGTCGGCGGATAGATCGGTGATCTGCTTGGAGATGCCGTTTTTTCTCAACGTCAATTGACCGGAGGCTACATTTGTGAGGGAGTCGATCGCGCTATTGAGCAATTGTGCCACGCCCGTGCTGCCGGTCTGGTTGATGAACAGATTTCTCACGTTCGCGTAATTTGCACTTAACGCTGTATCGAGCTTGGCATCGTCGACGGTAATCGTCCCTTCCCGATCTGTCTTGAATCCGAGCGCTCCGACTGTATTTAATGAAGCAGCACTCGTCACAGTGGAAGAAAGGGCGGAGCGAATCTGCGAAAGCACGCCGCGCACCGTGGGCTCATTGAAGAAATTGCCGCCTTTTTTAGTCGCTACATCATAGGTGTTCCGCTCGTTGATAAACTTGACGATTTCGTTATAGGCGGTTGCCAGCCCTTTGATATTGTCTTTCACGGCGGTGACATCGCGACTTACATTCACTTGAACGGTCGAGGTGCCGGTGGTTTTCAGGAGTGTGAGCGTGACTCCCGCGATGGCGTCAGAGATAGCATTGGTGCTGCGTGTGACGGTCACGGGATTCAGTGCCGGATCTCCGACGATGGCAACCGCGTCTTGCGCGGCTTGAAGAGTATCGACGCCGCCGGTCCCGCTGGTGTTTGCAAAATCCAGAGTGGTATTGTCGGCTACGATGGTCACGCCGTTCGAGGCCCCTGTGCTCGTTGCGCTCAAGACGAGGCGATAGGCTGGAGTCGTATCTGTGCCTGTATTGATGATGGAGGCCGTCGCGCCTGCGCCGAGGTCGTTGATGGCGCTCCTGAGGTCCTCAAGCGTTGCCGTATCGCTGAGCGTAATGGTCTGGTCTGTTCCGCTTCCCACCCGGAAGGTAAAGGTGCCTGATGCACCTCCGACGATGTCGGTGGTCGTCGTAGCGACGGTCGTAGCCGCTTTATTCGTGATCTGGTGGGCCTGCGCGAGCTGTGTGACTCTGATTGAGTATGTGCCCGATGTGGCAGTGGATGACCCGACGGCGGTCAATGCAGTGGTATCGGACACGCTTGTCGTGGTCCGGTCGAATGAGGTTGAAAGCCGCAATTTATCGGCCGCGCCCTGGAGGGCGATCAGTTTGGTGCTGAGCGTCGCATAATCAGTTGATTTCGAGCTAAGGTTGCCTTTTTGGGCGGTCAGGCGATCAACTGGCAGGTGTGCGACCTTCACCAGTTGATCCACCACTTGACCGAAATCAAGTCCGTTGCCCAGCCCGCCGAAACTAATCGTCGCCATGTCCCGTCTCTCCTCACCGACTCAGGCTTGTTCTTTGAGCAGCAAGCCTTTCGAAGTGTTAAAGAACTTTGCGAGTTCCAGCACTTCCTTTGGTGGAAACTGGCGAATCACCTCCCCGGAGTCTTTCTCGATGACTTTGACGACGACACGATCGGTTGAGTCATCGATTTCAAACTTCAAGTTAGTGTCGTGCGCTTTAATATCTTCACTGACCTTTGCCACCGCTTGCTCGAGTGTCGTTCGGTCGATCGGAGCGGTTGGCGTGTTCTCGGTATCAGATTGCGTCCGTGCGGCAGACGGCTGCTTAGCCGCTGCATGATCCGGTTCACTCCCGCGGGCGGGTGTGGTCAGGAGATCTGCTTTGCTGGTTACCGATGTAATCATGGCAGCCTCCGTGTGAACCTTGGGTCAGGACGGCCGCTCATACTGAGCGGCCGTCCATCCCGATTGTTACCTCTGCAGCAAGGCCAGGGCCTGTTGCGGGAGGTTGTTGGCCTGAGCCAGAACCGAGATGCCGGTTTGTACCAGGATCTGGTTCTTGGTAAAGAGTGCCGTTTCTGCTGCCACGTCCGCATCGCGGATGCGCGATTCGGCGGCGGTGAGGTTTTCACTCGTCACCTGCAGGTTTGCAATCGTCGCTTCGAAGCGGTTCTGAATCGAACCGTATTCGGCGCGGGCGGTTGCGACAGCGCTGATGGCGTTGTCAATGTTCGACAATGCGCTGGTGGCATTGGATGATGTGGACACGTTTACAGAGCTGATTCCCAGCGAGCTGGTTGTGATGTCGTTCAAATCCAAGCTGAGGGTGTTCCCCGATCCGCTTCTGAACCCGATGGCGATGGAGAAGCTGATAGAGGATCCGCTGGTCAGCGCCTGACCGTTGAATTCCGTGACCTGCGCGATACGATCGATTTCTGAGCGCAAGGCCACAAATTCCTGATCGATGTAGGACCGCTCGGTGTTGCCGACCGTTCCACTGGCCGATTGGGAAGACAATTCACGAAGACGCGACAGCAGATTGCCGATCGTCGCCGCAGCTCCGTCGGCGATCTGCGTCAAGCTGATACCGTCCGATGAGTTCCGGACGGATTGATTGATGCTGCGAATCTGGGCGCGCAAGGATTCAGACAGTCCGAGGCCGGCGGCATCGTCCGCAGCTCGGGTAATCCGAAGACCCGATGAGAGACGCTCGACCGAACGTCCCAGTTGGTTGGTGCTGACCGACAAATTCCGCTGCGCAGAAATTGATGCCGGGTTGTTGTTAATGATTAATGCCATGGATGCTTCCTCCTTGCCGACTGCTGATACTGTCCTTGTCTCGCTTCCGCGTCCGTGCAGAAGCGTCTTCTCTCTCTACTCCTGTAGAGCCGTTGCACCACTTATCGGCTAATGCGTTCAGGACTTGAGGCGTCTGCTACAACGGCCGAATACATGACAGGCCTGCAAGAATGAACAGCAACGGGCAGTGACACGTTAATACTCCAGTCTGGGGATCAGCTCATATTCGAGGAGGTCGGCCAGCCGAACGACATCTCTCTCGGCCCTCGCCTCGAGCAATTCTTGAACCCATGGAGTGAGGGATTTACTGGAGGGAGCTGTCCGACGTCCGGATTCGACGAGTTCGATGTAGTCGGCCAGTTTCCCGAGCCATGCATCCAATGAGGTGAGACGTTCTTCGCCCATCCTGAACTCAGCGGCCAGCTCTCGGGCATCACTTCGCAAGAGTGTGGCGTATTGTTGAATAGACTGCGCCGCTCCGCGCATGACATCGTCGATGGTTTGTGATGTCGCGGTCAGTTGTGAAAAACGGGCGATGGGTTCGTTCAGAAAGTCTGGGTCGAGGTCGCGATCTGTAATGGACCGCTGGTCAACGGTCAGCGATGTAATGAGGCGTGAACGTGCATGAGATTTCTCGCTGATATCGGCAAGCACGTCGCCGAGTGTTCTGACATCGGCGACTTCCCAGTGTTCCTGATCGAGTGTGACGTGCATGGCTTCCCTCTTTCTTCAACGCGCGGAATGGGCGCGAGTGGACAACGGTCTACCCGGAGTGCGCGGCCAGCGAACCGGTGAACATTGGAAATGTTCGCTGCGACGATTTAGACGTTTTCTGTGTAAGTAGCCTGAGAATCTCTTCGAGCTGCCGCCTCCATTGGCGGTAGGCCAATGCGTGATGCCGGGCCATCCTCTCCAATCCTCTGACATTGTCGTTGTGAAGGTTTCGTACGAATGCCGTTGTGACAGGAGAACTCACAAGATGGCCCATGCCCAACAGCACGACCCGTTCACGGAGAGCCGCCTGATCCCGCTGCAGCGTTTGCAGGCCGCTTGGTGATTGCGGGATCTGAGCCGTCGCGCGTACGATCGCATCGGCTTGGCGGCAGAGAGTCTCGACCTGGGGCATCATGCCGGAAAGATGGCGGACCGCTGCATGGAGATTTGAAGGACCGGTCGAGTCAAGCGGAATGCGGCTGACGGTGTGCGTCAGGCTTTCGTACCAGTAGCGTCTCCAGAAGCGGCTGTACCACTCCGTATCTGATGAGTCCGCTTGCCCGATCAGCCGAAACGATCCGAGTTGATCTTCATCAATTACGGACTGAAAGATCCGATAACCCGGTTCCGGCTGTGGCGCCGGATGTTTCCCCAGGACATGGAGCACCAGATCCGCGACCATTCTGACGGGCAAACGATCTTTGCAGGTCTGATGGGCACAGACCTGATCGAATCCACAGGGCGCACAGTCGAGCTCCGGTTGGATGACCCAATGCCCCGATCCGTAAGGCCCGGTCTCACGAAAATCGACGTGTCCGACTGACAGATCGATGATCGGAATGCGGACTCCGACGGCTAGATGCATTGGTCCGGTATCGTTCGTCAGGAGAAGGCGGCATCCTGCGAGCAAACCTACCAACTGTTCGAGTGTGGTCTGGCCGGCGGCGTTCAGAACGGGACTCTGTCCACCGGCCTCCCGATAGGCTCGTACGACTTGCGCAATCGTATTGTGTTCGGCAGGAGTTCCAATCAAGACGATCCCACCGCTCCATTGAGTGCTTACATGGGCCAGAGTACGGCCGAAATATTCAGGACGCCAAGCTTTCATGACGTCGCTGGCCCCGGCTTGTACCGCGATCCATTCTTTGGTATCGACGGACGCTGTCGATAGATATCGTTGCGTCCAGTCTTGTGCCGCGGCAGTGACCGTCACGGCCAGAGGTGCAAATGTGCCGACTCCACTCCCTCCCAATGCATAGATATCGACGAGATTGAACCGATTCATGGCCCGAAAGTGATGCATGTCGGTAAAATAGGCCATCCAGTGATTGTCGATGACGCTTTGTCCGTCCCAGGCGCTCCGTGCTCCGCGGATGTCCGGTGCTCCGATATATGAGCTGAGCAAGGCGCTGGGACGGTTGAAGGTGAGATTGATAATACGGTCATATCGGCGGTCCACCAGTGGATGGGCCCAGGAGGCGACATCGCGATAGAGGGCTGCCACGTTCTTGACGGCTGCCCGGCTGTCGTCGATCAGTGCATGAAAATCGTAGGCGATAATGTCTCGAAGACCGGTGAGCAACGATGCCACTGCGGCGAACTGTCTGTCGACAACCAGGTCGATGGCGACTCCGGGCCATTCTTCCTGCAGCCGTGCCAGCAACGTGCCCATCTGTACGAGATCGCCCATCCGTGTCATATTGAGGATCAAGACCTGCCTGCTCATACAAGATCCCTGGTTTCTGTCCGATAGCTATCGAGCATGAGGATGAGCAGATCTTCCCGGCTGAGCTCCGTCCCCACGCCGCGCGAGCGGATGTTGGCGGCAAGGTCCTTCAGTTCAACCCGTTGGCCGGAGGGAAATTGGCGCAGCAGCGGCCCTAATTCCGACGGAGTGGTGGTTTGCGCGGCGAGCGTGTCGGCGTTGCGATCTCCTCGCAGAATCGAACCCAATCGATCAGGTTCGCGCATTCCCAATTCAGCCAAGAGATCTTTCATGCGATGCTCGTACGTATGCTGTCGTAAGATCCGCTGGCGTGCAGCATCGGCAATCGTGCGTCGACCGACGGGATCCCGGAGCCAGGTGCGAATCAGCGACGGGACTTCCTCGGGCTGTGCGAAGCTCACCATCTCGTCTTCCGAGAACAGGTCTGGAAGCAAGGCCCGTTGATCCACGAGTTGAAACGCGCCGCAGGCCGCCAGTTCAAAGGTGCGTGGATTCACAAAATCAGAGGCCGGATCGAGGCCCTCGCCGGTATTGGAATGTAGATTCAGATTAATCGAGGACGCGTTGAACACTTTTATGCAGGTGTCGGTATCGATGCGTGCGCCCTGTCGCTGGAGAACGGCAGACAAAGCGCCGGCGCCATCCCATTCGTTTCCCCACACTTTGAACGTCCAGTCCTTATGTATCCAGCGGGGCAGCAACATCCGTCGGTTGGGGTATCCCGCTCCGACAAACGACAGATCCGATCCGAACTCCATCTGCTCATTCATGGTCAGAGCCAGGGGCCGGTGTACGGTCGGATCCGCGGCCATTGGAAGATAGCTGACATGCGGCGCTCCGGCTCGCCGGAGGGCTGTGTGACAATCATCCTGCTGGATGACGAACCAGTAGTCGTATCCCGGAGCCAACTGTTGCCAGTAGGTCAGATGGCGATAATTTTCGACGAACCACATGGCCGTCATGAACTTTTTGCGTCGAAGATGCTCGAGCGCCCCCAGAGACAACGGGGCTTGAGCCATGGCCAGCACAAGGTCCGGAGGATCTTCAGAGAGTTCCGTCAGGGTGCTCATGCTGAGAACATCGGCGAACCGGCTTTGCATCGACAGGCGGTGACGTGGATCACGAAAGGTGTTAAACCGCGCGTAACTTGCATGGTGAACACTGTGGTCTACCCAGGTGACACGATGCCCGAGGGATTCGAGCGACCGTACGACATAGCCGGTGATCGGCAGTGAGCCGCCGTAGATGGGACCGACGATGGCGACGTGCAATCGCCCATGTTGTCGTGTCGCCAGGAGCCGGCGGAGACGGACATCAAGTTCCTGATGCTGAGCTGCGCAAGGACGTGCCGCCGGTACATTGGTGAAGAAGCGCAACGGGGCCGATTTGGAGGCCAATTGGGTGGCCATGTCATCGGTGCTGCCCCATATCCATTCAATTGCATTAAACCAGGGCCCCATCGCTCGAACGGTGAGCGCGTCTTTGAAAGCCGCAATGTCGGAAATCACCACCGCCAGGCGTGTGCCTGCCGGTTTCAGCGCGAAGAGGGCTTCAATGTGATAGAGCAGTCCGACGCCGAGCACGACGCCGAGTTCGCCCGGCTGCCACTCTTTGGCCTGGAGCTCAGCCCATGTCCGCGCTTCTTTCTTCGGGTCGTACGCACTGTGAATCCAATGCTCTTCCTGTTTGGCTGTCGGGCTGCCTTCCCGCGATAATGAGATCGCCAGTCTCTCCCCAGGGGTTTCCAGCAAGGCTGACACCAGCTCAGGGAAGGTTTTTCGAATCCCGTTAAGGTTAGCGTGCAGATGTTGCATTACATCCTCATACCGGCACGGCTTGAGACAGTTCGTGCCATACGTGTTCGCGTTCCAGCGGAGGTGACGATGTCTGTCCGGCTTCACTGTAGTAGGCGCCCCAGCGGTCGATGTGACTGCTCCACTCTGACCAATGGGAGTGCGATCGAGGGGACTCATTCAAGAGTAGATCAAGAGACGGTTCGATCGGCCAATCAGCCGGCGCGACCGGTTCGTTATCCGTTCCCTGTGCCTGCCACACCCGGTGGTTCGGTCCATACGGGCCTGTTTCGTGTACTCTGGCGCGGGCAAAGTACCATCCGATGACCGGAGTGCCGACGGCGGCGGCCAGGTGGAGCGGGCCGGTGTCCGAGCCGATCACCCGTTGACAACGGGACAAGGTCTGCGCCAGTTCATGAATGGTTGTCCGGCCGGTGATGTCCCAAATACGGCCGAGAATAGACGGTGGCAAGGTCTGTTGAATCTCCTGTGCGCGGTCACATTCCGTGCCGTGCCCGATTAAGACGACGCGCCCTCTGGGGATGAGGCCGAGAAACCGCACGATCCACGTACGCCAGATTTCGACGGGGACCTGCCGGGCCGTATCCCCTGCCCCTACTATCAATCCAATCCAAGGCCCGCCGGTGCGGCCGATCTGATCGAGGTGACGGGACTGCGCCACCAGCGGTGTCAAACAGCGCAACGGTGTGCCCGGAGGAAACAGTCCACACATGCCGCAAAAGGCGTCTGACAGATGAATGTGATTCGGACGGCGAGTTCTCGCAACCTCACGCACATAAGTCGCCCATGGGGTCAACTGTTCGCTCAGGGGACCATGCATGAGCGGTCCGGTGCAGGTTTTGGCCAGGAGTGTCCCGGCGACCATGGCCCTGGTATGTTGGTTCAGCACAAGGGCCCGGTCATACGGTTCCGGGCATAGCGCTGCGAGTTCTGTCTCGATCTCACGAAGTTGCTCGGGCTGAACGCCCTGTCTGGCGCGATCGGCCCAGTGATGCCACTGTGCGCCGTTCCAGCCGACGACCCGGTCGATGCCCGGAATTAAAGTGCCGAGGTCGTGAAGCGGTTCAGGGCAGAGCAAGTCGATCGTCTCCCGCGGATACTGTTTCCGCAACGCTGCGATCATCGGCATGGTCTGGACAAGATCGCCGAGTCTTGCGAGTTGGATGACAAGTGTTCGCGACATGATGCCTTAGGCGTTCGACACATCCACGGCCATGAGTGTTTCTTTTCCGGCAATGGCCTGCCCCAGCTCGGCCAGTCCTTCATAGGATGGCGCTAAAGCGCGCAGTTGATCGTATTCTTGGCGCGCCGCTTCCACTTGATCGGCCCGGAGCAGGACTCCGGCATAGGCAAACCGAACAGACAAATCGCTGGGATTGCGCGCAAGGAAGTTGCGAAGTTGCACGCTCAATTCGCGCCAGCGGTTCTGTGCCGTCCCGGCCCGCAACAGCCAATGCACGACCTCGGGATCATCGGGGTTTTCCGCAAGTACACGCAGAAACGTCTGCCATGCGCCTTGAGGATAGGCACGGCCCATCGACGCCATCCCGATGCCCATCAAGCATTTTCTGCGGTTGGCGCCGTGATTGAGCGCTGTCGTAAACGCGATTTCCGCCTCACGGTATTGTTCTCGCTGCATATGAAGGATCGACCGCAGAAGCAGCGCCTCGGCATGCGCGGGAAATTGTTTCAGGAGCGCGTCGACGCGGCTCGCGGCCTGTGAAAGCTGACCCGAAGACAGAGCGGTTCGAATCTGTTCCAGCTCGCCGCTTGCAGGATCACTCAACGTTTCAGCCCTGCGCCGACACTCTTGTGCAACCTCTTGAAGATGCATGGCGGCGGCAACAGAAGCCGCCCACTGCAGTACCGAGGCATCGGCCGGCCATTCGGTATTCCGTCGCAAACAGGCTTCGACGGTTGCGAGGTCCTGTCGATAGGCGGCTCGCTGCATCGACGCGACAAGTTCCCAAGCGGCCCGCTCCTGAGGACCGTCGATCAGGTGAAGACTATACGAGGCGGTGCCGTTGTGATTCTCCAGCACCGCTCGATATCCGTCTCCCGCATAGATGCTGTCGTCATCGACCAGCCACCAGCAGTGTCCCCAACGCTGACTCAACCGGCGTCCGTTTTCCTGATCGTGCAGTTTCCGCCCGGGTGTCTGGCTTTCCAGGTGGTACAACACGCTCCGGGGCTGGTAGATAATGCGTCCCTGTTTCTCCCGTACTTTCAGGCACAGGTCGATATCCTCAAAGCCGTTGCGGAATCCCTCGTCGAATCCGCCCAATTCAGCGAACACCGAGCGCCGGATCAATAGACAGGCGCCGGTTACGGCATTCAACTCCCGCCGTTTGTTGACCGCGGGATGATCTCCGGCAAAGCCGGCATAAATATGGTACGGCGTGAGGTTGTTCCGGTCGATGGCGACGCCGGCATGCTGCACGGTGTTGTTTTCGTAGAGCAGTTTGCTTCCGACCACCGCAACGGCCGGATCGGATTGCACTTCTTTGACTAATGCCGTAAGCCATCCTTTGAGTGGAATCGTGTCGTTATTCAGGAAAACCAGATATTCTCCTGTAGCCGCCTCGGCTCCCTGGTTGCAGGCTTTGGCGAATCCGAGGTTGTCGTTGTTGGTGATAATGCGAACATCGCCGCCCAGCGACGCAAGCAATTCAGGCGTTTCATCGGTTGAATGATTGTCGACGACGATGAGCTCGAAGGATACATCGTCGGTGGCCGGGCCGAGCGCGACGAGGCATTGGCGGGTGAGTTCGACTTTATTCCAGACCGGAATAATGATGGAGCAGACAAACCGTTTCTGTAAATGCGTCTTCTTGAGATTTGCGAGTCGCTTCTGTTGTTCCTCCCGCACACCGGCATATTTCGCCGCATAGGGCGCATATTTCCGGTAGATAATTTCGGCCGTACGGACGAAGACTTCTTTTGACTCACTGGACATGGACGAACCGTCCGTGCGCCATGTGAATTCTGCTGTGGTGACGGCAAGGTGTTTGAACGAGTATTTGGTCGCCATCCTGATCCAGAGGTCCCAATCTTCATGGGCAAACAGGCTTTCGTCGAATGTGCCGACCTCGTCGAGTATGGCTCGTTCGTGCATCAGGCAGAGGACCGGAAAGTAATTCGCGATCAGTAATTGGTGTGGATTAAATTCGTCGGAGTACGGCTGATCTCGCCCCACTTCGGTTGCCGTGTTATCGATCAGACGTTCGTGTACCCGCCATGCGTCGGTGTAGGCGATTTTGTCGCCTGAGGATTCCAAATGCGTCACTAGTGTCCGCAGGTGGTGCGGAAGCAGCCGGTCGTCGTCATCCAGATAACACACGTACTTTCCCGAAGCTTGCCGCAATCCGGTGTTGCGTGAAGCCGCCAGGCCTCGGTTGCGATCGTGCGTCACCAGGATGATGTGGCCATCGCGGTTCAAGTCGGCCACGACGTCCTCGACGGAAGCCGTTCCGTCATTGACCACGATAATCTGAAAGTCTTGATAGTCTTGATTGAGCACACTGGTGATCGCCGTCCGGAGCCGGTCAGGGCGATTGTGCGTAGGGATGATGACGCTGACCATGGGTGTCTTGTTGATCAGGGCGCGCCGTTGGCCCTGTGCGCGCGCCGTTCTCTGCGCTACCCATACCTGATAAATGGGAAGCAAGTTCATCGTCCGTAGGTTATGCGGAGCGGGCGCAGGAATATACCGGAGAGCCGGAATCTCAACGTAGATGCGTTCAAGGCCCAACGGAGTGAATCCCTGCGCGTTCAGCTGGTGATCGAGACGCTCCTCGGTGATCCAATCCTCGACCGGTTGGCAGGGAGGAGCGATCCGTTGCCATTGCTCCCGCACTTCCCCTCTCGGCGTGGTTAAAATAAGATAACCGTCCTGGGTCAGGAGTTGCTTCAACTCCTCGAGAAATGCCGGTTTTTGAGGGTCAGGCACATGCTCGATCACTTCAGAACAGAGCACCACATCATAGGGGGAGAAATCCGGCCGGCTCAGGACAGCCGCTGCCGTTCCGGTTTCGAAACGAATGGCGGGAAACATCTTGCGGGCATGGGCCACGACCCCTGCCACCGGCTCGACGCCCTCGATTGAGCCGTATTGCGAGGCCAAGTGACTCAGCCAGCCCCGGCCGCTTCCGACTTCGAGCATGCGGAGCGTGGCATCGGGGTTGCCGGCCCTCGTTCTCCGGAGAATGTGCTCAAGAAAGCCGGCGATTTTTGACCACCTCGCGGCCTCATCCTCGTTGGGTTCCGGCGCGGACCAACCGGGACTCTTCACGAACATATTGACGTAAAACTGATCTTGGTCCATTGAGCCCTCGTGTGATGGGGTGACAGATGTGTGCCATGCGTGATCTGTGTCGGCTGGAACCCTTGCCGATGGATAGGGTGAACCAACTGCGGGACCCTGGCTGCGAAGGTTTCGGGACGAAGCGGTCGCCTCAGCGCGGATCGCCCGGTACCGGGCGCGAAGCTCGTCCCGCAGGCGTGCGACCGGTTCGGGAGTCTCGAATGAGTGTGCGAGGCGCCCATCTCGAATCAGCTCTACCCAGCCGGAGAGAAGCCTTTCCCAGCGAAAACAGGTTGTCCAATGTTCATACCCAGCCTGACCTAGTTGTGAGCAAAAGTCTGGCTGTGCCATCAGGCATTCAATCGTAGGCTTAAATTCATCCAGCGGGAGAATCAGGCCTCCGGCCTGTTCGTTTGCGGTTCCGCAGCCCGGGGTCGCCAGCCACGGGCGTTTCAAGCTCATGGCTTCGAGCAGGCACAACGGGGATACTTCGGCGTCAGAAGAGAGGACGACGAGATTGGCGGCCTGCATCGCCGATGCGACACCATCCCGATCAAGTCCTGAAATAAAGAGTACGTCGGGACGCGCTGCGAGCGCCACGTGCACTTCCGCAACGTAATCGGTTTCATGCGTCGAATGTCCGATCATGACGAGTGCGGCTCCGGGCGGCAGTGTCTCCAGCGCGGCGAGCAGACCCAGATGGTTTTTGACGCGATACAGATTGGCCACGTGGAGGATAAGGAAGCGATCTGCTGCGATCCGGTGCTGCTGTCTGAAATCACACGCCGGCTTCAGTGTCGGTGTGCCGTTCGGGATGATCGTGGCGGGAACAGCGATCTCCCGACAGAAGCGGGCATCAAGCGTGTCATGTCCCAAGGCAATGACGGCCGTTGTCTGTCGGGCTAATTTCCTGAGCAGGGTGAGGACGACCGGCCGTTCTTGAATAAAGTCGTAACCTTCCTGATTGATAGTCGGCTGGAAAAGCAGTCTCCGGCTCTTCAAATCTTCGAGATCGAGAATCGCGTAAAAAAATGCATTCATGGGCGAGCCAAGCAGAATGCAGGCGTCGTAGCGGGTCGATGCCACCAACTGTTTGACTTGCAGCGCAGACGCGGGCACGTCATCGGACGAGTGCTCGGGTTCGGCGAGTTCGATGATTCCGATCCCGCGATGCATACAGGCCTGGCGTGCCGGGTGCCGATAACAGGCGACATGGACGGTCATACCGGAGGCAATGAGTCCGGCAGCCAGATCTTCAGCCACCGTCTCCACGCCCCCGACTGAGGGCCAGAAATAAGGAGTCACGATGAGGATGTGGCGCGGCTGCTGGGCTGAGTCCTTGGCGGATGAAGCAAGGGCTGAGGTTGGTTGTTCCAATACCGGACGGGTGCCGTCGGTATAGGCTGGAATCTGCGGATTCGTCCCGTGCATCTGATCATGCAGGATCGGCGGATTCTTCAGCGATACGGCTGTTCGAGAGAGATCGTAGGTCTGAGTTGCCGGCGGGGTATGTTTGAAAAGCCGTCCGAAAATTTCCAGCTCTTTCAAGTTGTACGTGCGGGCGTCTTTCTCCCGGTCCGGCACACGCGGGACATCGATAATGCCGTGAGCGGCTCCGAGCAGCGCAAACAATTGGATGATGTCGCCGGTCTCCCGGAACCGCTGCGCTTTCTTGTAAATGTCCGACGTCAGCAGATTCCACTGACGGATATCCTTTTCGTACATGGTCTTGTAGCGCCGGTAGATGGTGTCCGGTGTGTACTGCGTACCGTGGCGACCGAGCACATCGGGATGAAGAATCCAGCGAATCCCCTGCTCCCCCATCTGGTCCAACAGATTCATTTCGCTGGCTTTGAGATCGAGGAAGGACACGCGTTTCATCAGCTCGGTCCGGTAGATCTTGACCCCCTGGATCCGACAGTCCCGGTCTTCGTCGTAGAGATGAAAGCAGATCATGCCGACTTCGGAAGAGGCTTGCGCCATCTGCTGCTCCATCCGGCTGACCGCATCGGGATGTAACACCATGTCTTCATCGACCTGAATGAAGTACGGCGTCGTACAGCGCGTTATCATTTCCTGGGCGGCAGCGTTGAAGGGACAGACGTTTTGAATCGTCTCGACCTTGAAGGTCGTTCCGGTTTGCCGTTCGATGGAGTCTTTACAGGCCTGAAAGGCCGGATCACCGACGGTCAGCAAAAAGACAGTTGTGGATACAGGAGCCTGTGACTGGGAAAGCGGGGCTGCGTGTTCACCGGCAGGTGTTGCAGCGGCGATGCCGGTGGGCTGTTCGGCGACCGTGGGCTCGATCCCGTAATCAGGCTCTTTCCCGCTGTCCAGCCACTGGAGGATGTCTTTCATCCGGCGTTCCGCCGTATGGTAGGCGAGCAGTTTGCGCTGTCCCTGGGCGCCGATCGTTTTGGCAAAAGGCTTGTCCGTGAGAATACGGTCGATCTGATGCGCCAACGTGTTCGGATCATCGGGCGCGAACAGCAGGATCTCCCGTCCGTCCTCAAACAAGGCATTGACTCTGGGTCTGTCGGGAATGCGCCAGGAAATCACCGGTCGCCCGGCCGCCATGGCTTCGTAGACACGACCGCCGAAGCAACGCGTCAAACCGGGAAGGTTGACGATGCCGGCCCAGTCGGCGAGTCCTGACAGCCAGTCACGAAACTCCGCCTCACGCACGTGGTGCAAGGCCCGAACATAGCGCTCCAGATCCATGGTAGTCACTAATGGAAGATGGCGTGTGCGCTCGCTTGCAATCGATTGCAGTTCATCGAACTTTTGTTGATTCGGCGTGTATTGATCCGGTGACTTGGCAAACGTTAAGCGGTCGCGCAGCAGCGGATGCTCGATCCATCGGGCGCGGTCGCCATACACATTGCCATGAAAGACCGCCCGGTTGTGGCGGGGATCGCGCGAGGTCTCGGCAATAAAACGGCGGGGCACTAACCCGGGGCACCAGAGAGCCGGTTTCGTTCCGAGGGCATGAAGCTCGGTAACATCGCGTTCATCCACCAGCAAGGCGTGTGTGAGGTAGTCAAGCTGACGGTGAAAGGCGACCTGCCGAATCCGCAGTTCGGGCGCCCACCGATAGTCCTCCTCCTCATACCGCAGCGATTCCATGAAGAAGCCGATGCGCACGGGAGCCAGCTCCCCTGCCCACTCGAGAACCCGCGCGTCGAGAGCCGCATGTACGAGCCAGATCCAGACCTGATCGAATCGCTGTCCAGCCAGCATGCGGCGGGCATGCGACAGCCATGAATCAGGAGCAGTGGCCGCCCCATCGGGGACGATCGGAACGGTCAGGCAGGTGACTCCGTTGGCGGCGAGTCCATCGGACACGGCGAAGCTCGCTCCGTAGGTCCAGGGCCTGGCCGTTTTCCAGGTCGGAAATTCGAGTTGGAGAAGCAGCACTTTCATCGACAGCCTGTGAAACGATCAAAGGTTTGCAATGCTATGCCGCATTTCCAATTGAGCGGCGCAGATGAGAGATGTTCAAGGAGTGTGCCAGCGCCTGTTGGCTTGTCTGTGAAGAAAATAGGGCTGATTGCATAGGCGTGTGCCTGTCCGGGCAATCAGCGGAAAATTATGCCGGGTGATCCGGCACCAATTTCCCTCGCGAATAGCGGAAGTGAAGAAGCACCGCGCGGAGGGGCGGCCTACATCGGGCAAGGCCTTTTTAGGCCGCCAGCGGAATCGCCAGCGCGTTCGCGGCTCCGACTCGTTCGGCGATCGCACTCATGCCCAACACGGTAAACCGTTTGGTCCAGTAGGCCGACTCCTCCTGAAATTGCTTTGCCAGAGCGAGGCGCCGCTGACTCTCGCCGAATTCCTGCAGCTTTGACGCAATGACGGCGAGAAACAGGTTGCCCATGGCATTGTCGACGGTGTATTCGTCCGTGATTTGCTGCAACATGACCCTGATGTTTCGCAGCTTGACCGGTTCGTGGACATACAGAATCTTTTCATAATTCATTCTATAGTCGGCCACAAACCAGAGGTCGTCCAATTCGGCGGTCGTCGGGACATGGTCGGCGGGTAATGTCGCCAGCAGATCGACAAACTCGCGGGCGGACACTTTCTCGGTCTGTTCGCGCTGGCGGAGCGTGCCGCCGCCTTTGCTCTTGGAGCCGGCCGCCAGACCTTTGAAGCTGGCGTCGGTCGGCGGTTTGATCAACCCCTGTTCGATCATACTCAGGGTAATTTCCGTTCCAGGCAGCGTGGTCAGCAGTTGCAACGGATACCAACCGAATTGCAGCTCGCACCCCAGATTCACGGTGTCGCGAATTTGTGCGATCGTCTCATGGGGGAAACCGATGATCATGAAGCCTTTCACAAAGACGTGCGGGTACCGGTCCAGGATGCGCCGGGCCTTCCGGTAGCTTTTCGTCGTGCCTGGTTTGTGGATCGACTTGAGAATCCGGTCGTTTCCCGACTCGAGGCCGAGATTGAATCCGATACAGCCCGAATCGGAAGCGGCCTGCATCAGCTCGGGTGTAATGGCCGCCGCGATCAATCCATTGCTCGCATCCCAGGTGATGTTCAGCTTGCGCCGGGTGATTTCCTTGAACAGCGCGATCGCTCGGGCGGTGTTATACAGCAAATCGTCGTCGAGCCACATGAAATGAGTGACGCCGTAGCGATCGCGCACCTGCTCCATCTCGTCGACCACACTCGACACCTCGCGCCCTCTCACGCTGATATCGTTGAAGTTGCGCACGGCGCAGAAGGAACACTTGGCCCGGCAGCCCCGGTTACTGATGACAGTCGATGCCGGCCGGTCTCCCCGCATGAAGTTATAGGCGCCCATGGAGCCATACCGGGCATACTCTCCGATCGGCAGATCGTAGTATTCCGGTTGCACGTCGATTTCCCGATCGGTGGGGGTGGCTCGCTCTCTGGTCGAGACGAATACCTCGTTTGTGATGATGGCGACCTGGCGAATATCGGACACCGGCCTGGTGTTGTTCACCACGTCGAGCAGATCCGGCAGGCTGCGATCCGCTTCGTAAAAACTCCCGATATCGATTTGCGGGACGGTTCGCAGAACTGACTCGACATCGTTGGAGACGCAAATCCCGCCGGCGATGATGGGAATGGAGGGATGGGTCTTCTTGAGATAGGCGGCCACGTCGGCAAGCGACGGCCGTGAGATGGTGAACATCACGCTGATGCCGATCAGGTCCGGCTGGAACGCCAGGATTTTCTCGTTGAGGCACTCTTCCCACACACGAAAGTTGAAGTCCTGCGGGTGCTCATGCACATGCTTCAGGACAAGAAAATTCAGATCCAGCAAGGCTCCCTGATAACCGCGCCGCTCAAGATTGCGGGCGAGGACTCCCGGGCCGTAGGGAGGGAAGCAGGGATAGCGCTTGCTCAGGACCAGATCGCGGTTGAAGTCCTTCTCGGGTGATTCCGGCGGCGTGATCAAGAGCACGCGGCGGCAGCCATGAGGAAATAAATCCCGAAGATGCTCAAAGATGACGGCTTTCGTTGCGGGCAGGGATTCGCCGCATCCGCCCGAGTCTTCAGTGTCTGTAGGCTGCTGTATGACGTTCAAAAGTGGTGTTTTCATGCCGGTTCTCCTCGGAGGAGCGCTGCCGCGGTCTGGCGGTCAGCACTGAGCGTAATTCCGCAAATGTATCCAGATAATCGAACTCTCGTGAATGTTGAAACTCCGCAAAGCGTTGTGCCGGAAACTCTCTTCTGCCGGATAAGAGTTCCGTGCATGCGGCGATAAACGGCTCCCCGCTGTCGATCACATTGATGAAGGGATCGAGGGGCGAGCGTATCGAGGTGCGTTCAAATACATGCGGGATGCGGTGCATCAGGTGATAATAGGCTCGCATCGTGGACAGGATCTTCGTCTCTTCGGACAATTTGAGGCCGATAGACAGCTTGCACCGATCGATATAGTCGTTTCTGAGATAGGCCGGCATGTGCGCTTCGAGTGCCACGACCTTGACGTGTCTTGACCGGAGTTCGTCGAGCACCTTGATGCGATAGGGAGTCAGGGTTCCGGTAAACAGAATATCGATGTCTTTTTCACGCTGCCGGACCGAAGCTGTCGGGTGCGATTGTGCCGGCGGATGGCAGAGCGGCACGAGATGCACGGGCTTGCCCAGTTGAAAGTAGGTCGCGACTCCTTCCTCGTACCCCGCGGGGAGCATGCCCCGGACCTTGTGCAGCCCGACCATGATGAGCCCATCCACGACCGGCACGAACCGCATGAAATCCCTTGTTCTATTGGTCCAGTATGCACCATCGTCGTAATGATCTTCGGGGTTTATCCGGCCCGTTTGCTTCGAATTCGACGAGTTAAAGCCCGATGCAGTGAGCAATTCAGTCACAATCATGAAGAGTTTCGAGTGAGGCAATAGCTTTCGCATCACGTACAGCTGGTCATAGACCGCTCCGAAGGGATGTTCTAAGAGGATATTGATGCCATGGGTTAAGTATTCAGTTTGCGAGTACCCGACCTTCAGTCCTGCGCTGGTCAGTCCTTCCCGCACATACTCCAGCAAGTCTTCAGTGTGAATGGCCTGGCCGAGATTGCCCGTGATGATGTTGACGTCTAATCCCATGCGCGTACCGCTTTCCGTTTCAGGCCGCCTCGGGTTGAAGCGGAGCGTCCGCAAATTTGCGTTTCAATCGATGGGTCGTCATCGATTGAATATGCGCAACGGTGTCATGTCCGAAGCGTTGCTCCACATGCGCGAGATACCGCGGATGCTCGAAAAACGTGTGGAACGCCTGGTCGCGGAATTGAAGTACCGCGGCGGCCGAGACGTGGTCGGTCGGCAATGGGAGCGCCTCGTACGCATGTTGCGAATACCCTACCCACGTGTCCGGCAAGGCGGTGCCGTTTGTGATCGCGAGGTCATACAATTTCGAGCCGGGATAGGCCATGGCCGAGTAGAAGTTCGCCCAGTCCGGGCAGAGTTCGATGGCCAGATCCAGCGTTTCCTGCATGGTGGCCAGCGTGTCGTCAGGAAGTCCGAAAATGAAATTCGCGCCGATATTGATATCCGCCGCACGAATCTTCTCGAAAATCTCTTTGATGTCTTTCTTGCCGAAGCTCTTGTCCACTCCGTCGCGGACGTATTTGCTGGCGGATTCGATGCCGATTCCCAGCCAGTTGACCCCCGCCTGCTTCAGCTTCTTCAGCATGGTGTCTTTGACCGTATCGATCCGTGCGTAAGCCCAAATGTTCAGGTCATAGCCCCGCCCGATGATGAGATCGCAGATGCCGAGGACCTGCCGTTCGTTGAGAATGAACATTTCGTCGGCCATCTTAATGTTACGCACACCGTATTTCGTGACGAGCTCATCGATTTCCCTGATTACGCTGTCCGGACTGCGGTAGCGGATCATCGGTTTCCCGAACGGTGTGTTGATGCAGCAGAAAGAGCATTTAAACGGACATCCGAGGCTGGTATACATCGACGCATAGGGCTTGCGATCGCCGATATGCCCGAAACAGTGCCAGTTGTGGGCGCGGTATTTATCCATCGGGAGCAGGTCCCAGGCGACCGCGCGCAGGTCTTTATCCAGGTCTTCGATCACCGGAGCCTGCGGTGTCGAACAGATGACGCCCTGCTTGCGGTACCAGAGTCCGCTGACCTGGCTGTAGTCAACGGGACCCTTCCATTCCGGCTGGCGCAGGAGACCGAGCAGTGTGTAGGGGCCTTCGCCCTGACAGACAAAATCGACGGACTCTTCCCGCATAGTCCGTTCCGGCAGGGCCGACGGATGTAAGCCGCCCATGAGCAGCGGCTGCCGGGGTATGAGACGTTTGATGGTCTTGCAGACCTCGCCGGCGGCGGTCATGTTCTGAGTCGACGCGGACGGTTGCTGGCCATAGACGATGACAGCGGCCAATCTGGGGTTCAGGTGCCGAACGCGGTCTGCAACCTCTTCCGGCCCAATGCCTTCCGCTTCAGCATCCAGAATCTTGACGGAGTAACCACGGTCCCGGATGAACGTGGCGAGCAAACCGATCCAGACCGGCGGTTCAACTGCGGCCAGATCCGATGCGAGGCTTTGATAGACCCGGGCTCGCGAGTTCGGATTGATAAGAAGGAGATCGAGCCGGCCCGGAAGTGTCGTTGCCTGCTCCTGTGAGCTATGAGCCGAAGTGACTGGTCCGATCTGGATCATCGCTCCCCTCCCCTGCACGTCAACGATAGACGGCTGTGGCCGCTGTTATTCAATGGTGGCTCCCGCCGGTACGGTACGTCCGCTCCGGACTAATTCCCGAACGGCACGCACTATCCGTTCTGGCGTGGGAGTCGGATTGTCCAGCGCTTCGGCGACGCCTGCCGAGCGGTCTTCCAAGCCAAGAGCGAACACCGGCACTCCGGATTGATGCATCAGGTCATAGGCAATCGATCGTGACGGGCCGCCGATCTCAAAGTCTGAATCGATCACGAGTCCGAGTTTGGTTCGGGACAGAGCGTGCCGCATGTCGTTGGTCACCGTGAACGGCTTGAGCCACATGAGGTGCTGTATGTTGCAAATAATCCCTTCCTCCCGCAATGCCTTGGCTGCTTCGACGGCATTCAGCCGGGCGGCTGAAATCGGGAATAAGGTGATGTCTGCCTCCGGCTCGATGCTGTCGGTGAATTCATAGTCGATGGCAAAGCTCCGGCGATGCTCGCTGACGTACAGAGGATCGTCATGACGCATGAACCAGTTCCAGGCCTCCGTCCATTCGTTCGGCGACATCGGTGCGCACACCGGCATCCCGGGCATTCTCATGATCAGACCGTGTTGCGATGCCGACGCCACCGGACCGATGCCGTTCCCTTCCATCGCGATGGCGCGGAGAAACACGGGACAGGGCACACCCCAAACATCTTTCGATTTTGCCGCATAGTTCACGATGGGGGCGGCGTTGTACCACATGAACCCTTGATAGCGCACCGTATAGATCGGCCTCCGGCCGGCCAATGCCGCTCCGACGGCGATGCCGGCATTGGTGACATCGGCGAGCGAGAGTTCGACGATGCCCTCCGCTTCCGACATAGCCGGGACCGTGCCGCCGATCCATCCGACGGCCGTCACGCACTGGCCCAAAAAAAGACCGCGGTTGTTCGTCAGATGGTCCCTGGTCGTGTCTCTTATGACTTCCGCAACTGTTCTGCCCATAGATGCTGCACGGTCCTTTCAGTGTCGGACTCGATGGCAATGGCGTCCTGCTTCAAGCCAAGAGTCGTCATGGTGTCTTTGATCAAGGCAAATCGATCCCATTCCGGCGGTCCGTCGCAACCGGAGCCCGCGTGCCATAAACCGCGACAGGTTCTGATATTGATCAGTGCCGGCAACTGTCGGCTGAGTTCCTTCACATGATGGGCAATCAGCCAGGGATCGTCCGTGATGTCGATCGCGGGAAGTCCCAATCCTTGAGCGAGACCGCAGAGCGTCCAGGAACGACGCACAGGGGTCCTCGTCAAGATCGACAGATCATTGTCTTCACAGACGAAGAGGACCGGGAGTTTCTTGGTGGCGGCAAACCCCAATGCTCCGTAGATGTAGTCCTCTTCAGCCGAGGCGTCGCCCATGACTGTCAGTACTGGTTTTCCTGCGCCTAATGCCGCTCCCACGGCAATGGGAACCTGGTCGCCCATGAGCCCGCTGTGTCCGAACATGCCGATCTGCTGAGAATGGATGGAGGCGGAGCCTCCCATGCCGCGCGCACAGCCGGTCGGTCGGCCCAGAAGTTCATCGATCAGCTGATGAGGATCGCCGCCGAACGACAGATACACCGAGTGAGCCCGGTGCTGGGCAAAGATCAAGCAGTCGGAAAACACCGACGCGATGGCGGCGGGGATATGCTCCTGCCCGACCGAGAGATAAATCGGCAGCTTCATCAAGCCCCGGTCGTACGCGTTCTTCACTTCGAACTCGAAGAAGCGGTTGAAGCAGGTCTGCGCGAAGAGCTTCCGGGCATAATCTTTTGAAAAGGTGTCGGCCACGCCGGAGATGAGACCGAATGTGGAACTTCTCTGTTCAAGCTCGCAATTCATCGAGGATCCTTCTCACTCAGCTACGGGCCATTGACTCAGGAATTGTTTGAGGCGAGTCAGGCCTGCTTTTAGCTGTTCAACTCGTGGAGTAAATGCGATACGAATGTACTTGTCGGACATCGGGCCGAAGGTCGCCCCCGGGGCCACGACGACATGAGTATCTTTGAGCAGGCGATCGGCAAAGTCGTCGGAAGAAAGTCCGGTGAAGCCGATATGGACCAGCAGATAAAAAGCTCCGTCTGGCCGGCGTCCGGCATAGGGGGCGAGCATGTTCATCACCAGGTCGCGCTTCTGCTGATAGGCTCCCCGCATGGCCTCGGGATAGGCGCCACCGTCGGCTAATGCCTGGAGCGCGGCGTATTGAGAGATCGAGGGGGCGCAGGAAATATAGAGTTCTTGCGCGTTGAGCAATGCGCGACGCAATGCCGGATGCCGCGTGACGACATAGCCGACGCGAAGTCCGGTGATGTTATAGCTTTTGGAAAAGCTGTAGAGCCCCACGACATGGTCGCTTCCGCTCAATGACAACGGCGAGACGTGCCGGCACCCGTACACATAGGTTTCATAGACTTCGTCGGACACCAGCCAGAGTCCCCGCTCGCGCGTGAGCCGGACCAGTTGCTCCATCATGCCGGCGTCGATGACCGCCCCGGTGGGGTTGCCGGGAGAATTGATGATCAGGACTTTGGTTGCCGGAGAGATGAGCGCCGCCAGCTCATTCAGATCCGGAAGGAAGCCTGTTTCTTGCCGGAGTTGATAGAACTTCACGACACCACCGTAGTGGCGTACGGCTGCGGCGAAGTTGGGATAGCCAGGATCCGGCACCAGGACCTCATCGCCCGGGTTGATCAGACATCCGATGGTGACGGCGACGCCATAGGTGGCGCCGGGAGTGACGAAAATGCTCTCGACATTCGTCTCGATGTGATTACGGACGGCGAGTTTCGTGACAATGGCGTCACGGAGCGCCGGTATGCCGGCATTTTCGGTATACCCGAGCGTACGTCCTTCCGTGGCTTTGATGATGGCCTCCCGGATGAGGTCGTCCGTCGCCTCCTGCGGCTGCCCGAATCCCAGTTGGATCGCATCGTCCATGTCCCGGCTTCCCATGACCTGGTCCGTCAGCCGGCGGATGCCGGAACGAGGCAGGGTCCCCAGCACGTCGTTCACCGCGTGCCGGGCAGCCGTCGTCATGAGTGAAGCCGTGATGGACATGGTTAGCTCGCTACAAGCACGCCGGGTTCATGCATCCATTGGCTGACCGACTCGTAGGAGATCTTGTTGATGGCCACATGTGAATGGATGGCATGCAAGATCGAATCGGCGGCTTCCTGCACGGACATGCTTTCGTCGTTATGGGCCTTTCTCATGGCCTTATCCCAATGGGCGGTGAAATCGGTGTTGACGGATCCGGGATTGATGAGAGTGAAGACCATGCGATATTGGACATATTCCTTCTGCATCGCCTCGACCAGCTTTTCCACCGCCCCTTTCGCGGCGGTATAGACGCTCAGCTTGGGCAAGGTGCGCTCACCCGAACGGGACGACAGCATGAGCACGTGGCCCCGTTTGGTTTCCCGCCGGTCGATCTTGTTGAGCTTCATATAGGGCAACAAGGCGCGCATCCACAGGATCGGCGCTTTGGCGTTAACGTCGAAAATCGCATTGATGTCCGCCATGGTCATTTCTTCCAGCGTGCCGTAGACGTGGCTGCCGCCTGCTGAGCTGACGAAAATATCGATCTGATCCTTCCCTTTGGAGTACACGTCTCCGATCCAGGCCTGAGCGGATTCGATATTGCGCACGTCCATCGCGCAGGTATTGATTTCCGTATGGATGCCGTTCCGCTTGTTTTTTTGCAGGCGGAGCAGTGTTTCCTTCGCTTCGGCGAGCTTGCCGTTCTCGTTGCGCGCGATCAGGGAAATCTTTCGGCAGACCCCGTTGAGGCGTTTGGCGACTTCGAACCCGATGCCGCTGGAACCGCCGGTAATCACCACGTGTTTTCCGATGCCCCAAACCGGTTTCGCGAGTGTCAAAGCATGTTTCATAGCGCCGCTCCTATTGTGACAGTGAGGTGGTGTAATGGTGCTCGGTTGTGTCTTTGTCGAGAGCTTCGAACGCCGCCAGGCGAGCCGGCGTTCCGATGTCGTAGAGTGGAACCTCGCAGGCAAAACCGTAGAGCCTGCCGTCCGTCAGATGAGGGAATAGGTCCCGTTCGATGGAACAGGGAACAAAGTCAGGAATGTCATCAATCGCTTCTCTCTGAACGGCATAGATGCCGGCATTTAAAAATGAACCGGTCTGCTTCTCCTGAAAAACGCGGATTCTGCCGCAGGCATCCATCGTCACGCCTCCGGCATCGGTGCGTCCATTTGATGGTATGACCGCCATCGTCGCCACGGCTTGTCTGTTGTGATGCGCTGTTAGAAAGGCATGAAGGTCGATCCGGCACAAGGAATCCCCGTTCAAGATGAGGGTGGTCGGCGTTGTGAGCTTGGAGCGGTAGGCCCGGAGGGCTCCGGCTGTACCGAGCGGTGCCTCTTCCTGCGAGATGATCGCGTCACAGTCCCTCCGCCGGCTGACATGCTGCGCGATCCAGTCTCCGTGATGGCCGGTACAGAACACAATCCGGCGAAAGCCGTGCGAGAGGATATGGTCGATCACCAGATCCAGAAAAGGCCGACCATTGATCAGAGCCATGGGTTTGGGGCGATCCTGCAGGACCGGTCGAAGCCGGGTTCCCAGGCCTCCGCAGAGGATGACTACGTCGGTCGGTGCGTGATGCATCAGGCGGCGTCCTTCTTCCAGGTCTGGGCCGTGTGTTCTTCAAGTTCTGCGGGCGTCGGTACGTCATGCCATAACGGAGCCCGCCGGATGGGAGCTTCCTGTTGAAAAAATACGATTTGACTCCCCGATCCTTCGAACTGGAACGGCACTTGTAGGAGGCCGGGCAAGGCGGCATTGATTTTGGCGTGGAGCTCGGGCTTGGCATAGATCAGCATGAAACCTCCGCCGCCGGCGCCGAGCAGTTTTCCGCCGAGTGCGCCGGCATTGCGTGCCGCGTCATAAATCTGATCGATGAGAGGGGTGGTGATCTTACTGGTCAGTCCCCGCTTGACCATCCAGGCCTCGTGCAGGAGTTCGCCGAACTCCGAGAGGTCGTGGTCGCCGGTCAGCAGCGAGATCCCTTCCTGTACCATCTGCAACATGGCGAACAGTTCGACTCGGCGATGTTTGGTCTTTTCGATCTGCTCTTTGGCGATCTCGGACGCCGTTCGAGAGAATCCGGTGAAGTACAAGAGGAGATGATCCTGGAAGGCTTTGAGCCGCTCGGGTTTCATGATCAGCGGGGTGTAGCCGATTTCTCCGGTGGGAGAGAAATTCAGGCGGCACAGGCCGCCGTGGGCGGCCAAGACCTGATCCTGGCAACCGACGGATTCCTGCACGATATTCTGTTCAATGTGAATCGCCGCATGGGCCAGTTCCGATTTGGTCGGCATCCGGTGTTGCATCGCATAGAGGGCATGCAGCAGGCCGACCGTGAACGACGAGCTGGATCCTAATCCGGTGCGGGCCGGGAGGTCGCCGTCATGATGGATCTCAAGACCTTCCGTCATATTCAAATATTGCAGGACGCCTCTGACGGCCGGATGCTCGATCTCGGCATTGTTTTTGGCATGTTCGATTCGCGAATAGGCAATCCGCGTCTTATGTTCAAAGAACGGCGGCAGATGCCGGCAGGAGATGTAACAATACTTGTCGATCGTGGTGGCGAGCACGGCGCCGCCGTGCTCTTTGAACCAGACAGGGTAATCGGTCCCGCCTCCGAAGAAGGAGATGCGAAACGGTGTGCGGCTGATGATCATCGAGCCCCTCCTTCTGTGCGTTGGGCGACAGCGCTAAACATTGCCGTATCCCGTTCCGGTCACGATGGTGTAGCACTTGGCCAATTCATGGATGCCGCGCTCCAACGACCAGTCCGGGCGGAAGCCGGTCGAGAGAATCCGTTCGTTCGACACGATGTAGTCCCGTTTGTCCGGGTCCTCTCCGATCGGCGCTTCGAAGAAGACGAACTGGGGAATGTGTCGACGGATCTCCTGACACAGCTCCAGCTTCGAGAGGTTGGCGTCGTCCAGGCCGACGTTATAGGCGCGATTCTTCATGCTCTCAAAGTGGTCCATCGCGTGGAGGAACGCCTTCACGACGTCGCGGATATGAATGTAGTTCCGTTTGCAATGGCCTTCGAACACCACGACGGCCCGATCATGCACGGCGCGCCAGACGAAGTCGTTGACCAGCAGGTCCATCCGCATCCGCGGAGATGCGCCGAAGACGGTGGCCAGCCGGAGCGTGATCGCATTGCCGCGATCCAGGACGACTCGCTCTGCCTTCACCTTCGTTTCGCCGTACAAACTGATGGGCCGTAACGGGGACTCTTCTGTGCAGGGAACGCCCGGTTGTCCGATGCCATACCCGCTGTTGGTCACCGGAAAGATGATGTGCTGCTGTGGTGATGCGAGTTTGGTCAGCATGTGCACTGCTTCGAAATTGATGCTGTACGCCCCGATCCGGTCGCGATTGCACAGCGGGGCACCGACCAGCGCCGCGAGCGGAATGATGATGTCGGCTTCGCGCAGAAGATCCGTGACGACCCGTTCGTCCCGGCAATCTCCTCGCACGACGCGGAACGTCTCGTAGGCGCAGCAATCCAGCAGGCTGTTCTGCCGGAATAGAAAGTTGTCGAGGACGGTGACGCGATGCCCCCGGTCGAGGAGCTGTTTGCACAGCACCGATCCGATATAGCCGGCTCCACCGGTCACAAGCACATGTGCTTTTTCCATGGTCATTGTAATGCGACTCCTGAGGACTGATGGCACAGCGGAGGGGTTCCGCTCGAAACCCCTTCCCCTGCTGTTGTGTGATCTATGAACCAGCGCACCGTTTCTTCGAGGCCGGTTTTGAGGCTGGTAAACCGGCACTCAGGAAATCGCGCGGAGAACGTCATGCTGTGGAGCCGCTTGACCAGCACGCCTTCGGGCTGATTCCGGTCGAACACGATCGGTCCTGCGTACCCCATGACAGTTGCGATGGTTTCGGCCAGGGTTTGAATCGTGATCCCGGCATCCGGGGCAATGATGGTCGTGCTCGCATCGAGATTGCGCTGAACCGCATCCACGGCGATTCGGGCGACATCTTCCACAAACGCGAATTGCCTCACTGCGCGGCCGCTTCCCCACACGACATAGGGAGCACCGGTCGTCTTGGCCGCCCAGCAACGGCGGATGAGTGAGCCCACCACGTGGCCGCCCTCCGGATCGAAGGAATCCTGCGGGCCATAGAGCGTCACTGGCGCCAGTGTTGTCCAATGCCAGCCCTCTTCCTTTGCGACGAGGCGGGTATGAATATCCAACATGCGTTTGGCTTGGCCGTATCCTGCGTTGCCGTCATATGGCAGTGCCAAATGAAGATCGTTTTCAGTTGTCGCGCGGTCCGAAAAGAGAGGGAAGGCGCAACTTGAGAGAAGCGATGCAAGTCTCTGTATTCGAAGAGATCTGGCTGCGGAGAGTACGGCTGTATTGATCAATGCATTCTCTTCAAAGAAACGGCTATTGTGTGCAGCGTTGGCCTTGACCCCTCCCACTAAACCGGCCAGATGCAGGACTTGTCCGGGCCGGATTTCCTCAAGCAGACGTTGTGCGACGCTGCGGTCACGGAGGTCTCCGTCGCTGCGCGACAGAAAAATTGCGTCAGGCCGGATCTTTCGAACCGCCGATCCCAATAAGCCGGTTCCACCGGTCACCAGTAGCGGGCCAGTCATGCAGCCTCCAGAACGACCTGAGAAATGGTGGCGATGTCTTCCGGTGCGAGTGCCGCGTGGTTCGGAAGGAAGAACCCGCAGTGGTGAATACGGTCGGCCACCGGAAAACTGGTCATGCCGTACCGGCTTGTCCAGAATGGATGGAGCCCCAGGTTTCCGGCTGAGAAAATGCGGGTTTCAATCCCTCGTGCCGCGAGTGCCTGTACAATCCGCTGGCGCTGCTGGCGGGATTCCGCCAACAGTCCAACCGAGATACTGGCAACCTGGCTGTTTTGCGGGGGACGTTGCACATAGAAGCTTGAACTGAGACGCTCAAGGTATCGTCCGTGGTTTACACGGCGCTGTTCCGTCATCCAGTCCAGCTTGTCCAGTTGCCCGATTCCAATAAAGGCATTCAAATCGGTCGAGCGGAGATTAAATCCCGGTTCGTAAAAGACGAACGGAGAATGGAAGTCGTCGATTTGATGCTGAGTCACCAGTGCACGATGGCGGTCGGCATCCAGATCCTTGCTCCAGCCATGGCTCCGGAGCATCAGGAGGAGATCGGCGAGGCCTTTGTCGTCGGTGGAAACCATGCCGCCTTCGATGGTCGACATCTGATGGCCGAAATAGAAGGAAAAGCTGGCCATATCGCCGAAAGAGCCGACTTTTTTCCCTTCATAACTTGCGCCGATGGCGGCGCAGGCGTCCTCCAGCAGCACGAACCCGTATCGCTCTTTCAGGGCCAGCAGTTCCCGCATTTTATGCGGGACCCCCAGGACCTGAACGAGCATCACCGTCTGAGGCTGGTGCCGTTTCAATAGTTCTTCGAGATGATTCAGATCGAGACCGAAGGTGTCCGAGTCGGCTTCACACATGATCGGCTCGAAGCCGAACTGGATGGCCGGCGCGATCGACGTGACCCAGCCTACGCTGGGCACGATCACTTTCTTGTTCCGCAGCCGGCCGGACGCCAGCAGCGCGTAGTACATGAGCAGGTTGGCCGATGACCCGGAATTGCAAAACACAGAGTGTGAGGCATTCACCCATTGGGACCATCGGGACTCGAACTCGACGGTGATCGGTCCCTTCGTCAAGCGGGGATAGGTCTGGAGCCATTCCACCAGTCGATTGATGTCCTGCCGATCGATGGTGTCGTAGGCCAGGCACCAACGGGGGTTCAACGTCTGTTGTACTGAATGACGGCCTTCCATGGCGTACTCTCCTCGCTGGTCATAACCTCGGGCTTAGTCCGGCGGAGGAGCGTAGTACAAGTTATATGCCAATGATTCGGCCCTGAAATATGCAGGCTGGGGATCAAACAACGGGTTGATGAGCGGCTAAGTCGGCAAGAATTGCCGGGAGAGTCGGAAAGAAACGACGGGAAGAACCGCCGGAGAACGACGAGTGAGACTCAGGCGTCACTGAAGAGGCAGCGGGTCGGTTGCCTTTTGCGCGGTCCATTGCTCGATGGCTTGCCGGACGGAACCTCCCCACCCGCGATATTCGATGTATTCCATTTCCTGGAATCGGAATTCGATTCCGAGCGAGGAGGTTCCCTCCCGGGCGTCGGCCGTTTTGACGACTCCCGTCAAGTTTGTGACATGGCCCAGCCCGGCCAATTCGAACTCCATCCGGATCCTGGTTCCGGGCCTGATCCATGATGGAGCCTGGGGCACGATGACACTGCACCCGCCAAGGCTGAGATTCTGGAGCAGTCCGCCGACGACCTTCGACGACACATGGCTGCCACTCCCCGTCTCTCCATCCAGACGTTCGAGCACAACCGGTTCGCAGGAAGAGACACGGGTGTGTTTGCGTAAGTGCATTTCTTCCACTGATTGGGGAAATGCAATAAACAGAAGCGGCACCGGTGAGGTCAGCATGTCGCGGACTTCTGTCCGGTAGCCGACGAGTTTTCCGTCGTGCAGGTAACTCACCGTACAGGGAGTCCCGCTCGGGATGTCCGTCCCATGCCCGATTTGCAGCGGCCATTCACACACCAGCCATGCATGGTCCTTCCAGCCTAAGAGCGTTGAACCATACATGCCCTTCTGTCCGTTCAGCGTCAGTGAGAGTTTCAACGAGAGCCCCACGGTCAAAAATGAAGCGGGAACGGGTTGGGTGGTCGTGACGTCGTTCATGCGGGCTCCTGATCGAGATAGGTCGAGGCGTGAATGCCGGTGCTTGCCGGATCGGTTACGGCAAGGATGGATCGGCGTGGTCCCCGCTCGGATTGAGCGAGATTGATGGTCTCCGGATGGGACAGAAGCGTATTGCCCGGTCCCTTGACCACGATGATCACCGGTTCGAGCGGCGCCTGCCGGTTGAGACGGCTGACGACCGCGATCTCTCCTGTATTGAGCTGGACAATGGAGCCGACCGGGTACACCCCGACGACCTGAATGAATCGCTGCACCAGGGTATGCTCCAAATGGCCTTTCTGCGAAATCGTGTAGAGGAATTGAAGTGCTTCATGGGCCGGTTTGGCCTTGTGATAACAACGGTCGCTCGTGATCGCATCGTAAATATCTACAACGGCTGCCATCATTCCGAATTGGCTGAGTTCGCTCTTCCTGCGTTGGTAGGGATAGCCGGTTCCGTCGACCCGCTCGTGATGTTCCAGTGCCGGCCTCAGGAAATTGTCCGTCAACCCGGTGGTGCCCGAGAGGACTTCGGCTCCCCGCATCACATGCTGTTTCATGATTTCAAATTCATGCGCTTCGTATTTTCCCG
Source organism: uncultured Nitrospira sp. (assembly GCA_964512025.1). Lineage (GTDB taxonomy): Bacteria > Nitrospirota > Nitrospiria > Nitrospirales > Nitrospiraceae > Nitrospira_D. The sequence goes on along the minus strand of CAZEHM010000007.1, from coordinate 56,958 downwards.
GCTTATTCAAAATCTCCAGCGGAACCTTTGTTTTGCCGATGTCGTGCAGCAAGGTGCCGACGCCGAGCTGATGTAGCAGCGACTCTTCGATTCCCAGGTTGCGTCCGAGCGACAAGGCCAGGAGAGACGTATTGACAGAATGGAAGAACGTATATTCGTCGAAGTGCTTCAACCGTGACAGGCTGGTGAGCGCATCGGGGTTGCGCAATACGCTGTCCGCCATCTCGGACACGACCTGATTGACCGCATCCATGTTGATGTCGCGGCCCATCCGGACATCGAGCATGGCCTGTTCGATCACGTTCTTGGCGGCGGTATAGACGAGCTTGGCTGCCGGCAGTTCTTCTTCGAAGGGCGTGGGTGGAATCCCGGAATCCCCCACTTCAGCAGCCGTCGCAGCCGGATCTGTGGGCGGCGGGGTCGGTTCCTCTATCGGCGGTGAATCGAGAGCGATTTCTCCCGATACATCAAGCATTTCCACTCCGCAGGCCTTGAGCTGTTCAACCTGTTCCATGGAGGTGATGGCCATGCGATGGCGGAAAAACGGTGTTTCAAACCAGGAACGGTCCAGTTTTTCGATGCGCATACCGGGGCGCAGTTGGGTGATATGGATACGTGTGGCCATCAGTAACAACCGTGATCGGGCATAAGGTGCAGAGAGGCACGTGTCCCTGTATCGGAAACGATAGGAAATTCTTGAGAAATATCGAGAGGAGCCGTTTCTCAGGCCATCGAAGGCCGTGGAGCCGAGACATTCGGCGCGCATCGTTAAGATCGCCTTATAAGTTGCCGATATAACATGCGGGATCCTCTACAACGGGGGATCGGTCTGTTCACAACGCGTGGCAGAGGAGCCATCATTTCATGAGCGGAACGAAGCGTATTTCCATCGAACAGCTGCGGCCCGGGATGTTCATCGTAGAGATGGATCTTCCCTGGTACCGGACGCCCTTTCTCTTTCATAAACGCCTGATTCAAGATCTTGAAACCATTGCTGTCATGAAACAGCACGGCGTGCAATCCGTTACCATCGATACGGCGAAGGGCCTTGATGTGCAGGAGGCTCCCGTTCTCTCCACGGCCCCTCCGGCCCATTCCGTCGAGAGCCGGGAGCCGGCATCGGCTGCCGACGGTATGCCGCTCGACGCAACAGTGACTCCTCCGGTCGGTGAGCGTGATCAGGCCATCGCCGCTTCCGCGTATACGGAGGCGCAGGAGGCGATGGAACGAATATTTGCGGACTTGGAGCGCGGTGTCCCGCCGACACCGGCCGCGACTAAGGTGGTGGTAACCGGTGTTTTAAACCAGGTGCTGAATACCCGGAACGAACTCATTCTCCATAGCACGTTTCTTAAAGTGAAACAGTTCGATCGTTCGCTGGGGGCTCATGCGCTGGATACCGCAATCCTGTCTTTGGTCGTTGCGGTGGAAAGCGGAGTCGATCCGGCGCTCTATGAGCATCTGGGGGCCGGGGCGTTGCTGCATGATGTCGGGTATGTTCGCCTTCCCCGCAATCTGGTTCGCAAGCGAGACGAGTGCAATGAGTCGGAACGGCGTCTGTTGGAACAACACGCGCAATTGGGCCTGGCCGTGCTGGGAGAGCAGTCCGGATTTCATGAAGAAGTGTGTCGGATTGTGATGGAGCATCACGAACGGTGCGACGGGAGCGGGTTTCCCAGGCAATTGAAAGCCCAAGATATCAACTCGCTGGCTCAAATCGTCGGGATTGTGGATTTCTACGACAAGCTGGTCAGCCGCCGGGGCGGGCGACCGGCGATGATTCCGCACGATGCCGTCCGTCAATTATTCCTGGTCGGAGAACGGGGGCAATATCCCAAATCGCTGGTCGAAGCCGTTATTCGCAGCATCGGCGTCTATCCGGTCGGAAGCCTCGTTCGTCTGAATACCGGAGAGCAGGCCGTGGTGGTAGGCGTCAATCCCGAACAACGATTGAAACCTCAAGTGAAGATTACCGGAGGGCCTCACGGAGAATCCTATGTCAACCCAGAACTGGTGGACTTGTCGCTTCCTTCGCAGGGACGGGCGACTCGCGCAGTATTGCGTGTGTTAGATCCGATCCAAGAGCGCGTGAATATTGCCATGTATCTCGGTGATCTGACCGATCAGGCGGCCTGATGAAGCGTCCTTCTGCTAAGCGGCGCACTGCGGCATCCCGCCAAGCTGCGCAGAGTTCATCGCCTTCATACGAAGGGCTCCTGGACGGGCTGCCGATGGGTGTCATTCTCTTGAATGCCAATCACGGCATTCATACGATGAATGCCGAAGCCGCACGATTGTGCGGCGGGTCCGTTTCGGGGTACGTCGGCAAGCCATTTCCTGACTTGTGGCAGCAGCTAACCGGAATGTCCCCCGAGTCCACATGGCAGCGCCTGCAAGAGGTTCATCGGGACAAGCAGCCCTGGCAAGGATCCCAGGTGTTGTTGTGTCAACGGCCGGTGAGTTCGACTCCGGTCGAATGGACGTGCCTGCCCGCCTCGTTCGACCAGCAGCCCGGTCTGGTGGTCACTCTCAAAGATGTGACGCGCGAACAGGAGCTCATGCACGATCGTAATCGGCTTGCGTCGATTGCGGATGAAAGCCCGTATCCCATTCTCGAGCTCGACGCCAATGCCAGTCTGGTCTATGCCAATCCTGTGATGACGGAATTGCTGACCCGGTACGGCTATGGTGACGACGGATATCCCCGAGTGACTCCCGAGGGGTTGGCTGGATTGGTACAGTACTGTCTGACGTCGGGCAAACCGATCCAGGAGATCGCCCTCGGCCTGCCCGACGCGAGATTTGCCTGGGTGCTCTGTCCTGTAGGAGCGGACCGGCATGTCCGCGGATATGCGGTTGATCTCACGGAAATCCATCGCGCCAAAGAAGCGCTGCATGCGTCGGCTGAAGAGCTCAGAGCGAAAAATCAGCGACTGGACCGGGCGCTGCAGGAGGCGCAGGCCGCCACGCAAACGAAGGCGGCGTTTCTCGCCACGATCAGTCATGAGTTGCGCACGCCGATGAACGGGGTGATCGGCATGACGAGCCTGCTGCTGGATACTGCACTGGCTCCGGAACAGCGTTCCTATGCCGACACCATCCGGCAGTGCGGCGAAGCTTTGTTGCAGCTCATTAACGATGTGCTGGAGTGCAGCAAAATCGAAGCCGGCAAGCTTGAGCTGGAAACCATCGATTTCAATCTTCGGGCCACGGTCGACGATGTGCTCAAGCAATTTGCCGAACGGGCCGAGTCCAAAGGCCTGGAATTGACCGGGCTCATTCATGCGGCCGTGCCGACCGGGTTGCGTGGAGATCCCGGCCGTCTCCGGCAGGTCCTGACGAATCTGGTGGGCAATGCCATCAAGTTTACCGATCGCGGGGATGTCACATTGCAGGTCTACCTGGAGGAGGACCAGGAGGGCGACGCGTTGCTCCGGTTTGACATCACCGACAGCGGTATCGGTATCGCGTCAGCGACACAGGAGAAGCTCTTCAAGCCGTTCGTTCAGGCCGATTCGACGATGACCAGGAAATATGGGGGCACAGGACTGGGGTTGTCCATTTCAAAACAACTGGTCGAACTGATGGGCGGACAGATCGGGGTGAAAAGTGCGCCGCAACGCGGGAGTACGTTTTGGTTTACGGCGCGATTCGTCAAGCAAGCCTCGTCGGTAACGGCGATTCTTCCAATGGCGGAACTCCAGGGCCGCCGTGTTCTCATCGTAGACGACAATGAGTCGAACCGCCTCATCCTCCATCATCTGGTTTCCGGCTGGGGTATGCTGGACAGGCAGGCGGAAGATGCGGCCAGCGCCGTCGCTCAGATCGAGGAGGCCTTCAGACTCGGCGAGCCGTTCGATTGCGCCATTCTGGACGTCGTCATGCCCGGCAAAGACGGACTGCAATTGGCCGGCGAGCTTCAGCGGCTCCCTTGTGCCGCGACCCTGCGCATCGTCGTCATGACGTCTCTGCTGCAGCGCGGACATGCCGAGCGGGCACGGAATGTGGGAGCTAAGGGCTACCTCACGAAGCCTGTCCGGCATGATGAACTGCGGGATTGTCTGCGCACCGTCCTGGGGATGGAGCTACCCACGGAGGAGCGCGGGGCTGCGGGCGACCCGGCCGTGCCCCGTCTGGTGACCCGCCACACGTTGGCGGAACATGCCGAACGCCGACGGATCCTGGTAGTGGAAGACAATAGTGTGAATCAGAAGCTCGCGGTGCGCATGCTTGAAAAGCTCGGGTATCGCCCCGACCTCGTCGAGAACGGACAGGAAGCCTTGGCCGCACTGGAAGTCGGTGCCTATGATGCCGTTCTCATGGATTGCCAGATGCCGGTGATGGACGGATTTGAGGCGACCGCCGAGATCCGCAGGAATGAAGCCGAAGGAAAGCGCTATGTCGGTATCGGACATTTGCCCATCATCGCCGTCACGGCGAATGCCATGCAAGGTGATCGTGAACGCTGTCTGGCTGCCGGCATGGATGCCTATTTAGCCAAGCCCATTAAGTTGGAGGATGTACGGACAACCCTATCCCGGTGGGTGGCTTCCTCCCGGCAGGAGGCTGTAGGTGCTGAATCCGAGGGTTCTGAGTATCCGCCCGCCGAAACGCCTGCGCTGTTTGACCCGGCTCAGATGCTTCGGAATATCGGAGGCGATCAGGATCTCCTGACCCAGCTCATCGATTTGTTTCTTGAACGGCAGGCCGACATTATGACGAGCATTCGGCAGGCGTTATCGGAGGGTGATGCAGTGACGGTCGAGCGTGCCGCGCATACGCTCAAGGGGACGGCGGCCAATTTGTGCGCACCGGAGGTTGCTCTGGCCGCGGGCCAGTTGGAGGCGGTCGGCCGTCTGGGAACATTGCACGATGCGCCGCCGGTATATGCCCATCTTGAGATGGAAATGATTCGCCTGATCCAGGCGCTTCGAGCCTACCGAGGAAACACCGGTCTCATCACCAGCACGGCCGCTTGAGGCGTATCAGACTAGACGCACGGCATAATTAATCGGATGTCGTATCAGGCGGAACAGACCGTGGATGATGGCTGTTCCTTGGGCGCGGTCCCGCTCGGCGGTAGATTGGCGAAGAGCGGGAAGCGAGTCGGATAGCTGTCAGAGAGGATAAGTTGCTTGCAGAGTTTTGTCCGGGGATTCATGAGAAGCGGTCCACGGAGGTTGGCCGTGACGCCCATGGGGTCGCTTGAGGGGATGGTTAACAGCACGGATATCACCAACTCCTCGTCGTCCCTGCCCTTCACTTCGAGGAGCGCTTCGTTGGGCACCTGTACGGTATACCCGGGATCAAAGCTGGCCGGATCGAGAATCACGAACGCCAATCCCGGTTCGTCGAGCGACTGCAGCCATTTGAAGGGCGCATCCGTGTCATGATCCAGAATGACGTAGCGACGGCAGTCGGGAAATCCCAGGATCCCGCTGGGAAACGTCAGGACTGATTCGGTGGGAACTTCACAGACGCCGAAGCGGGTCGAGCGACATTGCATCATCTGTCCTTACGGGGCGATCCGGCGTTTCGGCTGTACGAGCTGCCGAAAGGCGTCGAGTGGAATAACCTGCGTTTTGGACGCCAGCTGATTTTCATCCTGAATCCTGGCAAAGACTTCATCCCGATGCACATCAATCGTGTGCGGGGCTTCGATGCCCAGGCGCACTTGTCCGCCCTTGACTCCCAGGACGATGACCCGGATATCCGGGCCGATGGTGACGCCTTCACCGCGTCTTCTTGTTAGAACCAGCATGAACGCCTTCCGTGGCCGAATAACCGATGCCCTCCACGAGCCTATCGGTCTTTCTGCTGAAACCTTGAGTCCTCATCCCTTCTTATTTCAAATAATTCAGCAGTGAATTACTGAATACCTGATTCAGCGTGCGGCTGGCTGCTTCGATGGCATATTGCTGGAGTGTCAGGTCGGAGATGGCTTTCGCCAGGTCAACGTCTTCGGTTTCAGAAAGGGTTCTTGAATAGAAGGTCTTTGTATCCTGCAGGCGATCCCCGCTGGCGGTCAGACGATTGGACAGAGCTCCGACTTCTCCGATGACAGCGCCCGCTTGGCTGAGCCCGTCGTTGATATCCCCAATCGTGTCTGTGATGCCGCCTCTGTAATTGGTGCGAAGGGAGGTGACGAGATTCTTGATGCTCGCAAACAGATCGACGTTGGGTCCGACGAACACGCGATCGCCCGTGACATTGGTCTGGACGGTTTGATTGTTTCCGACTTCAATACGATGATTTCCGGTGTCGCCTTGATACTGTACGCCGGTGACAACCGCAAACTTGTCTCCCGACGCGGGGCCGCCGACGCCGCTGGTCAATTGAAGGCGCAGTCCCTCAAAACTGATCTCGGTCCCGGTGCTATAGGTTTGATTGGCGAGCACCGTCCTTGGCGTCAGGCTCACCGCAAAACTGTCTCCGCTTTGAGGTCCTCCCTGCTGCCCGTTGCTGAGAAACACCCGCAGTCCGTCAAAATCGATCGGATTGCCTGAGACGTAGGTGTTGCCGGACGACACCGTGGTGCTCGTTGAGGTGTTTACGATGTTGTACTGGGTGCTCGAGGTGAATTGAATGGCATAATTATTCAGAGTCAAATTAGCCGGTCCGATGATGCCGGCATCGGACGCGAACGCGTTTCCGGTATTGGCCGTGTTCCGTGTCACACCGACGGGACCGGTCACATCAAGCACATCATATGTGGTGGCGGACGAAAACCGGATCATATAGTCATCCAACGTCACTTGGTTCTCGTCGAAGACGGTACCCTGGCTGACGATCAAGCCGCCGGTATTGGTAGATCCCGGGCTGGTGGTTGCAGTCATTGCAAAAGGGCTCGCGCCTGTGGTCCGGCTTCCCCCTACCAGCCCCAGCGACGCCCGCGCAGTCCCGCCGGTAATACTGACGGTCGACAGCGGGCCGTGGGTATCGGAGGCAATGACCAGGTGATCGGTGTCGAACGTGACGGTAACCTGTTTGTTGCTTGCGCTTAAGGCTGCGTCCGCGTTGATTTGGGTCTGAACGCGGGCGGCCAACTGCGCGCCGGTGAAACTTCCTGTGGCGGACGTCAAATCGATGGTGCCCGACGTGACTCCGTCAACAGAAACAACCAGCGTATCATTGGTGCCGTTGGTGAGGGTCACAGGAGTGGTGATGGCTAGCCCGGTGGTCCGCCCATGCGTGCTGGTTCCCGTAAATACGGGCTGGCCGTTGAGTTCGGCATTGGAGTTCTGCATAACGACTGAGAATAATTGCCGGACTTCCCTGGATCCGATCACCCGCTCGGGCAACCCGTTGGTATCGCTTCTGAACTGAACGGCAAGTTCTTGCACCCGGCTCAACGTGTTGGTGGTGCCCGTCAAGAGATTGTCGCTGAGATCTAATCGAGTCTGGCCGAAAGAAATATTTCGCAACCGCTGCTCGATGGCGGCCAATGAAGTTTTATCCAGCGCAATATGATTGAATGCGCTGGGATCATCAGAAGGCTTTTGAACCTGTTTTCCCGTGGATACCTGTTGCTGGATTTCCAGCGAACGCGCGCGCGAGCGCTCCAGATTATTGGCTAAGAGGTTGAACGTTTGCTGTTCAGTGACGCGCACGGCTCCTCATCCTTTCTAACGCTTCAGCGACAAGAGAGTGTCGTACATCTCATTGGTCGTTTGGACGAGCTTCGATGCCGCTTCGAAGCTCCGCTGAAACTTGATGAGATTGATGAGCTCTTCATCGAGCGACACACTGGACACTTGCGCCCGGAAGGTTTGAATCTGATCGCTCAAGACTTCCTGCGCGGTCAGATCCCGGTCGGCTGTTTGAGCCGCGACGCCAAGATTCGCCGCCGTGCTTCGATAGGCGTCCGCGAGAGTGCCGTTGTTTAAGCTGCCGAAGGCTGTGTGCTGCAAGGCGACGAGCTGCAGGATTGAATCGTTGTTTCCCGGGAGTCCCGTTCTGCTCGATGAGGCGGCGATGGATGCGGGGTCGGTGAGTGCCACCGAAAGATTCGCGGCCGCATCGTGATAGGCATTGACCCGAAACACATCGTCGGTTGCGGGCGTTCCTGACAGGGTCACGCTTTGTCCGTCAAACACAAATGTTGTGGGAGTGCTGTAGGTGCCGGAGGCGGCTGTGCTGGTCCCGCTCAGCAGACCCAGGGCCGTCCGCGCCGTCCCGCCGGTGACATTGACAGCGGAGGCCGTCGACGTTCCATTCGAGGTGATGATAAAACGACTGGTCGTGGTGTCGAAGGTGACGGACGCCGTTACCCCGGCGGCCTGCAGTGTCGAATCGGCGTTAATCTTCGTTTGAATTTCCTGGGCTAATGCCGCTCCGGATGTATAGGACTGCCCCGGAGAAGCCGCTCCGGCCAGCGTAATCGTTCCCGAGGTCACGCCGTCAACCGATACAGTCAAGGTATCGTTTGTGCCTGTAATGACGGAAAACGGGCTTGCGCTCGAAGGCGCAGCGATCGCTGTTCCGGTATAGTTGCCCCGCACGGTTGAGCCAGTGGTCGTGTCCACGATGGAATAGGCCGTCGCTGAAGAGAACCGGATTTCATAATCGTGAAAGGTCAACAAGCTGTTAGCCGTGATGGCTCCCGTGCCGATGGCCGCCGTGCCCTGGTTATTGGCATCCGCTGTGGTCGTCACGCTGGGCGGAGAGAAGAAATCCCGTCCGGTTGAGCCGTCCAGCCCATAGCCCTGGCGGTGAATGATGTTTACGGCATTCGACAGTGTGGCGGCGATACGATCGAAGTTGTCCTGAAGATTTTGGACGGTGGTATCGCGCAAATCGAGCAAGCTTCGCAGTCGGCCGTTCGAGATCTGCGCATCCAGGCTGACGGTGCGCGTGCCGCCGGTCGAATAGCCGACTTCAACGAGTCCATTGCTGGCGGCTGACGGGACGGCCGCTAAGTCCCGGTGGCTGTCCCCTTCGACAAGGACCTGCCCACGGGCCGCGAAGACAGTCAGTCCCCCGGTGCCATTTTCAATGCTGGTGACGTCAATGCGTTTGGCCAATTCGTTGAGGGCGAGATCTCGTTGATCTCTGAGGTCGTTGGCATTTTGTCCGGTAACTTCAGCGGTGACGATTTTTCCATTCAGCTCGGCAAGCTGCTTCGACAGGCTGTTGATCTCCGTGATCGTCTGAGAGACCTGGAAATTCAGCGACTGCTTTGCGGTTGCGAGGTCGGAGGCCGCCTGGTTGAGGCTGGTGGACAGCTGGGAGGCTTTGGCCAATAACACGGAGCGGGCGGGCAGCTCGCCGGGCGAGGTCGAGACATCCTGGAGTCCTGCAAAAAAATCGTTGAGGCTGACTCCGACTCCCTGGCCATTGCTGTCGGAAAAAATATTTTGCAGCCGGAACAATTCATCCCGGGACAACGACAATCTGCCGAGGCTTTGATTCGAAGACGTGAGCTGCTTATTGACGAAGACGTCGACGTAGCGCCGTATGGACGTCGCCTGTACTCCTGTTCCGCTCATGCCCGGCTGGCCGTTGAGAGGCGGCCGTTCTGTAATCACGGCTTCTTGTCTCGAATAGCCCGGGGTATTCACGTTGGAGACGTTATGGCCGGTGACGGTCAGCGCCTGCTGAGAGGTGGTGAGTGCGGTACGGGCGATGTCAAAAAGAGAATTTAAGCCGACCATAGGCTATCCCTGCTGGTAAAGAACGGCGGACATCGGGCTGGCGGATGCGGGCTTTCCCGTCCGGTTATAGGCATTCCCATCCGTCATGGCGCTCGCTCCGGCGGTCAACGCCTGTTCTATAAAGCCTCGAAAGTTTTCGATGAGCGCGACGTTCAGCTTGATCTCTTCTCTGGCGCGTTTCGCAGTAACGAGCACAGCATCGTATTGACGGCGAATCGCTGTAACCTCAGGCTCTTTCCAGCGATCCAGCAGCATATGCAGCGACGAAATCGACCCGGGCAGCGCCGCCGCATCGGCAACCTGGCGAACTGCCAGTTCGCGGGCGTCAGCGATGGACCGGAGTTGCTCTAGGACCGCGATACGCCGGACGTTGATCGGGTGAAATTCACCGATGGCGAGGGTTTTAATTGCGTGACGTTCCGCCTCCACTGTTTCGAGAAGAGCCTGGCAGGTCGCCTGCTCCTGGAGGAGAATATCAATGAGCTGTCGTGACAGTGTCGTTGAAACCGAAGGCATACGCGCTCCCTGCGAACCTGCTTCGGACATGACGCAGCCGTCCTGGCCACGTGATCGACGCGGATCGTTGTTACACGACGGCGTCGGTCAGAACTTGCTTGATGAGGGCGTCGCCGACTTTTCGGCCGCTCACATCGTAGGTGCCGTTTTCAATGGCGTTTTTAATGTGTTCGACACGCGCAGCCCGTTCCTGATCCGGTGTCTGGCCGAGTGCGCGAATCCGTTGCAGTTCTTTGGCCTGATCGGAAATCTGGACCCGGTCGTTCCCCGTCTCTTTTGGTGACGGTTGCCGCTGCGTCGACGGACCCTTCGTCTCCTGCGTGCCTAAGAGAATCTTGGCCAGTTGATCGGAACGACCTGAACCTGGGATCTGCATGTCTCTCTCCTTCTGCTGGGATGTGGTTGAGCCACGCGGGGCTATCCCCTTCCGGTGGCTTCAAGCCCTGTCGCGTACCTTATCGGTCACTACTGTCTGGAACTTTAGCGCTCGGCGGATAATTCTTTTCGATGTATTCCTGAACCATTTGTGTAATTCCGATCCCGCCCGATTCAGCGGCCCGGTTGCCGATTTCTTGATCATAAAAGGAGTAGAAGTAGGAGCCCATTTTGCCGGTCATCTCTGATTCGTGGACCGTCTCCCGCATGACCTTCATCAGGTAGGACACGAAGAAGGCTTCATATTGCTTGGCTGCCTTGATGAGTTCCTCCCGATCGCCCTGGTTTCCTTTGGCTTTCAACGAGGCGATTTCATCGGGGCTTCCAAGAGGGCTCGTAAATGTTGGCGACGCAAGAAACTGCGCCTGCGCGGTATCGTTAATCGTCATATTCAGTCTCTTTAAAAGTGTGTGTTGCGTTATTGGTTCTCATATAGTGCTACAAATTCAATTAGATATCTATATTATCTCAAGATTGGCTTGCAGTGCTCCTGCGGCACGCAATGCTGAAAGAATTGAGACAAGATCTCTGGGCGTCACTCCCACCGCATTCAGAGCCCGGACGACTTCTCCCAGCGTGACAGTCTCATCGACAACCATTAAACGAGACTCTTGCTCCTTCACTTCAGTCTGCACATCTTCCGTCACAGTGGCCGGTTGACTGCCGGCGGATCCGATCAGCGGCGCATTCGGTTGAGAGACATTCAGAGTATTTTTGACGGAGATGGTCAGATTGCCGTGGGAGATTGCGCAGGTCGAGATCCGCACATGCTCGCCCAGCACCACCGTCCCGGTCCGTTCGTTGACGACGACCTTGGCAGCGATATCGACCGACACATCCAGCCCTTCGATCGAGGCGATATACTCGACGACTCGACCGTGAAATGCGGTTGGAATCGTGGCCTTCACGAGCCCGGCGTTCACGGGTGCGGCGCTTCCCTTCCCGAATACGCCGTCGATCGCTTCAGCCGTCCGAATCGCCGTGGTGAAGTCCGGCTGGCGCAACAGAATCGACACGGTCTCCCATGCATCGATATTGACCACCAGCTCCTTTTCGATGATGGCGCCTGCCGGCACGACCCCGGCAGCCTGATGATTCTTGGTGACCGTGGCACCGCCCGGACCGCCTACGCCGCCTAGAAAGCCACCGACCGAGACCGGGCCCTGCGCCACGGCAAACACTTGCTGATTGGCCGCTTTCAAGGGAGTGAGGAGCAGCGTCCCGCCCTGCAAACTTTTTGCGTTGGCCATGGACGAGACGACGACATCCAGGGCCTGGCCCGGTTTGGCAAACGGAGGCAGCTTGGTCGTGACCATGACCGAGGCAATGTTTTTTGTGAGCAACTGGATGGGGTCGATTACCAAATTGATCCCCATTTTATTCAACATGGACATCATGGCTTGAATCGTAAATTGTCCGCCGATGACCTGGTCGCCCGTACGATCGAGTCCGACGACTAATCCATAGCCGATGAGCTGGTTTTCTCGAACGCCTTCGATCGCCCCGATGTCCTTAATACGCACGGCCTCCGCCGAGTAGGGCGGGTAGAAGAGTCCCACCACCAGCATCGCGATCCATGAGCGGGTCCAACGTGTGATCATTCCATCCGTCATCCTTTTTTGCGTTACAGTCTGTGCGTCGATTGATGGACGGATTTCCGCCCCAGAATTATCCGTGAAATCCACCCCTGTTCGGAGGCGGCCTCCTGCGGAACCGAGACCTTGGCTACTTCACGATGCCAATAGCCGGTGCGGCCGTGGTTTTGTGGAGGGTCTAAATCCGCACGCCTCACTACGCCGCTCATGACCATCATCTGCAGCGATTGGAAGGAGACGGCACGGCGCCAGAGATCCCATTTCACACCTGCTTTTCGTTTGGCCACAGCTTTCACAGGAGGCTCCCTTGGTTAGAACGGGTAAATCCAATCGAGCACGCGCACCAGCCACCCGGGCCGCTGCACGTCGTCCAATACGCCCAACCCGGCATATTCGATTTTTGCATCGGCGATCGCCGAGGAGAGCACGGTATTCTTCGTGTCGACATCCACCCGCCGCACAATGCCGGCGATCGTCATCAGTTGTTTTTCACTATTGACCGTCACCTCGCGCCGTCCCTCAACCCGCAAGTCACCGTTGGGAAGGACCTCCACGACGATCACCGAAATGGTGCCGGTTAAGGTGCCTTCACGATTGGTGGCTCCCTTACCGCTGAATTTGTTGCTGGCGCTCGCATCGACTCCGAGCCCCCGCCTGGCTTCGTCCCCGAGACGTAGGCCGGGAATGCCGATGTAGCCGACGCCGGTTCCGGCCAACGAATTGGATAGCGTCGAATCACGCTGGGCTGCTGTGTCTGCGGATTTTGACCCTTTGTGTTTTTCGACGATCTTGACGGTGAGAATATCGCCTACCCGCATAGCGCGCATGTCTTCATACAAATATGCGCGGCCATTCTCCTCCTGCCACAACGACCCGAGAGTCTTGGGCGGAGGCAGTGTCGGCACGGTCAGCTTCGTGGACGTTGAAGCGGCGGGCATGAACCCGCAGGCGCATTGCATCAGGCCGGCGAACACCAGACACCACATATGAGCGTGTGCATGACGCATCGGTAATCCTAAAAGTCCACTTGAACGAGGCCGGGCGCGACGATTTTGGCCCGCAATTCTCGCCCGGAATCCAGGTTGGCCACCATGACGGTTTGCCCGACTTGACCGCTTCCTTTGGTCACTCCCGAGGTCTGAACGGAAAAGTTTCCGCGCCTGGCTTCGATCATGACGTGATCCCCTTTTTTCACCATAAACGGCTTTTTCAGGAAGGTTGGACGCAGCGGAGTATTCGGTTGCAACGGCCGCACGGTACTTTTGCCGATCGCCGCCTCCGGGTCCGTGATGAAGGGATGCTTGACGTCATAGGTGACGATACGCGCGGTGGTCAAATCATCCGGCTCAATCGTCTCCTCGGATTTGAGGAAACGAGCCGGGACGACCACGTCAATCATCGCCGAAACATCAGCCAGCGCATCGATGGTCTTCCATGCGTTGCCATTGACGGTAATCTGGACGGCAAAGCTTCGCCGTCCCATCGTCGTATTGCCTCCGGCGACGGGGGGGACCTGCAGTTCGATGACTCCGGCCGGAATTTTGATCGGATCCAGGGGCTCCAGGAGTGTGACCTGCACCGACTTCACCCGCGTTCCCCATTCGCCTTCCAGATACTTCTGAATAGTTTTTTGGAGCTGCTCGAAGTGGAGCTCGCGTATCACCGGGCGAGCGGTATCCAGCTTGCTCAGCGCCGATCCAGTGGCGCCCTGCCCTCCTACCGAGACAGGCTTGACGATCTTGTCCGGATTGGCTCCGAACGACGGACCGGCCAGCAGAGTAAGAACGAACGTTGCCGCGATGATGCGTGTGCTGCTCATTGGATCACCTGTTACCGCCGGAGATTATTCGCGATCGACATCATTTCATCCGACGCTTGAATCGTTTTGGAATTGATCTCGTAACTGCGTTGAGCAATGATCATGTTGACCATTTCTTCTGCCAGATTGACGTTCGAACTTTCCAAGAATCCCTGTTGAATCGTGCCGAACCCGGTGGAAAACCCTCCGGTCCCCTGCGTCGGAGGCCCGGATGCAAAACTGTCGATAAAGAGATTGTTTCCCATCGCCACAAGCCCGGCCGGATTATCAAACCGCGTCAGTTGTATTTGACCGACCTGGGAGGCCTGCGTCACGCCGGGGAGCAAGACGGAGACGGTGCCGTCCTGGCCGATATCCATCTTCAGAGCGCCGGAAGGAATAGTGATCACGGGGTTCAATAAGTCGCCGTCGCCGGTGACCAGATTGCCGACATTGTCGCGTTTGAACGAGCCGTTGCGCGTATACATGATGGTGCCATCCGGTCTGGAGACCTGAAAGAACCCCGGTCCGTCGATGGCGATGTCCAGATCGTTATTCGTCTGGCGCATATTTCCTTGCAGCCATTCCTTCGACACGGTCGTGGGACGGACGCCGGCACCGACTTGAATGCCGACGGGAAACACGCCGACGTTCGATGCGCTGGTGCCGGGCAGTCGCTGGATCTGGTAGAGCAAATCCGCGAACTCCGCCCGGCTGCGCTTGAAGGAGTTGGTGTTGACGTTGGCCAGGTTATGGGCCACGGTGTCGACGTTGATCTGTTGTGCCGTCATCCCAGTGGCGGCTGTCCACATTGCCCGAATCATAATCGCCTCCTACGACACGCGTCCGACTTCTTGAATGGCCGTTTCCGTCATTCTGTCCAACGTCTGAATGAGCTTTTGCGCCGATTCATAGCCGCGCATGCCTTCAATCATCTTGACCATTTCGCCGATTGAGTTGACGTTCGAATCTTCAATGTGCCCGACTTGTATTTGAGGAGTTTTTGCGGGAAACCCTTTGTCCGAGATAAACATGCCTTCCGCATATTTCTGCGGCATGTCCGTGTCGGGAAAATCCATGACCTTGATGGTTCCGACCGGATTGCCGTCGACCTTGATTTCCCCCTGATTTGAGATTTCCATTTTTCCTACAGGCACCTTCAACTCCCCTTTCGTTCCCATCACCGGATATCCGAGATTGGTGACGAGCCGGCGCTGATTGTCGAGGGAAAGCATTCCGTTCCGGGTGTATCTGGTGCCTTGAGGGGTTTTGACTTCCAAGAACCCGCGTCCTTGAATCGCGAGATCCAGAGGATTGCCGGTCAGGCGGATCCGTCCCGCATCGTAGGTGGTCTTGACTGTATTGGGCGCGGCATAGACACGCTCTGTCGGTCCGAACGGCTTCGCGACGATCTGATTGGCCAGCGATACGGGGCCGGGAATCGCGGGAATTGCAAGTTGTGCCTTAGGAAAGACGGCTTTGAAGGTTTGCTCGTCCTGTTTGAAGCCGGCCGTGTTGACGTTCGCCATGTTGTTGGCGAAGACCTGCATCCGTCGCTCATGGGCGAGGGCGCCGGACAGAATGGGATAGATACCTCGATTCACAGTGATGGCTCCTTGGTGGTGCAGTTCGCAGGAACAGACAGCAACCTGCATGCCAGACCGTGATGTTCATCCGGCGTGTAGCGGTTCATTCGGAGACGTGAGAAATGCGGTGATAATTGGCAGGTTGTCAAATTACCAACGGTCGAACGAGCGGAGCCGCGGGCGGGATGCCGGAATGAACCGGGCGGATTATTCCACCGGGTGGAAGAAGTTGCCTAGCGCGGAAGAGAGGATTCGATCGCGGGAGTACTGGTAGGTGCGGATAGACCGACCGGAGTCTCGCCGATGGCATCGGTAAAGCGAATCGGGTTTTCAGTGGTTGCGCCGGCCAGTGCTTTGACAGCCTGACTCAGCAGGGCTTCTCCGGACGGAGTCGTCGCTGAATACATCGCTCCGCCGATCTGGCAGGTCAGGAGAACTTCCTGCCCCTCAATCATAAGAGGAAGAGACATGGTGCGATAGATATTCTGAGCGGGGGCATCGATCTGATCCCGGGCGACCACCTCCTCAATCAGAATGGCGAATCGCCGCTCGCCGATCCGGGCCACGGTATTGTTGGGCGGCAGTGCACTCTTGATGCGAGCCGCCTGCACGCGGACAATCAGCGATATATTCGGGGGGGCGACGGCGGCCGGCTGCGGGTGAAACTGGTGAAGTTCTGCGACCAACACGCCGATGCTTCGGCCCATTTGCGAGGCCCGCGTCAGGGCTTGATCCAGCAGTACGGTGAACAGACGCAACGTGGGAAGACCGGTAATGTGATCGTAGGCCGCCATACTCTCATCGCGCCGCTGGATTCTTGTCCTGTGCTTGAATGGCCAGAACCATGCCCCCGCAAGACTGAACCCGACGCTCAACACGAGCCCCACCCCTCCAAGAAGTGATGTCCAACCGGCAGAAACTGCGAACCCTCTGAATATTGCAACATTCATCGCAGAAGAGGACGGTGCCGGAGCACTCAGGAGGCCTTGTGCCGCCACCAAGCCGATTCCGACCGCCGCGGCAAAACACGCCAAGGCTTTCGGGCGCGACGGGACATTGTTCTTTGAGTGTGAACGGCTGAGGCGGGACAGGCCGAGCGTAAACGGTCCGCGGTATTGCGTCCGGGATACCGGAGAGAAGGAGGTGCCTGATGTGTGTTGAGAGCTATCCATGAACAAGAGTCCGAGACAGTTCCATACGTGATGGTGCTGTCTCGGCTGTTCACAGAGAGAACTAAAGAGAAATGCCGGGGGCGGTTGCGATCAGGTACTAACAATCACGAACGAACATCGCAGCGCCCCATGGAGCGAGGGCCTGCCGCATGCCTCCGGCCAGCCCTCGCATTACCCCTCGGTGTGCAGAAACGCTTTCAGCCGGATGATCGCTTTGGTGTGAATTTGGCACACGCGCGATTCCGTGACCTTGAGGAGTTCGCCGATTTCTTTCATCGTGAGCTCTTCATAGTAGTACAAGGTCAAGACCAGTCGTTCTTTCTCCGGCAATTCCTGGATGGCTTCGGCGATGGCCTCACGCTCCCGTTCGTTGACCAAAGTCGATAACGGATCGGGATGGTGCGTGTCGGCGAGCATCTTGACGACCTTGTGTCCATCAGGCTCTTGCAGCCCCAAATCGTCGATGCTGATCATCACGGCGCCACGCGCCCTGGAAATAAACTCGTCAAGTTCTTCGAGCGGCATTTTCAGTTCGGTCGCCACTTCTTCATCCAGCGGAGGACGCCCCAGTCTGTTTAACAGTACGATATGCGTCTTTTGCAGCAATCCGATTCGCTCGTGGACCGAGCGCGGAATCCAATCCATCGACCGGATTTCGTCCAGCATGGCACCGCGAATGCGGAACTCCGCATACGTCTTGAATTTGGCTTCCCGGTTGGGGTCATACTTGTCCATGGCGTCCATCAGACCGATCGTTCCGACGGAGATCAGATCTTCCGCATCCAGATATGCCGGCAAGCGAAAAGCCAGGCGGTGCGCCATCGCGCGAATGACATGCGCGAACTCTTTGATCAGTTGCTCCCGATGAACATCGCCGCTTGGAATTGGTTGATGTGCCCGATGTACTGCCGTTTTGCTCATAATTAATACGCCTATGACTCCATCACATGGCCGCAGTGGTTTGAAGTAGCCGTTGCCAGAGAAGCTGAACGGCGCTCTTGGGAAAAATCGGCTTGGGCCACTGCAGAATCTGCCCAGCCAGGCGTGTCATCGCCTGGGCCGCCGGCGAAGCTGGAAAGAGCTCCAGCAGCGCTTTTTGCTGCATGACAGCGAGCGGAACATAATCATCCTGCGGAATGTAGCCGACATACTCGAGGGCAACATGCAGGAAACGATCCGCAGCGGTGTCCAATTTTCTGAACACGTCTGCAGCTTCCCGCGGACTCTTTGCCATGTTAACGAGCACCTTGAAACGGCGTTCCCGATATTGTCTGGTCAATACCTTGATGAGCGCGTAGGCATCGGTGAGCGAGGTCGGTTCCGGAGACACCACCACAATGGCGTCCTGAGCCGAAGATGTAAAAAACGTCACGTTCGGCGAGATCCCGGCACCGGTATCGATCAGAAGCACGTCGACATCCCGGGAGAGCGCTTCCAGTTGTTCCAGGAGCAGCATTTGCTGCGTGTCATTCAATGCGGTCAGCTGCGGAACGCCTGAACTCGCAGGCAAGACCCGGATGCCGCCCGGTCCGTCGACGATGACATCATCCAGCGTGTGTGTGCCGGCCAGCACATGTTCAATGGTGTGCTCGGGCACTAAACCGAGCAAGACGTCCAGATTGCCCAGTCCGAGATCGGCGTCGAGCACCAGCACGCGTTGACCGGCTTTGCTCAATCCCATGGCGACATTGGCCACAACGTTGGTTTTCCCGACGCCGCCTTTGCCGCTGGCGACGGCAATGACATGCGTCATTGACGCGGGGTGCTCCGCAAGATCCCCCGCCATAGGTGTAAACGATCGACTCTGCATATTCCGCCCTCCTACCGTGTGACAGTGTCCGTGGTGATGTCCTGCTGAAAAGAATTTTGCCGATCCGGCCTCACGCGGTCGCTTGTTGACGGCCGGAACGGAACGCTGTACCGGCGTCCCAGAAGAAACTCGGCCAGTCGTTGCGCGGTGGCGATTTCCAGGTCGTCCGGGACCCGCTGACCGGCACTCCAGTACGACAGCGGAATGCCGGATTGATGACTCAGCTCGTAGAGCGCCCCGAACGAATCCGTTTCATCGAGCTTGGTAAACAGTAGGCGCAAAAGCGGGAGCGCATGAATCTGGGAAATTTGACGCTGCAGATCCTGTTCGCGCGTCGAGGCTGAGACCACGACATGCGTTTGTACTTCCGGTTCCGTCTTGAGGAGTTGGTGCAGGGTATGAACCAGCGCGAGATCTTGTTCCCCGAAACCTGCCGTGTCGATCAGAATCAGGTCGGCCTCGGCATGCTTGTGGACATACGCCGCGGCCTGCTTGGCGGATAACGCCGATTCGCATGGAATGCCCAGCACGTCGGCATACATCCGGAGCTGTTCGACCGAGGCCAGTCGATAGGTGTCCAGCGAGACGATGGCGACGGACTTTTTTTCTTCCAATTGATAATGCGCCGCCAGCTTGGTGATCGCCGCCGTTTTACCGGCTCCGTTCGTTCCGATCATCATGGCGATCGTCCGGTCTCCCTGGCCGGAGAGCACGGGGCCGCTCACGCGAATGTCTTGCGCCAGACATTTCGCCAAGGCGGCCTGGAGCGCTTGCGGTTCCTGTGACATGCCACGAGCTAGTTCCGGGCCCAGCAAACGTCCGATCCGGTCCGCGCTCGACGGGCGGAGGCCTTGCGCCACGAGGTTCCGGCACAACGAGGCGATGGCCGGTTCCGTATGATGACCCAGGGATTGTGCCGCCGCCGGTAATGACGCGCCGATCTCCCGGCTCAACTCCCGCAGCTCGTTCCGCAGGTCGTGCAAGCGATTCTGTTTTCTCTCCGATGGCCGCGGCGCTAAGGGACGCGGCTGTCGCGGCGCAGACGCGGATACGGAGGATTCACTTGATCGACGCGGCGCAGGCGCCGGGTTCGCCAGCATTCCCTGCAAGGTTTCGCGAAACGCATCGGGGCCGACGGGCTGCGTCCATGTGCCCGCGGGCGTCGGCGCGGCGGATTTCCGGCTTTCGTTCAAGACCGGTTCCCCTGCTGCCGGTTTGATGGCGGGCAACGGATCATATTCAGCCGCAGCCATCACCTCAAGGACGGGCTTGTTGAAGTAACTCATCAATCGACCGCCTTGATGCACTTCCTTTGAGGAAAGAATGACAGCATCAGGACCCAGTTCCTCTTTTATCGCTCGAATAGCATCCTGCATGGTCAAGGCATGAAACGTTTTGACTTTCATGGTTCACCTCACGACGGTTGCGGAAGTTCTGAGTCAAGCCGTATGGTATCCAGTGACTGCAATCTCACCATGGCATCGATTTCGTTCAGTCCGATCACCGGCACAGAATGCAATAACCGGTCCGTCAGCCGCCGCAAATGCCGGCGCACGGCCGGAGAGCAGAGCAGAATCGGCTGCTGGCCTCGTGCCGCTACACGTTCCGCCGACTGCTTCAGCGCCGTCAGGAGTTTGTGCGACAGCGCGGGATCCAGATTCAGTATGGCTCCCTGCGGAAGCGTCGCCGCCTGCTCCGCCAGCGAGCGATCCAGCCGCGGATCGAGCGTAATAACCGGGAGCGAGCCGTCCGGCGCCTGATACTGCTTGGTAATCGTGCGGGCGAGCGATTGACGAGCCATTTCCGTCAATAATTCGGCATCCTTGGTCGTCATGGCATGATCGGCGATGGCTTCCAGGATCGACCGGATATCGCGAATAGGAATGCCTTCCTTGAGGAGGTTGCCAAGAATCCGCACCACCGTACCCAGCGAAACCATCGTCGGAATGAGTTCTTCCACAAGTTTCGGGTGCGTTTTTCCGACTTCATCGAGTAACGCCTGGGCTTCCTGTCGGCCCAGCAATTCGTGGCCGTGCCGTTTGATGATTTCCGATAGATGTGTCGTGATGGCCGAACTGGCATCGACGACGGTATAGCCGGCCATTTGCGCCTGTTCGCGCTGATCCTCCACCACCCACAACGCCGGCAATCCGAACGCCGGCTCTTTCGTCGGAATGCCCTGGACCATTCCCCGCTGTGCTGTGCCGGGATCGATCGCCAGCACATGGCCCGGGAGGACTTCGGCCTTGGCGACCTCGACTCCCTTCAACATGATGGCGTATTCGTTCGGACGGAGCTGCAGGTTGTCCCGGATATGGATGGGGGGAACCACAAAGCCCATGGATTCGGCAAATTGCCGGCGCAGCCCTTTAATCCGGTCCAGAAGCGCATTTCCCTGCGTCCCTTCCACGAGATTGATCAGACCGTATCCCACCTGCACTTCCATCAGATCGAGAGGCGCGATGTGGGCCGCCGGCTCTTCGACTTTGGCCGTTACGGGCGGAGGCGTGACGGCTTCCGGCGCCTGTTCCCGTTGATAGAGATGATAGGCGATCCAGGAAACACCGCCGCCGAGCACCAGAAACGCCAGATGCGGTAACCCTGGCACTAAGCCGAGTGCCAGCAGGATTCCTCCGGCCGTGCCTACGGCTCTGTGTGAATTGAGAAGCTGGCCTGTCATCTCGGCGCCCAGGTCGTTTTCCGAGGCGGCCCGCGTGACAATCATACCGGTGGCGGTCGAGACGATCAGGGCGGGAATTTGAGCGACCAGTCCCTCGCCGACGGTCAAGAGCGTATAGGTTTGCGCCGCCAGCCCCGGGCTCATGCCCTGCTGCAGGATGCCGATGGTCAGCCCGCCGACGATGTTCACCACGACGATGATGACCGCCGCGATGGCGTCGCCCCGGACAAACTTGCTGGCACCGTCCATGGCTCCGTAAAAGTCGGCCTCTTCGGCGATGTTTTTCCGGCGCCGTCTGGCTTCATCCTCTTTAATCAGTCCGGCATTGAGATCCGCGTCGATCGCCATTTGTTTGCCCGGCATCGCATCCAACGTGAAGCGGGCGGCGACTTCAGCCACGCGGCCGGCACCCTTGGTCACGACGACGAAATTGATGATCACCAGGATCGCAAAGACCACGAGGCCGACGGTGTAATTGCCGCCGACGACAAAGGTGCCGAAGGTACGGATGACTTCGCCCGCCGCCGCCGCGCCCTCGTTACCGTGCAACAGAATCAGGCGAGTCGACGCAATGTTCAGCGAGAGACGGAGCAGCGTGACCATCAGGAGGATCGACGGGAATACGGAGAATTCCATCGGTCGGCGGACTTGCAATCCCACCAGCAGGATGATGATCGAAATCGTGATGTCGAAGCTGAGCAACAGGTCCAAGAGAAACCGCGGGAGCGGCAGCAGCATCACCATGAGCACACCCACGACGCCGACAGACATCACGATGTCCGGGTGTTTGATCAGCGGAGGATGTTCGATCGGAGGAACGGCGGTCGTCGATGCCATGTGCTACAGCCCTTCTTACAATTGTCCTGGGTTGACTCCCCTGGCCCGGTACACAAAGGCCAGGATTTCAGCGACGGCGCGATACAGATTCGACGGGATTTCTTTTCCGATATCGACCAGCCGGTAGAGCGTTCTCGCAACGAGCTTATTCTCGACCACCGCCACCCCGTGATGACGGGCCAGTTCACGGATACGTTCAGCGACAAAACCGGCGCCTTTGGCCACGACAAACGGCGCGGCCTTCTGGGTAGCGTCATATTTCAACGCAACCGCCAGGTGTGTCGGATTTGTGACGACGACATCGGCGGTTTTCACCGCGGCCATCATGCGTTTTTTGGCCATATCGCGTTGCGCGGACCGGATGCGTCCGCGGACGAGCGGATCGCCTTCCGCCGCCTTGTGCTCTTCCTTCACTTCTTCTTTGGTCATGCGCAGGTCGCGCTGCCATTCGAAACGTTGGTAGAAGTAATCGCCCGCCGCGAGCACCGCGAGGGCACCCACGACACCCATGGCGACTTTCAGCGTGAGGTGCCCCGCCATTTCCATGGCAGCGGGTAAATCGTAGTCCATGAGCGACGGCACCATGAGCAGGTCGTGGCGGGCCGTGAAGAGCGCCACCCCCATGATGATGGCGATTTTGACCAGCCCCTTGACGAGTTCCATGACGGAGCGCATGGAAAACAGTTTGCCCAGGCCGGTGATGGGATTGAGTTTGCTGAAATTCGGCTGTAACGCCTGGGGCCGCCACATCAACCCCGTTTGCGCGAGAGACGCCCCGGTGCCCATGAACAAAATCACGCCCAGGATCGGAAGAATCAGAATCAGGGTGGTCACGCTGGTCTGTACGATGACGGTATGAATGTGTTCGATGGTCAGCGCCTTCCAGAAGGTCTCGTCGAACGACAGGGAGAGCCCCCGTCTGGTGACATCGGTCAACTGCCGGAGTCCGATCGGCACGCCGATGGCCAGCACGCCGATTCCTCCCATCAGCACGGCTGCCGTGCCCACGTCACGGCTCATGGCGACCTGTCCCTCGCTGCGGGCGGTCGACTTGCGTTTCTCAGTCGCTTCCTCTGTCCGACTGCTCTTGTCCGAATCAGCCACGTCCGAGGCTCCCTAATAAGGCTTCGATCGTGAGTTGGAGCTGTTCAAATTGCGATCCGATCAGACTTACCGTAAACGGCATTCCCAGGCTCAGCACGATCAGGCCGCCCGCAATCGTGACGGGGAAGCTCAATATGAAGACGTTGACTTGAGGGACCGCCCGGCCGAGCAGCGCCAGCAGGACATTGATGAGCAGAATGGTGATGAGCACCGGCGCGGCCAATTTGAGACCGATGGTAAACATCCGCTGCGACAGCATCAGAATCTCTTCTCCGAGATGGGACGAGAGATGCGCGCCGAAGGCCGGGATAGCTTCGTAGCTCTGGATGATGGTCGTCATGGCGAACAGATGGGCATTCAGCGACAGGAACACCAGCGACGCCAGCATGGTCAGGAATTGCGCGACCATCGGGGTTTGCTGCGAGGTCGTCGGGTCGAACAGATGGACCGCGCCGAACCCCATTTGAATGCCCAGCAGTTCGCCGGCCACCTCCAACGCGCCGAAGACCAACCGGACCGCTAACCCGATCGTCACCCCGATCGTCATCTCACTGAGGAGGCCGCCTGCCAGGATCATCGGATCCATCGACAAGGCCGGCATCGGAATGACTGGAGCCAGCATCAGGCTCAGGACCAGCACCAGACCGAGCTTGACCTTCATGGGAATCGTCCGTCCGCTGAAGACCGGCAGCGCGGCCAGGATGCCTCCGATGCGGGAGACCAGGACCACAAACGCCTGGAATTGCGGGAGGAAAATATGAATCGTCTGTGTCAGTCCCATACCGGCCTAGTGAATGTAGTTCGGAATATTGGTCAGCAGATTTGTCATGTAGCTGGTCAGGACACTCAGCATCCACGGCATGAACACCAGAATGGCTCCGAAGAGGGCCAACACCTTGGGAACGAAGCTGAGCGTCGCTTCATTCAGTTGCGTCATCGCTTGAAACGCGCTCACGGCCAAACCGACCAGCAGGCTGACTCCCAAAATGGGCGCGGAGACCATGATGGTCGTTTCCAGGGCTTGCCGTCCTAATTCCGTGACCATTTCCGGTGTCATGTGATTACTGGAAGCTCCTGACCATCGATCCGACGACGAGATACCATCCGTCGGCCAGCACAAAAAGAATCAGCTTGAACGGCAATGAAATGACGGCCGGCGGCAACAGCATCATGCCCATCGACATCAGGATGCTGGCGACGACCATGTCGACGATCAAGAACGGGATATAGATCAAGAACCCGATCTGAAACGAGATCCGGAGTTCACTGAGAATGAACGCCGGAATGATGACGTGGGTCGGCACATCGCTGACCTTCTCGGGTTTGGGAATCTTGCTGAGACTGATGAACAGTTCCAGGTCCTTGTCCCGCATTTGACGCAACATGAATCCCCGGACCGGCTCGATCCCCTTCTTCCACGCGTCTTCATAGGATAATTGTTCGGCGAGCAACGGCTGCAACGCCTCGCCATACACCTGTTGTCCGACAGGCGCCATGATGAACATCGTGAGAAAGAGCGCGAGTGACAGCAGGACCTGGTTCGGAGGAACGGACTGAGTTCCAAGCGCCTGGCGGAGAAACGACAGCACGATCACGATGCGCGTGAACGACGTGACCATAATAAACAGGGCGGGCGCCAGTGAGAGCACCGTCAGCAAAATCAGGATCTGAATGACGACGGCGGTCTGCTTGGGCGAGTCGGATCCGAGATCGATGCTGACCGAAGGTCCCGCAGCCGATGCGACCGCCGGTATCGCCAGGCAGAGGGCTGCGGCAATCAGGAACCAGCAGAGGAAAATCCCGCATCTTCCGGATGGCTGCCGGCTACGCATCGGGGCCGCCCTTCTTTTCCGGCCGGAAGGTTGTGGCAAGATCCTGCCACCAGTCGGCCTGGAACAGAGACTGCGGTGAGAGTCCCGGCTGGAGATTGGAGGGAGTGGACGATGAGACGATCGCCGCCACGCTTCCCTGATTTTCAATCCGGCCGAGCGGGACGAGGTGATCGGCTGTCAGGCCGACGACAAAGTATTCGCCGGCGATGGCGACGAGGGCGATGGATTTGCGAGGCGCCAGATAACTGTTGGCCACGACCTGAACGAGCGGCATGCCACCCGGCGCGGCGACACGGTGAGCCAGCACTCGCCGGGCCACCCATGCCACGGCCCCCATCAGCAGCAGGACCAGGGCCAATGCCATCAACGTTCTGGCGATGCTATCCCACACCTCGATCACAGTGACGATCTCCTGCCGTTAGGCCAGTTGTTTGACGCGTTCCGCGGCGCTGACGACATCCGTGAGACGGATGCCGAATTTCTCATTCACGACGACGACTTCCCCTTTGGCGACCAGCTTGTTGTTCACCATCACTTCCATCGGTTCTCCTGCCAGCTTGTCGAGTTCGATCACGGAGCCTTGGGCCAGTTGCAACAGGTCTCGAATGGCCATCTTGGTAGAGCCGACATAGATCGACACTTTCATGGGGATATCGAGGATAAAGTCGATATTCTTCGGTTGCTCCGCGACGGCGGTATTGGTTACAGGCGGGAATGAGGCCGGTGTTGCGGCCGCAGCGTCCTGATTCGCGGTCTCGGTCGGTTGAGCGGCATCCGTGTCAGCCATACAGTCGTCTCCCCTGCGTGCGAGTTAATTCAAGACCTTCGTAATGCGACAGGCATGATTCCCTTTAAAGACCCCGGGGCTTCCCAGAAATTTGAGGTAATCTTCGATGTAACATTCGAGCGGATCGCCGGGCCGCTGATCGAGCATCACCACATCGCCGGGGGAAAAATTCAGCACGTCCTGGACCGTCACGGTCGTCGATCCGAGCTTCACGGAAATCGGCAGCTCGCATTCGTGAATGAGATCGCGGAACTTTTTGTTCCAGGATCCATCCTGCTCCAGCTGGTCGGAGACCAGACCGGAATACAATTTTTCCTTGATGGGCTCGAGCATGGAGTACGGATACACGACGAACAGGTCGCGAGTGGTCTCCCCGATGATGACTTGCAGCGTCACGACGATCACAACCTCGGAGGCTGTGACCACCATGGCAAACTGCGGGTTGCTTTCGGAGCGGACATACTCCACTTTCACCGGCATGATCGCCTGCCACGATTTCTCGAGGTCGGCGAGGGCGAGCATCAGGAGCTTCTTGATCATCCGCACCTGGACGGCGGTAAAGTCGCGCCCTTCAGGCTTGACGTGCGTCTGTCCCTTGCCTCCGAAGAAATAATCGACCAGGAGATAGACCAGAAAGGCATCCATCACAAACAGCCCGCTCCCGCGCAGGGGGGCCATGTGAAAGACATTGAGGGACGAGGGCATGGGAATCTTTTTCAGAAATTCGCCGAACTTGATCACCTGAGTGCCGACGACGACGAATTCAATCGCTTCCCGCAACACGCCGGTCCAGGCCACGGCCTGGCGCCGCACGAAGCGATCGTTGATCATCTCCAGGGTCGGCATGCGTCCCCGGATGATCCGTTCCTGATTGAGGAGGTCGTACCCCTTCACTCCGGTCGTCGGTTCTGCGGCGGCTTCGGCCGGCGGCGCAGTTTCGACTTCGCCGGACACCACTCCCTTCAGGAGGGCGTCGATCTCGTCTTGCGAAAGGATCTTGTCCATGCGGGTTCGCCTACTGAACTACGAAATCCGTAAAATAGGCCGTTTTCACGCCAGGCTTGGGCAGCAGGCCGTTGATGCGCTGGGTCACTTCATCGCGGAGCTGAAATTTTCCTTGCGGCGTGCGGATCGTCGTGGAGTCTTTGCTTGAGAGCAGCACCAGAACCGTGTCGCGCAGTTGCGGGATTCGACTCGAAAGATTCGTTGCCACGCCTTCATTCTCAAGCTCCAACTTCATCGTGAGCTTGAGGTAGCGGATGTCCGGGGCATCGGCCAGATTCACGATGAACGGGTCCAGATCGAACATGACGCCGGGCGCCGCTCCGGCCGTTTGCTTTCCGGATGCGTCTCCGTGGCCGTCCGATTTTGAGGAGGCCTCGGTCTTGTGCTCATCCGCCGCCTCTCCTCCGTTATTGTGACCGCCCATGAATTTCACGATGATGAATGCGCCGCCAAGTCCCGCCACCAGGGCTGCGGCAACCACCATAATCAACAGCTTGATAGGGAGTGCCGGCGCCGGAGCTGGTGTTTTGCCTGCTTCTGGGGCTGCTGCTTCTTCTGCCATGTAAACCTCCTCGGATCGCACATTTGTCGTCACGGGGGGTTGTGCAATGGATATGCCATTTGCGATTGCTCCGGATGCCGGCGATCAGGCGGTCAACTGCACGCCAAACAGCGCTGCCGGCGCTGGCATTGGGATGGTCGCCTCAACAGACGGCAACCGGCTGGCTAATCTCTTGACGCTGTCAGAAAACTGACGGTACCGCCCGTTCGATGATCTCGGGTGGCAGCCGCTCTGAGGGAGATCGGTTAGCGGAAGTACATGGGGAGCCGGAGTGACCCCGAGACCGGGATCGCTCCGGCTAACGCGAGAGACTATCGTTTCAGATTCACCAACTCCTGGAGAATCTCATCCGACGTGGTGATCACGCGGGAGTTGGCCTGGAAGCCTCGTTGAGCGGCGATCATGTCGATAAAACTCTGTCCAAGATCGACGTTCGAGAGTTCCAATGAGTTGGACAGGACGCGGCCGAGGCCGGCGCTGTCGGGAGATCCTGTTACCGGCTGACCCGAGTTTCCGGATTCGGCAAACGTATTTTTGCCTGTCCGGGTCAATCCGATCGGATCCGGGAACCTGGCCAGAACCACCTGCGCCAGCGCGCGCAACTGACCGTTGGAGAACCGGCCGCTGATTACGCCGTTTGTGTCAACGCTAAAGGCCTGGAGCGAGCCGGCCGCGTAGCCGTCCTGTGTTTGCTGAACCAGCGCGGAGGTGGAGCCGAACTGCGTCGACCCGGTCAGACCGTTCCCCCCGTCTGTAATCACGCTGTCACCGAAGTTAAAATCGATGAGCTGGTCCTGCGTGGCGCCGACAAAGTCGATCTGCAATTCTCCGGGAGTCGTTCCGACTGTGCCTGCCGCCGTGCTCGTATCGAAACGGATCACCGGCCCTTCCCGCTGGAGCGTGCCGTCTGTTCCAAATGTCAATGTCCCGGCGCCGACGCGCACGATTCCGAGCGTTGAATCGATATTGCTGGCATGATAGTTGGCGGTATTTACGTCAGCGGTGCTCGACACGACGTTATAGTTCCAGGTATTCGAGCCGACCTTGGTGAAATAGGTCGTCAGCAAGTGATCGTTCCCCAGTGAGTCATAGACCGTCAGGGAGGTCGTGAAATTGGAGGTGCCGACCGGGTCGGTGATATCGAAGTCTGTTCCGGTCGTCGAGGTGCCGGCCAGCATATTCAAGTTTGCAGCCAGTGTGTTGGCGCCGTTCGCGGCGACCACCACCGCACCGGTATTGGTTGCGGCATCGTTCGTGGTGCCGGAAATACCGGACCGGAAAGTGAAAATGTTGCTGGCGCCTACCGTGGCTTCAAAGCCGTCATAGGCCGCTTGCAAATACGGGTTGGCCGCCGTCAGGCCGCGCACGGCGCTCTGGATGGCGCTGGCGAGCGCCGATCCGGTGAGGCCGTTTGCGACGGTCACGGTCTGGACTCCGTCCCCGTTCAAGTTGATCGTGAATGAATTATTGCCGGCAGCCGTGGTCGTCACCGAAGCGGCCGAGCCGATCACATTGCCGCGAACGCCGGTCGTCGCCGTGCTGGAATTCAGGTTGGCCGCCAGCAGCGCGGTCGTGGTGGGATTCGGTGCCGCGGTCGTCGTTGGCAGGGCGATATCGCCGATATTGCCCGTGATGGTGCCGGTGGTATCGGCGAGGAATCCCTGCAGCTTAAAGCCGGTCGGATCGACGACGACGCTATTTTGATTCAAACGGAAGAGACCATTGCGGCCGTAGAACGTGCCGTTCTGGGCGTCTCGCATGACGAAGAACCCGTTGCCGTCGATCGCCAGATCGAGCACATTGGATGAGGTGGCCAGCGACCCCTGCGTGAAGTCGCCTTGAACGGACGTAAGCGCCACACCGATACCGGTCTGCACGGAACCGGATCCCCCGGAGATCGAGGAACTGATCAAGTCGGCGAACGTCGCCCGGCTTCCCTTGAAACCGACCGTGCTGAGATTCGCAATATTGTTACCGATGACCGACAGCGCGGTGCCGTTGGCATTCAAACCGCTGACGCCGGCAAACAGAGACGACAGGATACCCATGGATCACATCCTCCTTTGTAACAAATCCTACGATCGATTCAATTAGCGCAATTCGACAATATCTTTACGTTCGATCACATAGTCTCCCGCGGCGAGTTGCGGAGTGCCGTCCACCATCCGCACCCCGGAGATCGTCAACGTCGAACTCGGCGCCGCCACCACGGTCGCGCCTCTCACGTCCTTTGCCGCAACCTGGTAGCGATAGATGCCATTCGGCATGAGCGCGCCGCTTTGATTGCGGCCATCCCAGTTCACGTTCTGCTTTCCGGCGGTTTGTGTGCCCAGGTCCAGGGTCCGAATGGCTCGCCCCTGTCCGTCCAGGATGGTCACGCGTACCGTCGAGGCATCGTGCTCCAGAGCATAGGTGAGCGTCGCCGGTCCGCCCTTCAGATCGATCAACGAGCCTTCGACTTGAACAGTGCGTCCCACCATCGGCAGCAGGGTGTACTGCAGCGAATCGGTTTGTTGCGCGATGCTTTGTTCCAGCAACTGGACCTGTTTCGTGCTCTGGTCCAATTGACTGAATTGGGCCAGCTCGGCGACGAACGACGTATTGTCCATCGGCTTCAGCGGGTCCTGATTTTTGAGCTGCGTGACCAGGAGCTTGAGGAAGTCGTTTTGCCCCATTTGCTGGTTGCCGCTCAATGCGCCGGCCAATCCACCGCTCTGGGTATTTTGCGTCGTTGCTGAACCGATTGTTGCCATGGTGAGACTCCTCTACTCGCTATGCCACCAGATTCAATTTGCCCCGGCGGGACGAGGGTTCGCGCGTGAACTCTTCACGCCCCTGTCCCTGGCTGTGACTGTCTTCGTGCGGCGAACGGCCCTGCGATTGCCCCTGGGACGCCGGTTGCTGGAACGAGCGTCCGGCGCTCTGGCGATCGATGTCGACCTGGAATCGCCCCAGATCCAACCCGGATGTCTGGAGAGCCGATTGCAGTCGTTCCTGCCCGTTCTGGAGATACTGGCCCATGTCGCTCCGGTCCGATGAAAAATGCGTATGGACGACATCTTGATTGACCGCCACACGGATATTCACTCGTCCGAGATCGGCCTGGGATAGTTCCAGCACCATCGATTTGGTTTGATTGGCCGAAGATCCCGGCATCCAATCGGTCGGTTGCACGGGAGGTGTTGTCACAGAGGGAGGCGCTTCAGCCGGAAGTTTGGCCGATGGAGCGGAGGAGAACGCGCGCTGATCCACTCCGTTCACCAGCAGAGAGGAGTTGGATGGTGCAGCCGGCGCGGAAGCTTCGGTCCTGGCAGAATACGTCGGGATTTGTTCGGGAGCTGAATGTTCGCGATGGTCCTGGCCGGACGACTCTCTCTCGTTGTTCCGGTCCTGGTTCGCGGGGTCCTGCGAGCCCGTTGAGATCGCCGACATCGGCTTCGGAGCCGCATCGTCCTTCGGCGGGGGAGCCTCTTGCGCCTGAACCGGGTGCTCTGCTACCACCGGCCGATTCTCCTCCGGCCGCTGAATCTGTTGGGCCGCGATCGCTTTGCCGGCATCTGACTGTTCTATTGTCTGAAACGGTTGAGTCTTCGGCAGGATCACCGGTTCGGCCTTTACTTCCACCTGAGCCGAATCATTCGACTGCGCGAGCTGCTTGGACTGATCCGCCGGTTTCTCCTGTCCGGCTTCAGGAAGTGTGTCCGGAGCCGGCTGCGCCTGACTGCTCAGCAGCTGCATGTCGTCAGGAAGATCAATCGGCTGCACCTTGGAATCGACCGTAGCGGGAAGGATCACGTCCGATGGAACGGCTGCCGTGAAATGTTCAGGCTTGGCATCTGCCACTGTGGTGGCAGTCTGTGGAGTGTTGGAGGAGTCCGCTGCCGTGACCGGCAACGATGTCCCGTCCTCCATGACAGGAGGCATCACGGACTCCGCGGCGGTTGTATTCTGTTCTGTCGAAGCGGTTTGTGCCTGTGGCTGGGGATCTGTTTTGACAGCGGGCTGAACGATGAGTGCGAGCAGGAGACTTTGTGTCGCCACATCGCCGGCGACGGAGCCCGCCTCCGGAGCGGCCGCCGGCTTGGCCGGCTCTTCAGATCGCTCGCAGGATTGTCCGTCCTGCGATGCGCAGGCCGAGGCAGTCGGGGTGGACGATGATTCGGCATCATCAGAAGAGGACATCGAGGTATCGCTCTCTTCACGATCCGTTTGGCGTGGCCCCGGCTCGTGGCGCGACACCTTGGCTGTGCGAACCTCATGCAGTTCAGAGGAGAACGATTTTCCGGAACCGGCTGAGTCGCGCCTGCACCCTCCCTGGCCGGAACGAGGAGCGCTTTGCGAATTGGTTGCGCCGGAGGTGCCGGCCGATGCGATCTGCGGTAGTTGAATGTCCATCATAGGCTCAGCCTTCCCCTTACATGCCGGTTGATTCGCAGGGAGATAATTCAATCCGCATGCCATGGCAGGTTTTCAAAAACGCTACGCCAATTAAGGAAATGATCCACGGAAACGAGACGCTGGCTGAAGTAAACGGAAAGATATTCCTGGATGGTAGGCAGATCCTGCCTCAGAGACTGCGGATGTGTGCTAGGGGGCTTGAACGAGTAATTGCTCGGTGAGTTTCGCGGCGCGGTCCACGCGCACCTGCGAGAGAATGGCGCCGGCGGTTTTCGGCTTGACGATTCGGAGAATCTCGATGGCCTTCCGTTCCGGCATCTTTTCGAGTCTGGCGGCGGCTTCTTCCGAGGGCATCGATTCATACATCTTGGCGAGTTGAGCCTGGCTTTGAGTTTTCTGATCCTGTCCCTGCTTGGCGATCAAGGCCTTCCGCTCGGCGATAAACTGTTCGTGTTGCACTTTCTGTTGAGTCGCCTGTTTCTGATGCAGCTGCCGGGACTCCTCCAGCTTTTTCTGCATCTCTTCATTTTTCGTCAGCAGCTGTTCCAGCTCCGCTTTGAGGGTCGACAGCCGCTCTTCCTCCTGACGCATAGCTGTTTCCCGGCGGTCCAGCTCCTTTTTACGCTGATCCAGCATATCGATGATTTCGCGTGGGGTATCTATGGCCGGTCCCTGGATCGCAGGCCCGGAAAGCGATCCGGAATCTGCCTCGGATTCAGCCGGGGAAGCCGTCGAGGACGCTGCTTTGACGGCGGCCTGGGGGCCTGCTGGCTTACCGGGTTTGGATTGCGCGTCGGAGGAGGCCTGGCCTAATTGCACCATTACCCACAAGAGGAACACCGACCCGGTGATGCCGCCCGCCAAGGTCCAGAGGTGGGAGCGTCGCGCCGAGACATGCGCCGGTCTTCTGGCGGCGGCGGGTTTCCGCAGTGTGATGCGATCCGTTATCTGATCTGCACGGGATCGAGTGATCACGGCATGTCTCCCTGGCCGATATAGCGATGATGAGCGGATTCGTCGGTCGCCGACTGCTCGCGGCGGCGCTCTTCGCTGTGCGCCGCTTCACGATACCGGGCAATCAGCCGGTCCAGGGTGCGCCGGTCCTGGCTGGCCGAGACCACCCGGGCGCGGACCTCATCCCATTGCGTTTGCCAATGCGCCATAGTCCGGCGAGCCTGTTCCATGGCGGATGCCTGAGCCTCGAAATGAGACTGCCATTGCAGTAGTTGTTCGATGGTCAATCCCCGGCTGGTTTCTTCCCGATAGCGCGCCTCCTGCTGCGACTGATCGTCCGTCAGGCGCGCGCAGGATTGTTCCGCCTGCAGCAGATGCTGGGTGACCTCGGCCAGCTCCATCTTGAGCTGCTCTTCCACCTGGACTCGATAGTGCTGCAACGAGTGTACGCTCATGTCTGTTTCGCCAATGTGAGCAGATCCTGCCGTGATGCGGCAAAGTCGGCGGGCTGTTCGACGGCCTGCCGGAGAAACCCGTTGATGGCGTCCTGTCCCCGCACCGCTCGATCCAGTGCGGCGTTCATGCCCTGCTTATAGGCACCCAATAAAATCAGATCTTCCGACTGTCGATATCGGGCGATCAACTCGATCGTTTGGCGGGCGGCGGCTTCATGTTCGCGCGTGACGATGTCGCGCATCACCCGGCTGGTACTTTGGAGTAGGTCGATCGCCGGGAAGTGATTTTGTGCGGCGAGCGCGCGCGAGAGCACGATATGTCCGTCGAGAATGGAACGGACCGTATCGGCAATCGGATCGGACAGATCATCGCCGTCCACCAGCACCGTGTACAGTCCGGTGATCGTGCCCACTCCGGGTCCGGTCCCGACCCGCTCCAGTAATTTCGGCAGCATGGCGAAGACCGAGGGCGTATAGCCTTTCGTCGTGGGCGGCTCGCCGATCGCCAAGCCGACTTCCCGCTGGCTGTAGGCGAGTCGCGTCAGCGAGTCCATCATCAGGAGAACCTGCCGCCCCTGGTCACGGAAGTATTCGGCGATGCAGGTCGCCACGAGCGACGCGCGCAACCGCACCATCGGAGGCTGATCCGATGTGGCCACAACGACGACCGACCGCTTCAACGCCTCCGGCCCCAGATCGCGTTCAAGAAATTCGTTCACCTCGCGCCCGCGCTCTCCGATCAGGGCAATGACATTCACATCAGCCTGCGTGTAGCGGCTGATCATGCCCAGCAAAACGCTTTTGCCGACGCCCGAACCGGCGAAGATTCCGACCTTCTGTCCGCGGCCGCAGGTCAGGAACCCGTTGATGGCCCGCACGCCGAGATCCAGCGGCGTGGTGATCCGGTTTCGTGACAGCGGATTCGGCGGACTGGTGCGCAGCGGATAGTGCGTGTGTGTCGCGAGCGGGCCTTTGCCGTCCAGCGGTTCGCCGAGCCCGTTCAGAACCCGTCCGAGCAGCCCCGGCCCGACCGCGAGGCCGGCGGCCTGTCCGGTCATCGCAATGCGGCTTGAGGGACCGATCCCCTGCATTTCGCCGAGCGGCATCAACAAGACGCGGTCGCCCCGGAATCCCACGACTTCGGCGGGAATGCTCCCGTTGCCGTCCTCCCGCGTGATCTGGCAGATATCGCCGACCGTCGATCGGGCGCCGGTGCCTTCGATGACCAGACCGACCGCCTGCGCCACACGCCCGGTAATTTCCAACGGGTCGATCTGATCCAGCAGATCACTGAGCGACATGGGGTCTCCTCGCACGAAGCGCTTCTCCCAGACGGGACAGTTGTGTATCGAGCGACGCGTCGACAATTCTGTTGACCGTCTGCACGATGCAACTGCCCCGCGGCAGCGCGGGATCCGGCTCGATATGCAGCGATACGGTGAGGTCGCCGAGCTGGCTCAATTCACTTCGCATGGATTCCAGCGTTTCCGCATCGGCCGGGTGCACCGAGATGGTCACACGGCCGGATTCTTTCAAGGCCGCCAGCGCGGATTTGGTTTGCGCCGCCACCTGCTCTTTGACCTCGCCGGCCCGGTCACGCAGCACTTTTACGGCGATCTGAAATGCCAGGCTGACGACTTCTTCCTCCACGGTCTGATGCAAAGCGAGCCAGGCCTGATCGAATTTTCTCACGGCATTCGAGAGTACGGTGCGTTCATGCCGCCGGCGTTCTTCATCCCGGGCGCAGGCCCGTCGCTCGCCTTCGGCGACCCCCCGTTCATAGTCGGTCAGGCCGTCCTGCCCCCGGGTGGCGCCGTCCTCGCCGAATGTTTGCAGCACCATGCTCTGTACGCGCAAGCCGCCGGCCCGCACGACCGCATGTTTCAACACGGTATTCTCCGCCCGCAACGCGTGGAGTTCAAGCAGCCGACGCGCCGTCATCAGGACCATGTCGGTTTGAATCGGCTTCATGAAGAACTCGGTGGCGCCCGACTTCATGGCCTTGACCGCAAGCTCGATGCTCGGAGATCCGGTCATGACGACCCCCACTACGCGCTGGTCGTATTGCTGGACCTGCTCCAACAGCTGAATGCCGTCGCAGTCCGGCAACGATACATCCACGATCAGGAGAGCCGGCGGGGCTTGCTTCACCAGCGCCAGCGCCTCCTGTCCGGTTGCGGCGACACGAATGGCCACGCCTTCCGAGCGAAACAGTTCGATAAAAAGGTTGCGGATAATCTCATCGTCGTCGACCACCAGAATGGAGCCGTGCATTTTCGCGGAGCCGGATGCCGCCGGAACGGAGGCGACTGCCGGCAGTGAGGCGCTCGTGCCCATTTACAGCATTTCCTCCCCTGCGCCGGCCACCACGATCCGGCCTTCCTCCTCCAGTTTGCGGCACACCTTGAGGATATTCTGCTGAGACCGTTCGACGTCCGTAATTTTGACCGGCCCCTTGGATTCCATGTCGTCTTTGAGCATTTCCGCGGCCCGGCTCGACATATTCTTGAAGAACTTCTCCTTGATGTCGGGATTGGCGCCGCGCAGAGCAACCGGCAGGTCCTCCTTGCTGATTTCCTTCATCAACTCCTGCATGCCCCGGTCGTCGAGCTTGATCAGGTCGTCGAAGACGAACATCAGCGCGCGGATGGCGTCGGCGAGCGGCTGGCTCTTTTCGGCGATCTTGGCCATAATGTTGCCTTCGGTCGTCTTGTCGAGCCGCGTCATGATATCCGCCATCATCTCCGCTCCGCCCAGCGTTTGCGCCCGCATGCCGGTGTTCGACAGCAACGCCTCCTGCATGGTGTTGCTGAGTTCCTCCAGGACGTCCGGTTGCACTTCTTCCATGGTCGCCAGGCGCAGCGCGACGTCACCGCGCAGAAATTCCGGCAGCTGGGCCAAGAGCTGACTGGCTTGCTCGTTTTCCAGATGCGCCAGAATCACGGCGATAGTCTGGGGATGTTCGACTTTGATCATGGCCGCCAGAGATTTTGCCTCCACCCATTTCAGGGCTTCGAGACCGGGATAGGTTTTGCGCGTCATCGATTCGATGATACTCTTGGCCTTCTCGGGTCCCAGGGCTTTGATCAGAATATTGCGGATATATTCATTGCCTTTAAACTGCACTTCCCCCGTGGCGCTGACGGCTTCGAACTCGCTGATGACATGATCTTCATCTTCTCTGGAAATCTTGGCCGTCTCGTTCATGAAATGTCCGAGCTTCTTGATCTCTTTGGGATCGAGTTGCTTCATGACCTGAGCGGCCGCTTCTTCTCCGATGGCGCGGAGCAGAATCGCAGCCTTCTGTTCTCCCGACATTTGCTTCGGATCGGCGGCCATGACTATGCGTTGCCTTTCAGCCACTGTTTCACGACGACGGCGGTTCCGTCCGGATTCTTCCGCGCCATGTCGACGATCTGAGCCCGGCTCGCGCTCGATTCCAGCGAGGCCTCCACGGCGCCCACGGATGCGGGCAGCGCCGGAGTGGCCGCTTCCGCCGCCGTCGCCTCGATCGACGACACACCAAGCATGGCGATGAGCGGGCGGACGACGAAGAAGAGAATCAGCAGGAACAGTAATGCGCCGACCGCATATCGCATATAGGGCATCCAGGGTTGCGTCGTCTCCGCGACCGCTTCGACGGTTGCCGACGCCGGTTCTTCGGGACCGAACCCGAACTGGACATTGACCACCTGGACCTGATCCTGACGCTCCGTGGAATAGCCCATCGCTTTTTTGACGATCTCTTCGATGCGTTTGAGATCTTCTTCGCTGCGAGGGATGTACTTTTTGACGACCTCTCCGGCCGGCTTGTCCGCGGCGTCTCCCGCCGCTTTCGCCGTTTCATAGGTGCCGTCCACCAGCACGGCGACCGAGAGCTTCTTGATCGAACCGATCGGCTCCACGATGCGTGATACGGTCCGGCTGATTTCGTAGTTCACCGTTTCGTTCTTCGTCTGAGTCGCGTTTGAGCTCGTGGGCGTCGGCTCCTGCTCGGTGCCCGGGGGCACGTTGGATTGGACTCCGGGGACGCCGCCGGACATTCCGTTCACGCCGTTGGCCTTCTCCTGCCCGCGTTGTTCACTGCGGACGACCTGTCCGTTGGGGTCATAGCGTTCTTCGGTCGTTTCAACCTTTCTGAAGTCGATCAGACTGGAGACCCGCACCTCGGCCTTGTTCAATCCGACGATACGTTCGAGCATCGACTGAATGCGGCCCTCGATATCCTTTTCGATCGTGCGCTGATATTCGAGCTGCGTATTGGTCAACCCGGCCGTTTCATCCTGCACGGTCGAGGACAGGAGATGGCCGTGGCCGTCGACGACGGTCACATCGCGCGCTTGCAATCCTTCCACGCTGCTGGCGACGAGATGGACGACGCCCTGCACCTGCCCTTTGCTCAGCATCTGGGCGTTCCGCAAGGAGACGATGACGGATGCGCGCGGCCGTTCCTGCTCCGCCGCAAATAGCCGCCGTTCGGGGATGGCCAAATGCACCCGGGCCCGTTCCACTTCCGGCATTTGCGCGATTGTCCGCGCCAGTTCCCCTTGAAGCGCCCGCCGGTAATTCAGTTTTTGCACGAATTCGGACATCCCGATCGAAGTCCGGTCGAAAATCTCGTACCCGACACCGCCGCCTTTGGGTATGCCCTGGCTGGCGAGGGTGAGACGGAGGTCGTGCACCTGGGCCGTGGGGACGAGAATGGTGGCACCGCCGCCCGTTGTGTCGTACGGCGTTTTCGATTCTTTCAATTTATCGATGATCGAGGCGGCGTCTTCGCTGTTGAGATTGGTAAAGAGCACCTGCATGTCGGGCTGCTGGGTCCACAGTGCCAGGGCGATCAGCCCGGCCACGGAGCCCGCCAGCGCCACGAGAATGATCATGCGTTGATTGATTGACAATTTCGAAAACATACAGCTGGTTTCCCTCGTCCGCCTAAATGGTCATCGTCAGACTTGCATCCGTTGGATTTCTTCGTATGCCGTCACGAGTTTGTTGCGTATTTGCATCATCAATTGAAAGGACACGTCCGCCTGCTGCAAGGCGACCATCGTGCCATGGAGATCTTGAGTCTGACCGGTCACCAGTGCATCGACGGCTTGATTCGCCTGCATCTGGACATCGTTCGCCTTGCCGATGGCGTTCTTGAGCGTATCCAGAAATCCGCCGGCCCCCGAAGTATCCACTGCCCCGGCCGGAGCGACTTTGTCGGCGATGGCAGGAATAACCGGTGAGATTCCTTGAATGGGTGTCATGGTTTACCTCCCGATCTCCAACGCCTTCAATTTCATGCTGCGGTTCGCGTTGATCGCCTGCACATTGGCCTCGTAGGCTCGCGACGCCCCGATCATGTTGACCATCTCTTCCATGACATTGACGTTCGGCAGCCGGACAAATCCTTTCGGATCCGCGTCGGGATGATGGGGATCGTAGATGAGCTGTCCGGGCTTCGAATCCTCGACCACCCGCGCGACCGACACGCCTTCCAGTGCGTGCGCCGTCGTCCCCATCGCGACCTGCCGGAACGCTTTCTGGAATGCGCTGGGGACCGGAGCGGAATGAAAGACGACGTCCCGCCGCTTATAGGGACCGCCTCCCGGCGTGCGTGTGGACTGGGCATTGGCCAGATTGCTGGCGATGACGTTCAGCCGCCGCCGTTGCGCATCCAGGCCGGATACCGAGACTGCCATCGAATCGGACATATCCATCGTCGCGTCTCCTTTCACTGTCAGCGGGCATCGCGGATCGCGCTGAGAAGCTGCCGGAACCGCTGTGCCGTAATGGTGGCTGCCGCGCTATATTGACTGGCGTTATCGGATGATTTCGCCATTTCCAATTCAAGATTGACGGAATTCGCATCTAGCGGAAGATCGCCCGCCGGCACTTCCGCAAGCCGCCCCGTGACGGTCTGATACCCCTGCCCCCGCAACCCGATGTGCTGCCCTTGCGTCACCGCCATCGTGAGAGGAAAACGTCCTTTGTATGCGGCTTGCAGCTGCTGTTCGAACTGCAAATCGTTGGCGCGGTACCCCGGGGTTTCTTCGTTGGCCAGATTCGATGCAATCACCCGCTGTCTGGCGCTACGGAGATCCAGACTCCGATGCAGGAGCTGCATTGTCTTGTCTAGAAGTTCCATGACCGGCTCCCTCCCCTTTCACGACCCA
This sequence comes from uncultured Nitrospira sp., assembly GCA_964512025.1. Taxonomy (GTDB): domain Bacteria; phylum Nitrospirota; class Nitrospiria; order Nitrospirales; family Nitrospiraceae; genus Nitrospira_D. The sequence goes on along the minus strand of CAZEHM010000007.1, from coordinate 17,615 downwards.
TAGATAGCTGTATAGCAACCTCGATGCCTGAAATTGCCCGGCCAGGCGTCCCGCAAACAAGGATGACCGGGCAAAGCTTGCCGGGTCACAACATGCCTGCGGCAGGATCTGCCGTCCGTCAATGCTCTGACACCATCAGCGGCTGCTCCGTTTCCCGATATTCCCGGAGCTTATTCCGCAAGGTACGGATACTGATGCCGAGCTCTTTCGCGGCGTGGGTCCGGTTATCTTTCACCCGCGATAACGTCTTGAATATGAGCTCCCGCTCCATTTCCCAGAGCGATCCGTTCATCTGTGCCGGAACGGCGGCCGCCGCCGGCATCGCCGTTGACGCCGCTTCCTGGCGCGCTTCCGGGAGATGCATCGGGAGGATCGTGCCTTGCCCGGCGAGCAGCACGGCCCGTTCCATGACATTTTCAAGTTCCCGCACGTTGCCCTTCCAGGGAAGGGTTTGCAGATGGACGACCGCCGCCTCGGACAAAGCCGGTTGAGCGACGCCATTTCTGACGGCGGCGGCGGCGGTAAAATGACGCGCGAGCAGGGCGATATCGGCCGGGCGTTCTCTGAGCGGAGGCACCGTGATCGGAAACACATTGAGCCGGTAATAGAGATCTTCACGGAAGCGGCCCTGCTCCACTTCCTTATACAGCGTCCGGTTCGTGGTCGCGATCACCCGGATATTGACGGCGACGGGATCGCGGCCGCCGATCCGGTCGACCTCGCGTTCCTGCAGCACGCGCAGGAGCTTCGCCTGAAGGCTCAGATTCATTTCACTGATTTCATCCAGGAGAATCGTCCCGGTGTGCGCCATCTCGAATTTACCGATCTTCCTCACCAGCGCGCCCGTAAAAGCTCCCCGCTCATGCCCGAAGAGTTCGCTTTCCAGCAGACCGTCCGGCAGCGCGGCGCAATTCACGGCGATGAACGGCCGATGGGCCCGGGGGCTGCGTGTATGGATGAACCGGGCCAGCAATTCTTTTCCGGTTCCGCTTTCTCCGTTGATCAAGACCGTCGCCTGACTGGCGGCGACGCCCTCGACCGTGCTGAGCAACCGGATCATGCCCGGATCCTGGGTCAGAATGGCGCGGCCTTCGACGGTCGTCGCCGTCCCGGGTGTGTCGAGCTCATGTCCTTCCTTGAGATTGGCGATGACCCGCTCAAGCAGATCCATGGAAAAAGGCTTCAGCAGATAGTCGCTGGCCCCGAACTTCATGGCATCCACGGCCGTCTCCACCGTTCCGTAGGCGGTCATGAGGACGATCACGGTCTGCGGCGCGCGCGCCTTGATGTCCTTAATGAGGTCCAACCCGGTGATGCGCGGCATCTTGAGGTCGGTAATGACGAGCCAGGGACGAAAGCGCGTCACCTTTTCCAATGCATCGGCGCCGTCGACGGCCCCCTGCACCTCATACCCTAATCGTCTTACCGATTCCATCAGTGCGGTGCGCATCGATGGTTCATCGTCGACAATCAACACACGCTCCGTTCCTTCGGAGCCTTCCATCGACATCTCGCGGTCATTCATGGGCGCGTTCCTCCATCACATCAACAGTCGTCACTGCGTGCGCGTCGTGCGGCAGATTGTCCTGCACGCCGCTCCAGGCCAAGGTGTCTTCCTGCGCCGCCGGCGCTTCCGTCGGGTGAGGCAACAGGATGGTAAACGTCGTGCCGTCTCCCTGGCGGGTTTCAACATCGATACGCCCGCGATGGGCATCGACGATGGCATGGACGATCGCCAGCCCCAAGCCGGTTCCTTCGTCTTTCGTCGTGAAAAACGGATCGAAGATTCTGGACACATGCGCCGGATCGATGCCGGGCCCATTGTCCGCGATCGTGAAACAGACGGCCGGAACGCCGAGTGAATGATCGGCGGTCGCTTCGAGCTTGAGCGTCAAGACGCCGCCGGATGGCATGGCCTGGATGGCGTTCAGAATCAAATTCAGCACGACCTGCTTAAATTGCCCTTCGTTGCACCAGATCATCGGGATGCGCGGATCCAGATCCAGCCGGATGTCGACCGGGGTCTTCGTAATGGCATGTGCCGCCAGAGTCAGGGCATCCAGGACCAGAGGTTCGATGGTCTGCCAGCGGCGCGAGGAGCGCTCGGGCCGGGTATAGATCAAGAGATTCGTCAGCAACCGGTCCAGGCCATGGACGGCCTGGGAAATCTGTTCGGCATAGCCGAGGCTCGAAGGCTGATCGTGCAGGTCCCGCCGTAACATCGAGGCAAACAGCTCGATGCTTCCCAGCGGGTTGCGTATTTCATGGGCGATCCGGCCCACCATCTCGCCCATGGCGACCAGCCGGTGTTGGCGCTGGAGGCGTTCCTCCAATTGACACATCTGCGTCACATCGTGAATGAGTATCAGCTGTCCGGACGGATGCGCCGTCGACGCCTCCAACGACCGCTCGTTGATCGTCACGACATACGCTCCATGCCGTTGCGGCTGTTCACTCACCGCGAGCTGGAGTTCCGTCAATACGGCGTCCGCTGTCCGGTTCCGCAACGACGCTTCGTCGCGACCGAGCAGTCTGGTTGCCGCCGCGTTGACGCTGGTGATATGCCCGGATTGATCGAGGACCAGGACTCCGGTCGTCAGGGAGTCCAGGATGCCGCTCAGATGCGCCCGCATGGCTTCGTTTTCGTGCAGCTGCTTTCGCAAGGCGTCGTTGCTCTGCGACAGTTCCAGATCCATCCGCTCGATCCGGTCGGTCAGGGTCGAATAGGACTGTTGCAGCGTATGCGCCGCCTGATCGAAGGTGTGAAACGCCTCCTGAAGCAAGTCCCGTTCGGCTGGATGCAATGCGGTGGATGTGGTCATAGTCCCTCCTGCGGCAGCTGCCGCGCCTGGTGAATGCTCTCACGATAAGTGCTGGAAAAACGTGTCACGAGAGGATCGTCGGTCTGGCCGAGTTCGGCCAGGGCGACCGTTGCGCGATCGTGCTGTTTCAGGGCCTGCCAGCCGCGGACAATCTGGAGCCGCGCCCAGTGGAGCTGAGCCGGATCCGGCTTCTTCTCGACCACGGCCTGATAGATCTCGATGGCCTGCTGGTACCGCTTCAACTGCGCAAGCAGGTCGGCATAGGCCAGCAGAGCCGTGACGGTTTTCGGTGCGCCCGCTTTAAAGGCTTCTTCCGTGGCAAGGACGGCTTCTTCCTGCTTATTGAGCCGTAGAAACACCGACGCCATCTGCTGATACATCCAGGAACGCGCGGGATGTTTCGGATGATGAATCATCCATAACTGACAGAAATGCAGGAGGTTCGTCATATCCCCGTCGTCATCCATGGCCTGAACCAGGAGATGAAGGGCTTCCTGTTCGAAGCGGCCCGTCGGAAACTCCAAACGATAGCGCTCCATCACTTTCCTGGCGGCCGGCGCATCGTGCTGCGCCAGATAGACTCTGCCGAGACCGATCAGGGCCTGTTCGGTGAGCAACGGACGTTTGCTTCCTTTGGCGATGACCTGGAAGAGCCGCCCGGCTTCCGTCGTAAATCCGAGCCGGACGTGGGCCTCGGCGATCTCAAGCAGCAGCGGCGATGACAGATAGTGGCGCTCCGCAGAGGGGCCATGCCGGTGAAACAGCGTCGTGAGCGTCAGGTCGTCGTGGGAGTGAGCGGCGGCCTCCATCCAGGGACGCAAAATTTCCGCCAGCCGGTCGCTTGCTCTGGACGGCCAGGGGTTGCCGGGAAGGGGCGCCGGCGTTTCGGCCACTTCCTTATAGGCGAGCAGCGCCGGTGTGATTTCTTCCGATTTTTCGAGATGCGTCGCCAGATGATAGAGGGCTTCGTTTCCGGCGGCCGTGCTTCCATGCCGGGCGGCAAGCTCCCGCAGTTGTTTCAGCGCGTCCGCCGTACTCTGCGCCGGAGTAATCACGTCGTGGATCAACGAGGCGACCGTCAGGGACGGCGAGGCATCGCCGGTTGCCATCATCTGTTCGGCCCGCAGGCTGATCATCCGTATGATGGCCAGGGAGGCCTCCATCGTCGCCGGGTAATGCGCGGCGACAAAGGCATAAAACAATTCAGCTCCCGCAGGTTTCTGCGAGAGCTTGAGGCTGTCGGCCAGCCGCAGCAGCACCGCCGGCGTATCGGGATGGGCCGGATGCAGATTGTAGTACTGCAACAACAGGCCCCGTCCGATCACGTCATGATGCAGGTCCAACTGAATGGCGGCGTATCGTCCAAGGGCGGTCGGATTCATCCGGACGGCTCTCGGCCACCGGCGATAGCTGAGGTCATACAAAGCCAGTGCTTCCTGAATCCGGTGCTGGCGATAGAGTGCGGTGGCTAATCCGATGGTGGCATGCAGCACGATCTGGTCATGACTGCTCTTTTTGCGCAGGTCTTCAAAGGTGTGTTCGGCATCGCTCCACTTCTTCGCGCCCAGAGCGATGTATCCCGTGCCGAGCAGGGCCCGCTCCCCGTCCAAGGACTGCGGGTTATGAGCCATGGCCCGTTCGTACATCGATTGCGCTTCCTGCTGCCACCCCTGTGACAGATAGACATCGGCCATGCGCCATTCGGCGCGTTTGGCATTCATCGATTGGGGATAATCGCGCAACAGCGTTTTGTACCGGTCGATGGCCTCAAGGCGGTTGCCGTTCGAATTGTTTTCCCGCAATGAGGTTTCTGCGAGAAAGGTCAGCGCCGTCGGAGTCAATGCGCTTTCCGGCTGTTGCGAGATGATCTTGTCGAAGAAGCGGCGTGCCTGCGCCCACTCCCCTTTTCCATAGGCGTTGATGCCTTCCTGCAAAGCGAGCGCATCCATGCCTTGCGATTGCCCTTCGAGTCGGGGGCCGTCGTCGGGCAATGAGCCGAAGGCTTCTTCAGCCGGCTCAGCGGCTTGCGCCGCCGCGAGCGCTGTTGATTGGGCAGGGCCGGCATAGACGAGAGCAGGATCGTCCAGCACCCACGGTCGCAGGCACAGCCACGCAAACAGCGGGAGAATCAGTCGGATGAAAGTTCGGTGTGATAAGTACACGCAACGGGATTCAGCAAAGACCGTGCCTTTGGCGCAGTCTCAGAGAATGACGGGAATCTGGCGTCCGGAGGATGGAAAAGAGCCGGGAGGAAACGTCGACTGTCAAATTGCTCGACAGGCGGTCGGGAGCGCCGTCAATGAATTGACGGAGGAAAAAAGACTAATTCGGCAGGGCGTCCACGCGGGATTTGGTGTCGAATCCCCGTCGCTTCAGCTTCTCGACAAGTGTGGTGCGGTTCACATGCAGCAACTGCGCGGCGCGTGCCGTGACGCCGTTGGCCTTGCGCATGGCCTCCCCGATCAATTGATTCTCGTATTGCTCGACTTCATTGGAGAGATGGATGCCGTCTTCCGTAAACCGGATGAACTGCTCCTTCAACTCCGGCTGAGCCGCCGGCTTTTTCTGCAGTTTGTCCGGCAGGTCTTCCACGGACAGCTGGCCCCGCTTCTTCAGCACGACCAGGCGCTCGACCATGTTTTCCAATTCACGGATGTTTCCGGGCCAATGGAAGGTGGTCAATAACTCCAGCGCTTCCGGCGTGAACCCTGACACGTCCGTCTGCTTCATATGATTGAAGCGTTTCAAGAAGTGGTCGATCAAGAGTGGAATATCACTTTGCCGGTCGCGCAGCGGCGGCGTAATGATCGGAATCACGTTCAACCGGTAATACAGATCCTGCCGGAACCGCTTCTCTTCGACCATTTTTTCGAGGTCCTGATTCGTCGCCGCGACGATGCGGACATCGACCTGAATCGTCCGGCTCCCTCCCACCCGCTCGAACGACCGCTCCTGGATCACTCTCAAAAGTTTGACCTGAAGCGACAGGCTCATCTCGCCGACTTCATCGAGGAAGATCGTTCCGCCGTTGGCCAGTTCAAACCGGCCCATCCTGGTTTGGGCCGCGCCGGTGAACGCTCCCTTTTCGTGTCCGAACAATTCCGACTCGAGCAGCGTCTCGGGAATCGCTCCGCAGTTGACCGGCACCATCGGGCGGTCCTTCCGGGAGCTGTTGAAGTGGAGCATCCGCGCGACCAGTTCTTTTCCCGTTCCACTTTCGCCTTGAATCAAGACCGTGCTGTCGCTGTCGGCCACCTTCTGGACAAAATCAAGCACCTGCTGCATCGGTTCACTGACGCCGATCAATTGCTCCAGGCGGTATTGCTCGCGCACGGCTTTGCGCAGGAGATGATTTTCCTGGCGGAGCCGTTGGAACTCGATGGCTTTTTGCACCACCACCACTACCGTGTCGGGATCGAAGGGCTTCGTGACAAAATCGAAGGCGCCGGCTTTCATCGCCTGGACCGCGCACTCAACGGTTCCGAATCCCGTCATGACGATCGGAATGATCTTGGAATCGATCCGCATCACACGTTCGATGACTTCCAGCCCGTCGAAATCGGGAAGCTGATAATCCGTGACCAGAATTTGAACGGGATGCTCTTTGACGACCTGCAGGCCGGTCGTCGCATCGGCGGCAACGAACACGGCATACCCTTCCTCAGTCAGTGTCGCCTGCAGGACGTCGCGAACCGCTTGATCGTCATCGATGACTAATATGTGGATAGGGGGCATCAGGTGTTTCTTCCGAAGTAGGAAATGAAAGCTAGGCGCCTAGGATAAAGATCCGACGCTATCAATGCAAGCATCCCGATCCGACTTATGACGGATCGGGATGCCGGATGTTCCTTGACAGAATATTTGGTGAGTTGCTAGGGTGCGCGGTGATGATGCGTGCCCGGTGTTCATCGCGGCATGTCCCAGCTGGCTGGCGTAGCTCAATGGCAGAGCAGCGGTTTTGTAAACCGCAGGTTGGAGGTTCAATTCCTCTCGCCAGCTCCACAGATTTAGCGTTTTTGGTTCTCTGAATAATACAAGGTAAAGATATAGAGAACAGTCAAAACTTTTCGAAAATAAATGCCCCAGGATCATTTACCTCTACCGCTGATTCACACTGTCGCGGAAGTCCTATCCTCTCACCGCAATAGTTGCACCAAGATCACCACTCTTTATAAACGAGGGCACTCTTTGACACTGAAGAGCTAACCTTTTGGAGATTATAAACATGGGCTTGGAATCATGAGCGATGAGAGGCCTTACCCTAAAAAGGACGACACTCTTTTTAAAGGCGATTTAGACTTCCACCTGAACGCCGACATCAGCCATTGGAATAAAGATCTTTCTGGCTATGCAAGGGGTTATAAGAACGCTGCGGATTTGATAGTCAAGAAAGTCATCGAGGAAGAACCACGGGCCTCAATGTTCAACGTTTCCTACCTGGTTTTCCCTCTCACCTTCCTTTATCGCCAATATATTGAGCTTCGCTTGAAAGAAATCATATTTCTTGGATCAAGGCTAAATATGGACAGACAAGGGTTCCCAATGCATCATCGGATCCAGGAATTGTGGAAGCATGCTCGCCCTTATATTGAAAAAGTGTGTGGTGATTTAAAGGAGTCCCTCGACGCCACTGAAGCGTGCATCAAGGAGTTTTCTGAACTTGACCCCATCGGAATGGCCTTCAGATATCCCGCAGACAGGGACGGTAAACCTCACCTTCCTGAGTGGAGCGTGATCAACCTTCGACACCTTGCCAAGACAATGGAGGGACTCGGTAATCTTTTAGATGATGCTTCCGAAGTTATATACATTGACCTTCAGCAAAGATCAGATTACATGGAGCAGTATTAAGGCGTCATGCCGAATCCTGATACGTTAACACTCCTAGGTTTAGGGTTTACCATTTTCTTTGGCTCTCTACGCCTTCATCCCTCTAATAAGAGCGCCTGGCTTTTGATTGTACTTGGTGGAATTGTTATTGCCACTGGCTGCGTAAAAGCCCTATTTGAATTAGGGGAATCGCATCCAGTCATTAAGTTGTTGATTGCAGGCAGCGCCACATCACTTGGAATCATGGCTTATTTTTTAGCATGGGAGTCTTACCTGAGCGCCCATATAAAAGATTACATCGTTCTATGGGAGCGTAATGGAAAGAATTGGGACAACAGCGATGGGAAAGAGATGCCTCTCTGCCTCAAGAGAACGATTCAAAACGGCGAGGATGTTCCCTACGTGCTGCGGCTTTCTAAAGACAATGGTCCGGCCAAGTTTACACCCTTGATTCAATCCCTATACGATTCTCTGGAGAAGGATGCCCAAATAAGTATTACATTTGAAGGCAGCGGATTACGATTTGATGATACTCAAATAAAGATTAAGGAAGAATGGCGCCCTGTCGATAGTGATGCCACCAACGGTCAGAGATACTGGGGAATAATTGACACCCCGATTTACTATGGAGAAAGTAAGGTTGGACCCGATGGAGTCCTGCAGGTGTATTTCCCTCCGGGGACACACAAGGTCAGTTACAAGTTAGATGGAGAAAGCAAAAAAGGCTGTGCCTTCTCATCATCGGGTCATTTCTTGGTCGAGATCTATTAAGCTGCAAAGCTAGTAGAACTCTTAACAGGTCTAATGCAGGTTGGAGGTTCAATTCCTCTCGCCAGCTCCAGAAAATCCTCTGACGAATAAACTTGGGAACCCATAGAAAAAGGGCCATGCCTTTTCAGACATGGCCCCCTCTTCTACTCACCAAACTTCATTGCATCGGTCCCGGTAGCAGACCGACGCGACTAGTCTACCGGTCGGCTTCCATCAGAGTCGATTCGTCTTCCAGTTCTTCGATATCAGCATCGACCTTCCCCTTTGTGGTCGAGGGGTGCAGACCGTACTTCCGCAACATCTTATAGAAGTCTGCCCGGTACCGGCCGGCAAACTGCGCGGCGCGGGAGATATTCCCGCCGGTCAGCTGCAGCACATTCTTCAGATACGTCCGCTCGAATTCTTCCTTCGCCTCTGTCAGCGGTTTCAGCGGAGCATCCGGCGAGACGCCGACGGAGGGCAGCAGATCCGGCGTGATCATGTCCTGCCTGGTCATGACCACGGCTTTCTCGATGGCGTTTTCCAGTTCGCGGACATTTCCCGGCCAGGGATTTACCATCAGGCGGTGCAGCGCCGTCGGCGTGAAGCCGCGCACATCTTTATTCGCCCGCTGGTTGCTGATCTTCAGAAAATGTTGGGCGAGCAACGGAATGTCGTCGCGACGATCGCGCAGCGGCGGAATGAAGAGCGGCACGACGGAAATCCGGTAATAGAGATCGTTGCGGAAGCTGCCGTTCTTGACCGCTTCGCCGAGATCTTTATTGGTCGCGGCAATGATGCGGACATCGATCTTGGTCGACAGTTCGGAGCCGACTTCACGGACTTCCCGCTCTTGCACCGCCCGCAACAACTTGACCTGCATCGAGAGGGGCATTTCTCCGATTTCATCGAGGAAAATGGTTCCGCCGTTGGCGCTTTGAAACAAGCCCTTCTTCGGACCATGGGCGCTGGTGAAAGCGCCACGCACGTGACCGAAAAGTTCGCTTTCAAAGAGCGCTTCCGGAATGGCCGCGCAATTCAACGCGACGAACGGACCTTTTGCCCGACGGCTATTGGTATGAACCACCCGCGCCATCACTTCTTTGCCGGTGCCGGTCTCGCCGAATAATAGGATTGTGGCATCGGAATCGGCCACCTGGGCGATCTGCTGGAAGAGCCGCTGCATCGCCGGGCTGCGCGCGACGACATTCTCCAGTCCGTAGAGCTCTTTGACCAGGGACTTCAATCGCTGAATTTCTTTGCTCATGCGCTGTTGCGCCAGAGCTTTTTCGATCGTCGCCTTGAGCTCTTTGTCGTCGAAGGGTTTCGTCAGATAGCCGAAGGCGCCCCGTTGCATCGCTTCGACGGCATTGGGGATACTTCCGTGCGCCGTCAGGATGATGACCGGCAACTGCGGATGAATCCGCAGCAGTTCCTCCGTCACATCCAACCCGTCTTCGCCGCGAAGCCGCAGGTCGGTGATGGCGAGATCGAACATCTTTTTCTTGGCCTCGACGACCGCATCCTGCCCCGTTGTGCAGGCGGTCACGGCAAACCCCTCGGCCGCCAGCCGCATTTTCAGCAGATGCAACAAGCCTTCATCGTCATCAACTACCAGGATCTGTTCTTTTTCCATAGGCTCCTTATGGCGCTGGTGCGGGCGCGGGCTCCGGTACGGCAGGAATCGGCACACTCGCGGACGGCGGACGAATCGGCCGGACCTTTTCCCGCATTTCCTGATCGATCCGCTTCAGCGCCTCCAATTGACTGGAGAGTTCTTCGATTTTCTTATCCCGTTCTATGACTTGCTTCTGAAACGATTGCACAGAGGCTTGATCGGCGGCCGTTTTCGGAGCGTCTTTGTCTTTCTTCGACGTGAGGGCTTCGATCTTACGGTCCTGATCGGCTATCTGGCGCTGAAGCGCTTCGATCGCCTGCGCATCGGCCTCTTTCATGCCGCGGAGTTGCTGCAGGATCACTTCACGATCAAGCAAGTCCCGCACCAGACGATCTACAGTTTGATTTAATGAGCTATTTGCATCGGCAACCGCAGGTGCTGTCAGGACGGCTTGAGCCCATGAGGGGTCCTTAAGAGCGCTTCGTTCCTGAAGGAGCTTCAGCCAGGCTTTGCTGGATGCGGCCAACTGGCTTTTCGGTGCGACGGCCAGGACCTTCCCGAAATATTTTTCAGCAATATCGCGGCTTTCATACAGACCTAACAGGCCGCGTGTGAAATAGACATGATCGCAGGTGCTCGTTTCGTTGCACTTTTGAACCAGCGCATCCTGCTTTCTTGCAAGTGCTTGATAGTTTTTCGATTCTGCTGAGTCAGCATGAAAATACGGCTGATTCAACGGCAAAGGAGAAGTCCAGCTTGCACAGCCGCTCAATGCAAGAGGAACGATCCACCACACTGCTCTCTTCATAGTCACCCTCAACTTATCCCTCCAGGTTTGGTCAACCGTAGGATAAACCGTACAGTTGTCCCCTTCCCCGTTTCGCTTTCAATCCAGATTCGCCCCCCATGGGCTTCGACCACTTTCTTTGCCAGCGCCAACCCCAGCCCGCTCCCCGCGGAAGAATTCTTTGCCTTATTTCTCCCCTGATAAAACCGTTCGAAGATGTGGGGAAGATCGTCGGATGCGATGCCGGGTCCTGCATCGGAAACGGCAACCTCCAACACCCCCGACTTGGGATCGGGCGCCATCTGCAATTTGACGATGCCCCCTTCCGGACTGAATTTCAAGGCGTTCGACAAGAGATTATCCAGAACCTGTTCGATACGGAGCGCGTCGGCTTTGACCCACAACCGTTCTTTGGGTTGTTCGGAAATCAGCTGGATGTGCTTCGAATCAGCCAACAGTCTGACTTTATTGACAGAGATATCCGCGATTCGGTTCAGATCAATAGGAACGATACGATATTCCATCATACCGGCTTCCATCTTGGAAAGGTCGAGAATCGTCGAGATGAGATGGATCAGCCGCCGGCTGCTGTCGGCCATGATCCGAAGGGTCGTCCGTTGCTCCGGCAACAGCGGCCCGGGAATCTCATCGAGAAGCAGGTGCGTCCCCTCCTGAATCGACGCCATCGGTGTGCGCAGTTCGTGGGAGACGTGCGCGAGGAATTCCGACTTCATATCGTCCAGTTCCTGCAGTTTCCCGCCCATCCAGTTCACGGTATCGACCAGATCGCGCAGCTCCGCCGGCGCGGTAATCTCCAACGGCGTGCCGAACCTCCCTTGACCGATCAACTTGATATGCCCCTGCAACTGGCGCAACGGACGCAAGATGCTGTAACTGGCGATCGCCGCGAGTCCGAGGCCGAATACCAGGGCGACCAGCACCAGCTGTTCCGTCACCGCTTCCGCCTGCGCCGCGCTCGCGCGGGATTCGCTGACGCCGACGCTCACGCGGGCTTCGTGCACATCAATATAGCTTTGAATCGTCGCGGACATCTTATCCATCAGCGCATCGCGGCGGTTTTCGTATCCCGGTCCGCGTATGCCGGCCTTTTCGTCGGCCTGTTCGAATTCATCATGAAAGAGGACCAGGCGCTCTTGCAGCAGCTGGCCGGTTTCCTGAAGCAAGGCGATTCCCTGAGGCGCGATCTCTTGAGCGCGGAGATGCTGCAGATTACGCTGGAACTCCTCGACCTCCTCATTGAAATTCGTCAGGAAGGTTCGATCTTTTGTCGCAAGATATTTTTTCTCGCTGTTCAGTTGCGCAAACAGCGAGCCTTGCAACCGCTTGGCCGCCTCTACGGCAGGATAGTGATAGGAGGCCATCTCGGTACTCAATGCCGTCAGCTGGCGCAGCTGAAACAGGGCATACAGATTGACTCCCGCCATTACCGCGATAATGACCAGGCAGGTCAGGACCAGCCGCCAAAAAATGGATAATCTCACGATCTGCGTGCCCTTACTGAGTGGTTCAATACTGGCTGTAGGTAAAACCATACGCTATTTCACATCCCATCTCAATATTCGACTCCGTGCATTGCCCGTAGGATCGCCGCATTTTCCGTTTGCCGCCTGACTTGAACCGGAACGGAATCAAGCCATGGCAACCAGATTGAGGAGAAACGGCAGGCGTCGTGAAGCGGACCTACTCTCTCTCAAACCGGCCGGCAAACACACGCCGCCGGTGAGAAGAGCCGTGGAGCAATGCAAAGAGGTGGCCGCGGAACAAGAGAATGGCCATCGCGACGGGAGGGGTCAAGAGAATCGCCAGAATCCAGTATACGTCAGACGGAAGTCCCAAATAGTCAAACCATCCGCCCAGCACCGTGAACGGCAGAATCAAGAGTTGGAAGAAATCGAGCCCGGCGCCGCGGCCAAGCCGGCTTGAGAGCCTCACGAACTGTTCCAGACCGGCCGGCGACAGCACCACGGGAAGAATCAACAGGCCAAAGGGTACGAACCATTCGATCCAATTTTCCAACACAAATTCATAGCAGGTCTTCAGCACGTCCAGCGGGGAATCGTGGCGGACCTGATAGATTACCTCCGGAGCCGGATTCAGCAGAATAAAGAGCAGCAGGAGCGCCGCCGACGAGAGAAACTGGCCATAGGGATTGGCTTGCGTTCCCATATCGAGAGCCATGACAGGGAGCCACAAGATAAACCCGACTCCGATGACTTCCCAAAAATAACAGCCCACGCTGTCCTGGATATCCTGCATCCGAAGAGAACGGGCTCCGCCAAGCGATTGTTCGATCAAGGAAAGCGTCGCACCCACCAACAGCGCATTAAGCGCCCCGAGGAGAAAGCCGCCGGCCATCCCCAAGGAGCCGGCCACTTGCGAGACTCCGACAAAAAGACAGGCGAATCCCACCAACGCCAGCATCGCAATCCATCCATGGCGGAGCGACCGTACGGTGGACCGGAACGCTTGCCGATAGAGTTCATACAGCGAGGACATGTGACTGGACATACGCGATAGTGACCGTTTGAGTTATTACACAGGCGGGCTGCTCGACGAGCAACCGCATCGACCGTTTAGGGAACACCATCCGGCACGAGAGCGCACCATAATCCGGAACGGCCGGTTGGTCAAGAACGGACCGGGAGCTGAGAAACACGGGCATCACGGGTTGACACGTGCGGGCCGATGATTATGTAGACTCTCACCAGCAACTCGTACACCTGTCGCGGAGGAATTCCCGTGGATATGAACACAATGACCGTCAAGCTTCAGGAAGCGCTGCAAACGGCGTCGTCGCACGCCATGCGCCGCAGCCACCAGGGCATCGATGTCGAGCACTTGCTGCTCGCACTCCTCGACCAAGAGGGCGGCACCACATCGTCGTTGCTGGAACAAGCCGGAGTTGCGCTCTCCGCCGTTCGTCAGGCTACCGATCAGGCGCTCGGCAAATTACCGCAAGTACAGGGTGCGAGCGGCGGTCCGGGGCAGGTTCACGTCACCAATCGCTTGAGTCAGGTCCTTACCAAGGCCGAAGACGAAAAGGCGGCTTTGAAAGACGACTATCTCAGCGTCGAGCATGTGCTGCTTGCGATGGTCCAGGAAGGCGGCGTCTTTAAAAAGCTGGGCGTGACGCGGGAGCGTCTCTTGTCGGGTTTGCAGCAGGTGCGAGGCAATCAACGGGTGACATCTCAGGACCCGGAAAGCACGTATCAGTCGCTTGAAAAGTATGGCCGCGATCTGACCCGGGCGGCGGGTCAGGGAAAACTCGACCCGGTCATCGGACGCGACGATGAAATCCGCCGGGTGATTCAAATCCTCTCCCGGCGCACCAAGAACAATCCGGTCCTGATCGGTGAACCGGGCGTGGGGAAAACGGCCATCGTCGAAGGTCTGGCCATCCGGATTATCAAGGGAGATGTTCCGGAGGGACTGAAACAGAAACGAGTCATTACGCTGGATATGGGATCGCTGGTCGCCGGCGCGAAATTTCGCGGCGAATTCGAAGAGCGGCTCAAGGCGGTGCTCAAGGAAATTCAATCGTCGCAGGGGCAAATTTTATTGTTCATCGACGAACTGCACACGGTCGTCGGGGCCGGTGCTGCCGAAGGATCGATGGACGCGGCGAACTTGCTCAAGCCCATGCTTGCGCGGGGCGAGTTGCACCTTATTGGCGCCACTACCCTCGATGAATACCGGAAACATATCGAAAAAGACGCCGCGCTCGAACGGCGGTTTCAGACCGTTCTGGTCGATCAACCGTCGGTCGAGGATACGATCTCGATTCTGCGCGGTCTGAAGGAGCGCTACGAGGTTCACCATGGCGTGCGTATTAAAGACGGCGCGCTCGTAGCGGCGGCGAAATTGTCGAACCGGTACATCGCGGACCGGTTCCTGCCCGACAAGGCCATCGATCTGGTCGATGAAGCGGCGGCGCGGCTGCGGACCGAGATCGACAGTCTGCCGGCCGAGCTGGATGAAGTCTCCCGCAAAGTACTTCAGTTGGAGATCGAACGGGAAGCGCTCCGAAAAGAAAAAGATCAGGCGAGCGCCGCCCGGTTGACCACGCTGGAAGCCGAGCTGGCCGAGAAACAGAGCACCGTTCACGCGCTCAAAACGCAGTGGGATTCGGAAAAGGCCTCGGTCGGCCGCCTTCGGAAGACCAGGGAAGCCATCGAAGAAGTGAAATTAAAAATCGAACAGGCGGAGCGGGCTTATGACCTGAACCGCGTGGCCGAACTTCGCTATGGAGACCTTCCCCGTCTGGAACGGGAACTGGCCATAGAACAAACGTCTCTGGGGAAAAAGCAGGATCAGAACCGGCTGCTCAAGGAAGAAGTCGATGAAGATGAGATCGCTGCCGTCGTGAGCCGGTGGACGGGAATCCCCGTGTCCCGGTTAATGGAAGGCGAATCCGATAAACTGCTCAAGCTCGAAGATCTGCTGCATCAACGGGTCATCGGGCAGGATGAAGGCGTGCGCGCGGTGGCCGATGCGGTGCTGCGGGCGCGGTCCGGCATCAAAGATCCCAACCGGCCGATCGGATCGTTTCTGTTTCTCGGCCCGACCGGCGTAGGGAAGACCGAGTTGGCGCGGGCGCTGGCACGAGTGCTGTTCGATGACGAGAGCAACCTCATCCGTATCGACATGTCCGAATATATGGAAAAACACACCGTCGCCCGTTTGATCGGGGCGCCTCCCGGCTATGTGGGCTTTGAAGAAGGCGGTCAATTGACCGAAGCGGTTCGTCGTCGCCCGTTCTCCGTCGTGCTCTTCGATGAAATCGAAAAGGCGCATCATGACGTGTTCAATGTGTTCTTGCAGATCCTGGACGACGGCCGGTTGACGGACTCACAAGGCCGGACGGTCGATTTCAAGAATACCGTGCTGATCATGACGTCGAACATCGGCAGTCCGCAGATTCTGGAGGCGCAACAGACCGGCGCTTCGTATGAAGATATGCGGTCGGTCGTTCTGACGGAACTCCGGCAGCATTTCCGGCCCGAGTTTCTCAATCGCGTGGACGAAACCGTCGTCTTCCACCCGCTGGCGACGGCACAGTTAGTAAAGATCGTCGAGATTCAGCTGGAGCGGTTGCGGGCGCGGCTCACCGAGCGGCGCATCCAGCTGGCCATTACCCCGGCGGCGCTCGCGTATCTGGGCGAGCGCGGCTACGATCCGGTCTACGGCGCGCGGCCGCTCAAGCGGCTGATTCAGCAGGAACTGGAAACGCCGCTCGCACGACTGTTGGTGAAGGGAGAATTGCGTGACGGTGAGACCGCATCGATCGACCGGAAAGACAATACACTGGTGATCGTTCCGACGGTATCGGCGGAGGGCTGAACGCCCTCCGCTACCCGAGCTTGACGGCTCCGCCCGAGACGTCCTGCGTCGTGCCGCTGGCGCGAAGCTTGTCGATTTTCCATTCCTTGGACGACACCTCCAGCAGGTGCCCTTTCATCGTGGGGAATTCACCCTTGGAGAACACCACCACATTCGGCGCTTTCACGTCGAACTGGAGCAAGACTTTCCCCGAGGTCGACTCTTTCAGCGTGACCGTCTTGGGCGTTTTGCTCACATCATAGGCCCGTCGTTCGTTGAACATGATGGTACTGTCGACCAGTTTCACGAGCATTTTTCCGGTCTGGTCGAAGAGCGCGAAATTAAGGAGAATTGCTCCGGTCGAGGGATGTTGCGCCACCTGAATGAGCGGCACCCCCTCGACTTCAATCGTGCCGTCCGTATTGCGATAGACATTCGATCCGACTTCAAGATCCATGGTTCCCCTCGTATGACCAACCGTCAGTAAAAATATGACGCCGTTATGATTTCTTGATGCGGTCGAGAATCAACGCGATGCAGCCTCCGAGGAGGCCCCCGCCGATAATGGTCGTCAGCAGCTCTGCAAGCTTGAGCGTCCAGACAGACCCTTGAGCCTGCATAACATCGCGAATGCCGCCTTGCAGCATCAGCACCGAGAGGGCCATCGTCGCCCCCACGACGAACCACCACAAAAACACTTTCATCGTAGCCAGCACGACCGTCACACCTCTATCGCCCGATCAAGCGCCCGATACTGAATGGCTTCCGCGACGTGAACGGCCTCAATCTTATCAGAGTCCGCCAAATCGGCAATGGTTCTGGCGACACGTAAAATCCGCCCATGGGCGCGCGCCGACAGATTGAGCTTCGCCATCGCCTGTTCCAGCAACTCCTGAGGCCCGGCTGCGAGCCCACAATACCGCTTCACGAGTCTGGGCTTCAACTGGGCATTCGAATAGATGCCCTCGTCCCGATACCGCACTTGCTGCCTTCCCCGCGCGGCCAGCACGCGGGCACGAATCGCGGCCGAGCTTTCCGTCGGGGGCAGTTCATGGCGCAATTCACGAATCGGCACAGGCGGCACCTCCAAGTGCAAGTCCAGGCGGTCGAGCAAGGGACCTGACAGCTTGGCGCGATAGCGGCGGATTTGCGGCACCGAACAGACACAGGGGCGCGACCGGTCGCCATAATACCCGCAGGGACAGGGATTCATGGCGGCAATCAGCATGAAGCGGGCCGGATAGCGTATGGTCCCGCTGGCTCTCGTCAGGGTCACATGCCCGTCTTCGAGCGGCTGACGCAATCCCTCCAGCACCGGACGTTTGAACTCCGGCGATTCGTCCAGAAACAGCACGCCGTTATGCGCAAGCGACACCTCTCCCGGTTTCGGAACGGCCCCGCCGCCGACCAGCCACTGAAGATCGGCCCCGGAGTGGGCGACACGGTGCCGGCGCTGATGCTGGCGTTC
>CAZEHM010000006.1:0-111329 GCA_964512025.1 uncultured Nitrospira sp. | reverse complement strand
CGCCAAAGCCTGTCAGCGCCCTACCAACCCTCCCGCACAGCAGAGATCAGGTGGAGGTCCGTGCCCTCATCAAAGCGCAACTGCGTCTGCTGGGGATTGAGGGGAAAGAGTAGCGAAGTAGCGGACGATCAAAGACCAAATTGCCAGTAAGAAGAGAAGATAGATTCCTTCCCTACCAGCGGCGTTGTCAATTCATTCACCGCCTAAGAAAAGACCTCGGTACAGTTTCTTTCTTCAACGTTCATAACAGTTAACTAGTCACTGCGGCCCGAGTGCGCCTAAGAGCCTAACGAACTGTCGAAGTTTTTCAAGCTCAGACGGCGCAGTTCCATCTGGATCAAAATGCATGATATCGTTTCTAATATCACGCACTTCCTTAAGATGCTCAACAAATGTTCCGCGGTCGATGTTCAACTTCAGGGCCGACCAACGCTCCGGATTCTCCAAGAGACGTATGTGCTCACCAAAAGTTAGATCGGATAAATCGCCGATCTGTCGAGCTGCGTCATTTGGATCCTTAGCCGCATCGATTACCTCGGATGAAAACTTTCCGTCACTCAGGCGTCGAAGATGTTTTTCTATTTCTCCCAGAAGGAGAAACGGCTCCGCCAGTTGTCGAAACTGGAGGCTAAGATCTGTAGTCGTCACTATGCCAGAAATTATGTTCTGACCATCACGAACGAGCACGAAGCCCCGTTCGACAATCGCCGATATAGCTGAAAACAACGAGACACTGGACTCCATAACAACCGCATCCTCAAGGCAGTCTTGGACGGAAATGCAGGGGCGTCTTAAGGAGAGTTTAGTGCCGATCGACCGCCACGTAACGACGCCCTTTAACGTCCGCTCTCCCTGCATCACCGGGAGTTGCGAGTAGTCATGAAGGATCATCAGCGTGACAGCTTCTGCGACAGTCGAATTGGGGTTTACCGAAATTGGGCGGGTATTGGCTGAAGGAAGCTTGCCGATCCGCTGAGTCGGGTCTTCAACTTCCGACGTGACCAGAATAGCCTGCGCTTCTTCGGTATCGGATTTTGGCGAGATCTTCGAAGGCGTCTGACCTGCAAGGCTCTGAAAATTTAGCTCTCCGTCGATGTACGCATATTCAATATCTGGTTCAGTGCGTAGCTTAAGATTCGCAAAGTCACGTCTAATAGCCCAAATAATGAAACGCCCGCGACGCTCGTAGCCATACCATCGAAGAAGCTCGCGGGCGGTGCAACGTTCCGAAACGCCAGCGTGTACTCGATCAGAAACCTTCTTCAGTTCATCTGGAGGCCACTGCATGCGCGCTGCTCCCCTTTAGGATAGCCAACAATTACTAGGCAGATCTGTAAGAGATCATAATCTGCCAGGTTCTGCCCCTACAACTCGCCACATTAGACCCTTGAACAATACGTTATGGCCGTTGCCGTTTCAATAAGTTGCGCCTGTGAGACCATCTATCTCTGGCGCTGATGCGGATCTGCATATTACCCTCGTTTAACGTAGGGGCTCATCACGCTTCTAAGGGACCGCAGGTTCTCGCCGGCCCTCCT
Organism: uncultured Nitrospira sp.; assembly: GCA_964512025.1. Lineage (GTDB taxonomy): Bacteria > Nitrospirota > Nitrospiria > Nitrospirales > Nitrospiraceae > Nitrospira_D. The sequence goes on along the minus strand of CAZEHM010000006.1, from coordinate 109,791 downwards.
CAACGTCAGATCAGCACCTGATTTTGGGATAGTACTTGTCGATGATGGGCGTGAATTTCGGAAGATGGCTGCGTTATTGGAGGAGGCATTCGACATTGGCGATGAGCATATTTCCCCCGGATGAATCTGCTCCAGCAACTGTTTGCTCGCCATAGTGCACCTCAGTGATAGGCCTCAAAAAATATTTAAGGCGTCAGAACCCATGCGAGAACTCGTTACGCACAAGCACAATCTTGCCTGTGACGCCTCCTGTCCCGAGCAGCTCGTGCGCCTGTCTTACCTTGCAAGAGGAAATCGCTGCGCAATGAGCGGCTTGTTTTTTTGCTATTACCGAAGGGCGAGCAAATCTTGCCAAGACAATGCGGGCTTCGCTCGTTTCCGGCTCGGGAAAAGCCAGCAGCCGGCGATATACACCCCAAAGATGACGATGGCACGAAAACGATGCCGACCACACTAACGGCCAAACCCTCGCGTAGAGAGCCAGTCAGGCCATAAGCCACGACTGTCCAGCTTGGACAAAGAGCCTTGCGGGACGCCAGATATGCGCGCCACCGATACTGTCAAAGACGACATCACCCCCTCACCCGTACGGCGGTGAATTTCTTCCACGAAATCCTGATGCTGGTAATCAATTGGGATACCGCCCAGGTTGGACGCGGCCTGCTCCTCTTGCGCTGAACAAGTCCTGTAAATCTCCAGCACGGCGAGCCGACCCCGCCTGCCGCGCCATGAATCAACACGCGCTGGCCCGGTCTGACGTTGGCGGAGCGATGCCGCATCTGGTACGTGGTGACGTAGTTCAGAATGAGACTGACAGCCTCGGCGGCGTCTAACCCTGATGGCACTGAACCAGTTCACGCTGCGGCAGGCAAACGAACTCCTCATAAGCGCCGCTGATCGGCAGCGCGGCCACGATCTGGCCCGGCTTGATCCAGGACACACCGTCGCCAGGCCGATCCACCACGCCAACCAGGTCCCACCTCGGCGTGAAAGGCAACCGACAACTCCGCCGATTGTCTCACATCTGCGTTTAGATCAATCCCCGCTTCTGGAGATAGTCCTTGTCGATGACAGGTGTCGGTTTCGGCGTGACCTGGCCACGCTCTTGGAGGAGGCGTTCGACGTATTTACCGATGAGGTCGGATTCGAGATTGACGGGATCGTTGACCTGCTTGAGGCCCAACGTCGTCACTTTGGCGGTATGCGGAATAATGGCGATGGAGAATCCGTGATTCGTCACATCGTTGATCGTAAGGCTGATCCCATCGACCGTGATTGATCCCTTCACCACGCAATAACGAAGGATCTCTGGCGGCGCTTCGATGGTGAAGATCACGGCATTCCCGTCCTGCTGCCGGCTACGAATCGTCCCGACGCCATCGACATGCCCGGCGACCAGATGTCCGCCGATGCGCTCGCTCAACTTCATGGCCCGCTCCAGATTCACCGGCGTGCCTGACGCAAGCAGGCCCAACGTCGTGACCGAGAGTGTCTCCGGCGACACTTCCACCGTAAAGTTGCTCTCGGTTCTGGAGATGGCCGTCAGACAGACGCCGTTCACGCTTACACTGTCGCCGATCTTGAGATCGCTCATGACGGTCGAGGCCAGCAGCGTCATCCGCGTCCCCGCCAGCGTCTTCTCCAACGAAATCACCGCGCCCATTTCTTCGACAATGCCGGTAAACATCAGCGATCCCTCATGAAGTCTGTCGCACGGGTGTGTCCGGCGCCATTATAGCATCGGCCTATCGATTCCTCATCGTGAGCCAGAACACTCCAGCTGCAGCGATCTGGAGACTCGCAATGATCGTGAAGGCTCCGGCATAGCTCATATTGGCAATCAGAATGCCTGCCAGCAACGGCCCGCTCGCGTGACCGATGTCGCCGATGGTGCCCTGCATGCCCATTCCGGCCCCCAGCGTCTTGAACTCCGAACTATCCGCCACGAAGGCGGAGGAGGAGGACGACACGACGGCTTCGCCGAACCCGAACCCGGCCGAGAGTAACAACAAGACGGCAAACATCGAGACATGCGGCATACAGACGAACGTGGCCGCGCAGATCAGCAGGCCGGTGATGATCAGGGGCTGCCGCCCGACCCGATCGGACACACGGCCCATGATCGGCTTGGAGAAGAAGGAGGTGCCCGCCTGCACGCTGAACAAGAGCCCGACCTCGCCTGGATTCAATCCTACGGTGAGGCCGTAGAGCGGGAGAAACGCCATGAGCGCGCCGTTGGCAATCATCTTAGCGCCGTCGGTCGCGCTGGTGATGAGCACCTTCCGGTTGCGCGCGACAACGACGAATCCCTTCCACATCTCCGCCAACAGCGGCCGCATCCCCTTCTGCTGCACGCGCGGCGTCGCCACATCCAGATGCAAGCTGTAAAAAAGCACGATCGCAATACAGCCGCATACCCCGGCGGTGACGAAGGCGAAATCAAAACCGGCGACATGAGCGAGATACCCGCCGATGAACGGCCCGAGTAACGCCCCCGATTGTGTGCACGCGGTATAGGTCCCCAGCGCCGCACCCCGGCGCTCACGATACAGTTCCGCGACTGTCGCCAGCGCGCTGGGTGCAAAGATCGCCGTGGCCAGGCCATGCACGAATCGCAAGGCCGTGAGGCTGTTCAGGTCTGTGATGAACAGATAAAAAAACGGCGGCAGGCCGAAGGCGACGACTCCGATGCGCAGCAAAAACCGCCTGCCATAGATATCCGACAAGGCGCCGGACGGCAGTTTGAGCAGCACACCGGTCAAGGTCGATACCGACACGATCAGCCCGATCCGCTCGGGGCCTGCCCCGAGCTGCTCGGCAAATAACGCCAGCACCGGCATCCGCACCATATTGTAGCTGATGAAGCAGAAAATCCCGACGGTGCAGATGAGGAGAAAGCTGCGTGACGACGTCATCGGGAGGCCGGTTCCTTCTCATGAATAGTGGCGGCATGGGGCATCGCCGCGAGGGCCTGTTTCAAGAAGGCGACGTCCTCAGGCGGCAACGGAGGCGGATCGCTCGCCTCAAAGAGCACGCGATCGGGATGCCGCCGCATTTCCAGCCCCAACTGCGTCACCGCATCCACCCCCTTCATCAGCTTGCGGGAGACCGTGCGCCCCACCAGCGGACGTAACAGCGAGACGAGCCCCGCCAGGATACGATTATCCAATCTGGTATAGGACACCAGCGTCGTCTCGACGGCCTCATGACCGGCGGCGTCTTTCACCGGCGCCATGCTGAGCAGCACCACGGCCTTGCCGGTCACGTGCGGCAACAACGTGCTGTGGTGCGACCCTTCCAGATAATACAGGCGATGACGGGGATCCTGATAGACCAGCTCGACCAATCCCTCTGTCCCTTCGCCGTCGTTTCCCCAATAGCGGCCGGGCCCTCGCGTTTCGGCTTTGTACAATCCCAGCTCCAGCCGATTTACGAGCGCCGCCGCGACGGGTGGACGATCCAGCAGATACACATAGACCGGCTCCGGCAGCGGCGTCAGCACCGGCCCGACTTTGTTGGCGGTTGTAAAATCATCGATGATCGGCTGAAGTCGGCAAACCCAGGCGGGATCGACATGCTCGACGGGGAACGTCACGCCCGCATGCTGAGGAGCAAGCCGGCAAGGCTCTGCAGAGGCAGGCAGAGGCAGGACGCCGACAAGTGCCCACACCACACCGATCGCACAGACGGACGTCCGGATAGATGCACGCCTGCTCATGGCGCAGGCTTCGACACCTGAATAGGCAACTGCACTGTAAAGAGCTGTCGGGAATCTTTGCGCGCCCGCGCCTGGCGCAGGAGCGTCTCAACCGACGGCGTGAGCATTCCCTCAAATGACACCTGCTTGCTCGTCAGCACCGTGACCGGCTTGGAGAGATCCACCAATTGATCATTCAGAAACAGCGTGTACCGTTGCACGAGCCCCGTCTCGACTTCGATGCGATTGGGCGCGGTCACGGAGACATCCAGCCTGGCGTAACGCTTCTTCTTGGTCAGCTCATCGCGTTTGGACACCAGATCGTCCGCAAAGGCGGCGATCGGATCGGTGGCGTCGATCCGCACCCAGCCGAACGGCTGAAAATGGCTGGCCTCACGAACCACCGTCAGCGTGGTCGGCAAGGGATTGCGATGCTGGGCGTTGAACCAGGCCACCAGGTCAGGCAACTCCTCCCGGGGAAAGAAATGGCCGCCGGCCATGGGGTGCTCGCGCTCATGTTCGCGGTAGATATGCGGATAGCCGATCGCCGCCAACTCGCGCGAGATCGTCCGGCTCAACTCCACCGGCATGACCTGATCCTTGGCCCCGTGAATGATGTAGACCGGCGTGGTCCGCAGATTGGCGAGAAACGGCATCAGCACATCGTCGAGCCCGCTGGCCATCGGAGCAATCCCGGCGAAGCGCTGAGCATGGTGCATCCCGATCAGCCAGGTACCGATCCCGCCGTTCGACATGCCGGTGAGAAACACCCGGTCCGGATCGACGTGATATTGCGCCTGCACCCGCTCGACGACGGCCAGCACAAGCTCCTCCGCCTGTCTGGTAAACCAGGCGCCGGAGGGATAGGTCGGACAGACGAGGATATAGTCGTCACCCAGGCGATTCTGCCATCGCTCCAGATAGGCATCGCCGGAAAATCCCGCCCCGTGCAGACAGACGACCAGCCCATATCCCTTCCCGGGCTGATACGTGACCGGGATCGAGAGCGCATAATGAAAAGTCCGGCCGCGCACCGTGATTTGTTCCTCGTCCATCGTGCCGACCGGCAGAGCCTGATATGACCGCCCGGTCTGGATGGCACGGCTGACCTGATCGATGGTGACGTCAGGATTGGCAAGCAGTCGTTGAAGCGTCTCGTCCGCCTTTGTACTGTCCGGTTCGTCGAGGTACGACAACACGTCGCCGGTCACATCATGAACCGCAGACTGCGGCTCCGCAGACCGGACCGGTTCCACTCCTGCTGCAAGCGCACAGCAAGCCAGCAGGAGACATACATATCGCCCCATCGTGAACGGCTTCGTCATGGCTCTATTATACGTCGCCTTCGACCACAACATCGCTCCCCAGGATCCTGGTACGTACCTGCTTCAATTTCCAGGCATCGGCCAGCCGGCGTGGACTCACACCCCCGATCACGCCTTTCGATGCTGCCCCGCCCAACAGCGTGGGTGCCACATACAACCGCACATGATTCACCAGCTTGGCCTTGAAGAACGCGGCATTCAGCTCTCCGCCTCCCTCGACCATCGCAGAGATCATCCCGCGTTGTCCCAAGACAGCGAGGAGATGTCTCAGCGACACGCGTTTCCCCAAGACCGGCAGCACCAGCACTTCGACACCCCTCCGTTCGAGCGCCCGCCGCCGTGCCGGAGAAGCAGCCTTGGTCGTCGCAATGATCGTCTTGGCGCGGGTCTGTTGCATAAGGATGTTGGCCGCAGGAGAGATGCGCAACGCGCTATCGACCACAACCCTTGTCGGTTGGGTCGCAGCCAAGGCCGTCAGACCAGGCGATGTACGAGCGGTTAGAGACGGATTGTCTTTCAAGACCGTCCCGATGCCCACGATCACGGCGTCCACGGCACTGCGCAGGCGGTGAACCTCCCGCCGTGATTGCAACCCCGTTATCCACTTGGACTCTCCTCCTGCCGTTGCAATCTGTCCATCCAATGTCATTCCCGCCTTGAGCATCACGTAGGGGCGTTGCGTGACGATCCAATGACAGTAGGCCCGATTCAAGGCTTCCGCGTCTCTCCGCGCAACTCCGACCATGACGGACAATCCGGCTCGACGCAATTGCGCAAGGCCTTTCCCGCTGACCGCCGGGTTGGGATCGGGCATGGCGACCACGACGCGACGTACGCCGGACTGGATCACCGCCGGCACGCAGGGAGGAGTCCGCTTCTTCAGATGGCTGCAGGGTTCGAGTGTGACGTAGAGCGTGGCGCCGCGGGCCAGAGATCCGGCCTGGCGTAGAGCCAGCACTTCGGCGTGGGGTTGGCCGGCTGCATGATGATAGGCTTGGCCGACGATGCGGCCTTTGGAAACGACAACAGCCCCGACCATCGGGTTGGGGCTGGTTTTACCTTGGCCCTTCGCCGCGAGGCGAAGGGCCTGACTCATGTAGTGTAGATCGTTGGGCTGAACCGTTCTCGAAACACCTGATCTCGCCTGCGGCATTATCACGCCCCAAACCGAAGAGCCCGCGTCATCGAGCGGAGCTCTCGTGTGCGGTCCGTTACCGTTTCTTGCGGCCGGCTGAAGGCTTCTTGGCCGCAGGCTTGGCCCGCTTCACGGGCTTCGAGGCCTTCGCGGATTTCACGGTCTTGGCGCTCGCCTTCACGGTTTTCCTGGACGCGGCCGGTTTGGCGTCCGCTTCGGCGATCGCCGCCTGTGCCGCCGCCAGCCGCGCAATGGCCACACGGAACGGCGAACAGCTCACATAATCCAAGCCGAGCTGATTGCAGAACTCGACGGAGCTGGGATCGCCGCCGTGTTCGCCGCAGATGCCGAGCTTGATCCCCGGTCGCGCCTTGCGCCCGCCGGCGATGGCCGTCTTCATTAATGATCCGACGCCTTCCCGGTCGAGCGTGGCGAACGGATCCGCATCCATGATCTTCACGGTGCGATAATGGTCGATGAACTTCGCGGCGTCGTCACGGGAGAATCCGAAGGTCGTCTGGGTCAGATCGTTCGTGCCGAAGGAGAAGAACTCGGCTTCTTCCGCGATCCGTTCCGCGGTCACGGCGGCGCGGGGTAATTCGATCATGGTCCCGACGAGATACGACAGCTTTACGTTGTAGCGCTTCATCGTCTCTTGCGCGACTTCGCGGATGAGATCCTTTTGCGACTTCATTTCCGCCACCATGCCGACCAGCGGAATCATGATCTCCGGCACGATCTTCTTGCCTTCCTTCGCCAGTTCGCAAGCCGCTTCGATAATGGCGCGCGCCTGCATGCGCGTGATTTCCGGCATCGTAATGCCCAGCCGGCAGCCACGCAGTCCCAGCATCGGATTGAATTCGTGCAATTCTTCGACGCGCGCCAGCAACCGGCGATGTTCTTCCAGCTTCACACCGTCCTTGCCGGTCAACTCCAGCTGAGCGATCTCCACCATCAGCTCTTCGCGCTTCGGCAGGAACTCGTGCAACGGCGGATCGAGCAGGCGAATGGTGACCGGGAATCCCTCCATCTCGCGATAGAGCCCGATGAAGTCCTGCTTCTGCAGCGGCAGCAGCTGTTCCAGATACTTTTCCCGATCCTCTTTCGTCCGAGCCAGAATCATTTTCTGCATGATCGGAATGCGGTCTTCGGCGAAGAACATATGTTCCGTGCGGCAGAGCCCGATTCCTTCGGCGCCGAACCCCCGGGCAATCTTGGCCTGGTCCGGCACATCGGCATTCGCCCGTACCTTCATCGTCCGCACACTGTCCGCCCAGGAGAGAATGGTCGAGAAGAGCTGATACTTTTGCGATTTCTTCGCGTCCAGCTTGCCCTGCACCACCTGAATGATCTCAGACTCCATGACGGGAATGTCGCCGTCATACACGTTGCCGGTCGAGCCGTTCACGGACAGATAGTCGCCTTCCCGGAACACTTTCGAACCGATCCGCACCGATTGCGTGTCGATGACTTCGACCGCTTCGCATCCGGCTACGCACACTTTGCCCATCTGTCGCGCCACAACCGCCGCATGGGAGGTCATCCCGCCGCGCGCCGTCACAAAGCCGGTTGCGGCGTTCATGCCGTGAATATCGTCGGGGCTGGTTTCATCACGGACCAGCACGACCCGCTGCCCGGCCGCCTTCATTTCGACGGCGCGATCCGGCGTCAGCGCAATTTTTCCCGCCGCCGCTCCCGGCCCGGCCGGCAGGCCTTTGCCCAACGGGGTTGAACCCGCTTCAGCTTGAGTATCGAAAATAGGATAGAGATACTGCGCGAGCTGATCCGGGCCGACCCGCTGCACCGCTTCGCGCCTGGTGATCAAGCCTTCATTGACCATCTCGACGGCGATCCGCACGGCGGAAATCCCGGTGCGTTTCCCGACGCGCGTCTGCAACATATAGAGCTTGCCCTCCTGGATCGTGAACTCCAGGTCGAGCATGTCACGGTAATGTTTCTCTAATCGTTTATAGGTATGTTCCAGCTCTTTATAGGCGGGAGGCACGGTCCTGCCGAGTTCCGTGACCGGCAGCGGCGTCCGGATTCCGGCCACCACATCCTCGCCTTGCGCATTCATCAGACATTCGCCGAAGAACTTCCGCTCGCCCGTATTGGGGTCGCGCGTGAAGGCCACGCCGGTGCCGCTGGTGTCGCCCATGTTCCCGAACACCATGGCCACGACGTTGATCGCCGTGCCCCAGTGATCCGGAATCCCGTTCAACCGGCGGTAGGTGATCGCGCGCGCGCCGTTCCAGGATGAAAACACCGCGTCGATCGCCAGCTTCAGCTGATCGTTGGGATTGTCAGGAAACTCTTTGCCCGTCTCTTCTCTGACCAGCGACTTGAACCGTTCCACGAGATCGCGCAGGGCGCGTGCGTCGAGCTGCGTCTCGTGTCTCACGCCCATTTCTTCTTTCTTGAGATTCAGAATGGCTTCGAAATGTTCGCGCGGCACCCCCATGACGATACTGCCGAACATCGTGATGAACCGGCGGTAACTGTCCTGCGCGAACCGCTCGTTCTTCGTCTTGGCCGCCAGCCCTTCGACCGTCTTGAGCGTCAACCCGACGTTGAGTACCGTGTCCATCATCCCCGGCATCGAGGCCCGCGCACCGGACCGCACGGAAACCAGCAAGGGGCGCTCCGGATCGCCGAAGCCCATTCCCATGGACCGCTCGACCCGCTTGAGCGCGGCCAACGCCGAGTCCCACATCCCGGGCGGATACTTCTTCCCCAGCTTGTAATACTCCACGCAGGCTTCTGTGGTGATGGTGAATCCGGGCGGCACGGAAATGCCCAGGTTGGTCATCTCGGCCAGGCCGGCGCCCTTGCCGCCCAGCAATTCCTTCATGTTGGACGTGCCTTCCGCCTTGCCGTCTCCGAAGTAGTACACGTATTTCTTTGCCACGCCTGCTCTCCTTTGCGATCGACTCACTGCACTTAGACGACTGATCTGCTTGCAGCCATTTCGAGTTGAAGCCGGTATCGATTGACCAAATATCGACGCGTCAGCATCCCGAAGACGATGACCGCCGCGACAAACCCGACAAATCCGACCAGGCGATAGTCCGCCTTGATTCCGCGATCCACGTAGTAACGCCCATCCGGGCCCTGTCGTACTTTGGTGTTCTGATCCAGCACATGCGGTTTGCCTGTCGGATCAGAGAGATTGATCCATTCGGAACAGAGGCGGATGGGCTCAGTCGCTCCGGTGAGACGCTGCCAACTGAGACGAAGACAGACGTCGTCTTGAGGATTGAACTGATCCTGCGTCTTGACCAACTCATCCAGGTTGACGCCGCTCGCCCACATGCCCAACAGGAAAATCCCGTTGCACACCACGATCAGAACGATCGTGATGATCCTCGTATACCGTTGAACCAGGGAGTTGCGCGACGCGTCCTTACCCTCTGCCACAGTCCCGGCCTGCGATGGGAAACTCCACGCCATAGCTTCATGCCCCGACTAACTCCCTTGTACCACAATCTGGGAAAAGTCCGCGAATGACATGAAGAATTCATCCACCTCTTTTAACAGCGACAGCCGGTTGCTCCGCACAGCCTTGTCGTCGGCATTCACCATCACCGCGGCAAAGAAAGCATCGATGGCCGGCTTCAGACGGACGAGAGATTCCAGCGCCTTGCCGTACTCGCTCGCCTGCATCGAGGCCCCCATCCGCACCCGTTCTTCGGAGACCGCCTGATGCAGCGCAGACTCGGTAGCGTCCTGAAAGACCGCTGCGGCGACCGGCTGACGGTCCCACTGCTCTTTTTCAACCAGCCGATGGGCACGCTTGAACCCGACGATCAACGGATCGAACTCAGTCCGGCTGGTCACCGCCTGCAACGCCTGCATCTTGGCCAGAAGATCCCGCAGGTCGAACGACTGCCGGTCTGTCACACTCACGACGGCATTCACGACGTCATCCCGCAACCCGTGGACGGTGCGGGCGTAGTGGCGCACCCGTTCGAACGCGAAGTCGACCAGCCGCTGCTGGCCGTCCCCCTGATTCGAACCGGCCTTGATTCCCGCCGCTCCTACAATCGTGCGCGCGTCGCCGATGGCACGGCCCAGGTTCAACCGGACGCCGCCTTCTAAGAGAATGCGCACGACCGCCGTGGCATGGCGGCGCAAGGCAAAGGGATCTTCCGAACCCGTCGGCACCATGCCGACATGAAAGAAGGAGGCGAGGCTGTCCAACCGGTCGGCCAGCGACAGGATCTGCCCTTCGGTCGATTCAGGAATCGGCCCCTCCATCGATTGCGGTCGATACTGCTGGAGAATGGCCTGGCACACCGCCGGCACCTCCCCGTCGTGCCGCGCATAGTAGCCGCCCATGACGCCCTGCAATTCCGGAAATTCTCCGACGATGCCGGTCAGCAGATCCGCTTTGCACAACGCGCCTGCCCGCTCACAGTTTTTGACGACGGATTCGTTCAGGCCGGCCAGTGTGGCGAGTGAACCGGCCAGCGTGGCCACACGCGCCTGCTTCTGCCCCATGGTCCCGATTTTTTGATGAAAGGTGACTCCGTCCAGCTTGGCAACCCGCTCCTGTAATTGCGTCGCCCGGTCATCGTCGTAGAAGAACTTGGCATCGGCCAATCGCGCCGCGAGCACCCGTTCATTGCCTTCACGGATGAGGCCCATGTCCTTGACGCGATTGTTGGCCACCGCAATGAAATGCGCCACCAGCTTTCCGGTCGTCTTATGACGGAGCGAGAAGAAGCCCTGGTGTTCCTTCATCGAGGTGATCAGAATCTCTTCCGGGACATCCAGATACATATCCTTGAACGACCCGATGATCGCGTAGGGCCATTCCGTGGTGTACACGGCCTGGTCGAGCAACGCCTCATCTTCATTCAGTACAAATCCCGTCTTCTTGCACAACGTCGAAATCTGCTCGGCGATGATGGCCCGACGGCGTTCCGGATCTGGAATGACGCCTTCTTTCTCGAGCGCCTTGACATAGGTCGCGCCATCCCGAACAACCACCCCTTGCTTCGAGCCGAGCACCCGGTGCCCCCGCGTCCGGTTCCCCGCCTTGATCCCGGCGGCCTCGATCGGGAGAACCGCGCCGCCGAAGAGGACGACCAGCCACCGCACCGGCCGGGCGAACCGCACACCCGCTTCGTTCCATTTCATCGCTTTCGGGAAGGACAACTTAGCCACGAGCTGCGGCAAGAGTTCGGTCAAGACGGCTTTGGACGGACGCCCGTCCTCGCGCTTCACCGCGAAGAGATACTCGCCTTTCGGAGTCTGTCGAACCTCCAAATCCTGTACCGCTACGCCCTGGCCGGCAGCGAAGCCCACTGCGGCTCTGGTCGGCTGTCCCGCCTGGTCGAATGCCACGGACTTCGAAGGCCCCATGGCCTCCTTCATGACAGAGGCCTGCTGCGTGACCAATCCCTCAACCACCAGCGTCAGCCGTCGAGGAGTTCCAAGTGTCCGGACAGCCTGAAACGTCAGCCGTTGCTCGGCAAGCAGCTGCTCGGCGGACTCTTTCAAGCGGGTCAACGCGGGACTGATGAACTGATAGGGCAGCTCTTCGACCCCGATCTCCAGCAACAACTCCGCTGTCGCGGGAGCGGATCGCCCGCTACCCTTCTTCGTGGACACCGCGGCGCGAGATGGTTTCTGAGCTTTCGGCATAGGGTATGTCTTAGACGGTTAAGACCGCTTGCTTGCAGCGGTCGATCGTGAGCGACGGGTTTGCTGTACGCCCTGATTCGTCGCACGGGTCAGGAGCGGATGTCCCATGGCGGCCCGTTCTTCAATGTAGCGTTCGGCACATTGCCTGGCCAGCGCACGCACCCGGGCGATGTAGCCGGTGCGTTCGGCCACACTGATGGCGCCGCGCGCGTCGAGCAGATTGAACACGTGCGAGGATTTGATGCAGTAGTCGTACGCCGGCAAGGTCAAGCGTTTCTCGGTCTGCGCGAGCAACCGCTTGCATTCGGCCTCATGCGATTGAAAGGCCTGCATCAGCATCGCCACATCGCCTTCTTCAAAGTTGTAACGGGAGCCCTGCACTTCGGTTTCATGATGGATATCGCCGTACTTGATCTGATCGGTCCAGGCCAGGTCGTAGACATTGTTGACCTGCTGCAGGTACATGGCGATGCGTTCCGTCCCGTAGGTGATCTCGCCGGTGATGGGCGCCAGTTCGATCCCGCCGATTTCCTGGAAATAGGTAAACTGGGTAATCTCCATGCCATCGAGACGGACTTCCCACCCCAGTCCCCAGGCCCCGAGCGTGGGGGACTCCCAGTCATCCTGGATAAACCGTATATCGTGCTGCTTGGGATTGATCCCCAATTGCGCGAGGCTTTCGAGGTAGAGCTCCTGGATATTGTCCGGCGCCGGCTTCAGCACGACCTGGTACTGATAGTAATGCTGCATGCGGTTCGGATTTTCCCCATAGCGGCCGTCCGTGGGACGACGGCAGGGTTGCGGATAGGCGGCCCGCCAGGGCTCGGGACCGAGAGAACGCAGGAAGGTGGCCGGATGAAATGTACCGGCCCCCATTTCCATATCGTACGGCTGCTGGATGACGCAGCCCCGATCGGCCCAAAATCTGCTCAACGTAAGAATGAGGTCCTGATAATTCACAAGTGATCCAACGATTGATTCTAGCGAAGGCTCATGATTGCCGATGGAGAAAAACAGCGTGCCAAGCTAACAAGAATGCTCGAACCCTGTCAAGCAACATTCCCTCATGGATCAAAGAGTTGCATCGTGTTCCCGAAACAGAAAGGCAGGAAAACATCGCCCGGACACTTGAAGCATCTCTCCAATATAGAAGGAACCGGGAGCTTGACGAATCTATTCAACCTCCATTACTGTGGCCAAACTTGACTAAGTCAATTGATTTTAGAAAGACACGGCGTGAAGCTTTCCAAGAAAAGCGAATACGGGCTCCGGGCGCTTATCGAGCTCACGCTCGCCTACGAACAGACGACATTACAGCGGCATCAAATTGCGAAACGCCAGCATATTCCGATCGAGTTTTTAGAGCAGATTCTTCTGGCCCTGAAACGGGCCGGGTTACTGGCCAGCCGGCGCGGCCTTAAGGGCGGCTATACCCTGATCAAGCCCCCTGGAGAGATCACCGTCGGGCAGGTGATCCGTATCCTGGATGGTCCGCTTGCCCCCATCGGTTGCGTGAGCAAAACCGCCTATCAAAAGTGCCGGGATTGCCCCTATGCCGACAAGGCCCAGTGTCCCGTCCAACATGTGATGGGGCCGGTTCGCGACGCCATCGCCGGCATCCTCGATAATTGTACGCTCAATGATTTCGCCGCGAGTCACCGCAAGGGATAACCTATGGATGAGATCGTCCTCGTTCTGATTACGTTCGTCGCCGCGACCGTCAACGGCGCGCTGGGCTACGGCTTCTCCTCAATCACCATGCCGGTGGCCCTGCTGTTCTATACGAATCGCATTCTGAATCCGGCCATGGTGCTGGTGGAGCTGGTCCTGAATAGTTATGTCCTCTTTCTCAACCGCCAGAACATCCCCAATATTTTCCGGCGTGTCGTACCGATCCTGCTCGGATTGGCCGTGGGCGTCGCCATCGGCAGCTACATCCTCTCGCTGGTGCAACCGGCCTGGGTCAAGTTCGTCACCTATTTCATGCTGCTCCCGTTGATTCTGCTTCAAGCTGCCGGCATCCGCAAACCGATCAAAGCTGAAAAAACCATCGGAGTCCCGTTCGGTGTCGGTATCGGCACGCTTTATTCCGTCACCACCATTTCCGGCCCACCGCTGGCATTGCTGTTCAATAATCAGGGGTATGAAAAACAGGATTTCCGCGCGGCGCTGGGCGTGATCCGGGTCGCTGAAGCGACGTTGACCGCCATCGCCTACGGCATCATCGGGTTTTACAGCGTGGAGAGCATGAAGGTTATGCCCTACATCGTGCCCAGCGTCCTCCTGGGCATTCCGCTCGGCGTATTCCTGATCCGTTGGATGGACCCGGAAACATTCCGGCGGCTCTGCATGAGCTTCGATGCCGTCGTCGTCGGATTCGGACTTTCACGAGTGCTCGTCGAACTGAAACTCGCAAGCACCTTCACCACCTACAGCATTCTCTCGATCGTCGTTCTGCTGAACGCCTTTCTCCTCTATCGATACTTTCAGAGCCGGGCTACATCGTCATAGCTTTCCCCTATCACCGAATCATACGCGTTTCACAGTTGCCCCCTGAACACACCCGTCCGGTCACGCCCGGATCAGCGTGAGTCCTCACGCCATCCTCAACGATACGATCCGCTATACAATTCGCCGACAAAGCGCTCTACTTTTTAACCTCGATCACCCCATACCGGAACCGCCGGCCATGCTCCATCGCAATCGTGCCTAGGCAAAATTGACCACCTTCGTTTCTTCCCCCGGCCCTTCATATCAATGCCTGCGCAGAGCTGAAGGGAACCCCTACATTCCTTTTCACGCTCCTTTTCCCGAACATCTTTGAGGCAGATGTAAATGTGAAGGCCAAACCCTTCGGGTTCTGCCGCAGATCAAAATCATCAAATCAACATAACATAATAATATGTAAAGCATTTTTAAACTGTTTTCATTTGGCCCACATGTTGCTTAGCCTCATCACGACCGGAGGAGCAACTCACAATGGTTCTCTTTATTTTGCTCATTGTGCTTGCGATCGCCATAAGCGCCAGCACAACCGCTGCAGAGATCAGAACTCATCGTTGACTGCACAGGCGGACAAGCTCTTCACCCTTCAGAAACGTAACCGGATGTCCTTAGCCAAGAGAGAGCCTTTTATGAAAACGATCGTCCACTGCTTACTATTCGCGTGCATTCTCGTTCTCTCCGGTTGCGGCGGCGGCAGCGAGCAAACCCCGGCGGTTTCCAGTTCGACGGGCCAGGCGGGAGCCGTCGCGACGCTCGCATGGAACCCGATCCCAGATCCTTCAATCTATGGCTACTACATCCATTACGGAAGAAACTCATCCGGCCTGCCAGGATCGTGCTCCTATGAAGATCAGCAATTTGTTTCCTCACCAAACGCAACCATTACAAACCTCGATCCTGACACCCGCTATTACTTTGCCGTCAGTGCCTATAACGGCTTGGAAAGCGCATGCTCCGAGGAGGTCTCAACCGTGACGCCGGGCTCCCAGGCCTAGCGATGGTTTCCAATCGCAGGATCCCGGCACCTGAACCTGCAATGTATTCTCTGTAGACAGAACTCCAGCCGACATCCTTCATTGACTCCCATCGGACGTTTTGTTAGCCTCTTGTCCCGCCGCGTTCCTGCCGGTCTCTGAATAGAGAAGCATGCGCTCGGCACCTCAACTGCGCGTTCAATTCCTGAAAGGAGTTCCGATGGCCAGTGCAGCCCTGTCCCAAGAATCTCTCACTATTCTCCATAACAAGGCCACGCAACTCCGGATCGAAAGCGTTCGAGCCACCTCCGAGGCCGGCAGCGGCCATCCGTCGAGCTGCTGTTCTGCGGCTGATATCGTGGCGACGCTCTTCTTCTCCGTCATGCGCTATGACCCGAAAAACCCCAAAGCTCTGAACAGCGACCGATTCG
This sequence comes from uncultured Nitrospira sp., assembly GCA_964512025.1. Taxonomy (GTDB): domain Bacteria; phylum Nitrospirota; class Nitrospiria; order Nitrospirales; family Nitrospiraceae; genus Nitrospira_D. The sequence continues at coordinate 94,075 of CAZEHM010000006.1, read as the reverse complement.
TCCTCTCAAAAGGACACGCGGCGCCCCTGCTCTATGCCGCCTGGGCGGAAGCGGGGCTGTTCCCCAAGAGCGACCTCTTGAAACTGCGCACGTTATCCTCCGACCTCGAAGGGCATCCGACTCCCCGCCTATCCTTCGTGGATATGGCCACCGGCTCGCTCGGACAAGGCCTTCCCGTCGGCATCGGCATCGCGTTGAATGCCAAATCCGTCGACAAGCTCGACCACCGAACCTACGTCCTGATGGGAGACGGCGAATCCGTCGAAGGGTCGGTATGGGAAGCGGCAGAAGTGGCCCGGCATCATGGACTAGATAATCTTTGCGCGATCGTCGATGTGAACCGGCTCGGGCAGAGCGATCCCACCATGTTGCAACACAACATGGACGGTTATCGTGCGCGCTGGTCCGGATTCGGCTGGCACGCCATCGTCGTCGACGGTCATGATATCGCCGCGCTCGTCGCCGCCTTCGATGAAGCCGCCCGCACAAAAGGGAAACCGACCGTCCTGCTGGCCAAAACGTTCAAGGGGCACGGCATTTCGTTCATGGCGGACAGCCCCAGCTGGCACGGGAAACCGGTCCCCAAGGGCGAAGAACTGAACAAGGCAATTGATGAATTAACCAAACAATTGAAACCCGGCAACGGAACCGCGCAGATCAACCGGCCTGCCGCCTCCGCCGCCGCTCCTGCAACACGAGCCGCACTACCGCCGTCACCCTATAAAGCGGGCGATGCCGCCGCGACCCGCGAAGCCTTCGGCGTGGCACTCGAAGCGTTGGGCGGGGTGAACTCCACCGTGGTCGGCCTGGACGCGGACGTCAAAAACTCCACCTATACCGACAAGTTCGGCAAGAAGTTCCCGAATCGCTTTTTCGAAAACTTCATTGCGGAGCAGAACATGCTCGGTGCGGCCGCCGGCCTTGCCGCCTGCGGAAAAGTTCCCTTTGTCGCCACCTTCGCCGCGTTCTTTACGCGCGCCTACGACTTCATCCGGATGGCGGCCATCAGCCAATCCAACATCAAGCTCGTCGGCACCCATGTGGGAGTCAGCATCGGTGAGGACGGTCCGTCGCAGATGGGACTGGAAGACATCGCCATGATGGCCGCCCAACCGGGCGTCGTCGTCCTCTATCCGTCGGACGCCACCTGCACCTATCGCCTCGTCGAAGCGGCGGCCAACCATAAAGGGATGGTCTACATCCGCGCGGGCCGCCCGAAATCGCCGGTGATCTATGGCCCGGAAGAGACGTTCCCGATCGGAGGGAGCAAAGTCATCCGCCAAAGCGCCGACGACACACTCACGATTATTGCAGCCGGCGTCACGCTGTTTGAGGCCCTCAAAGCGCACGATCAACTCAAAGCGTCGGGCATCGCGGTTCGGGTAGTCGATCTGTACAGCATCGCGCCCATCGACCAGGCCACGCTCATTGCCAGTGCACGCGCCACCCGCGGCCGCCTGCTGACCGTCGAAGACCACTACGCGCACGGCGGGCTCGGCGATGCCGTCCTGAATGCCGTGAGCGCCGAAGGCGTGAAAGTTCGCAAGCTCGCCGTCCGGACGATCCCCCATAGCGGCAAGCCGGACGAACTCGTCGATCATTTTGGCATCGGAGCGCGATCCATTGTCGAAGCGGCCAAGCAAATCATCAAGTAATCGCCGGTTGAGTTCATCCACCCAGGGTGAACTCAACCATATCCCCCTGCTCAAGATTCTCTCCAGCGCAGACCGGCAACGCGTGCTCCAGGACTTGACCGAGCAGCATTACACAAAGAAAGACGTCATTTTCCGGGAAGGCGACCCGACCGAATACTTCCACATCGTGAAGGAAGGCACGGTCAAATGCGTCAAGTCGAGCCCGGAAGGGAAAGAATGCACGCTGAAGATGCTGATGCCCGGCGACCTCTTTTGTTGCGACGCCGCCGCGTTTGAGGGGGCCCGCCACCCGGGCACGGCGCAACCGATGGGCGACGTCAGCATCCTGCGCATGAACAAGAAATCCTACTTCGAGATGCTGCGCCGCAATCCCGAAGCCGCGATTGAAGTCATCAAGCATCTCGGCAATCGCCTCAACGAAGCCCAGGAGAAAGCCAAGGTTCTGGCCCTCGACCGAGCCGACCAGCGTCTCGCCTCGCTCCTGGTCGATCTGGCGACGAAAAACGGGGTGACGGATTCGCAAGGCATCACGCTCCCCATGAGGCTGACCCGCCAGGATATGGCCAACATGGTGGGCACGACGACCGAAACCGCCATCCGCATCATGAGCCGTTTCAAACGCGACCGCCTCGTGTCCGGAACGGCAACCCGTCTCATCATCCGGGATCTCGCCGGCCTCAAAGCCCTCGCCTCCGCCTGAACTCCTCCGGACCGGCATTTTCGACATATTTCAAAAACATGATGCGCATCATATTTTTTTGACAGCATCCTCCTTATGCTGCACTCACGGACGACGTGTCGCCGGGGGGCCCCGAACATGAATCCCCGAGACAGTCGCCCGGAGGAGTTCGACCAACCATACAGAGAGGAGTTCGACCATGAGGAGAAGAGGATCACAACAGGCACTCGCAATCGCAGGAATCACTGCGATTGCACTCGCCGGACTGATGGGACTGCCGTCCCATGCGTCCGCGAAGACTCACGACATTCACATGACGGCCGTCGAGTCGGACATCGTCATTGACGGCGGGGGGGAGAAGTATGCCGCATGGACCTTCAACGGGACCATGCCGGGACCGGTCGTCCGGGTCACCGAAGGCGATACGATCAACTTCACCCTGACCAACCCCGCCACGAACAAGAATCCGCACGCCATGGACTTTCATGCGGCGGAAATCGACTTCCTGAAAAACTACAAAGCCATCAATGCCGGCGAAACGATCAGCTATACCTTCGTCGCCAAGAAGCCCGGAATTTTCTTTTATCACTGCGGCGCGCCGCCGATGATCCAACACATCGCCCGCGGCATGTTCGGCGCCATCATCGTCGATCCGAAGGACTCGAGCGTCTGGCCCAAGGCGGACCGGGAATATGTTCTCGTCCAATCCGAATACTTCAAGAATCCCGGTGACGTGCAAGCCATGTTCGACCGGAAATTCGACGGGATGATGTTCAACGGCGGCATCTTCAAGTATCACCCCTTCGTCACGGGTGGCGGCAAACTCGACGCTAAACCGGGCGAGCGCGTGCGCGTCTATTTCGTCAATGCCGGCCCGAACGAATTCTCATCGTTCCACCCGATCGGCGAGATCTGGGACAACGTCTATGAGAGCGGCAATCCGGCCAATAAGCTGACCGGCGTGCAGACCTATGTGGTCGGACCGGGCAGCGCCGCGACATTCGATGTTGTCGTTGAGTCGGCCGGCGCGTATCCGCTGGTGACCCACTCCCTGACCGGCGCGCTCCGTGGCGCCATCGCCGTCCTCCTGGCATCCCCCGATGCCAAGCCCTCGACGAATTTGATGCCCATGGTGCCGTGGGAACTCCCGGCAAAAGCGAAGTAAGGTGCCCATGCGCTCCGGCTGGTCTTACGACCGGCCGGAGCGTATCATTCCCCTCTCACTGACTCATGAGCAATGTATGCTGAACAAACCTGCGATCCTGCTTGCCGGTCTCAGCCTCGTCCTCTCCGCACACGAAACCGTGCGCGCGGAATCGGCACAGGACCGGATCGCCCTCATGCTGAGCGGCCCCGACTGCCCGGCTCTACGGGACAAGGTAACCGCCGCCCTTCACCTGCAAACCGGCGTGCTTCATGTGGACGCGGACCTGATGCCGGATCATGTCCTGATCGATAGGGCCCGGCAAGACCTGACGGAAGAAACACTGGCAGCCGCTGCAAATGCGGCGGTCGCCGGGAACCAGTGCCGGGCTGAGATTATGAAATCCTGCATCACAGCAGAACCGCCGCCCCCGCACGCCCATACGCCTTAACCGGCCTGCGGACCGGCCCGGACTCAGTCACGGACAGACTATGAGGATCAGACATCGAAAGTCCGTGTTGCAGGGCGCACTATTTCAGCTCTGTCTGTACACCGTCGCCCTGACTGCTCTCGGGCCCGCTCAGACCCTGGCCCAGGAGGCGCTGCTGGAGATCTTGCCCATCCGGCCGTTCAACTTTGACGTGGCCTTGCGCCAGCAATCGTTCGCGCCGAACGACCGGGAAGTGACACTGCAGGCCGGTGTCACGGCGCTGCGATACGGCGACGGGGAAGTGCGGGTCGGCTATCAGTATTTCAGCATTCACACCGACGACTTCCATACCGATCAGCACGCGCTCTTTCTGAATCCGCGCTGGAATAATGTCCTGGATCTCCTCGAATTTCCGGCCTCGATGCCGATCGGACGTCTCCTCAAGCATCTTTTTTTTGGACCGCTCGAAGACCGTGCCGTTCCCTATGTCGGCGCCTTGCTTGGGACCGTCATCTCGGGACAAGGGCGCACCTCGCCGGGCCTGCTCTATGGCGGTCAAACCGGTGTGCGCTTTCCCGTCGCACGGGGAATCTCGCTCGACCTGAGTCTGCAATTTACGCAATACGACGTCAACTTCCGCGGAGAGTCGGGGCAATCACAACAATGGCTGTTTCTCACCGGATTCCGGTATTGAGCTGCATTCTTCCGGAGATGCGTCCGGGCTCAGGCCTGCCGCATCGCCCGGCCCGCCTTACACCTGTCGCCCGTCACCAGCGACAACCGGGGCTCCTCTTCGTCATATTGCTGGCTCTGCTTTCGCAGGTGCAGGGCTGCGGTCTGATCTTCGACGCCATGCACCGGATCTACCCCGTGACGACCAATGAACTGGACAGAATCTGCCGGCGGCAGCAGGTCCAGGTCGGAATGGCCGTCGAACCGTTTCGCCCGTTCGTCTTTCCCGCCGTCTGGACGGACGAAGGCGCCCGGGTGACCGGCTTCGATACCGAGCTCGTCCGGGCGGTCAGTGACGCCCTCACGATCCATTGCGGCACCCCCGTCGTTCCGGCGTTGCACCTGGTTCGTTTCAGAGATTTATTTCTCCTCCTGAACGAAGGACAGCTGGATTTTTTCGTCTCCGCCGTGGCCGCCTCGACTCCCTCGCCGGGCCGGTCCGGCTTCGCCTACTCCACGCCCTACTTCTCACAGGGAGGCCTTGGTGCAATTGCCGCCAGGCCGGAGATCATCGACACGCTCCGAACCCGCGTGAAGGCCGCCGGTCCAAACACACCCCGCGAACACCTTCTGAGCGGCCTGACCATCGCCGTACAAGACAGCACCGCCGCACACCTCTATGCCGAGGCCAAGATCAACGCCGCCGGAGTACTCGTATGCGATTCCCTCCCCGCGGCCTTCGAGCACACCGCCGCCGGACTGTCGCCGCCCATCGATGTTATTCTCGGAGCGCGGCCGGTGTTAAATTTCATGGTCACAACGACGCGGCGGGACTGGCAGCTCGTGGAGAAAGACCCACACGCACCGCTGTGGTTCACACGTGCCGACTATGCGGTAGTGATGGCGGAAGAAAGCTACAGCTTGCGCTGGTTCATCAACGACGTCATTTTTCACCTGCACGAATCGGGGCGGCTGGAGCGGATGCGGCATCGATGGATCGACGAAACCTATGCCTACCCGCGCCGGGCATCGGAGGAGGGCCTCCCGTTCGACGTGCAAAAGATGCCGGCTCACTATGCCCAGGGAACCTGCCGGGCGGCCTCGCTCCGCTGACCGAGATAAAGGAGAACGTATGAACGACCGTCCGTGGCTTCCACTCATCACCCTGGTACTCGCCGTTGGCATCGGGCCCGTTCAAGCGGCCCCGCCGGAGCAGCTTCGCGCCGAGGCAGAAGAAACCGCCCGGCTGCTGGCAAAACTGCTCCAAGCCGGCCGCCTGGTGATCGAACAGAATCAGACCCTGATCGACGATCCCCACAGAGGAGACAAAGGTTTTACACCGGACGTGTTTGAGCGGCAGCTCCACGACGCGTTTCGACAACGGACCGGAATTGACCTGATCGCGCCTGCCGCGAAATCCTCCCCGGCAGTCCCGCCTCTGGCGCGCACGCTGTTGCCCGCGCTGATCGATGCCGGCAAAGACGTCGTCCGGGACGCACAGGTCGTGATTAATCAGCGCGGTATCGGCTACAAGAACTTCATCCCTGCCACTTTCGGCAGCCAGGCCGCCGCTCGATTTTCCAGACGATCGCACATTCAACTCAAACAAACCGCCATTCAGCCGCGCAATCCTAAGAACGAACCGGATGAGTACGAGGCCTCGGTCCTTCGCTGGCTGGCAGGAAGGCCGAACAGTGACGCCTATGTCAGCGAGTTGACCGAATCCGGGAAGACTCTGCGGGTGATGATGCCGATCTATTACCAGCGGGCATGTCTGGCCTGCCACGGCGAGCCTAAAGGAGAATGGGATATTTCCGGCTACCCGAAAGAGGGCGCCGGGGAAGGGAATTTGGCCGGAGCCATCAGCGTGAAGATCCCCTTACAAACCGAGTAAGCGCATCGACTCCAATCGCCGTATCGGACAGCGCTCGCTCCGGCCTGAACCACCCCTCCCGCGACACGACACAACTATGGGTTCGGCGCGACGAACACCAGCACTTTCAGCCGCTGGTCCGTGTGATTCTTCACCCCGTGCTCTTCTCCGGCCGGAGCCATCGTTCCCTGTCCCGGCCCAAGCACCTGCTTCTCTGAACCGACCTGAAACGTTCCCTGCCCTTCAAGAACCAGATAGACTTTATCCTGCTCCCCGTGGACGTGTCCCTTCTGCTCCTGCCCCGGCTCGAAACAATAGACATCGCAGAAGAACCGCTCCGTCTGAAACATATTGCTCTTCTTCATCTTCTCTTGGCTAAACTGCTGATAGTCCGAAAGATTCACGACTTTCATGCTGCAACAACCCTCCTGAGTTATGAATGATGGACAGACGGTTCAATCCGCCGGACAATTGAATCGACGGAAATCAAATGCCGCGCGAGCCCCAATTCCTTGCCGGGAATCCCCATCGCCAAACCAAGCAGCTGCGGTAGATGAAGAATGGGAAGATTGAGCGGCGTCTTCACCGCCTGTCCCGCACGATCCTGGTAGATATCCAGACTCATATGACAGAGCGGGCACGGCGTCACCATGCAGTCGGCGCCCTGCTCCTTGGCCTCTTTCATATTGGCTCCGGACATTGCCATAGCCACGGCTTCCTTTTCGAGAATGATCGGAAACCCGCAACACTTGGTACGTCCCGCGTAGGCTACGGCCTCCCCGCCGAGCGCACGAATCACCTGTTCAAGAGAAGCCGGATTTTCCGGATCGTCGAAGCCAAGATCCCAGGAGGGCCGGAGAATATAACAGCCATAGAACGGTGCGATGCGCAAGGTCCGCAAGGGAACTCTCACCTGCTCCCCGAGCTTTCTGACGCCGATCTCGCGAACAATAATCCAGAGTAGATGCTTTACCTGGACCGTCCCGCGATACACGATGCCCTCCGGCTCCAACAGCCGGTTGATTCGATCGAGCAATCCCGGTTCGGTCTTCAACCGCTTGTTGGCCGCCCCCATGACCCCCTGGCAGGTCCCGCAAATGGTCATGACATCGAGGCCCAGGCGTTCCGCCTGCGCAAAGGTCCGCGCGTTCAACGCCAGCGCAACCTCCGGCTCCGCCTCCGTCACCACCCCGGCGCCGCAACAGGACGCCGCCGCCAGCTCAACCACATCAATGCCGAGCCGGCCGACGATCGCCATCGTGGACTGATAGAGCTCCGGCGTCGCCCCCTTCGCCGCACAGCCTGGATAGAGCGCAAACTTCAACGCCATCCTGCACCCTTCATCGATACGTTATCGCAACTTGGCGCGTAACCGCTGATACGACTGATTCATCTCTTCCATCGCGTCATGCACCCCGGCCTTCATCTCACTCCACTTGGCATCAGTGGCCGACTTGAGCCCGTCGAGCTGTTTCCTGGCGGCCTCTTTCTTGACCTTAAGCTCACGGATCGACTTCTGCAGCTCGGCTCTGGCCGATACGGAGGCCTTGTCGGCTTTCGCCTGCATCGCCGCCATCTGCTTCTGGATCGCTTCGAGTTCGTCCTGCGCCTTCCGCTGAAAGGCCTCTTTTTGTTGAGTCGTATACTGGGCCGTCGCCTCGATCGTCTCACGGGCCTCTTTGGCAATTGTCCCGGGTGTCACCGGCTGCTCCCCGGCCTCCACGCCGGCCGAAACCAGTCCGTACAGAACCGCCGAGAGTCCGATAATCTTTTGATATTTCATAGATCTATCTCCAGACCACACCGGGAGAATTTCTCCTGCCAGCCCGCAGTATAGTCAGGCTCGGGGGAGCTTGTCACGCCGGGAGCTCCCCCGCTCAACTTTTCCGGGGAACCAACCGACAAAGACACGTCACAAGATCATACCGACGACACACAACAGGAGCGCCAGGATACCAATGGCCCCCGAAACCCAAGTCCCGACAGCCGCCGCCGAGAAATTGGAACAGGCCCTCGTCAAAAAAATCGACGCGGGCGAAGTCGAACTCCCCCTCTTGCCGCAAGTCGCCAGCCAGGTCATGGCCCTGGCCGCCGATGCATCGGCCGACGCGGCAAAATTGTCCGCACTCATCCATCAGGATCAGGCCCTGGCCGCCCACGTCCTGCGCATTGCCAATTCGCCGGCCTATATGCCGCGCAGCCCGGTCGTTTCGCTCCAACATGCCGTGGCCATGCTCGGCATCAATCTCCTGTCGGAAATTGCCTTCACGGCCTCGTTGAAAAACGGCGCGTTTCAGGTGCCGGGCCATGAGGACCATGTCAAACTGCTGTGGCGGCACTCGCTGGCCAGCGGCGCCTTCGGTAAAGAAGTCGCGCGAATGCGCCGAGTGAACGTGGAAACCGCGTACCTCTGCGGACTGCTGCACGGCATCGGGAAACCGGTCGTCCTGCGCACCGTGGCGAACCTCGCCAAAGAGCTCAAGCTGCCGACCGATAAAGCCGCGATGCAGCAGCTGATCGACGGATACCACACCCGCGTCGGCACATTGATCGCCGATAAGTGGGGCCTCCCCAAGCAAGTGGCGGAAGCCATCGCCTACCACCAGGAATACGATCAGGCCACCTCCTTCAGACAAGAGTGCCTGCTGACCTGCGCCGCGGACCGCCTGGCGACGCACCTCCTGGAACCGGAGACATTGCCCGAAGAAACCTTGCGCGAGCACCCGGTCTTCGCCGATCTCAATCTGTATCCGACCGATATCGACCAGCTTCTGGCCGGGAAGGAGAAGGCGTTGGCCATGGTCAATGCCATGAATCTATGAGCACACCCGCAGCCTTCGACATCGTGATCATCGGGGCCGGCCCCGCCGGGCAGAAAGCAGCCATCCAGGGAGCGAAAGCGGGAAAACGCGTGGCGCTCCTGGAGCGCGAACGCGGCATCGGCGGCAGCTGCGTCTACCGCGGCACTATCCCCAGCAAGACCTTGCGGGAGAGCGCCCTGCACCTGGATCGCCTGCGCCGCGCCAGCGCGGCATTCGAATTCAGTCTGAAACCGGACGCGGAAATCTCGACCTTGTTGAGCCGCCTGGAAGAAGTCGTGCAGACCCATGACACCTACATGAGCAAGCAACTGCGGCGAAACGGCATCTCCCTGTTCCACGGTCGCGCGCGCTTCATCAACGACCGGACCGTCGAAATGCAGGCCGTGGACGGCGCCCGCCAGCAATTTACGGCCGACCATTTCGTCATCGCCACCGGCTCACGGCCGCGCAATCCCCCGGAGATCCCGGTCGATCACGAACACATCCTCGACAGCGATTCCCTCTTATCGATGCTTTACCTTCCGCGCTCCCTGGCGATCATCGGCGGCGGCGTCATCGGGTGCGAATACGCGTCGATCTTCGCCCTCCTCGGCGTCGAAGTCACGCTCATCGACCGCGCCAAAGCTCCGCTGCAATTCATGGATCAAGAGCTGGTGGCCCAGTTCGTTGCGAGTTTCGAACAGCACGGCGGACACTATCTGGGGAAGCAAACGATTCAGAGCGTCCAGTGGGACGGCGCCACCAGCGTCGTGACCCTGCTCGGCGACGGGCACATCATCAAGAGCGAGAAACTGCTCGTGGCATTAGGGCGCCAGGCCAATATCGAAGATCTCAATCTGGCCGCGGCCGGGCTGGAAGTGAACGCCAAGAGCAGTCTGTCGGTCAATCAATTCTGCCAGACCGCCGTGCCTCATATCTATGCCGTCGGCGACATGGTCGGCGCGCCGGCGCTCGCGTCAAAGGCCATGGAGCAGGGCCGGCGCGCCGTGCGCCACGCCCTCAATCTGCCGCTCGGCGATGCAGCCTCGACCATTCCCATCGGCGTGTATACCATTCCGGAAATGGCGAGCATCGGCCTGGATGAAAAAATGGCCGGCGAGCGCTATCGCAACCCGATCGTCGGACGGGCGAAATTCGAAGAAGTGGCCCGCGCTCAGATCTCCGGGGCCGGTCACGGACTTTTGAAGATGATCGCCGATCCGCAGGGCGAACGCCTGCTCGGCATCCAGATAGTCGGAGATTCCGCCACAGAACTCATTCACTTGGGCCAGATGGCGCTCCAACAAGGCGCGATGGTCGAATCCTTTATCGACAACGTCTTCAACTTTCCCACTTACGCCGAAGCCTACCGCGTCGCCGCGCTGGATATCCTGACTCAGATCTCCAAACGCCAGACCACTGCGGCGGCAGCCTAGCGTGCCAGCCCTTTGACCCCACGCGTCTCTTTCGTATAGGCTGCTCCTGACCGTCGACACTTCCGTCGATGCCGGACAGGAACCGTCCATGAATCGTTCGGACCGCCGCCGCCAGGAATCACTTCAAGGTAAAACAGGCTCCGCAGACAGTTTTGCCATCCACAACCTGCTCGATCAGGGAAAACGCCACCACCAGGCCGGCCAGCTGGCCGAAGCCGAGCGGAATTATCAGCTGGCCCTGAATATGGCGCCCGGCCATCCCGAAGCGCTGCACCTTTTAGGATTGCTGGCCTACCGCGTCGGTAGCTACGAGCAAGCCATCGAACTCATTACCCACGCGATCGAGGGCACACCGTCCTCGCCGCTCTATTGGTTCAACCTGGGGGTCGTCACGCAACGGGCCGGAAAAGCCGAAGAAGCCATTCGCGCCTACGAGCGGGCCATTGAGCTGAATCCCAAATACGTGGATGCCTTCATCAATCTCGGCAACGTCCTCAAAGATCAGCACCGTCTCACCGCTGCCGTCCAAATCTATCGCAAAGCCCTCATCCTCAACCCGGCGCACGCCGATACCCACAATAATCTCGGAGTAGCGCTGAAAGAACAGAACGCGTTGCGCGAGGCCATCGCCGCCTATCGCGAAGCAATCCGGCTCAAGCCCGCGCACTTCGAAGCCTGGAATAATCTCGGCCTGGCGCTGATGGAAACCGGTGCGAGCGACGAGGCCCTTGCTTCATTTCAACAGGCCTTGACCATCGTGCCGAATTCATCGAAGGCCATGTACAACCTGGGCATCGCGGCGATGTGGAAGGGTGACCACACCGGCGCCATCGCCTATTTCTCGCAGGTCGCAGAACGCAAGCACAACCACGGCGGGCCGGTTCAAGAGACAACTCTCTTCCGCTCACGTCTCAAACACGACGCCGAGCAAGCCCGATTGCTCATCGAGCGAGGCCGCCTCGACGCTTCGCGCCGGAGTTATGTGGATGCCCTGGAACGGTTGGAGATTACGCTGGCGGCGGCCTACCCCGCACGCAACCGATGTCCCGTCGATCCGGCTGCGCTCTCGGGGATTGCACCGTCCTTCAATCAATTTCTCTATCGAGCCCCCTGCGAGCGGCTGTCCGACGGGACGCTGAATCCGCAGCTCGATGCCCGGGCAATCGAAGCCCGTTATCTGGGGAACCAGCCGGAAGTCACCTTCATCGATCAGCTCCTCAAGCCGGAAGCCCTCGCGGCCTTGCGCACCTTTTGCCTCGAATCCACGATTTGGAAGAAAGACTACGAGAACGGATACCTGGGCGCGTTTCTCGGCGATGGCTTCGCCACGCCCCTCCTGCTGCAAATTGCGGAGGAACTGCGTCACGCCTTTCCCGGCATCTTCAAAGATCATCGGCTAACACAGGCCTGGGCCTTCAAGCAGGACAGCGCCAGACGCGGCCTCTCCATCCACGCCGACGCCGCCGCCGTCAATGTGAATTTCTGGATTACCCCGGATGAGGCGAATCTGGATCCGGAAAAAGGCGGGCTCGTGGTCTACGATAAGGAAGCACCGGCGGATTGGAATTTTGCGGCCTACAACAGCGAGCAGAATAAACCGAAGATTCTCGAATGGCTCTCACAGGCCGGTGCACAGACCATCCGGGTGCCCTATCGGGCCAACCGGGCAGTGGTCTTTAATTCGGATTTGTTTCACGAAACCGACGACGTGACCTTCCGCGACGACTACCTCAGCCGGCGCATCAACATCACGCTGCTCTACGGCTACCGCCATCAGGCCTAGACCCGCGATCCTCAAAAGCCGCCGCGCCGTCCTGCGAGGAGGGGGTGTCGATCATAGCCTCCGTGACGACCGTCTGGATACGCTGCTGCAGACGCGACGTCGCCAGCCGCATCGCGATACCGGTCGCCGCTGCCAGGAACACAAAGACCGGAACCATGATCCGGCCGACCTGTTCGAGACGCTCTTGCGGCGAACGCCCCGCATCCTGCTGTATCGCCCGCAGAAAGGTCAGCCGCGCCCAGGCAATCGTGGATCCCTTGTCCTGAATCGGCTCGATCACCGTGATGCGTTCCTGCCCCGGCGCCGGCTCATCCCGAATCAGCACCTCCCGATTCTGCGCGCGGACGGCGGTCCAGTTCGCATCCTGAATCTGCTGCCCCACATACCCGGCGTTCGACGCGGCGAACACCCGATTGCCGTTGTCGATCACCATCGCATCGGCCAGGCTGCCGGTCCGCCAGGCTCCGGCCAGCGACTCCTGTACTCCGGCCACATCTACGACCAGCGCGACCGCGCTCATGGCCGCGAATGCCCGGCTCACGGCCATCGCCTCCTGCTGCGCGGCCTGACTCGCCTGCACATCACGTTGCTGTCCGTAGAGCACGTCGTACCGTTTGAACGTGTAATAGAGCATGCCCCCGATGAGGGCCGTTGCCAAGAGACTCACCATGAGTGCGCGAAGCATAGGCGCAGACCTCCTCGGGAAGGCCGGAATTCAGGGACAAACGCGGCGCAGACACACTCCGGACGCCCCCTGCGGAAACACGACGTCAGGCTGCATCATCCGATGAACCGGCGCGCTGATAAGGCTCCAACTCGAGCTCTTTCACGACCTGTTGGAGTCGCGCCCATTCATCCGGGGTGAGACTGACAAACTCCAAACCGAAACTGCCGTCGCGGCACCAGCGGGCCACGGCTTGCGTAATCTGAATCGGCGGTTGCTGGCGCGAGACATCGACCCGCAACTGCAGCGTCGTCCCGGGCTTCACATCCGCGTCACTGAAAATCCGGCAGCCACGGATCGACAGATCGCCGAGTTTGCCTTCACCGGACACAATGTTGGCGGAGCTGAAAGAACTACGAAACTGGACGGGAAAACGGGGATGTTGCCGATGTTCCACAGAGAATCCTCATGAGACGCAAAATTCGCTACCCCTTAATATTGCCAATGGGTCTCAGTTCCGCTACTTTTTTTGTAATTCCCGCACGATCGACCGACTCCACGACTTCGGAAATATTCTTGTAGGCGAATCCGGCCTCCTCTGCGAGCCCAGACATCGACACGGCCTTCACGAGGATGCCCCGCTGTTTCATCTGCTGCTGAAGCTGCTCCCCCCGGATCGACTTCTTGGCCTGCGTGCGCGACATCGTGCGTCCGGACCCGTGCATCGTCGACCCGAACGTCTCATCCGTCGCCCTCGCCGTGCCCACGAGCAGATACGACCCGGTTTCCATCGAGCCGCCGCAAATCACCGGCTGGCCGACCGACCGGTAGCAAGCCGGCAAATCCTGGCTGCCGGGACCGAACGCCCTGGTCGCTCCTTTACGGTGCACGACCAGCTCCCCTTCGGGATACCGCTCGACCTTGGCAATGTTGTGGGCCACGTCATAGACCAGTTCCATCCCCAATTCTTCTCCCGACCGGCCGAAGACCGCGGCAAAAGCCTCGCGGATCTGATGCGTGATGACCTGACGATTGGCAAACGCCGTATTGGCGGCGCAGTTCATCGCCGCGAAATAGTCCTGGCCTTCCTCCGAGAGAAACGGCGCGCAGGCCAGCTGCTGATCCTTCACCGTAATCCCGTATCGCCGCATGGCCTTCTCGAACACTTTGAGATAGTCGCTGGCTACCTGATGACCGAATCCGCGCGACCCGCAATGCACCATGATGACGATCTGGTCCTGTCCGGTGATGCCAAACGCCGCCGCCGTCTCCGGATCGAAAATGCGGTCGTTCGACACGACCTGCACTTCAAGATAGTGATTGCCGGAACCCAGCGTCCCCAGCTGGTTCATCCCCCGCTGCACCGCATAGTCGCTGACTTTGGACGGATCGGCGCCCGGCAGACACCCGCCCTGCTCGATCCGTTCCAGATCCCGATGCCAGCCATACCCCTGCTCGACACACCATCGCGCTCCTTTAGTCATGACCCGATCGAAGGACGGCCGGTCCATCGACACGAATCCGCTCGCCCCGACACCGGCCGGGACCCGGCGAAATAATTCCGTCATCAACAGCTCGAGCTTGGGCTGCACCGCCGCCAGCGTGAGGTCTGTCCGGATCAGCCGCATCCCGCAGTTGACGTCGTAACCCACCCCGCCGGGAGAAATGATCCCGGACCGCACATCGAATGCGGCTACTCCGCCGATCGGAAACCCGTAGCCCCAATGGCCGTCGGGCATGCAGAGCGCGTAGCGGCGGATGCCGGGCAGACAGGCCACATTCGTCACCTGCTCGAACACGCCGGTATCCATGGCCCGGAGAATGGCTTCCGTACCATAGATGCGCGCCGGCACCAGCATGCCGGATTTCTCCGTGACGGGAATCTCCCACACCTCGTCGGAAATGCGCACGACCCTCATGGCAGTGTTGAATTTCATACGTCGAGGACTACCCTCACGCGCCAACGATCATTGTCTTGATGCAGCCGATACAAGTGCTTGGTCACACCCTTCACGTCGTTACGCAACACCTGTGTCGCCTGATTCACCGGCGCGCCGATCAACATCGCAACGAGCATCCACTGCTCTCCTTCTTGCGTCACCGACATCGCGGCACGACTGAACACGACACCCGCTGCGTCCTTCCAATAGATGAAATCGGATAGCCAGTCGAACAGTAGCTCGGCGAGATCGGTCCCCGCATGTTCCACGCGGCGCTCCCAGGTCGCGCCGACGGTCACGGGATCGGCCATCGCCTCCATCACGGCCTGCGCCGCGGCTTCAAATAGCTCCTGGACGGAATCACCCTCGGCGTCAAACGCCAGATCCGCCAGAGCCACGTCGTCGAGAAAGTGAAAGGACGCCGGCATGACTGCACGCTACAAGGCCGTGGGGCGGCGCGCGCGCTGAAAGATCGCCCGCACGTGTGCCATGCCGGGGAGCCGATGGGCCAACGGATTGGGAACTTTTCCTTTGAAGAACATCCGGACGCCCAGCGGAAGAATCCGCAGGACACGCGAGACATCCCAGCCGACGACCTTGAGCGGCATGATCGCTTCGTTCAGCCGCCCCTGCTGTTCGATGATCGAGACGAATCCAGTGATATGGCGCGCGCCGCCCGTCGCAGCCAGTCCCCGATCGAGCGCCGCCCGCCGCAGCCGGATGATCGCTTCCATCGGTTTCACGTCCTTCGGACAGACCTCCACGCAGTAATTGCACCGTGTGCAATCCCACATCCCGTTCATTTCTTGAAGGACGGCCAGGCGCGCCCGTTTCAGCTTTTCCGGTTCACGCGGGTCCGAGAGAAACCGGTCGACTTTGGCGAGCGCCGCCGGCCCGGCAAATCCGGGCGACACGGCGTGCACCGTACAGGCGCCCACACAGGCGCCGCACATGATGCAGGCATCGACGTTGTGATAGCCGGAACCCGTCGAAACGGAATCGTGAGCCGCCGCTCGTACAGCAGGTACAGCCGCCGACGTGGAGAGCCAGGGCGTGATGTCGCGGATCTTTCCCCAGAACGGGCGCATGTCGACGACGAGATCTTTGATGACAGGAAGATGCTGCAACGGAGCAATGTGCAACCGGCCATGCCGCTCCAGTTCCTTCCGGACCGACGTGCGGCAGGCGAGTTTCTCGCCTCCGTTGATCGTCATGGCGCAGGAGCCGCAAATCGAGGACCGGCAGGAGTACCGCAAGGCCAGACTGCCGTCGAGTTCGTTCTTGACCCGGATCAGCAGGTCGAGGACGGTGGCACCGCGCCGCACGTCGAGGCGCAGTTCTTCATCGTGCGGAGCCGTATCCTGTTCGGGATTGAATCGCTGAAGTGTGATCGTGAGACGCATGGAATAAGCTTTCAGCCTTCAGCAGTCAGCCATCAGCGAAAACTGAAAGCTGATCGCTGTGAGCTGATCGCTCATTTTAATCGAGCTCGAAGACCTTCGGGAAATCGGTCAGATTGCGGCAGCCGTCGCTCGTCACCAGCACCATATCTTCGATACGGACGGCGCCCAATCCCGGATAGTAGAGCCCCGGTTCGACCGTCACGACATGGCCTTCCTGTAACAGCGAGCCGGTGCGGCTGATCCGGGGCGCTTCATGAATGTCCAGCCCCACGCCATGGCCGGTCCCGTGAAAGTAGCCCTGCATCCGTCCATCCACCAATCCGGTCTTATACCCGGCCTTCTCGAACCGGTCGCAAATCCCTTGATGGATCTTCATCCCGTCGGCGCCGTCTTTGACCTTCGTGATAGCTTCTTCCTGTGCGTCTTTCACGGTCTGATAGAGACGCTTTAACTCAGGACTGGCTTCACCGCGAATGACGGTGCGGGACATATCGGCAAAATACCGGCTGTTGGCCGATCGGGGGAATACATCGAAAATGATGCTGCGGTTCGCGGGCAACGGGCCCGTGCCCTCATGATGGGGATCGCAGGCCTGTTCGCCTCCGGCCACAATCGTATGCTGCGCCACGCAATCGCGCTCCATCAGTTTGACGTTGATGAGTTTCTTGATGCGTTCCGAGGTCAACACTTCCCCGTCCAGCCAGAGCTCGCCGCCGCGGATCGTGGCCAGCTTGAGCGTCGCATGGGCCGCAGCCACCGCTTCTTCCGTCGCGCGCTGAGCCGCTTCAATAGACCGAACCTCTTCGGCGGTTTTCACTACACGCTGCTCATAAAAGGGATCGCGCTTCGGCTTCATGCTGTAGCCCAGCTCTTGAAGCCGCGTGGCATGGATAAAGGGGAAATTGGCCGGGACCAGCAGTTGCCTGATTTTGGCCTCGCGCAGAATGACATGGACGATATCGACCGTGCTCGGTTCCTTCGTCCCGTTCGACTTCGCCTTCTTTTCCAGCTCGGAATAGGACAGGACCCGATCCACCGACGCCTGCGATTTGGCTCGATCCATTTCGAGATCGCTCATGACCAGGATCCGCTCGCCCTTGACCTCCAGATAGATGAAGGGATCGGGCGCGACGAACCGGGTCGCGTAATAGAGATTCGAATCAAGTTCACTCGCGGCAATAAAGAGCGTCGCGACGTCAGGCTGTGCGGCAGTCGTTCGTTTCATGGATTGGTAAGACGAAGAAAATTAGACCGGCTTGAGGTGGTTCGGCGCATGAATGGGCTGATGCTAGCATGGGGTCCGGTGACGGTCAAGGCGTTGCCGGCGCGGCGTCAGGCAGGAAGTCAAGCTCGGGCATGGCGGACTTTTCCTCATTCGGCGTCATAAGATCCATCGGCAGCGTCAGCGTGTTCTTCAACACATCGACGGCCAGCTGCGCCAGCCCCGACAATCCCGCCGTGAACGATTTCATCGGGAGATACGTGACCTCGGGATCTTCCACGGCGCCCTTGATCGAAAAAATAGCCGTGGCCATTCCTTTTCGGTCACCCGCGAAGATACGCCCGAACAGGGGAATCGTCTTCAGGAACGTGGCATAGGATCCGAAGGGACTCACCGCCACGACCATATCCAGCTGATCCGTAGGCAGGTCATAGTTGCCCGCCGCCGTAATCTTGAGGATCGGACTGTCGACGACGAGATTCTCCGTCTGGAACGATCCGTTTTGAATCGCGACCGTGGCGGAGATGCGATTATAGGGCAGGCCCTCCTTATCCAGATCGACCTTTCCTTGCAAGACGGCAGGGAGATTCAGGATGCTCAGAATTTTCCAGATAGCGCGTTCTTTGGTTTTCAGGATCCGTCCGTTCTCCAGCAGCACTTCGGCTTTGCCATTCAGCGACGGATAGGCTCCATGGGGATTCCGCCCGTGTCCGCGAATCGTGCCGCTCAACCGCACCTGGCCGGATATGCCGTGAATATCCGCCTGCGTCAACCGCAATAAATCCTCCACCGACACTCCGGTGGCGCGTAACGACACCTCTGTCTCGGCCGGCGCTTTGGCGGGAAGTTGCACCGTCACCCGGCCGGCTACCTGGCCGTTGGTGGAGTCTCCCGCAATCCGGTCGATATCTAGCACGCCGTCTTGAATGATGATGCGCGCCGTCAAGCCGCCGAACTTGAGGTGCCGGTAATGCGCCCGGGCCGCCGCCGCCGTCATGGTGACCTGGCTGGAGGACGCCAGCGCCTCCAGGAACTCCCGCATCGGCGACCGCTCGCCTTTGGGAATCACGAGATCGAGATCCAGCTGATTGGACTCGATCTTGCCGGTGATCACCGGTTTGGCGGGCCAGTTCCGCACCGTCGCTTCCAAGGCCAGGTCGCTGTCCTGCACCTTGAACGACAGCCGTTTCACCTCCGCCCCGTTCCGCACCAGCTTCACCCGCGCGTATAGATCTTCGATATGCCCGGCACCATTGACCAGCATCAACCCATTGGTCAGCGCCATCCACCCCGTCGTCTTCCAGCTTTTCCAATCCGTATCCTTGCCCTTCACATCGAGCGAGACTTCGACATTGCCGGCTTCGAAGCCGCCCTTCGCAATCCATTCCGGCAGAGCAGACAGCGACAGCTCGCCCGTCGCCACCGCTACATCGATGGAGAACTTCTCGCCGATCTGGATCACCCCCTTGACCGGAATCCGCACGGATGGCAACACCAGTTCGACACGGGTGACCGTGGCCGTGTTCGCCCGCGTCAGATCGCCTTCGAACTCGAAGATCGCCGGCGCGCCAGCCGGCTTCTCGATCGCATTTGGTATCACCACTTTAGATTCTGTCATGACCAGATTGCCGCGCACATGCGGCGCCGTCGTGGCGCCGGTCAGTTGCACGGCCCCGCTGAGCAGCCCTTCGAACATCCCCGACGGAATCACCTTGGAAGGGACGAATCGGGCGATCAATCCGGCGTCGCCGTTCGCGCGGATCACGAACTCCTGAAACTGGCTCGCCGGCCCGCCAGAAATCCCCCCTTGCGCCTGAATGATCGTATCGCCCAGATGGCCGGTCACCTGCTCGAATCGCGTGCCGCCCTCGGCCAGGACAAACTTGCCCTGCAGCGCCGTCAACCGCTCCGGGAGAGACGGATGCGTGAGACTGATATATTTCGCCGTAATCTCGCCCCCGGCAAACGTCACCCCGCCGGGCTGGTTGAGCGGCCCCACCAGGCGGAATGTCGGCAAGGCCGTTCCTTCGACATCGCGAAGACCGCCGAGCAAATGCGCGAACCGCTCCGCCTTCACCGACTTGGCGAGGAACTGCACCAAATCGGCCGCGGCCATGCTGCCGGTAATCTCCAGCTCAAGCCAGGGCCCGGCATCGAGAAAAGAAATCGTCGCCTTGCCTTCGGTGATCTGAATGGCGCCGTACTGACCGGTAAAGTTGGCGGCCCGCACGCGGCCTGCCTCCACGACGACGACCCCGGCCAGATCTTTGGTCAGGACACGATCCTCGCCGAGCAGGGCCTGCCCTTCCTGGACGTGAAACTCGCCCGTCACCGACAATTGCGGCCCAGAGGTCGCCGAGCCGGTGAGCGTGGCATTCACCACCTGCACCTTGCCATCGATCTGCCGCTCCGCCAGAACGGACGGCAGTTGCGCATGAATCCATTCGGCCGGAATAGTCGCCAGCAATTCTTTCAATGTGACCAGCGACGAATTGAACGTGACGGCAAAGGTCGGCTGCGCGGTGAGCAGCCCGGCCAGATTCGCCTTGCCGGTCAGGGTCAGTTGATTCAGGCGGGCCGTCATATCCGACAACACTGCATCGTACCCGGCCAGCCCCGGCATGATGCGCACCTGCCCTTGCAGATTGACTATCCCCTGAAGCTGCGGGGGCACCGGCCTGGGACCGAAGAAATCCGCCATCTCGCGCAGCACGACATTGGCGGCGTCCACCTGCCCTTCGAACTGAAACACCGACGCGGGCGCCGCAACAGGCTGTTCAGCCGGAGCCGGGCTCGCTGGAGCGTCCGTCGTCAACGCGGCGGACCGTTCCACCCGCTTGATCTGACCGGCGAGAGACACAGCGGACAGCCCGTCCTGACCGGTCTGCGCCATCGACAGATGCACATCCGCCATCGCGCGCTCCGGACGGATCATGATCCCCCCTTCGACCCGCTCCAGCTTCAGCGTCCTGACCCCTCCGGGCCTCGCCTCGTCGATGACCGTAATACTCCCGTTCACCACCGTGGCCTGGCGGATCATGAAGACGCGCGTCATCATGTCCAACGTGCGCTGATCTGTCGCCGCCTGATTGGTTCCGTCCAGAATATTCCAGTGGCCGGCTTCATTCCGGTGAATCGTCAGCACCGGCTCTTCGACCAGCAGCCGCTTGCCCACCACCTGTTTGCGCAACAGAGGAAGCAGGCGAAGCACCAGATCGATCCGCTTCGCGGACAGCACGACTTCCTCGGAATGGGGATCGTGGATGGCGACCTGGCTCAGTTCAACGCGGATGCGGGGAAACAGGACAAATTTGACGCGATGCACTTCGATCTTGCGCCCGAGGGTCTCCTCCAGCTGCTGCAAGACGAACTCTTTGAGATAATCTTCACCGATGAGGGTATTGGAAAAGAGCAGGAAGGCACCGACACCCACCGCGAGTGCCAGCACGATGATCAGAAACAGCCGAAGACGCGACAATCTTCTCCCTCACAGCCTACGTACAATTGCCGTTCGGATCTTACCGGAAGCCTCCAGTGAAATCCACCAACCCTGCGGGAGACAAGGGATTTTCAGGCAAGTCACCCGCTGGCATGAGCACCGCACATACAATTTGTGCTAGAGCCATTAACCCCGACTCGTTATAATCCCGCCCTCCACTGGATCGACATGACCGTTGCACCCACACGATTCCTCTGACCACGACTCCCCGCCGCCCACGCGCATCCGCTGGGTGATTCTCGGGCTGCTCTTTGCCATCAGCGTCGTCACCTACATCGACCGCGTCAACATCTCCGTGACGGCCCGGCACATGATGCCAGCGCTGGGTCTGACGGATCAGCAGATGGGCTTCGTCTTTTCGGCCTTCGTCATCGGCTATGCCTTGTTTCAAATTCCCGGCGGCTGGCTGGGTGACCGCTGGGGTGCGCGGATCATTCTGACCCTGGCGCTGCTCTGGTGGTCGGTCTTCACGGCCTGGACCGCCATGGCTCCGGCCTCGCCGTTGGCCGGATGGCTGGGCATCATGGGAGCGCTCGCGCTTGCGCGCTTTCTATTGGGCGTCGGCGAAGCGGTGGCCCTGCCGAATTTCAATCGTGTCGTGACCGACTGGCTGCCGGCTGGAGAGCGCGGCCTCGGCATCGGCATCGCGATCGGAGGCATCGGCGTCGGCGCGGCGATCACGCCGCCCGTCACGGCCTGGATCATGGTGAACTTCGGCTGGCAGACCGCCTTCTACCTGTCGGCCGTGCTCGGCCTAGGCCTCGCCGTCATCTGGTGGTTCATCGCACGCAATCATCCGCTCGACCATCCCTGGGTTACTACTCGGACGGCCGATCGACAGAGCAGCGCGACTGCGAGAACCGGACCGGCGCTCTCCCCCTCTATCCCCTGGGCGGCTTTGCGGCAAACACCGACAGTCTGGTGGCTCGTGCTGAGTTACAGCTGCCTCGGCTATGTGGCCTACGTGTACATGTCCTGGTTCTATCTCTATCTCGTCAACGTGCGCGGTTTCGATATCCTGCGCGGCGGATTCTTCGCGTCCGCCCCCTTTCTCGCAATTCTAGTCTTCTGTCCGGTCGGCGGCTGGGTCACGGATCGATTGGCCGCCCGCCACGGACTCACGGCGGGTCGCAGGCAGGCGGGCATGGCGGGAATGCTTCTCGCCGGTTGCGCGATCGGACTCGGGGCCTGGATCGATTCGCCCTATTTCGCCATCGCCAGCCTGTCACTGGGCGCGGGCTGGCTCTACTTCAGCGTCGGCGCCTACTGGTCCTCCACCAGCGACTTGTCGAAAACACATGCCGGCAGTCTATCGGGGTTGATGAACATGGGGGCCAACATCGGAGGGGCGATCTCACCCACCGTCACACCCTGGATTGCCGAACAGTGGGGTTGGCCGCTCTCGCTCGGCACCGCCGCGTTGGTCGCAATTCCCGGCGGACTGCTCTGGCGCTGGATCGATCCGGGGAAAGGGCCCGCGCAAGAGAAGTGTTGAGTTCTGAGTGCTGAGTCAGCCTACTCAGCACTCACAGCTCGGCACTCAGCACTGCCCTCAGGCCTTGCCTCGAAAGCGGCGCCCCTGTTACATTGCACGACTATGACTATGCAATTTCAAAAGAAGGATCCGCGCGCGACGATCGTCACCAAGTTCGGCGAGATCAAGATCAGATTCTATCCTGATGATGCGCCGCGCCATGTCGAGAACTTCATCAATCTGGCCAAGATGGGCTTCTTCGACGGCACGACCTTCCACCGCGTCGTCCCCGGCTTTCTCATTCAAGGCGGTGATCCTTTCAGCAAAAATGCCGACCGGACGACCCACGGCACCGGCGGCCCCGGCTACTTTCTCACGCCTGAGCCGAGCGACCGCCCGCACAAACGCGGCGCCGTCTCCATGGCAAAGATGCCGCGCGAGAGCAACAGCACGCGCGACTTCAACGACAACGGCTCCCAGTTCTTCATTTGCGTGGGCGACAACAGCGGACTCGACCGGCGCTATACCGTGTTCGGGGAAATCTTTCGCGGCATCGAAGTCATGGACAAGATCGTCGCCGTCGCCCGCGACGCCGCCGACAATCCCCTGGAGCCAATCACGATGACCGTGACGGTGAAAGAATAGCCTTCGCTCCACGTTCGTGCGCGCCTGCACACCAGTGCACCCGCGCACTCATCTCCGCTTACTCACGACACATCGTCACTCAGTCCACTTGAACTACCTCGCTGCACCACCCTCACTTCTCCGCTTCTAACGATCATCCGCGCTTCGTTTGCAACGGTACTGTTCTTGCTGATCCTTCTCGCCACATCACTTATAAGGCGTGAGGTGTCATGGACTCGATACCCATACTCATCACTATCGCATCTCCGTTGCTCGCAAGCATCGTGACGGTCTGCTTCGGACGCCTGCTCGGCGAGCGAGTGGCGCAAGTAAGCGTGGCAGCATTGATTCTTTCGACCGGGACCGCCCTCCTGTCCTTCTCTCAGATCTTCGGCTCTGACTCTCTGGCTCTCGCGCTCCCGGGGCTGCCGGCGCTACTGTACGATCGCCTGGCCGGAATCATGGTGATCCTCATCACTGTCGTGAGCCTGGTGATCCACGTCTATTCCCGGCAGTATATGCAGGGCGATCCCGATTACGTCAGATTCTTCGGGCTGCTCGGCCTGCTGACCTTCGTGCTCCTGACTCTGGTCACGAGCGGGCACCTCGTGTGGCTCTTCCTCGCCTGGCACACCGTGACGTGGCTGCTCGCCACATTCATTTCCTTTAACCGCGCCAGTACCGCGGCGCGCCAAGCGGGACGGACGACGCTGCTGATCCAAGGGTTCGGAGATGTCGCACTCCTGCTGGCAATCGCAGCACTCTATGCGGCCTTCGGCACGCTCGATCTGACGGCGCTGTTCCATGCGTTGGATGAGATGCCGGGCCGCCCGACTCTCTGGACCGGAACCCGGTTCGAACTGGATGCGATCACGAGCAGCACGCTGCTGATGGTCTTCGCGATTATGACCAAGTCCGCGCAATTTCCATTTCATATCTGGTTGCCCGGTACGATCGAAGCCCCGACTCCCGTTTCGGCGATGCTGCATGCCGGCATCGTGAATGCCGGAGGATTTCTGGTGAACCGCCTGGCGCCGCTCTTCGGCCAGGCTCCGGCCACGCTGTACATCTTGTTCGTCGTGGGCGCGCTCACCGCATTGATCGGCGCCTCGACCATGCTGACCCAATCGAGCATCAAGCGCACACTTGCCTACTCCACCATGGGACAGATGGGCTACATGGTCATGGAATGCGGCCTGGGGGCCTTCGCGCTCGCGATCTTTCATCTCTGCGCCCACGGCCTCTTCAAAGCCACGCTGTTCTTGAATTCAGGCGATCACATCCGCAAGGCACGAACCGAGTATACGCTCCCCGAATCCCGCAGAGTCGGCGACGCACCGGCGTTCTCGTTCGTGCCCTGGGGCACCGGGCTTGCCATCACGCTCCTCCTGCCGCTGCTGATACTGCTGATGGCTCACGGCCTCGTCCACATTTCCCTGTTCGAATCACAAAGCACCATGATCTTTCTGTTCTTTGCCTGGGTCACATCGGCGCAGGCCATCTTCAGTCTCTACCGGCTGAACATGGTCGCCTCCTGGAAAGTCTCGCTCACGATGCTCGCGACCCTGACCTTCATCGGCCTGACCTATCTCTGGGCGGGAGAGACCTTCACGCACTTCCTGTATCCGGCGCCGGAACAAGTTGCCGCCTATTTCCAGGCGGCCGCCTGGCACCAGGGCCTCTTCGACACCGTCGTCGTGCTGTCGGCCCTGATCATCATCGGAGTCTGGGGAGTCCTGTACGGCCACGCTCACGGATACCAGCCGATGCTCCCGGCAGGACTCACTACTCTGCACACGCGCCTCTACGTGGCGTTCCTCGGCGGCCTCTATGTCGAAGATCTGCTGCGGGCCCTCTACCCGCAGCTCAAACCGTTCGGGGCCGTGTCCCGTCAGCGGCCCCGCTGGAGCGAGAGGGTTCGGGATTCGAGCGGGACCTGACCGGTAACCCGAGCGACGTTACGAACGAGATGGACCTGCGGCAGTTTGAACCAAGGAGGACGTCACTATGAGCAGCCTGACACTGCACCCGATGAAAGAAATCAAGATCATCGTGCAGGGTGACCAGTTGAAGTTTATCACCGACCTGCTGGACCGGACCGGAGCGACCGGCTATACGATCATCAATAATATCTCGGGCAAAGGGCATCACGGCTTTCACGAGGGGCATCTGCTGTTCAACGACACGAGCAGCCAGGTGATGGTGTTCACCGTCGTTCCGGAAAACAAAGTGGAGCCGATTCTGGCCGGTCTGGGCCCGCTCTTCAACCGGCATTCAGGTGCGATGTTCGTGACCGACGTGGCCGTCAGCCGACGGGACCATTTTGCCCCGAAGTAAGCGACCCGATTCGAGCGGGCGCCCTGCCTATCGCTCGACGGGTCGCCGTTCGACTCGGTATACTGCGCGATCAGCTGCGCAGGCACCATCACCCGGACAGGCGCTCTCAATAGGTACGACCGATATGCCCACCGCACAATCCGGCGGTTCCCGCGAGCCTGCCCTGGCCAAACCGGAAGTCGCCGCCGCCGAAATCCTGGCGTGGGTCAGCGACTGCATCGAGGGGGGGCTCTGCCTGATGGCTCGTGGCATCCTGATTTTTGAAAATACGCAGTTCGGCGAACTGGTCGAAACGCCGGCCGAGGCCGGTCTTTCCCAGACACAGCCCGGTGGGTCCTTACGATCGCGACTGTTCGCCGACGCGTTGTCCTGGAACCAGCGCTCGCTGGGAACGCGCGGCACCACGGCCTATCACCTGATAGATCCTGACGGACAGCCGCTGATTTATGAATGCCGCTTCAACGTGGTCCCCTACCACGGAGATACCGGTGTGCTCCTCGTCCTGCAGGACGTGACGGAACAGACCGTACTCGCACATGAAGCCTCCCAGGTCGCCCGATTCCAGTCGGTGCTGGCCAGGATCGGAACCCTCGCCGTCAGCGACGCCTCGGCTCAAGACCTGATGAACGAGGCGGTACGCCATACGGCGCACGCGCTGGACGTCGAGCTCTGCAAGATCCTGATCGCCAGGGAGTCCGACGATCACCTCGCGGTCGTCGCGGGAATCGGCCTCGAAGAGGAACTGATCGGCAAACTGACGATCGAAGGCGGGACACATTCCCAGGCCGGCTTTGCGATTCGCGAGCGCGTGCCCGTGGTCGTGCGGGACCTCCGGAACGAAACCCGGTTTACTCCCTCCAAACTCCTCACGGAGCATGGAGGCATCGCCGGCATGTGCGTCCCGATGCTCGTCGAAGACCGCGTCTACGGCGTTATGACCGCCCATTCGAAACAGGTGCGGGATTTCACGGGGAAAGAACAGGAATTTCTCTGCACGGTCGCGAACACGGTCGCCACCGTACTTGAGCGGCGAAGGCGGGCCGACACCCAGCGCGATCTCTATCACCGACTCTTCATGTCCGCGCAGGACGGTATCATGCTCACTGACACCGACGGCCGCATCCTGGAATGGAACCCCGCGCTCGAACGGATGACGGGCTGGATCCGCGAGGAAGCGCTGGGCCGGCGTCCCGGAATCCTGAAATCCGGCAAGCATACGCCGGAGTTTTATGGCCGCCTCTGGGAGGCGCTCCACTCAGGGCAGCCGTTCGTCGACCGCTTCGTCAACCGGCGCAAAGACGGCTCCGAATTTCTGGTCTGGGAAAGCGTCAGCCCCGTGAAGGACCGGGACGGCACCACCCAGTTCTATATGGCCATCCTCACCGACTTGAGCGAGCGGGAACAGATGCTGGAAGCGCTGCGCCATACCGAACAGGTCAAGCTCGTGGGGCAGTTGGCCGGAGGGATCTTGCATGAAGTGCGCAACCCCCTGATCGGCCTCGGCAGCCTCGCCACCCACCTGGCCGAACAGAACCAGCTCCCCCAGTCCGCCAGAGACCGCTGTCGTCTTATTGCGCGCGAGGCGGCGCGGATCGACGAACTGCTCGAATCGCACCTGGGACAGCTGCGGCCGCGGCCGTTCGATCTCCGGCCCTGCGATCTGCCCTCGCTCATCGACGACACGCTGGCCCTGCTCCGTCCCAATCTGTCCAAGCAGCGCATCACCGTCCGGAAGACGATTGCGAATAACCTGCCGATGGTCGAGGCCTCGCGCGCCCATCTTCAGCAAGTGTGTCTGAACATCACGATGAATGCGATCGACGCCATGGCGGACGGAGGCGAACTGGCGATCACGATCGGGCCTGAAACCAAGCGCGGCGCCGGAGTCCTCATCCGCTTTTCGGACACCGGCAAGGGCATCGCGCCGGACAACTTGCAGCGGATTTTCGAACCCTTCTTCACCAACGGCAAGGCGAAGGGCGTCGGACTCGGCCTGACGATCACGCATGACATCGTCGAGCGCCATGGCGGACAGCTGTCCATCAGCAGCCCGCCGGGCAGCGGCGCCATGGTTGATGTGTGGCTGCCCGTTGGAACACGAGGACTCGCATGACCTGGCAGCTCTTACTGGTAGAAGACGAGCCCTCGGTGCGCGAGGCCTTTGCGCTCCGGCTGAGCGATCAAGGCTATGTCGTGCAAACCGCCGGCTCCGGCGAAGAGGCGTTCGCCCTACTGCGTTCCTTCGAACCGGACATCCTCATCCTCGATCTGGTCATGCCGAACCTCTCGGGCCTCGATGTGCTGGCCCGGGTCAAACAGACATCCCCCCATCTGCTGGTCATCCTCCTGACGGCGAGAGGAACGGTGAAGGATGCCGTGGAGGCGACCAAACTCGGCGCCTTCGACTTCGTCGCCAAGTCCATCGACATGGAAGACTTGCAGCATGCGCTCCGCCGGGCCACCGAGCTGCTCACGCTGCAACGCCAGGTCCGGATCCAGAGCGGGCAGGATGCGGAACGGTATGCGCTGGATCGCATCATCGGCAAAAGCCCCGCTACGCTGGCGTTCCTGAGCCAGCTCCGGGAGCTGGCCAACACCGACCGGGTCACCGTGCTGCTCCAGGGCGAAACCGGCACCGGCAAGCAGTATATGAGCCGCGTGATTCACTACAACAGCGCCAGGAGGCAGAAACCCTGTATCGAGGTGGACTGTCCGTCGATCCCCCGGGATCTGTTTGAAAGCGAGCTGTTCGGCCATGAAAAAGGATCGTTCACCGGCGCTCTGGGACGAAAGGCCGGATTGATCGAGATGGCCGATGGCGGAACGGTCCTCTTCGACGAGATCGGCGACCTGCCGCTTCCGTTACAGGCCAAACTCCTCCGGGTCATCGAAGAGCGGACCCTCCGCCGCGTCGGTGGATCGGCAACCATTCCGGTCGATGTCCGGTTCATGGCGGCCACCAATCGCAATCTCAAGGAGGCCGTGGCCAAAGGCGAGTTCCGCGAAGATCTCTACTTTCGATTGAACGTGGTCACCTTGACCGTCCCGCCGCTTCGCGAACGGGCCGAAGACATCATCCCCCTCGCCGAACAATTCATGGCTCGCTCCGCCGTTGCCCTCAAAAAACCGGTGCGCATGATCGGAGAGAACGGCAAAGCCGTCCTGCGCCGCTATGCCTTTCCCGGTAACGTTCGGGAATTGGGCAACCTCATCGAGCGGGCCGTGCTGTTCTGCCAGGGCGAATCGCTCGAAGCCGAACACTTTCCGGCCGATGTGCAAGCCGATCAGTCTATGAGTGCTCGCACCACGCCCCTGCCCGCGCCGGATGTTCCCGCTCCGGATGACCCGAACCGGGTGCACCTGACGTTCCAGCTCGGCGAACTGTCTCTCTCTGATTTGGAAGACCGCATTATTGCCGAAGTGCTTCAACGCTCCAACGGCAACAAAACTCTGGCCGCCAAGCATCTCGGCATCACCCGCTGGATGCTCGACCGGCGCCGGAAACCCTAAAGCCACCCGACATCGAGCACTGGCGCACGACCGAGCCAACCTGACCGTGCGCGTGCGCACATGATTGCAGATCGCACGATCCCTGATTCCTGCAGGCGAACGCCGCACTCCTCAATTTCCTCTGAAATCACACTCGATCCGACGTCCTGATCGCCCTGAAAATCGGGACCGACGATTGCATTGATCCGGCATCGACGTGCCTGTGTCCATGAGGAAGGGCCGACGCGCTCCCAACGACACGGCGAGTATCCAATCTGGAGGCCGCGATGACACTACGGTTCACCATTTTCGTCCTGATCGTGACCGGTCTGTTCGCACAGCTCTCTGAGTCCGGAGCCGCAACTCCCGTCCATCCGGTAGCTCCGGCTCCCGCGGCCACGGACCATGTCATCCTGTTCGTCCTCGAAGGGGTCGATCGGCAATCCTTGAAGACCGGACCGATGCCTGCTCTCTCACGGCTGGCCAAAGAAGGAGCTGCGACCTGGTCGGCCGGTACGGTCGCCTCCCCGAGCCGTCTTCCCGCGATGGCCTCGCTCCTCACCGGACTCCCCGTTGAGAAGCACGGCATTACCTGGGACACCTTCGAATTCAGCCGGGGCTATCCGAGACCTCCGACGGTCTTCGACTACCTCGATCTCAGCGGGGGGCGGGACAGCGCCATCTTCTTCATGGATGAGTCCCTGTACCAACTGGCAAAACCGGAACCCTACACAGATTATCAGGTGTGCGGACCGCTCAAACCGGAATGCAGCCCGGAGCGGCTGGTGTCCTACATCAAGCAATACATCCGGAAGGCAGACAGCGGACAAGGATACGGCCATGCGATTCTGGCCCTGCCGCACCTCCTCGTGGTGCACCTGCCGGACGGGGCTCGGGCCGGCATTGAACATGGCTGGTCCTCAGAGCGGTATCGCACGGCGCTCCGGTCGGTGGATGGAGCGATGGAGGCGGTGCTGGCGATTTTCAAAGACCACGGATTGCTCGGACGCACCACGGTGTTTGTGACGTCGTTGAGCGGAACCGGCGCGTCGCAGGGAGCAACCGCCCCCGTCTCATCGACCATCCCCTGGATCGCTTCCGGAACCGGAATCAAGCATGGACATGCGATTCAGCAGCCCGTCTCCATCGTCGATACCGGGGCCACGGTGCTGCGGGCCTTTCGACTTGAGACGCATACCGAGTGGGAAAGCCGCGCAGTCGAGGAGATCTTTCGCGACGCACCCGGGGTCGCTACGACTCCGGCGAAAGGACGTTAGGAACCTATGATACCCATGACACTGAGACGGCCCATCCGGGGAACCACTGCGCTGTTGGTCGGCGCCCTCGCCTGCCTGCTGGTCTTTGTCGACCACGGCCTCGCGGCAAAGGCGGACCAACTCGAGACGGACGAACCGAAGTTTGCCGTGACGATCGATGCGACGGCGATCGTATCGCAAAGCTGGTGGCACGTACCGGGAGTGACCCCGTCGATCTGGACGTCCGATCCGGAAACGTCCGACGCCTATCGGACAACGGAGACCCGGGTGCTGCAGTTACGACCGGGCCAATACAAATTTATCAGCTTCACCTTCGACTTTCCGTTTGAGGTCACACCGGCAGGGACGGTCACGTATGCTCCGGTGCTCGATCAATGCGTGGGTGGACGAGGCACCGCAACCCTGATCGTCCGATGCAAACGAACGTACCCTCACGGAGGGAAGCCCGACTATTCACTCGCTCCATAAGGAAAGAATCGAGGCGCTATGCGGCACACACACTTCGGAACATGTCTGGTTATATTGTTGGCGGCAATGGGAATCGCGCTGGGTCACGGCGGGCTCGCGGCGGCCGGAAACGCGCAGGGAAAATCCAGGACGGACGAATCAGCCCGCCTGGCGTTGCGGTATGCCGAAGCCCTGGCAGCCGGCCGCACCGATGACTGGGCCCGCCTCGACTTGGGCTGCCTCAGCCGCCTCCGCAACGCGGCAACAGGATCGCAGCCAACCAGAGCGCAGATCGCGCGCACCTGTTACGACGACACGATCAACGCCTATCGCGCCATGATCGAAGACACCTCCGAACCGGGCGTGCTCGGACCGACGACACGCGGACGGGGCCTCGGCCTGCTGTCCGAAACCCATCGACACGCCAGCCTCTGGAAAGACTATCCGCCCGCGCTCTTTCTGTCGCCCGCCGCGGTCCGGTCAAGCCTCAAGACGCCTCCGACGGTCGAACTCCGTACCGTTTCTCCGACGCGTCCCATCGCCATCGGTCAGGGAGCCGCCACACCCGCGACAGTCGGCGGCACGCTGGTCGAACTGGCCGTCACGTACCCGGATCCCTTCGCCGCACCCATTGCGCTGGCACCCAATGAAGTCTGGTGGGCCAGCGGATCGGCCCGCCGCTACCAACCGGTTCACAGTGTCGTCATCCGGCTGGTGGTCGCCAGTAATCTGCGGCGTCTCGGCTACGCCGAAGATCGTGCCGTCATCAACGAAGTGCTCCCCGATGCGCCGCGCATTCCCGCCACCTCCTACGGATTAAACCCGACTGATGCAGCGCTTCAGCCGGAAATTCGCGGGCACTTCGTCCTGGGCTCGGTCCGGTGGTGGACTCGCGCCCTGACGGGCGAGCGCTATTCCGCCCTGCTCAAGCAAGCGGAACTGACGGCGGACAAGCAGGAGAAGCGGGCGCTGTTGGGCTCACTGTTGTTCCTCGATCCCACCGAACCTCACGTGAACGCCCAGCTGGGCGCGCTCGAGTTCGAGGCCTTCCTCCGCGAAGGGCTGGCGAAGGCCGGAATCGGTGCGCCGGATGAGGCCATGAAGCGGCAGGTGGCGGAGCTGTACTGGAACCTGCAGGCACAGACATGGCGCCAGGAGCTGACCGACGTCGCCGTCGGACACTCACCGGCAGCGGAAGCCTTTTATGCCGCATTCCAAGCGCTTGAAGCGGCGGTCGGAACCGGTACCGCGTCACCGGAATTACAGCGTGAACTGGGAGTGCTGCACCGGTGGAATAACGATGTGCCGGCGGCTCTCGCGCTCCATGAGTCGCTCCTGCGCGCCACAGACACGGACAATCGCCCGGTTCGCAGCCGGCTGCTCGCGGACCTCGCCTGGGATCGCATTCAATGGGTGAGCTGGGAACGCCGATACGATCATCCCTGGCTCCAGCAAGCCCAGGACGAAGCGCGCCAGGCAATGGAGCTGGCCGATACCCCGATCGCGCGATTGGTACCGGCGCAAGCCCTGCTTCTGGGCGAAGCCCTGGCCTTCACTCGAACGCCCGACGGCCTGCAGGCGCGCCTCCATGCGGTGAAAGATCACCATGAACGGCTGAGCGGCGTCACCGGCTTATGGCCCTATCTCGTCGGGAACGACGTGGTGAAGGCGCTGGTTCCGGAGGGCCAGCGCGTGACCCTGCCGACGCCGGTGCGTGCGCCAGATGTACTCAATGTCGAAGTGCACGCGAAGCCCCCGCAACAGAATATCGTCTGGCAGTGGAACTTCGAGCAGGACACTCCCGAATCAGTGCCGGCGGGATTCGTCGCGCTCAGCACGCCCGGAGCGGACGCCTCAGGCTGGCGCGTGCAGGCCGACCGTCGGCTCCCCGTGGGCAACAAACTGGTCATCCAGGACCGCCCCTGCGGCACAGATGACTGCGCCCATCTCCTGCTGGCCGAGCGCATCCGCACCACCTATCCGGACGCCACCGTCCAGATCGCCGAACTGTCGCCGGGCAGCGGCGGCGAAGCCGGACTCGCGCTGGCGGTCCGCGACAACACGAACTTCTATTCGGTCACGCTCAATCCCTCGACCGGCAAGCTGACCACGCGCCGCGTCACCGACGGCCGCACGACTGTGCTGGGAGACATCACCGTAAAGCTCGCCCAACGGCCCTGGCACAGCCTGCGGGTCCAACGGATCAACTTCCTTCACCTGGATCGCGGGCGCCTGAGCGTGTTCGTCGACGGCGCCCAGGTTGCCGCCGTGGCGGACGAGTGGATCACGCAGGACGGATCGATCGGACTGATTACCAGGGGACAGACAGCGGCACAATTCGACGGACTGCATCTGCTCGATCTGGTGTCGAATCGCACGCTCTCCGGGCCGGCGGCCTATTGAAGAGGAGCCTACTCGTGCAACACCTGAGAGCGCTGGAAGATCAAAGCGTCTACATTCTTCGCGAAGCCTACAAACACTTCGACGATCTGGCCATGCTCTGGTCGATGGGCAAGGACTCGACGGTCCTGTTGTGGCTGGCGAGAAAGGCATTCTTCGGCCACGTGCCCTTTCCACTGGTGCACATCGATACCGGGTACGAAATGCCGGAGTTGATCGAGTATCGCGATCGACTCGCCAAAGAATGGCACCTCGATCTCGTCGTCGGCCAGAACCGCGAGGCCCTGGCCGGCGGCATGGGCCCGGACCGGGGCCGGGTCACCTGCTGCACGGCAATGAAGATCGAGGCACTGAAGCAGACCATCGCGAAGCACAAGTGGACGGCCGTGATTCTGGGCATACGCGCGGACGAAGAGGGCACGCGGGCAAAGGAACGCTACTTCTCATTACGCGACAAGCACGGCGAATGGGACTTCCGCGACCAGCCGCCGGAACTATGGGATCAATACAAGACGACGTTTCCCGCCGGGTCTCATGTGCGCGTACACCCGCTGCTCGACTGGACCGAGCTGAATATCTGGGAATACCTCGAACAGGAACGGGTTCCCCTTCCGGAATTGTATTTCGACCGGGGCGCCGGGACCCGCTATCGCAGCCTCGGCTGCGTGCCCTGCACCGGCACCGTCAACTCCTGCGCCAACACGATCCCGCAGATCATCACCGAACTGCGCGTCACGACAGTCGCCGAACGATCCGGCCGTGCCCAGGATGAAGGACGCGGAATGGAAACACTCCGGAAGCTGGGCCATATGTAATCATCCCCGCCTCCGCGCGGCACGCTCCCTGTCCCTGACTAGTGCCGCCTGCTGCGGCCTGATCCGTACCGTGCGCGCCTGCACCGACGTGCGCCGTCGCACCGCTGAACAGCGTTACTATCAGCGTAACACACCGCCACGTAGATTCGTCTGGTCGGTTTTTTCAGAAACTCCCTGCAAACACAGTCATCTCTCCACCCCTCACGATCGGCCTCATTCTTGCTGAACTATACGATCATCAAAGGGGGACCCATGAACCACCTACACCACTACGCCGACACCGACCGCATGGAGCTGCGATCCCACGTCAACCTGGCCGGAGAGGGCGTGGCCCGGCTCTGGCCGATGCGGACGTTCATCTCCCGCAACCCGCTGCAGGGGCTTGAACACCTGCCCTTTTCGGAAGCCGTCCAACGGGGGACCGAGCTGTTCGGCGGACCCGGCTACCTGTCGCCTCAGGTCTATCGAGAGGCCTATCGTGCAGGACGTATCTCCGACGAGGCCATCGACCAGGCACTGACCCCGCTGGCAACCGATAGCGCCGTGCGAGTGGGTAGCCATACCCTCTCCCACCATGACGTCCTCCGGGCAGCGCTGGTTCATGAGGTCGAGCCCTCGGAGCCCCTCGCACAAACGTCATCTCCCGCCCAGGCGGATGAGGAACGGGCAGTGACATTGTTGGAAACCTGGATGGCGCACTCCCTTCCGGCTGATCGGGGGAAAGGAAGCCAGGACCGTCATCATCCAGCCTCAGACGACTGGCCGTTTCGCGAAACTCTGGCCGCCTGGTGCGACCGCACCCTCGGTACCCGCATCGTGGATCGAATGAACCGCGAGATGATCAAGTGGTGCGTCGCGTTCTGTGACGAAGGCGAGGCTGCCTGGTCGATGCCTCATCGGGAAGAGACTTTTTTCCGAGCCTGGAAACATGCCGCACAATACGACTGGACGCTCTCCCTGCTGGGCATCACGCAGCGAGTGAAAAAGATCCGATCGCTCTCAGACCGCCCGGAAGACGCCTTGCTGCAATCCCTCCACATGATGCGGATTCCGACAGCCCTCTGGCAGGAATATCTGTCGCTCCATCTGGCAACGCTGCCCGGCTGGTCGGGCTACATCAAATGGCGCGCCGACCAGACCTCGGACCCCTGGCAGGAGGCCTATCGCATCGACCTGGTCAAATATCTCGCGGTCCGCCTGTTCTACGAGCGGGAGTTGGTGGCCCTCGCCTGCCGCTCAGCGCTCGGCTGCCCGGGAGACTTCCAGGCCATCCAGGCCTATTCACGCCGTCACCCCCATGCCCTCTGGTTCAGGCGCGTGCTCCAGGCAGGACTGGCTCCTACCCAGGCTGTCGCCGAAGCCCGTCGGCTCCGCCGCCGGTGGAAGCCGGCGCAGCCCGAGGAATGGGAGCAGACGGGGACACGGTGGTACGCCCACCACCAGGACCGCCGGCGGGCCCGTTCGCACCAGGCCAGCACGCAAGCTCTTGCACGCCTTGCCGACGCCCTGGGCATCGCCTCTGAACAGGTGACGGAAGCTGCTCCCGACGTGCGCGAGAAACTGACCGCGTGGCTGCGCGGATTCCCTGCCCGTGAGCGAAGCAGGCGATGGCTGGAAGCCGCCGAACGGACCGCCGAACGGACCGTCCTCGCAAGGCTGACTGCGGCCGAATCACAGGACGTGAGGACGGAACTGTCTGCTCCGGCCAGACCGCTGGCACAGTTTGTCTTCTGCATCGACGTCCGGTCCGAAGTATTCCGTCGCCGGCTCGAACAGCGCGGCGGATATGAAACGTATGGCTTTGCCGGCTTCTTCGGCCTCCCCATCTCATATCGATCCCTCGACGAGCCGCACGAGACCGCACTGTGCCCGGTGTTGCTGAAGCCCAAACATGTCCTGCGGGAAGTCCCGCGTACCTATGACGGCGGCACGGCCCAACGGCGCAGAGCGACCGCCTCTACGGTAAAAGCCGGGCAGGAACTGCTGCATGATCTGAAACATAACGTCATCACTCCGTACGTCATGGTCGAAGCGGTCGGTTGGTTCTTCGGCTGGGCATTGCTGGGTAAAACGCTGTTCCCGCGCTGGTATCACCGGATCGCCGCATGGGTCGGACGCACACTGATGCCGCCCGTCGCCACGTCTCTGACTGTGGATAAGCTCACCACGTCCGAAGCCCATGAGATGGTCGCGGCGGAGCAACGGATGCGAATTTTGCGGTGGCTCAGAACGCACCATCACGTGGAGGGGACGCTGCTGACACCGCAACGGCTGGAGGACATCCGGCTGCAGGCCTTGTCCGACACGCCGCGGTCCTCCGTGATCCCGGGGGAACTCGGCCATCTGCTCGTGCTCGGACCGGCTCACGAAACCAGAGTCCTCGAGGATCTCCGTCGCGAATGCCACATCACGGGACTCGACACCGCGGTCCGCATCGACCGTATTACACGCACCGGTTTCACTCCCACCGAGCAAGCCTACTATGTGGAAACCTCGCTGCGATTGATGGGACTCACCTCCTCCTTCGCGCGGCTCGTGTTTCTCTGCGGACATGGCAGCACCTCTCAGAACAATCCCTACGAATCGGCGCTCGACTGCGGCGCCTGCGGCGGCAGCCAGGGCCTGCCCAATGCCCGGGTATTTGCCACAATCGCCAATCGGCCGCAGGTTCGAGAGCTGTTGGCGAAACGAGGGTTTGTCATTCCCGGCGATACCCATTTCGTCGCGGCACGCCACGACACGACGACGGACCGCCTCACCGTCGGCGACCTGGAAGACGTGCCCGCAACGCACCGCAAAGAGCTGACGCAAGTATTGGAAGACATCGCCATGGCCGGCGCTGAAGCGGCCCTGGAGCGATATGAGCGGCTTTCTCTCACTCCCTCGGAACCGGTCCGGAAGACGGCGCTTCGGGCGATCGAAGGACGCAGCCTCGACTGGGCTCAAGTCCGTCCGGAATGGGGCCTCGCCGGAAACAGCTGGTTCATTATCGGCAGCCGTCACTTGACGGCCGGACACAATCTGGAGGGCCGTGCGTTTCTCCATTCCTATGACCATGCGGCCGATCCTGACGGCAAACTCCTCGAGATCATCATGACGGCGCCGTTGATCGTGGCCCAATGGATCAATAGCGAATACTATTTCTCCACCGTGGCGCCTGACACCTATGGAAGCGGCAGCAAGGTGTACCACAACGTAACCGGCCGTATCGGCGTCATGACCGGGAACCAGAGCGATCTCCGCATGGGACTGCCCGTTCAATCGGTCTTGAACGGCTCCACGCCCTATCACGATCCGCTCCGTCTCACCGCGATCATCGAGGCGCCGCGGTCGCGGGTGGCGGCCATCATCGCCAGGCAGCCGCTGCTGGAAACACTGTTTCACAACCACTGGCTTCGATTGGTCGTACTCGAACCCAATACACAATCGCGCTACCGCTACGTCGGCACGGGAGGCTGGGACACTATCGTTCCAGATCCCGCCGCGCAAT
The DNA here is from genome assembly GCA_964512025.1 of uncultured Nitrospira sp. Taxonomy (GTDB): domain Bacteria; phylum Nitrospirota; class Nitrospiria; order Nitrospirales; family Nitrospiraceae; genus Nitrospira_D. Next base: position 56,521 of record CAZEHM010000006.1, on the reverse strand, counting down.
TCGCAAGCGTCGGCGTCGGGCAGCTATAGACGGCTCCGGGACAGGCCCTCATGCTGCAATGAGGGCTGACGGAGCGTGAGCATCCTGAGATCGCAACAAGTATTGGATGAAAATGGAGGCACAATGGGTTTCTGTACTCAACGACATCCAGGAGGCCCTATGGGTCAAACGATGAGTCCGTTCCGGAAACGGTTGGGCCTGACGGCATTGTTCATGACGCTCGGGGTGGCCGGACATTCGCTGGAAGTCGGCGCGTCTGTTCAACAGGTCATGATCGAACCGAATCATGCGACGCCCGGCGCGACGGTGGTGTTGAGCGGCAAGGGGTTGGGCCAATTCAAATCGGTCCAGTTCAATAAGGTGACCTTTGCCGGCGTGCCGGCGCTGATCCAGCGCTGGGAGGCCGACGTGGTTGAGGTCAAGGTGCCGTTCAAGGCCACGACCGGTCCGGTTGAGATGGTGGTCGGCAAAAAGCAGTTGTCAGCCGGCACGTTTACGGTGGTGACGCCGCGAATCGTATCCATTACGCCGACGGAAGCCGAGCGCGGCATGCTGGTCACCATCACCGGTGAACATTTCGGCGCCACGGCCGGCGCGCGCGATCCCAATACGATGTTCGGTGTCAACGATGTGGTCATCGGCGGAGTGGTGGTGCGGCCCCGCCGGTGGAAGGACGATAAGATCGAGGTGGAGATTCCCACCAATGCGACATCCGGCGAGGTCGTCGTGCGGTTGGCCTCCTCCGATCCGCTCCCCGATGGGTCTTGCTGTGCACCAGTGGAATATCTGGCCAGTAATGCCGTCCCGCTGGCGCTGGTCCCCAGTGTCCGCGTCGATCCGATGAGCGGGCCGGTCGGCACGAAGTTCGTGTTGTTCGGCCAGGGGTTCGGCACCAAGGGCGCCGACGATGCGGTGGCGATCGGGCCCCACCGGGCCACGATTGCCCAGTGGAAAGATGATGTGATCGTGGCCCATGTGCCGCTCGGGGCCGAAACCGGGCCGCTAGTGCTGACACGGCAGGGAAAAGAGCGGGCGCTCGGCACCTTCACCGTACATGTGCCCAAGGCCCTGCCCGTGACGCCGGCCAGCGCCCCGATCGGGACCATGCTGCGGATCAACGGCGAGCACTTCGGGTTCTACTCCGAAAGCGGGGCCACGCCCTATAGCTTCATGGACTTCAACAAGGGCGAAAATCGCGTCGAGATCGGCGGGGTGCCGGCGGTGATCTACCGGTGGAACGACGACCGGATCGACGTGTGGGTGCCGTTCAGTGTGAAGAACGGCCCGGTCAAGATCTACCGCAGTGCGACCACGCCGAAGGCGGACGGATCCTGCTGCGAGGCGCGCGGCGAATTGGTCACCGAGGCCGGCACCTTTACCCTGGTCACCCCAGCGGTGGAGTCCTACGAGCCGAAGTCCGCCGGGTTAGACGAGCTGGTGACGATCAAGGGCAAAGGGTTTGGGACGTTCTTAAAGACGGCGGAACATACCGGCCTGGATTTAAGTCAAAAGGCCTATAAGCGGCGGCTGGATGTGGAGATCAACGAGCCGGAGTCTTCTGGCAGCACCGTCATCTCCAATGTGTCGAGGACGGAAGTGCTCTTTAATGGCGCGGCGGCGCTGGTGCAATCCTGGACCGACACCGAGATCGTGGTGAAGGTCCCGCACCGGAATTTGTACGGGATCGGCCGGCGCGGGGTATTCTTCGACGATCTCTCGACAGGGCCCTTGGTGGTCCGGCGCGGCTCGTGGGATGTGTTGCCGGACGGGACCTGTTGCTCGCAGAAGCAATGGCTGACCATCGAAGCCGGGTCGTTTACGATTGAAGCGAAGGGGCTGCCCGACAAAGGCTATTGGGAGAATAACCGGCCAGATGCCAGTACGAGTCAATAGCACTCACGGTGAAAACGTGAGGTCGAAAAATCAACCGAAGGGTTCATGACGGTGAATAACGCCATAGTGAATGCTCTGCCGCAGGCCCCACACGCTCCGCTTTGCTGGTTATGAGAAGAATGGCGACCGCTCACATACTGCCTGCATCGAATCCTAAGTCCATTCGGCTGGCCGCCGGCGTGATCCGGAACGGCGGCCTTGTCGCCTTCCCGACCGAAACAGTGTACGGGCTCGGGTGCGATGCGCTGAATCCAGACGCAGTGGCGCGTGTTTTCGAAGCCAAGCAACGGCCATCATTCGATCCCCTCATCGTACACCTTGCCGACCGGGCGGCACTGGATGCACTGACTCCGTCCCTATCGGCGCGCGATCACCGGCTGATCGATGTGTTCTGGCCAGGCCCGCTGACACTCGTGCTGCGAAAACGAGAACAGGTTCCCGATCTTGTGACGGCAGGGCTCCCTACCGTTGCCGTCCGGATGCCGTCTCATCCGGTGGCGCACGCGCTGATCCGTGAAGCGGGAGTTCCAATCGCCGCCCCCAGTGCCAATCCATTCGGCTACGTCAGTCCAACGTGCGCTCAACATGTGGTGGATGGGCTCGGCGATCGCATCGACCTGATTCTCGACGGAGGCCCCTGCCCGATTGGCGTGGAGTCCAGCATCGTGTCGATGGTGGGAACCTGGCCAGAACTCCTTCGGCCAGGAACCATCACACTCACTGAGATCAGGAAAGTCATCGGGCCGGTGACGTACACACCGGCCATGCACAACATGGCCGCGCCGGGCCTGCTTACCCGCCATTACGCAACCCGCACTCCGATGACTGTTCTGGAAGATCCGGACGTTCGACCCGCTCTGCATGACCAAGAGCGCGCAGGGTTGCTCGCTATGTCAGCGCTGGGTCATATGGACGAACGATACTGCGCGATCGAAGTGCTCTCGCCATCCGGCGATCTGCGGGAAGCCGCACGGAATCTATTCGCGGCATTGCGGCGGCTGGACGCACTAGGCCTTGACCGTCTATACGCTGAACCCTGTAAGACACAGGGCCTCGGCGTGGCGATTATGGATCGTGTCAGGCGTTGCGCTGCGCCGCTCACCTGACGCGGCGGCTCCCGCGCGACAAGCCCATTCTTGCAAGCCCCTGTCCTGGTGATGGTGGCCTGGATGAACGGGGCATTCCAGGCTCCCTCCGGGAGCTGCTCAAACATCCACTCATCACCGTCCCAACCAGTGTCGGCTGCCCGGCGCAACAGCCCCCTCCGCTGCATTCCGCTTTACCGATCCTTCCACGTCTGGCCAAGCAGCGCTGAACCGCAGCGAGCGATGATGCACCGCCTCCCGTGCAACCCGTGTGTCGATGCACGAGGGTTCTCTGACTTTCAAGAGAACCAGCACACACCTGCAAGCTTCCGATCCTTCGCACCCCTGTATTTGCTGAGTTTTTTCGATCGCCGGTTCACCGGACAACCACCGAGCAATCTGGAATCCCCTTTGCAAAGTTGAGCCTGCAGAAGGGGAGCGGATGGTCCGATCGCCCTTGCTGCTTAAGGGAGGTTGTTCGATGGGAACACAGCATGTTGTGACGATGTTACCGGGAGAAGGCACCGGCCCTGAAATTTGCGAAGCGGTCAGGCTGGTGATCGACGCGAGCGGGGCCAATATCAAATGGGAGTACGAGGAGATCGGCCTGGACTGTCTGGAGAAGCACGGGACCCTGCTGCCCGACAAGACGATTCAGAACATTGCGAAGAACAAAGTGGCCCTCAAGGGCCCAACCACCACACCGATCGGGACCGGCCACAAGAGCGCGAACGTGACGCTCCGCAAGGTATTCGATCTGTATGCGAACGTGCGTCCGGCCAAGTTGATTCCGGTGCTCAAGCGCCCATGGGACAAGATCGACATCCTCAATTTTCGCGAGAACACCGAAGACTGCTACGCGGCCATTGAGCACATGGTGTCAGACGAAGTCGCGCAATGTTTGAAAGTCATCACCTGGCCCGGCTCCTATCGCATCGCTGACTTTGCCTTTAAGTGGGCGAAGGCCAACGGGCGGAAGAAGATCTACTGCGTTCACAAGGCCAACATCATGAAGATGACCGACGGGCTCTTTCTCGATGCCTTCCGGGAAGTCGCCAAGAAGTACCCGGACATCGAGTCCGGCGACATCATCGTGGACAATTGCTGCATGCAGTTGGTGAGAAATCCGGCGCAGTTCGACTGTCTGGTACTCCCGAATCTCTACGGCGACATTCTCACGGACCTCTGCGCTGGACTGGTGGGAGGCTTGGGGTTCGCGCCGGGCGCCAATGTCGGCAACGGCTGCGCGATCTTCGAAGCGGTCCATGGCTCGGCGCCGAAGTACGCCGGCATGAAGAAGGTCAATCCTTCGGCCGTGCTGGTTTCCGGCATCATGATGCTCCGCTGGCTCAAGGAAGAAGCGGCCGCGGCCAGGATCGAGAAGGCCATGTTCGCCGTGCTCGACGAGCGAAAGCACGTGACGTACGACGTCGGAGGGACGGCGACCACCGATGAATATGCCCAAGCCATCGTCGACAAGATGCATGCGATGGCCTGAGCCTGAGCACACAGACTGAACAAGGAGACATCCAATGCCAACATTTACGGAAGTAGCCAAAGCGACGAAGAAGAAGAGAGAGATCAAATTGGTCGGGATCGATATGTACATCATTACCGAAAAAGGCATCCCGAAGTTCGATGACATTGGGGCGTTTAAGTGTGAATTCATTTCCAACCGGGGCACGAAAGTCTGGCCTGGATTTGTCAGCCCTGACTTGCTGCAGGTGAATTGGTACCGCTGCCGATTCATGGCGACCAAAGACGTGCAGGACGCAGATGTCAATGCATTCCTGGACGCACTGACCAAGAAGGGCTGGTGGTGGTCAGCGGCGCAGAAGTTGTGGAACTACGACGGCGAGCCGGGATTCAGCAAGGCCTACTGATCACCGCCTGACGAGCGCCGCTGCGGAGAGCCCCTGTCTTCGTAGCGGCACCTCGGTAACCCATCACGCGGCGGGTGAAAAGGAGGGGACGATGATCGACCCGGGACTCCTCAACGGGCCGGTCGCAGACGTGAACGTCCGGCCGTTCCAGCGGAAGATGACGCAAGTCTCACGACCGGTTTCCCGATCGAATTACCCATGGATCTTATCCCCTAAACTGGACGCGTTTCTGCACGACCGGTTCAGCACCAGACTTGAAGATACCGACACGGGTCGTCGAATCAGATGAGCGACGGAGCACAGGCAGGATCTCTTCTGCACCACAATCCAAAGCAGATATGGGATACCGGTAATGCTGGCGGTTCTGAACTACCATCGGGACTACCTTCAGCTGCACTATTCCCATGCCAGGATTCTCATGCTCGACAATGTGATCGGAGTCACACTTGCCCCCGGAGCACAATCCCGGCCGAGCAACTTCTTGCCCGATCATCAGAAGGCAGGATCCAATCGCAGCAGATGCACGCCGCAGCGTTCCACTCCGGTCAGACCCTGCTTGGACATGAACTCCAGCGTAGTCTCGGCGTAGCAGTCGATCGCTTCTCCACCCAGCTCAGCGCCGAGTCCGGAATCACGACGGTTACACTTCGGCTTGCCAAATCTCTTGAGAGAGTCCTGCCACCTGTATCCCGCGCCGAATTTGAGGTCGAACATCTGGCCGGACCTGGGTCTATGCACCGGCAGCGCCCCTCACGTTCACCGCACCGGTGAACAAGCATAGTTCTTCGCACGCTGCCGACCAGATTCCACTCCTTCTGGAACCGACTCGATCCCTGACCGGCAGGGTCCCGGACCGGCGACTAGACCTTACGCCTCATCCATCTTCCCTGAGTGAAGCGATCGTTCCTTGCTGCCGTCGATACCATGTGTTAGGTTTCACCTATATAGGAGCACCGCATGGGAACGTTCGCCAACCACCATTCATGGCCGCACATCATGCTGCGAGTCTGGATCATGATCTGGATGCTGGCCGTCCCTTTGTTCCACGTCCATCCGGAAGCCGACCATCATCACGGAGAAGCCGGGCATATCCATGGCGGAACCGTGCATACGGTCTTCTCTCCGGACCTGGACGGCGAATTTACGAATCACCAGCATACAGCTGCTGCCGCCGAAGCCCGGCCGGCAAACCAGGCCACTCTCTCCCCGCACCCGTTCCACGCATCGGACTATGCCGAACTCGGCTTCTCCTTCGTCAGTGATTCGACGGATCGCAGCCTCCCCAAACCGCTGGTGACGGCCATGTTCCTCATCGAGCCGCCCGCGCATGTGGCGGTGACCACGAGCCGCCCGGTGAGCGTCGACCTGACCCGTTCTCAGTCACTCGCACTCTTCACTCGCGACATCCTGTCACGCGCGCCGCCGTCCCTGCTCATCTAGTTCCCGCTCTTCACCGTTCGTCATCATTCACTGATTGTCTCACGCGGCAGGCCGTAACCCTGCCCCGCGAAATCTCTCGCCGAACCGGAGGAGGCTCTGATGAGTCCTCGCATCGTTCTCTGCATCGTGCTCCTATGCGGCATGGCTGAACCGGCTCACAGTATCCTGGCCGCCGAACCAGGCATCCCCACCTACTCATTGGACGAGATCCTCGCCGTGGCACTCACACACAATCCGACCCTGGCCGGTGCGGAAGGACTGGTCAAACAAAGCCGCGGCCAACAGATGACGGCGGGAGCCTATCCGAATCCCTCTGTCTCGGGCACGGCAGGCCGCGGAGCGATTCGCGATCCGAGCACCGGCACCAGAATCACCGAGCGCACCGTCACGGTCGAGCAACCGCTCGAATGGACGGGCAAGCGACAGGCCCGGCAGGACGCGGCGAACGCCGGCGCGGCCGGAGCTTCCGCCGCATTGGAGGAAACTCGTCTGGCCCTCTCGGCCGATGTCAAAATCGCCTTTTATTCGGTGCTCTTCGCCCAGCGAGACGCCGACCTCGCCGCACAGAACGTGAGTCTGGTGGAAGAAGTGTTGCGCACGGTGAAAGCGCGGGTCGCGGCCGGAGAAGCCACCTCCTTCGATACGATGAAAGCCGGCGTCGAGGTCCAAAAAGCGCGGAAAGAAGTCGCCCGCACACAGAATACGCTGCTGGTGGCCAAGGCGCGGCTCAACACGCTCACGGCCGGATCGCTCGGCAAACAGTTTTCTATCCACGGGGATTTCCTCGCTCCCCGGCAGGAACTGGATGTCGATCAGCTGGCGGCCAAGGCCTTCGAACAGCATCCAGCCATGCGGCGTGCGGCCAAGCTCGCGGAGCAGGCCGACCATACGGTGCGATATGAACGGGAATCCCGTATGCCGAATGTCAGCGTGCAGGGCAGCTATCATCGGGAGGCCGGCGACGAATCGCTGACCGCCGGCCTGAGCATGCCTCTTCCGCTCTGGTACCGGCGACAGGGCGAGATTGAGACGGCCCTGGGAACTAAATACCGCGCGGACGCGGAGCGGTTGCGGGCCCACATCGAGTTGGAGCAAGCCGTGACCCAGCATACGCAGGAAGTCCGCACCGCGCAGGATCAACTGCAGGTCTTCGAAACCGGTCTCTTGAAACAAGCCGAACAGACGCTGACCGTCGCCCGGACCAGTTTCCGCCAGGGCGCGGCCAGTCTGCTGGACGTGCTGGACGCCCAGCGCGTCTACCGGCAGACACTGCTGGAATATGCTCAGGTGCGCGCGGACCTCTCCATCGCGCTCGTCCGGCTGGAACGCGCGCTGGGAGCACCGCTATGAACGCAGAACCATTGGCCGAGCCTCGGACAGGAGCCTTCCGATGATCGCACCACACATGCCGACTGCAATGCTCGTGACCGCTACGCTGCTCCTGGCAGGCTGCGGCGACCGCGGCACGGAACCGCCTGCCCACCCGCCCGCCACGGCGCGCCAGCCGGATCAGACCGGCCCCCGCGCGATTCAGCCACCGCCGGTGGTTCGCAACCGTTTGAAAACGGAACCGGTCGCACGCCATCCGATTCCCGAGGTCGTCACGGCGCCGGGCGAAGTGGCGCTGGATCTGAAGCAGGTCGCGAAAATCACCTCGCGCATCGCCGGGCAAGTCGAACACATCCACGTGCAACTGGGCGACCGCGTCAAGCCCGGTCAGCCGCTCGCAGCCATCGGCAGTCTGCAACTGGACCAGCTGGTGGAGGAATATCTGATCGGAAAAGCCCAGGTCGACGTCGCCGAAAACAGCTTCAGGCGGACGGAAAAGCTGCGGGCCGACGACATCGTGCCCGAGCGCAAGCTCATCGAAGACAAGGGCCGATATCTGGAGACGAAGGCACGCTACCAACACGTCCGCGAAAAGCTGCTGGCCATGGGGCTGTCGAAGACCGAACTCGCCGGGCTCGAAGGCGGCGGCCATGAGGAAGGCCATCACTATACCCTGACCGCTCCCATCGCCGGCACCGTCGTGGCACAGAACGCCGTGCGCGGCCAGGGCGTCGCGCCGGGAGAGGAATTGTTCGAAGTCGTCGATACCAGCCGCGTGTGGGTCTTTGCGAATCTGCCGATCGAGCAGGCGCGCAAATTCAAAGAAGGAGACCGGGGAACGATCGCACCCAAAGGAGCCGCCGCGGTGACCGCGCCGCTTACCTACATCGCGCCGATGGCCGACGAAACCACAAGAACCATCCACATCCGGTTTGAAGTCGCGAACGCGCAGGGGCAATTGAAGCCGCGGGAATATGTTGATGTGACCCTCACGCTGCCCGGCTCGCCGGTGACGGCGATCCCGGCGTCCGCCGTCACCACCGTGGGGCAAGTCCGGGGAGTCTTCATCGAACGGGACTCTTCCTATACCTTCGTGCCGGTCGAGCTCGGACGGGAAGGCGGAGACCTGGTCGAAGTCAAAAACGGCGTGACCGAACAGGATCGCGTTGTCGTCGCGGGTGTCTTCGACCTCAAAAACGTTCTGCTCAAAGAACACATCGGAACCGGGGAATGACACACTGATGGACCGCTTGCTGACTCTCTCCCTGCGGTATCGCTTCTTCACCCTCGTGGCCATTGTCATGGCCGTCGCGGCGGGGCTCTGGTCATTCGCCCATCTCACCATCGATGCCGTGCCGGACCTGACGCCGGTCCAGGTCCAGATTCTCACCCGCGCGCCGGCCCTGGGACCGGTGGAGGTCGAGGAGTTCGTGACCTTCCCCATCGAAGCCTCGTTGAACGGCCTGCCCGCCTTGCGGGAACTGCGCTCGGTATCGCGCTACGGCCTCTCGGCGGTCACGGCGATCTTCGACGACAGCACCGACATCTACCGGGCCAGGCAGCTGGTGGCGGAGCGGCTGGCCCGCGCGGTGGAACGGATCCCGACGGAATACGGCCGCCCGATCATGGGCCCCCTGACGACCGGCTTGGGAGAAGTCTATCAGTTTACGCTCAAGGGGCCGGGCTACAGTCCGATGGCCTTGCGCACCATGCTGGAGTGGGACATCGGGATGAAGTTGCGGGCGGTCCCCGGCGTGGTGGAAGTGAACATCTGGGGAGGCGAGCCGCAGCAATTTCACGTTGTCGTGGACCCGGCGAAACTCCTGTCGTTGAAATTGTCGCTCAAGCAGATCGTCGACGCGCTGCAACGCAACAATGCGCTGGCCGGAGGCGGCTACATCGAACACCGGCGCGAGCAACTCCTGATCCGGGGGGAGGCGCTGGCCACCGGTGTGAGCGATCTCGCCCGCATCGTGATCGCTCACGGGTCGGGCGGCGTCCCGATTTATATCGCCGACGTGGCCGAGGTCAAGGAGGCGTCCGCCCTCCGCATCGGCGCCGCCACGGCCATGGGGGACGGCGAGACCGTGATCGGCATGGTCCAGATGCTCGCCGGCGAAAATGCCCAGCGCGTCGTCACGCAGGTCAAGAAGCGGGTCCGGGAGATCCAGCAGACATTGCCCCCCGGCGTCGTGATCGAGCCCTACTACGACCGGACGCTGTTCGTGTCCAAAGTGATCCGGACCGTCCGGAACAATCTGCTGGAAGGCGGCCTGCTGGTCATCGCCGTCCTCTTTCTGTTCCTCGGCAATCTGCGGGCCGGTCTCATCGTGGCTTCCGCCATTCCCCTCTCGATGCTCATCGCCTTCACCGGCATGATGCAGGCGGGGCTCTCCGGCAATCTCATGAGCCTGGGCGCGATCGATTTCGGTTTATTAGTCGACGGTTCCGTCGTGATGGTGGACAACATCCTGCGCCGGCTCGCCTCTTCCAAGGGCCGGCAGCCGGAAGAGCGCCTGGCGGAAGTGCTGGCCGCCGGCCGCGAAGTCTTGCGCCCCATGACGTTCGCCGTGGGCATCATCATTCTGGTCTATGTGCCTATTCTCACGCTCACCGGCATCGAAGGGAAAATGTTCCGTCCGATGGCGTCGACCGTCATCATGGCCCTCGCCGGATCGCTGCTGCTCGCCGTCACCGTCACACCGCTCCTTTCCTTCTGGTTTGCCCGGACCGGAAACGGCCACGAGGACACGCGCCTCATCCGGATCATGCGGCGCCTCTATGCGCCCTGCCTGCGCTGGGCGCTGGCGCGGCCGGTGTGGCCGGTCGCGATTGCAGTCGGGTTGTTTCTTCTGAGTCTCGGTCTTGGCGCGAGGCTGGGCATCGAATTTGTTCCCAGGCTGGATGAAGGCGATCTCGCCGTGCAAGTCTGGCGGCTCCCGAGCGTCTCGCTGAGCGAGTCTGTCGCCACCTCGCTCGACATCGAACGGGTGCTCCGCCGCTTCCCCGAAGTCACCCAGGTGGTGACCAGAACCGGCAGCCCGGAAATCGCCACCGACGTCATGGGTGTGGAGATGTCCGACGTGTTCGTCATCCTCACCCCTCAACAGGAATGGCGCACGGCGGATACCCGCGAAGCACTGATCGGACAGTTCAAACAGGCCATCATGGAGCAGGTCCCGGGAGCCGGCCTCAGCTTCACCCAGCCGATCGAAATGCGGTTCAACGAGTTGATCGCGGGCGTCCGCTCGGATCTCGCGGTCAAGATTTTCGGCCCGGACCTGGAGGTTCTACGCCAACAGGCCGAACGGGTGGCCCATGCGCTGGAACAGGTGCAGGGCGCGGCGGACGTGAAAGTCGAGCAGGTGGCCGGTCTGCCGCTGCTTCGTATCATCGTGAACCGTGAAGAGATTGCCCGGTACGGGCTCACGGCGGACGAGGTGCTCGCCCTCGTGCAGACGACCAGAGCGGGGGCGGTCGTCGGCACCGTCGTGCAAGGCCCCCGGAGGTTTGAGCTGGTGGTCCGCCTAGCCGAACACGCCTCGCACGATCCCGCCGCTCTGGGCAATCTATTGATTCCGACGATGCACGGAGAACTCGTCCCCCTGTCGCGCGTCGCGACCATCCGGGTAGATTCAGGGCCGGCTCAAGTCAGCCGCGAACACGTGCAACGCAGAATCGTCGTGGAGTGCAATATTCGAGGCCGGGATCTGGGCAGCTTCGTGTCCGAAGCTCAGCGCACGGTGGCGCAGGCCGTCACGCTTCCTACCGGCTACGAACTCATGTGGGGAGGGCAATTCGAGCACCTCCAGGAAGCCTCGCAACGACTGGCCGTCGTTGTTCCCATGACGCTGCTGCTGATCCTGGGTGTCCTGACCGTTATTTTCGGGACAATACGCCCCGCGCTCTTGATCTTCCTGAACGTCCCGCTCGCTCTGTCCGGAGGCATTCTGGCGCTGTGGGCCCGAGGCCTGCCGTTGAGCATGTCCGCTGTCATCGGATTCATCGCGCTCTTTGGAATTGCCGTGCTGAACGGCGTCGTGCTCGTCAGTCACATCCGGCAGCTGGAATCGGAGGGCCGCTCGACCGACCAGGCCGTGTCCGAAGGAGCAATGGACCGGCTGCGGCCGGTATTGATGACGGCGCTCGTCGCCAGTCTTGGATTTGTGCCGATGGCGCTCGCTACCAGTATGGGAGCCGAAGTGCAGCGCCCGCTGGCCACGGTGGTGATCGGCGGGCTGCTGAGCTCCACCGCCCTCACCCTGCTGATCATTCCTGCCGTGTACAGCAGACTCGCCCGGCGTGAGAAATTTGAGGCGGCCTCACCGGCGTAACGGCTTAGCTTCTGCTCTCCAGGCTCAAACCCAGCGCTTTCATCGATTCCCTGGCAGCGGCCTTGGCCTTGCTCGCGGGATTGAGTAATTGGCCCGGATCGGCATGAACGCCGATGGCCGTGACACGCTTGCACTGACGGACGACTTCGGAAAGCGGCGCCTGGGCCTGATTTCGACGGGGATCCGATGCCGCCAGTTGTGTGAGCATGGCCTCGGCATAACCGGCGGCGACTTCACAGTGATGCACGATGGCCTTGGCATCCCCCATGCCGCCATGGCCCATCATCTCTTCGATGTTCTTCATCATGACGTCGCCCTGGTCTTGAAACGTCGGCTCTGCCGACTGAGCCGAATTCAGCCCCACCGAAGGACCACCGGAAAAGACCGTGGCGACAACTGCTGCAACCAGGAGACGACCGGCGAACGAGTGACGTGTTTTCATCTGCGCTCCTTAATATTGGCCGGGCGTTTCTTTTACACCTGTGAACGTGCGGTAGAGCGCATGAAACGCGTCCGTACTCAAGGCGGGATTTTGCAGCTTCGCGAGGGCCGCCTGATCGATCCGCGACTCGACCGTGTCGTCATAGTTCGATGACGCGATCGTCACGAAGCGCGGAGGAAACAGCCGTTCCGGCAGCAGGATCCCGACGCCTAGATTATACTTGACCGCCAGGCGGATCGCCTCGCGCGCCTTATCAGCCGGCACGTCTCGGCCAAGCCCGATGTTCTGCGGCGGCTGCCCCAATCTAGCGAACTGAAAATGGACGTTTGTCAGTCCCGCCTGGATAAACTCTTCCGTCAGCGTCGCGGTCTGGCTCCGATACTGCTCGGCCAGGACGACCTCGACCCGGCTTACCGGGGAAACCGCCGTTCCCTCGGCGGCGACTGCCGATACTCCCACTGCACTGACCGAGACAGCCATTGCGCACACACTCAACAGTGCTCTTAGCCTCATGACCTATTTCGCGTCGAACGTAAATCCGACCGACGCGCTCCCATTCTCAGCCACAGTGATCTGTTGCTCTTTATCGCCGAGCACCGGATGCCAGGCCTTGATGCGATAGGTGCCGGCCGGAAGATCCTTGATGGCAAAGATCCCGTCCGTTCCGGTGACCGCATAATACGGATTCTCTACCGCCAGGCCATGCCCCTGCATGAAGGGATGCATCCCGCATTGCATAGTCACACCGCGCCGGTTGCCGGTCAGCTTCACGATATCGCTTGTGCCGCCTTTCGTGAGGGCCGGCCGGTGAAACATGATGAAAATATGCTCCCGTTCGCGCTCATAGAATTGCAAATCATGGGCGACCGAATCGAGATTGACCACACTGAGGGGGCGTTCATTTCTTACGACCGAGACGAACGGCACGAACTGGCACATATTCGCTTCGAGCCTGGTCTCCTGAAACTCGAACGGCTTGCCTTTTGCCACGCCTTCGATCGTCACCACCACATCTTTCAGCCCATGCTGTTCGCTCACCGAGACCTCGCGCAACAGCCGGTAGCCGGACCCGTCCGACAGCGCCCCGCAATAGACCCGGTCATAATACCGGCGCAGCTCGAACCGTATCGGGTCCGGAATGTCCCCGGCGAAACGCACCGTCCCGGTGACCGTGCCCCCGTTGGACACCGTCGTTTCTTCGTAGGCTTCGGCCTGAGCCGCTCCCATCAGCCCGGCGGTCAGCAGCACTCCCGTCACTATCTTCGTCACCCATCGACGCACAGATCCAGACATAGTTTCCACCCTCTAAAATGTTCATGGGGGAGCAGGACTGCTCCCCCATGGCCTGAGTGATATTGGACCGGCTGGCACACTGTGCCGGCGACGTCCCCGCGGTTCGCGCGGAGACGCCGCCGGGTTGATACTTATCGTTCGTTCATCGACGTCTTGAAGACAGATCTGCCGTCGGTCCCGAGTTCAGCCGATTTACCGGCTGACGCCTGTGAGTTCAACGACAGGATCTTCTGGTCGCCGACCGGCAGAACCTTGAAGAGTCCCCACTGTCCGGCATTCGCAAAACCCGGACGCTGATTCTTCCACATATAGTCGCCGACGATCCTGTTCGGACCGCCCGCACCGCCCGTGAGATAGGCGTTGATGACTTCAGATCCTCCGAACTCCATGGTGCTGACCTGGTCGGCACCCTGCATATACGGCTCGTGCGGCCATTCATGGCCGTCCACGGTGAACAACTGCACCTGCTCGCTGAACGCGCCGAGCACGTGCACCGCCACGGGGTCGCCCACATGAGCCTGGAGCAACGGTGTCACCGGCAACTCGCCGGCCTTGTTGCAATGGAATACTTCAAACACCGTGCAGCCCTTTTCCATCCGCCAGTTCGTCGGTTCCGAGCGGTAGTTCACCGCCGAAATACCGGCGACCTGCTGGATGTAAGGCATGAAGCTCACGCCCACGATGTTGTCTTCGTCCTGGAACATCAGCGAGAAGTCGCGATAGTTCTTGCGGTTGTCGTTGCCCGGGATCGTCCGATCCACAAGCACGTCAGCCTGCCAACTGCTCTTCATCGTGATGTCGTTGCCGGTCACCGGGTCGCGGTAGCGCGAGCCCTTCGGGCCGACGATAATTGATCCGAACAGGCCGTTCCGCGGATTCTCCACGACGTTGCCGAAATCCTGGATCAACGCGGCCTGTTCGCCGTATTCCGGATGCGCGAAATACGTGTAGGTCCTGCTCTGGCCCGGAGCGATCGTCTGATCGCCCTGGTTCTTGCCGATGTTCCCGCCAAACGAGTCCTTCGGATCGAAGGCCATCATATCGACGTGGAATCCGGCCCGTTCCTTGGCCATCTCGTTCTTCAGATTGATTTTGACGCAGTCACCGACGTTCACGTGCAGGGTCAGCGGGCTCGCCTTCAGCTCGCCGGACTTCACCTTCGCATGGTCCTCGTCGAGGACGTACATCTTCCCCTGCTTGTTTTCGAAGATCATCTTCCGTTCGAGATCGACTTCCATCGTCTCCGGCGCCGCATCGTGGTACCGGATGACGTGATCGATCGCCGACACGTTGAAGGACTTCACCGGCGCCTCCGCCGGACAGACCGACGGCGCGGACTTCTGAATCTCCTCGCGGTTCGGCAAGGGCTTCAGATCTTTCTGCACCTCGTCGAAAACCCGGAAGAGACCCCAGCTGCCTTCGGCGAAGTGGGACGCGCGACCGCTATAGTAGAGATAGTCGCCCGCCTGCTTCTGCGGTCCGCCCGCGGCCGGAATGGCCGGGTCATACCGTTCGCCGATGACCAGGTGCACCGTGCTCCGCGGCATTGCCATGGTGCCGTAGCGCTCCATCGGGAACCAATGGCCGGTCACGTGCCAGGTATGCACTTCGTTGGCCGATCCGACCAATGCCCGCACCAGGATCGGATCGCCGAGATACGCCCGCAACAGCGGCGTCCCCGGATCGCCGTGGATCCCGGATAGGAACAGCTTCGAGGGATCGGGATCGTTGGCCAACCGCACGCTGAACGGCTCGACACGCATGCTGTATCCGCTGCCTGTCGTCGCTTCGCCGCCGTTCAGGAACGTCATGGCGGATTTATTGATCCGCTCCGGGAACTGATGGGACGGCGGACCGTCCACCGTCGTCGCCCCCATGCGCGCCTGCGGGTTGTCCGTCGTGATCAGTTCCGCGGACCGCGCGTTGCTGTCCATGATGTGCATCATGACTTCGCGGAAACTGCCCCGGATATGGGCCGAGACCGGCTCCAGGGTATGAATGTCCGCGATGGGACCGCTGCGCAGTTCCTTGCCAGTCACCGGATCGTGATACGTGGATCGCGGCGGTTCGGCGATGAACGCCGAGAACAGCCCGTGGCCCCAGGTATCGGTGCCGAACACGTGATCGTGCCAGTAGACGGTCCCGAGATCCGAGTCCACGTACCAGCGTTCACGGATGAACTCGACGCTCGCGATGTCGTTCTTTCTGTGCACGTACTTCAAGGGACGGTCAAAGGTAATGATGTTGCCTTTGATCTCCTTGATCCGCGCCACTTCGAAGTACTTCGGATCGTCCATGCCCACGCCGAGTTCCGTATTGATATGGAACTTGGACGCGTTCTTCACCGTCAGGCTGCGCGCGCCGGCTTTCACATCGGCCGTGAGGGTCGTGTTGCCGGGCAACGGCATGCCCTTGTCCGGTTGCGGATCTTCCAGCATCGTAAAGGCCCGCAAAGACATGTCGTACGAGAATCCGATCGTCGGACCGTCGGACGCGCTCGTATCGAACTGGAAGAAGTGCGGATGGAGGTTGATCTTGTTCGCCCAACCGGTCCGCGCATCATCCGGGATTTCGTTCTTGAAGATCACATCGACGCAATCGTGCACGTTCCCGCGAATCACCAACGGCACCTGCTTGTTGGGATTCTTGCGGACTTCGTCCTCTTCCTCATGCAACACGTAGATCATGCCGATCGGATCCACCACCGCGGCGGCTTTAGGAGTTGCCGGTTTGAGAGTAATCGGCAGCGTGATCGAGTGAATGGTGAAGTACTTGCGCGGCGCATTCTCCGGACAGAGGCTCCAGGGCCCCTGCGCGCCGGGCACGGGCGGCTCCGTGCCTCTCGTGCCGTCTTCCCGGACACGGAACGGCTCCAGCCAAGGCGCGCCGCCGTGATTCGGGGCAAACGGCGGACGCTTCCCGAGGTGCGGACGCAGCCAGGGGAACGCCAGCTTGCCCGTCTGCGGATCGAACGTGATGGCGGGACGCTCGTTCGGCGTCGGCGACACATAATCCGCCCACTTGTGCGGCGTCTCCGGCTCGTTCAGCGCCTTCGCACCGTCCCACTTCCAGTTCACGACCGTCGCGTCGTGCGCCTGCGCCTGCTTGACTTGATCCTCGGTCTTGCCGGGCAGGCCTTGCGGCGGGAGCATGTACTCGACCCAATCCTTGATCGAGACCTTCACGGGATTGGCCTTCCAATCCGTCTTGTCTTTGGTGATCTCGTACTTCTTTCCGCCGTACCAATCGACCGTCGTCCCGACCAGCTTGTCCGACGTGGTCGACAGCTTGATCTTGCCCTTGCGATCAGGCAGCTCGACAAGCGGCTTCATCACATCGTTCTGGAACCCCGGCGATTGCAGCGTGTTGTACACGCGCCAGAAGCCCCACATCCCGGTCACATAGTGCTGCGGGATATGGCAATGGAACACGAACTCGCCGGCCAGCGCCTGCAATCCGCCCGATCCGCCTTCGATCACTTGATCGTAGATCTCGGACGGCCCGATCGATTGGACGTCCAACCGGTCGGAGGTGTCACTGATCGGCGGGAACTTGACCGGACCGCTCTTGGAGAGCGTCGGATCGAGCTTGCTGGTGCCGGGCTGTCTGGCCCAGCGGATCGACCCGCCGTGCAAATGGTGCGAGTGCACGATTTCCGAGCCGCCGATCATGCGGAACTTCGCCGGATCGCCCAGATAGGAACGGGGAATCGTCGTCGCCGGATCGCCGAACGTATACGATCCGTAGCCCTGCGATTCATCGGCAAACCCGATCAAATGCTCCTGCATTTCCAGGCGCTCGCCGTGCGGCTCGCTGCGATAGTTCAGCAACCGCGCCGCCGGCCGATACGTGTCCGTGTGAGCGTCGCGCTGCGGCAGCATGTCGCCTTTCCGGTCCAGCAGACGGAAAGTCTCGTCACCGGCCTCGTGATAGAAAATCACGAACTCACGGAAGTCGGAGCCTTTCTCGACGTCGATCATGGCTTCCCAGCCGCTCTTCATTTCCTCTCCCGTAAACGGGCTCAGGAAGCGGGAGCCGCGCGGCTCGACGACAATCGAACCCAACAAGCCCAGTGAATACTGATCACGGCTTGCATGGCTGTGAAAGGCACGGCCGCCTTCCTGCAAATCAATCGGGATGTACCACTCGAATTCGCCGGTCTTGCCCGTCGGAACGAGCGCTTCGGGATTCGTCGCATTCGCCGGCTTCCCGGTGCTCGCCACGAGCATCTGGGAGCCATTCACGATCATATTCGTCGGTTCATCGGCGATCTGATTGCGCAGGGTAATCCGCAGGCAGTCGCCCTGGTTCGCCCGGATCACGAGCGGCTGAATGAGGTCGCCCTGCAGCCCGTTCGAGATGGCGCCGCCGGCAAACGTCGGATCGTTGCTGTCCCTCGCCGCCTTGTTCTTCGCTTCTTCGTCGCGCACCCCGGCCACATCAGCGGTCAGCGCATACATATAGCCCGGATAAAAATCGCCGAACCGGTTCACGGTGATCTCGATATTCATCGCCGTGATGTCATACGCGCGAACCGGCGCCGTCACCGGGCAGCGGGCGCCCTGCGTCACTTGCACCTTGTCCTGATCCTCCGCCACCAGCAACACGCCCTGCTGCATGGCATGGGCGCTCGCGCCCTTGAACAATCCCGTCGACTTGACCTCGCGTTCGACCTGTTCGATCACCTTCGACATCCGGTCCTGCAACACCGGACCGGCCTGCGCATGCACCGGCGTCACCGGATCCGCATGCCGATCGGTGGCCACATGCCCGTCATGGGACATGACCGCCCCGGCAGGCATCGTCCCGTCCAATCCGAGACAGGTCGCCAGCCCCAATACCCCTGCGAGCACACACTTCCTTGATACACCCATACGTCCAGCCTCCTCCATCAATCTACCCACACGCCACTCACTGCACTGCCTCGCAGAAACTCAACCCTATCGAATTCGAAGTCTGGTGAAGGCCAACTTGCATCGGGGGGATCGTCGGGAGGCCGGTCCTTTCTCTCCCACTCCTTCACCAGACAGACGGCACTTGTACACGAGAGATTGCGGTCGCTTCTTATGCGGACAGGACTTTGAGCAAATTGTGTTCCCTCTGTTCCGCTACGGACATTTCATCGATTTACCGGCAATCGGTGACGATTCAGCGGAGCAAGCGAATGCCGCAATGGGGCATCGATGCCCCGCCGAATGACGCGATCACGCGCAAACACTTGATGTTATGTATGTCTGAGATTTCCACGAAGATAGGCTGAATGGGGCGGTCGCGCCCCATTTCAACATCGACAAGGACACTTCTGCAGACAGAACGCATACGCATCGTGCGCGTGCGCGAGTCCACATCACAGCCTCGACAAATCTTGCACTGCAGATCGTCACGCGACTATAGTGCCGCCTCTCTTATTCACGCGGCGGACCACTCATGCAGATTCATCGCCGAATGTTCAGCGCGGCTCTTCTCGCATCGCTCCTGTCTGCGCCGCATCTGCCCGCAGAAACCATGACGACACCCGACATGCCCCATCGTCTTGCCGCCATTGCGGCGCACGCCGGGAGTTCTTCGATGCAGACCGTGGCAGAAGGCTCGTTCCTCATGGGCACGGCGCGCGCCGGGCAGGATCTGTTCAGCCTCGCGCTTCAATACGACGACACGGAACAGCCGCAACGGCGCGTCTGGCTCAACCGGTATGACATCGACCGGGACGAAGTCAGTCTGGGGGAATATCTGTTGTGGCTCACGCAGCAACAGCGTCCGGTCTCCGAAGGCCTGCGCAAACTGATCGAGCATGTCGCAACCGTTCATGCGCTCCCGCCGGACATCCTCGCACGCTGGCCGGCATTGTACGTATCATGGGCGGACGCCTCTGATTTTTGCCGCGCGCAGGGGAAGCGCCTTCCGACTGAAGCCGAGTGGGAAAAAGCCGCGCGCGGCGAGCAGACGAATCTCTTTCCCTGGGGTTCGCAACCGCCCGCGCCGTCGCTGGCCATGTTCGGCCAGTATCACGTGCACGAGATGCCAATCGTCGCACCGGTAGACAAGGGAGAGGCCGGACGCAGTCCCTACGGCTTGCACCATATGGCGGGCAACGCCGCCGAGTGGGTCGAAGACTGGTTCGGGATTGACTATTACATGACGATGCCGGACCGCAATCCGCCCGGGCCGCCGTCCGGCCGCTACAAAGTGGTGCGCGGAGGCTCGTGGAAGAGTGCGCCCGCCCTGTTGCGAACAGCGACCAGAAGCGGAGCCCCGCCGGACCAGCAGGCTGCCACGATCGGATTTCGCTGCGCCCGCAGCGCCGACGCTCCCTCCACTCCGACACCATGAGGATTGTGATGCGTTGGATGATCGTATTGTTGACAGGATGGCTCGCCGTAGGCGCGCCGGTGGACCATACCGATGCAGCAACAGCCGGACAGGACACCACGGCGTGGAAGAGCTACACCAACGCCCGCTTCGGTTTCTCCGTTCGATACCCGGGCGGATGGAAACTCGGTCAACCGCTGTCGGACGGAGTCGGCGTCACACTGCACCCGCCGGTCGAACACAGCCTGGTGGCACTCTCCGGCCACATGAACCTTATACAGGGATCCAGCCAGGACCAGCGGCAGACGCTGGAGGAATTTACGACCTCGCATCGCCGCATCATCACCGAGCTATACGGGAAAAAGAAGGTTCCGCTGACCTGGCAGAAAGAGCAGAATATGACGCTGGCCGGATTTCCCGCCCGCCGCCTGGCCTTCACCTATCAGGACGAACGCCGGACCCCGATGCTGGAAGTCCACATTTTTACGCTGGGACGGAATGAAGGGCGCGGCGTGCGGATCAAGGTGCCGGCGAGCGAGCAAGGAACCGTGCTTCCGCTGATCACGACTATGCTGGAGACCTATCAGCCGGGAAGGGACCAGAACGCGGTGAGCCCGCTGGCGCCGAATGCCGACGCGCCCGTGACGGCGCCGCGCTCATAATCGCAGCCCCGTAATCCGGCAGATGCGCGGCTGTTACCAGAAACCGACGGAGGAGGAACCGGAGAGATTCCGGCTACCCAGGCTCCCGAAGACCGTGCCGCTTCACCATACGCTCGATCGTTTTACGATCTACCCCGGCTTCCTGCGCCGCGTTGCTCATGTGCCAGTCATGCCGCTTCAGCAATTCCAGAAGAAAGCTGCGTTCGAAGGAACGAACGACTTCCTGCTTCGCCTGCTTGTATGACGCCGCCTCTTCGGCCGACGACTCGTCCGCGCGTGCCGCGCGGATCCGCTCGGGAAGATGCTCGGCCCGGATCACGGGACCCTCCGTCAGCGCCGCCACCCGTTCGATCACATTCTGGAGTTCCCGGACGTTGCCGGGCCACGGATGGCCTTTCAAGCAGGCCGACGCCGCCGGATCGAACGACGGCTGAGCTTCCGACCCGGCGCTCCCCCGCCCGCGAAAGCGCGTGAGAAACTCCTGCGCCAATACCTGCACATCACCCTCTCGCTCACGCAACGGCGGCAGAACGATCGGAATCACGTTCAGCCGGTAAAACAAATCTTCACGGAACTCGCCCTTTCGGCAGGCCTCTTCCAGATCACGATTGGAAGCGGCAATCACGCGGACATCGATATCCGCGTAGCGCGTCCCTCCCACACGGCGGACATGGCGTTCCTGCAACACGCGAAGCAACCGCGATTGGAGGGTCTGGCTCATGCCGCTGACTTCGTCCAGAAACACCGTGCCGCGATGGGCCACTTCAAACAGACCGGCCTTCGCCGCATGTGCGCCGGTGAACGCTCCCTTCTCATGGCCGAACAATTCGGATTCGAGCAACGTATCGGGCATGGCCACGCAATCGAGGGGGATAAACGGCTGGCGGGTCCGCTCGCTTTCATCATGAATGGCGCGAGCCACCAATTCCTTGCCCGTCCCGCTTTCGCCATAGATCAGAATGTTGGCATCCGTCCGCGCGACTTTCCTGATGAGCTCTTTCACCTCTTGAATCGCCCGGCTCCGGCCGAGAATACGCGCGATCGCGCTCGTGCTGCCGCTGTCCGGAAACACCGCCGGTTCAACAGGACCGGCCCAGGAAAGAGCGGCGGCGGATGCCGGTCCGGTCTGTTCAAACGCCCGCTTGGCGACCGCTTCGAGATTCTGGCTGGTATAGGGTTTCAGCACATAATCCATGGCGCCATACCGCATGGAGGCGACCGCAGTCTGCACGGTGGCATAGGCGGTCATCAACACGACATTGATCTTGGGATCCACCCGCTTCGCCTCGACCAACAGGCCGATCCCGTCGAGACCCGGCATGCGCAGATCCGTGAGGACCAATTCGGGGCGCTCCATCTGTATCCGCTGGACGGCGCGCACCGGATCATGCTCCGTCGAACAGTCATACCCCAACCGGCTCAGGATGCGGCGGCAGTTGTCCAGCGCCTCCACCTCATCGTCGACGATCAGTATCTTGCCTGCTCCCATCCGGCCTCCTGTTGCGATGCGTCCATCGTCACCAACGCGGGCAGCGCGACGGAGGCGACGGCCCCGTGCGGCCCGTTCTCGATCTCCAAACGCCCCCGGTGATCGACGACAATGCCGTAGCTGAGAAACAACCCCAACCCCGTGCCCTGCCCTTCATCTTTCGTCGTGAAGAACGGATCGAAGATGCGACCCAAAATTTCCGGCGGAATCCCGGGCCCCGTGTCGCTGATCCGCACCACGACCAGTTCGCCCTGGGGACTCCGGCTACGCTCCGATTGCACCGTGACGACACCGGGCAACGTGCTTTTCCCGGCGGCGTCGATGGCGTTGTTGATCAGATTCGACATCACCGTTTCGATCCGGTCGCGATCGCCCATGACCGGCGGCAATGCCGGCGACAATAACGGCTCGATCCGCACGCCCTTCGTCGACGCCCGCTCCTTCGAGGCCTCGATACAGGACTGCAGCACGCAGTTCACATCCATCGGCTTCAAGACCGTCGCGGCGCCGCGGGACAACGCCAGCATACTCTTCGTCACCCGCGAGATACGATCGGCCTGGGTTCGGATCGCGTAGAGATCGCGCTGCTGCTCGTCGGACAGGGGCAGATGCGCCGCATCCGCCTCCATGCATTCGATCCGGTTCAGGATGATCCCGAGCGGGTTGTTGATTTCATGCGCGATCCCGCTGGCGACCTTCCCCAGCGTCGCGAGACGTTCCGCAAACTGCAGCTTCTTCATCTGCTCGGTCGCTTCGACGGTTTTTTCCTCGACGCGCCGGGCCAGGTCGACGTTCAACGATTCCAGCTCGGCCCGCGAGGACTTCAGGCGTTCCGCCATCCGGCGCACGGCCGCGGCCAGTTCTTCGAACTCATCGCCGGTTTGAATATTCAACGGCCGGTCGAACGTGCCCTGGCTGATCGCATCCACACCCGCGCGGAGGATCTGAATAGGCTGCGCGATCCGCGAGGCGACATACCGCCCCATCGCCCACAACAATCCGAGCATGACCAACCCGATCGCCGCCAAGTTTCTCAGCTGATCGCGGATCGGCGCGTAACTCTCGCCGGGCTGCTGCCGTACGAAGATGTGCCAGGAACTGTCGGGCAGCGGCAGTCCGGTGACCGGCGCAAAGCCTACCACCGTGTCCGCCGCGCCGTGCCCGTCGTCCTCGGCGATGCCCCACCCCGGCTGTATCGAGACGATCATCGACATGAGTTGGGCGGGAATGCGGTGTGCCTGCCGGGGAAGGATCGGACAGACCAGGGGATGCCCCGCCGCGTCGAACAGCATGGCATGGCCGGTCTGCCCGATGCGGAGTTGATTGATCATCCCAAACAGCGTGTCGAACCGGTACGAGGCTTTCACCGCTCCGATCACCGTATGTTGCCGCTCGTCCAGAATCGGCACGGCGATGTCGATGGTTTCTTCGGGCGTACGAAACGAACCTTCCTGAGCCGGGATCAGCCCGCTGACGTACACTTGATCAACGCCGCCCGCGTGGATCGCCGCCCACCAGGGCTCGTTCGCAAAGACAAAATGGTCGGGATCGGAACTCGCCGCCACCAGCGCCCCTTGCTTGTCGGCAATCAGGAGCCCGACAACCTTGTCGCCGTCACGGACCTTCGTGCCCAACAAGAAACGCGAGAGTTCCGCGTTCATCAACCGCCGGGCTCCGTCCCCGCCCTGCTCCCACACCTGCACCCGTTCGGCGATCATCGCCTGCACGGCCGCCGGATCCTGAGGATAGGATTGATTCGCCGCTTCCACCGGCTGACGCACACGCAACGGAGCGGACCCCAGCAACCGGACGCTCTGCACCTCACCCTGCACCAGCATGGTCACGCGATCGGCCGCCTGAACCGCCACGGCCTGAAGATTGCCGCCGATCACATCGCGCAACGACCGCATGCCCGATACATAGGCCAGGACCAGCCCGATCAACAGCGGGATACAGCCCACCAGCACAATGGCCAATACGATACGTCCGCGAATGGTTCGGATTTTCATCACGGCATTGTAATCACCACGCAGAAGAAAACTCTAGTCGGGTGTTAGCCGACCGCCACCCGCGTGATTCAGGCATGACACCCAGCCATTGCAAACGATTGGCCTCGTACCGGCCTCCGTCTGGTGTCAAGACGTTGATCTCACTGCGTCGAACGTTTATGGTAACCCTTGTTGAATCTGCGCACAGTTCAGACTACCCCCTGAGAGAGTAGGACATCTGCGGAGGATGAGATGAAGCACGCGACGTCACGAAAGACGGTTACCGCCCAGGAATGCGCCGTCATTCTGCGCGCCGTAGGCGATCCGACCCGGCTCGCGATTCTCGAATCCTTGCTCTCGCATGAGAAATGTGTGAGTGAGCTCGTAGAGGAACTCAAACGTCCCCAGCCATACGTCTCTCATCATTTGCGCATTCTTCGGCAGGCCGGACTCATCGAGGGGCAACGTGCCGGCAAGCAAATCTGCTATCGCATTGTGCCCCATATGCAGAGCGCTCTAAAAAATCGCGGCGAGCAGGGGTTGGACTTCGGCTGCTGCCAACTGAGTTTCCCGGTCACGATCCGCTGAAGAACATGGACCTCGCGCTCCTCGCCTTGATTCTCGCCCTCGCCTTCGCGAATGGCACGAACGACGTATCCAAGGCCATCGCCACATTGGTCGGCAGCGGGGTGACGAACTATCCGACCGCCATTCTCTGGGGCACGGTGTGGACCATGGTGGGAGCCGGTCTGTCCGCCCTCGTTGCCGCTGCCATGGTTAAAACGTTCAGTACAGGGCTGGTGCAACCGGACCTCACCATTCCTCCGGCTCTGGCGTTAGCCGTGCTCAGTGGAGCGATGACGTGGGTCCTCCTGGCCTCACGAACGGGACTGCCGGTCTCGACCACTCATGCGCTGACCGGGGCGATTATCGGCGCCGGTGTGATGGCGTTCGGGCAGGAAGGGCTCATGTGGCCGGCCCTCGCCAAAAAGATTGCCCTCCCGTTGCTGCTCAGTCCCCTGCTGGCCTTTACGGTGGCCGTCATCCTGCATCCTCTCATCCGTGCGTTGGCAGCGCGGTGGGAAGGACACTGCCTCTGCATCATGCCCGCCGCGCGCGCCCTGGTGACGATCGATGCTCACGGGATGACCCGCACCCTGTTTCAAACGACCAGCCCAGGACAGCCGGTGCTGGCCGTCCCGTCACAATGCGATCGCGCCGGCCTGAGCGGACTGGTCATCGGTCTGGATAGCATCCATTGGATCTCCAGTGGTCTGGCCTCCCTGGCACGCGGTACCAACGACGCGCCGAAGATCGTCGCCATGCTCCTGCTCGGACAATCTCTTGTAACACCCGCCAATAGCTCTCTCCGAATGGCGGCCTTTGCCGGTGTGGCCCTTGCGATGGGATTGGGGAGCTATTGGGGCGGGCTCCGGGTCACACAGGTGCTCGCGGAAAAAGTCACCCGCATGAATCATGTCGAAGGGTTGTCGGCCAACCTCACGACATCCTCTCTGGTGATGATCTCGGCCACGCTCGGACTACCCGTCTCCACCACCCACGTCAGCGGTTCGTCGATCATCGGAATCGGTCTCCTCAAAGGCTTCCAGGCCGTGAGCTGGACGACCGTGCGGGACATGGTGCTGGCCTGGATCGTCACCATCCCCGCTGCCTCCTTGTTTGCCTGCTTCGCCTATCTGTTCATCACGCACCTCTCCTAGCCGTTCTATCTGACAAGCAGCGCCCGAGATCGGCCTCGCAATACATATGGACATATCTCAATGTGTTTATGTATAACCGGTGCTTTCTTCCGCCTGGAAAGGAGCACGGCCTCAGATGCGATCCTCGTTCGACCGATATTCAGCGCGCATTGTTTACGTATTCATCCTCCTTATCTGCGTGAGTCCTGTTCGCGCCGACCAACTACCATTCCCTGAGCCGGCTAACGAAAACGCCTATGCCGTGCCGATGGAAAACCTCCGCCTGCGCCTGTGGGCCCAATACCGGGTCCTGTACAACGCCAGCAACATTCCCAGCGGTATCAATAACGGCAGTTTGCCGTCCGCAGGGACGGGACCGGGCAAGCTGAATTACGGGGATACGACCGGCTATGATTTTCTCCGCCAGCGGATGCGGCTGGCCTTCGACATCAGACCCAAAGACGACGACCATGTCGGCGGGTATATGCAGATGGAGTTTCGCGGCGGATTCGGCGGTTCCAGTCCGGCGGCCAGCGACCCGCGTGGAGAGTCCGGGGCCAATGCCGACGGAACGCCCAACGCCTTCAACCGGCTGCAAGCCCGCGGCGTGCGGTACGGCTATGTCTATTTCACACCGATCGAAAACCATACCCTCGTCGTGGGAATTCTTCCGACGCTCGACCAGGTCGGCCGCGTGCTGTGGGACGGCGAATGGGATTTCTTCGTCGGCGGCGCGTCATTGGGCGGCAAATTCGGGGAGGCCGACTATCGACTGGGGTTCTACCGATTCGCATCGGACCTGAAGGCAGGAACGATCGGACAGGGGTTCGGGAAAGACGGTGACATGTGGGTGGCGGATTACAATACCCCGCTTAAACTCGGCTCGTACGATCTTAAAGTCGGCGGCCACTACTACACCATGAATCTCGGCAAGACCGAGAACATCTCGATCGGCGACACCCATGAACATTGGGTCGCACTGACCTCCTCAGGGTCATTGTTCACAACCGGCGCATGGAACAGCTATCTGATGGTGAACAGCGGCCGTATCGGCACGGGCACAACCGGCGCCAATCACACCGGCTACTCCGGCAAGTTTGAAGGCGCCCTGCCCATCGGTCCGGCAACCCTCAACCTGTTTGCGCTCTATTCATCCGGCGACAAGGCCGGCCAGACCAGCAATCAGTTCACCACGCCTGAAGCGATCCTCGGCACAAACGGCTACTGGGGCTACTCGCATATCTTCAACGCCAATGCGCCGGGCGACGTCAATGACTTCGGCATTAACCTGAACAACGGCGGGGCCGGACTTTGGACGGTTCAAGGCCAGCTCAAATTCCCCATCATCCCCCGACTGACCGGCACATTGGAGAGCGCGTACTTCGCCGCCGCCCGTTCGCGTGACTTCGGCACACGCGGAGCCACGACCTATATGGGCACGGAAACCGGCGGCATGGTGACCTATAACCTGGCCAAGAATCTGAATCTCGACGTGGGATTTGCCCATGCGTTTATGGGCGACTTCCTGGCCAATCGGACGCAAGCCACCAATGTCGAACGATCGATCTATGAATTCTTCACGCGGTTTCAGTATGCGCTCTAAGACCAGGCCGGCATTCGACGTTGGTTTCAGAAAGGAAGGGACACGATGAGCGATCTATCCAGACGGCACTTTCTCAAGTTGGGCGCCTGCGTGGTGGGAGGCGCCTGTGCGGCAAACACCGTGGCCGCGACGGGACATGCTGGCGAAGCAGAAGCCGCCTCAACGTTGACAACCACCCTACCCTATCCACGCGTCAAACTGACCCGGCTCACCGATCTGAAAACAGGCCAGGAGTTGATGTTGTCGTATCCGGACAAGGACTCGCCCATCAGCCTGCTGAAATTCGGCAGGCAGGTCCTGGCCGGCGTGGGGCCGGATCAGGACATTGTGGCCTTCAGCCGGTACTGCACCCACATGGGTGGCTCCCTGCAATTCAAGCCAGATACCGGAGCCTTCCACTGCCCGCTCCACTACGCCACGTTCGATGCACAAAAAGGCGGCCTCACGGTCATTGGCCAGGCAACGGACAATCTGCCGCAGATTGAACTGGAAATCGATGCCAAGGGAAACATCTATGCCGTCGGCATCAAGGGCCTCATCTATGGACGGCAGGCGAATGTATTGGCGTAACCGGTAATGACCCAAAGAGGAGAACATCGACCATGAGTACCATCTCACATGGCGAAGACCGGGTGCCGGTCCCGCCGACCGACGCCCAGCAATTCACCACCGTCTGTTCCTATTGCATCGTAGGGTGCGGCTATAACGTTTATAAATGGCCGCTCGGCAAAGAAGGCGGCCCGCAGCCTCATCAAAACGCGCTACACACGGATTTTACCAAGCAACAGCCGGAGCGGGCCGGCACCTGGATTTCACCGGCGATGCACAATGTCATCACGGAACGGAGCGGCCGGAAATTTAATGTCGTCGTGCTGCCGGATCGCGACTGTGCCGTGAATAAAGGCAACCATTCGGTCCGGGGCGGGACGCACGCAGACGTGCTGTACGCTCCGGATCGGCCCACTGCCGACCGGCTGACCGCACCCCTGCTCTATCGCGGCGGCCACCAGCTCCCGACCACCTGGGATGACGCGCTGACCCTCGGAGCAACAATCATCAAAGCCAGTCTCGACAAATGGGGGCTGGACGCCATCGCCATGAAGTTCTTCGATCACGGCGGCGGAGGCGGCGGGTTTGAAAACAACTGGGCGGTGGGCAAATTCTTCTTCACGGGAATCGGCACCCAGATGGCGTCCATCCACAATCGGCCCGCCTACAACAGCGAAGTGTTCGCCTCGGGCGATGCCGGCATAGCGCCGTTACCCTCAGCCTATCTCGATGCGGAACTGGCCGACACCATCGTCCTGATCGGCGCGAATTCCTACGAAACCCAATCGGTCTATTTCCTTGAACACATGATGCCGAACCTCTCCGGTGGAACGCTGGCCCAGAAGAACGCCTTACTACCGGGCGAGCCCCACGCGGCCGGCAAGATCATCATCGTCGATCCGCGCCGGACGTCCACGGTGGCGGTGGCGGAAGCCGTGGCGGGAAAACAGAACGTGCTGCACCTGCAACTCAACAACGGCACCGACATTGCCTTGCTGAACAGTCTCTCCCGTGTCATCTATGAACACGGATGGCACGATTCCGCGTTCATTGAGCAGCGGACGGAAAACTTTGCGGCATGCAAAGCGAAGAACCTCGCGCAAGATCTCGACGAGGCCGTTCGTCTGACCGGAATCTCCAGGGAGCAGATGATGACGGCCGCCGAATGGATCGCCAAACCGAAGTCCGCAACAAGCCGGCGGCGATCGCTTCTGCTCTATGAGAAGGGACTGATCTGGGGACTGAAGAACTACGAGAATGTGGCCTCGGTTGTCGATTTGGCCCTGCTGACCGGCAACCTCGGAAAGCCCGGCACGGGATGCGGCCGGCTGGGTGGACATCAAGAAGGGTATAGCCGTCCGAGCTATCCGGGCAAGCGCCCGCCGGTGAACGTGGACGAAGTTGCCATCAAAGGCGGCGCGTCCAAAGTCTTCTGGGTCGCCGGCTGTAACCCGGTGGGCGGCACGCTGAACGCACAGCAGTTTCGCCTGACCCTCGCCCGACGCACGGCACTGGTCAACCAGGCTTTGGATGCCACCGGCGGCGGGCCACTCGAAGAGCGCGTGCAGGCGATCCTCGGCGCGTTGGAGCAAGGCGGTCTCTTTCTCATCGTGCAGGACATTTACCCTATCGAAACAGCCCGCTATGCGCATCTCGTGCTGCCGGCTGCGCAATGGGGCGAGATGAATCTGACCTCGATCAACGGAGAGCGGCGATTACGGCTCTACCAGAAATTTATGGATGCGCCGGGAGTCGCAGAGCCCGATTGGAAAATCATGGCGATGATGGCGCAGAAACTCCAGACGCTCTATCAGGCCGAGGGGAATAGTGAGAAAGCCGCGCGGTTTTCCGGCTTCGATTGGCACACGGACGAAGAGGTGTTTCGTGCCGCCGCAGCCGGCGTCAAAGGTGCGCAAGAGGATTACGGCGAGACCACCTATGCCATGCTCATGCAATTGAGAACCAACGGGGTGCAGACGCCGGTTAAGGAAATCAAAAACGGATTACCCCTGGGAACCACGCGGCTTTTTGAAGACACGGGGAAATTCAAATTCATTCCGGCATCCTGGCCGGGATTTCCTCCGCAACTGCAACAGTTGATGAGCGACTCACGCTATCCGTTCTGGGTGAACAACGGCCGATCCAATCAAGGGTGGCAAACACTCTACGACGATCAGCGCAAACCCTATGTCATCGGTCGTGAGCCATTACCGCACGTCGAAATCCATCCGCAGGATGCCACGACGCTGGGAGTTGAGAACGGGGATCTCGTTGAACTGTTCAATTCCTACGGCACTGTGACCGCACTGGTCGTCGTGGTAGAGTCCAACCGCCCGGGCCATGTCTTTATGTTGTTCGAGCACCCGAAGGGGTGGGCCAACAGTCTGACGACAGATTACGTCGATCCGGATACCACGATCCCGTACTACAAAGGCACCAAGGCCGGAATACGGAAGATCGGAACGCTTCCTGAGCTGAAAAAACAACTGACTTTTATTCCGACGAATCGCACATGACCATCCCCCCCCGACACACAGGGCTCCTTTGGAAACCCGCCGGGCTATGGAAACGGTGCTGCGCCGCTCTCGCGCTGTGCGGCTGCGTGCTCACCATCGCCTGCGCGAGCATAGAGCCAGCCGGCCGATCGATCGCCGAAAGTCCGGATACGGTCGTTCGCCTGGAATCGCGCGACAAGATCGCGTTCCTGCACGGTAGCGGCCCGACCAAGACTGTTTCACTGACCAGAGAGCACATTGAGGTCCTGCTCACCTCAATTTCAGCGCGTAACAAAATCGGGCTTCTTCGCTCTTTCGCCGGCGATCCCGGAACCCCCAGACTATTGAGCCCTGACGACATCCGGCAACTCAGCGGGCCGCTGCAGGAGGCCTTCGCCCAGGCAACTGCCGAAGACGCCATCGTGTTCTACCTCGCAAAACCAGATACGGGCGTTCGCCGGCGCGTGACCTCCGGCACGATCGTCGTACAAGGAGACGCGCTGCTGGTGGCCGTCGCAAACTTCTGGCACCCCCTCATCACAACCGCTTCTGACGTAGGAAGCACGGACCGGCTGCATGATATTCGAGAAACCACCGGTTATGTCCGGGACCATCCCTGGGTCTCCGTCGGCGAACAGGACTTTGCCGTCTTTTTTGACGATCCTCACTATCAAACGGCTTCTCGACAAGGCAGTCTGTTCGACTACCCCGAACGCACCCTGTCGGTCGCCTATCAATCCTATCTGACGGCTAATCCCGATCCGATCAGACGGGCGCAAGAAGCCCAAGATGCTGTGCAGCAGGCGACACTGGGGAAGGCAGAAAGTCTGGCGATTGCCGATCTGAAAAAGAGAATTGCCGACTTAGAGCGGGCGAATGCGGAACTCACCGCGAAGGTGCCGAAAACGACCGGACTCCTCGAGCCGCCGCCCCTGCCGGTTCAGGAGCCCGTCTTTCAACCGAACAGCTCAACACCGCAGTCTCAAGACCAGATCCAGGAATTCATGAAGCGGCTGGAGAAGCGCGTGGCAGAACTGGAGCACGCGCTCAAAGAGAGCGAGTCACACAGGAAATGACCGGGTAAGGCGCAAGAGTTCAGCCAACAGGTAACCGCCGACCGTCTTACCTTCGACAGAAGGGCCTGCGCACAAAGATTTACTCGTCGTGGGTTTTTTTGAGACGCCGGTCCAAGGCGAAGCGGGTCATCCCGAGGTGCTTGGCCGCCAGCGTCTTGTTGTAGTCGGCCAGCCTCAAGACCTCGTCCACGATCGCCCCCTCCACGTCCGCAAGTGATTGCTGCCCCAGCTTCATCTCGACCCGAACAACCGGCTCCGGTCCCGGCGCCGTCGTAACCGCCATCTGTTTCCCCGTCTCACGCAGTTCCGCCGGAAGGCAGCTCGGGGTCAGCGTCCGTCCCTGGCAGAAAATCATGGCCCGTTCGAGAATATTCTGCAGCTCGCGAATGTTGCCGGGATAGTGATAGCGCTCCAGCAGCGTGCGGGCCTCGGGATCCATCTCGGGCACCGGCTTGCCGAACTCCTGGGCGAACCGGACCAGCGCGCGCTGACAGAGGGGCACGATGTCCTCCACCCGGCTCCTCAGCGGCGGCAGCTCAAACGCCACCACGTTGAGCCTGAAATACAGATCCTCGCGGAAGGCCCCGCGCCCCACATCCTTCTTCAGGTCGCGATTCGTGGCCGTGATCAGACGGAAATCCACGCCGATATCATCGGTCCCTCCCAGGCGCCGGAAGGAGCGCTCCTGAATGACCCGCAACAATTTGGCCTGCATCGAGAGATCGAGATCCCCGATTTCGTCGAGAAACAGCGTCCCCCCTTCGGCCTTTTCGAGCAGCCCGAGCTTGCGCTGATTAGCACCGGTAAAGGCACCCCGCTCGAACCCGAACAATTCGCTCTCGAACAGTTCCCTGGGGATCGCCGTGCAGTTGACTCCGATAAACGGCTCCGAAGCCCGGGCGCCGTTGTGATGGATGACGCGCGCCAGAAATTCCTTCCCCGTTCCGGTCTCGCCCAGCAGCATCACCGACGACTTGGGATTCTCAGCCACTTCACGGACCTGCTCGAGCAGCTGCTTCATCGCGTGGCTCTGCGCGACCAGATGGCTCAATTGATATTGACTGTCCCGATGCTCCAGTTCGTCGGCAAGACGACGGCGGAGCGTCACCACATCCAGCACCCGGGCGACCACCGGATCAATGCCCTCCAGATCGACCGACTTGATCAGAAAATCGTACGCGCCCAGCTTCATCGCCTCCACCGCATCCTGCACCGTCCCATAGGCCGTCAGCATGATCACCATGGCGGACGGGGCCAACTGCCGGACCCGCTTCAGCGTATCGAGGCCGTTGAGGCCGGGCATCTTCAAATCGAGCAACACGAGATCCGGGAGATCATGCTGAAGCGCCTCCAGCAGGGCCTCGCCGGATTCATACCCGACGGCCCGGTGCCCCTGCCGGGTCAACCGCTTCACAATCGCGGCGCGAATCGCCTGCTCATCATCGGTGACAAAGATTACTGCTCGCATTGGTCAGCCTTTCACCGTGTACGGCTCCTGCGTGAGCGGAAGCCAAATCCGTACGGTCGTCCCTTTTCCCACATCGCTCGTCATGTGAATATCGCCCCCGTGACTCACGACAATGTTCCGGCAAATGGCAAGCCCCAGCCCCGTCCCGTGCCGCTTCCCGGTCGTATAAAACGGTTCGAACACGTGCGGCAGCACTTCCGAAGAAATGCCGACGCCGGCGTCTTTGACGAGCACCACGATGCCCGGCCTGTCCTGGCCGGATAATTCGAACGCCGTGACGTCGATGGCCGCGCCGTCCGCCGGAGAGGCATCGATGGCATTGTGAATGACATTGAGAAGCACCTGCTTGATCTGGTCCCGATCGGCATGCACATGGGCGGCCGTCGGGGACAGCGACGTCTGAATGGCCAGATGCTTGGCCTGCAACGGCACATCGAGCGTTTTGACGACTTCGGCGATCAAGCCGGAGAGATCGAACAGCACCGGCGCCAGCTCGCGCGGCCGCGCATATTCGACGATTTGATTGACGATGCGATCCAGCCGCTTCGCTTCTTTCAAAATCACGTCGATGTCCGTCCGCCGGGGATCAGTGCCGGAAAAATCATCCAGCAGGAGCGAGGCGGTGGACCCGATCCCGACCAGCGGATTCCTCAGCTCATGCGCGATGCCGGCCGCCACCTGCCCCAGCATCGCCAGATGCTCGGCCCGGCTCAACCGGGACTGCAGATCCTCCAGCGCCGTGATATCGACATTGAAACCCACATACACTTGCTGGAGGCCTTCGCCCCCGGCAATGGGCAGCCGGCGGCTCAGCACTTTCCGCACCCCGCCGTCTTTATGCAGGAAGCGAAAGACCGTTTCACACGATTCGCCCCGCATCACCGCCTGCGAAAATTCCGACAGCACCCGGTCGCGATCTTCAGGATGAATCTGGTCTCTGAATGCATCGGGATCCACCGGTTCATCGGGATCGAGCCCCGCCAGCTCCTGATTGTAGCGATTGCTGAAGGTAATCAGCATGCCTTTGGTGGTAAAGATGCCGAACGGCGCATGGTCGACGAGGCCACGGTACTTCGCCTCCGACGTCGCCAGATGCTCGTTCACCTGGCGCAGCGCTCCCTCGGATTTCTCCATCTGGTTGAGGTGCCCGCGGATCTGTGTGCTCATGTCATGCATCACCCGCGTGAGATCTCCGATTTCGTCTGCGCGCGCCAGCACCGTAATGGCCGGCACCGATCCCGCAGGCGACGAGCCGACCGTCGTGGCCAGATCGCGCAACGGGGTGGCGATCGAGCGGGCGATCAGATACAGCGCGCCGACCATCAGTCCGAACGTAAACACGCCCCCGCCCAGCACGACAAACAGCGTGGAGGTTCGATCCTGGCTCAGTTGCGTCAGCTTCTCGGCGACGCTCTGCTGCTCGAACCGGTCGAAGATGCCCATCTGCCGTCGGATCTCGACCATCAATTCGCGCCCGCGGCCTTCTTCAACATACTGATACGCGTCTTGTTGGTGACCGGCTTTGATCGCGCGGATCAACGCCTCTTTCTCCGTCACCATCTGAACGACAAGCCCTTGAATCTGCTTGAACCGCTCCGACTGCTCACCCGTAATACGTTCTGCAAGATCGTGGCCGATCGAATCGATGCCTTCCTGCGCGACGCGATACGGACGCAGATACCGGTACTGTTCGGTCAGGACGTAGCCGCGGAATCCTGTCTCCAGATCGACCACCAGACGCATGTATTCGGCCGCATTCTTTTGCGTCACATACAGGCTGTCCAACTGCTCTTCGTCCTGCGAAAACGTCTGGACGCTCTGGTAGGTCATCACGCTCAAGACGATGAGCGCGACCAGAGGAATGAACGACGCGAGCAACAGCTTGCGATGAATCGGAAGGTTGTTGAACAGGCGGGCGGCGCTCTCTCGCATGACCTCTCCATGACGCTGTGTCATCCTAGGAGTGAGATCCCCGCCCTGTCAAATGGCCCGCCGGCTTGCGCTCCCCCTCTCTCTCGCACTGTGCGCCCCGTGCGAAAGCGCTCGACATCGCCACAGGTCGAACCAGGACCGGAATAATTGCTCAGATTCCACCCACCGCACCATGGCACCGAGGTTGCTTAGTCGATCTCCGCGTCCGCTCATTGAATACAGGAACGACGAACCGACCGCTCCAGACGAAGCAGAAGGAGGACCGCGATGGACTACGTGAAACCTCTCGGCGTTGTAGAAAGCATGCTGGCCGGCGGCACCGTCAAATTGAACGTCCCTCCCCGGCATCTGGTCATTCGAGGCATGCTGGCCGGCGCCTATCTGGGCATCGCGACCAGTATGGCCGTGACGGTCGCCGTCGAAACCGGCTCCTGGATCGCCGGCAGCCTCCTGTTTCCCTTCGGGCTGGCATTGGCCGTCCTTCTAGGAACGGAAATCATCACCGGCAGCTTCGCACTCCTGCCCTGTGCCGCCGTCGAGAGCAAGGGCAAGGTCGGACTCAGTCGCGTCCTCGCCAACTGGGGATGGGTCTTCCTCGGCAATCTCCTGGGATCGACGCTGTATGCGCTCCTCTTCGCCCTCTGCTTGACGACCGCATGGGACAACACGGTTCCAGCCGTCGGCGCCAAACTGATCGCCATCGCCGAAGCCAAAACGAACTACTATGCTTCCCACGGCTCCGCCGGTCTGCTCACGGTCTTCACCAAAGCCGTGCTCTGCAACTGGATGGTCAGCCTGGCCGTCGTCGCTTCGTATGCGTCCAACTCCTTCGGGGGAAAACTGCTCGCCATCTGGGGACCGACGGTTCTCTTCTTCTCTCAGGGATTCGAGCATGCGGTCGTCAACATGTTCGTGATCCCGGTCGGGATGCTGCTCGGCGCCAACGTGACGGCCTCCTCCTGGTGGCTCTGGAATCAACTCCCGGTCACGCTGGGCAATCTGATCGGCGGCATGCTGTTCACGGGCATGGCCATCTATCTGACACACAGAGCCGCCGCGCCTGCCGCGAGTCCGGCCGTTCCAGCGGTCCAACCGGCGCCGGCGCAGCAAGGTTATTCTCCGTCTTTTTGACAGAAAGCAGGTGATACGGCGATGGCAGCGGTGTTTCTCAGACGATTGCGGGGATGGCGGTTCGTGCTCTTCAATGCCGTCCTCGGTCTGGCGCACATCGTCGTCCTGTTCAACGCCGGTTCGTACATCGCACTCCTGCCGCATGTCTCCGGCGATCTCGGCGGCGTGCTGCCGAGTTTCCTCACCTGGGCTCAAACCGATTTCATGGTCGGGCTGGCACTCGGGTTTCCCCTGGCGCGTTATCTCTCCGGCCGCATCGGGGACTACCGACTGCTGATCGGCGCGTTCCTGGTCTACAGCATCGCCTCCTACCTCTGCGGCGCCAGCGAAACGCTCTCGCAGTTTCTTCCGGCCCGGATCGCGCAGGGGATCGCCGGCGGGATTACCCTGCCGATCGCCCAATCGATGCTGCTCAACGAGTATCCCAAGCGGTTGAAAGCCGTGGCCCTGAGCGTCTGGGGATTGTTCAGCATCACGCCGTTTACGATCGGCATGCCGGTCGGCGGCTACCTGGCCTACCTGTTCGGCTGGCGCTCGCTCTTCTATCTCGATTTCGTCCTGACGATGATCATCGTCGGCACACTCGGCGCGCTTCTCTACGGACGCGGGTTCCGCCGGCGGTACGGGCGCTTTGATCTGACAGGCTTTCTACTGCTGCTGATTCTGCTGCTGGGCATGCAGACCTTTCTCAATATGGGGAATGACTTCGACTGGCTGGATTCGCCCCTTCTCCAGACGATCGCCGTCGTGCTGCTGATCGCCTTGCCCTGCTTCATCATCTGGGAACTCGGCGAGCGGCACCCGACGCTGGACCTGCGGCTGTTTCAACATCGCAATTTCCTCATCGGCGTCGTCTGCCTGACACTCGGTTTCTTTTCCATTCAGGGGCTGCTCTCCCTCCTGATCGTGCAGATCCAGCTGATCCTGGGCTATTCGTCGAAACTGGCCGGGCTGGCGCTGCTGCCGCTGGTCCTTCTGGGCGCTCCCGCCATCGCCGTCATGCACCTCCTCTGCAAATATCTCGATGCCCGCTGGCTGGTCTGCCTCAACAGTCTGGGGTTTGCCGGAACTTTTTATTGGATCGGCCTGTTTGACGATCCCCACTCGTACGATCAACTCTTCTGGCCCATGCTCCTGGAGGGCATCTTCCTGGGATCGTTCTTTACACCCTTGACCGTCCTGACCCTGCACGGCCTGTCCGGCCCGCTGGTGATGCGCGCCGCCGAAGTCGCCAATCTCTTGCGCGTCGCGGCCGGCGCATTCGGCATCACCTTCCAGGGCATCGTGCTGTTCCGGCGCATCCACTTTCACCAGCTCAATCTGGCCGACCATTTCGGCGGACGGTTGTCGATCTCCTACGATCCGCTGGGGCAACTGACGGCGAGATTGATCGAGGCAGGAGTCGCCCCGTCGCAGGTGAACGCCAAGCTCGGAGCCTTGATCAAACAGGAAGCGGCAATTCTCGGCTTGAACGACGCCTTCCTGGTGGCCAGCGGCCTGTTCCTCGGCATCGGCGCGCTGGTCTGGCTCGCGCACCCGACCCATGTGCCGGTCGCGCAGACTCCGGCGGAGGAGTTGCGGGAACTTCGCGCGGAAGAATTGATCGAGGAGGTGCCATGAAATCCCGCCTGCGGATCAGCCTCGGCATCGGCTGCGCCCTGCTCGTCGGCGGCTGCGCCTGGATTCCCCCGGGAAATCCGCCCGCCGAATTTGTCGAGCCTCCGGAAATGCAGGAAACCCTGGCCGAAGTCGCCAGCCGTCTGCAGCAATGGCCGGAAGATCGCTGGTGGACGCAATTCGGCAATCCGGAATTGAATGACCTCATCGAAACGGCCCTCAAGGATAACCCCGGCCTCAAACGGGCATCGGCACGCCTGCGCGAAGCGGAGGCGCTGGTGAAAGTGGAAGGCGCGCGGCTCCTGCCGTTTCTGGAGGCCGATGCGTCGCTGACGCATGAGCGCATTTCGCAACACGGCGTGTTCGCGGTCTTGAACCCGAAAGTGGCGGGCGACAAGATTTTATTGGGCATCGTCAATCCGTTGAGTTTCCGGTACGAGTTCGATTTCTGGGGGAAGAACCGGGCCACGGTCGAAGCGGCGCTGGGACAGGCGGCCGCGGAGGAAGCTGAAAAAGCGGACGTGCGCCTGCGGCTGACCGCCGCCATTGCGCGATCCTATTTCAAAGGGCAGGCGCTGCAACAGCAGCTCGGCGTCGTGAAGACCCTGGTCGAGATCCGCCGGAACCTCCGAACGCTCGCGGAGACCCGGTTCCGTCTCGGCCTGGACAATGAACAACCGGTGAAAATCGCCGTGGCGGACTATGAAGCGGCTTTCAAACGGCAGGCCGGCATTCGCGATCAACTGGACGTTCAGCGCCATATTCTCGCGCGGCTGGCCGGCCAGGGTCCGGATTATGCGCTCCACCTGTTTACGAAACCGGCGGTCGTCATTCCCGAACAGATTCCCGCCCCCGACCATCTCTCCATCGGGTTGCTGATCCACCGCCCGGATCTGGCCGCGGCCCTCTACCGGGCCGATGCCGCCGCGCGACTGGTCAAAGTCGCCAAAACGCAATTTTATCCCACGATCGATCTCACGGCCTTCGTGGGATTCAACGCGCTCACGCTGATGCGACACGCCGATAAGCTGTCGAACTTATTGTTCAGCGGCCAGAGCAATTCCTACGGCTTCGCGCCGGGGCTGCGCATGCCCTGGTTTGAAGGCGGCCGGTTGCGGGGCGAACTAGCGGCCCAGCGAGCGGAATATGACTCGGCCGTGGAGCTCTACAACGAAACGCTGCTCGATGCGATGCGCGACGTGGCCGACAGCCTCAGCGCCTGGCAGGCGACGCGCGAGATGATCGAGTCGCACAAACGCCTGATGGCGTCGCTCGGGGAAGACGTGCAGTTGGCGAAAGTGCGGCTGGTGACCGGCCTGGACGACGACCGTGAAGTCCTGCGCCACCGGCAACCCGTACTGGAACAGGAATACGCTCTAAAAGCGCTGGAGAGCGACCAACTGGTCGCGGCCGTGGATCTCATCGAAGCGCTGGGCGGGGGCTATACGAATCAAGACATCCAACAGAGGCCACAACATCACCCGAGTGCACCATGACGACGACACCGACTCCATCCGCTGTTCCCCCATCGTCCGGTTCTTCCCGGATCCATCCCAAAGCCATCCGCGCCAGCCGGAACCGCCGGCTGCTGATTGTGGCCGCCCTGGTCCTCATCGCCACCGTCGTGTATCTCAACCACTGGTGGACGCACGATCGCTTCTGGGTCCGCACCGACAACGCCTATGTGACCGGCAATCTCGTCCCAGTCGCCGCGCAGGCGTCCGGCATCGTCACGCAGGTCCTGGCCGAGGAAACGCAGTTCGTGAATCGCGGCGATTTGATGATCAAGCTCGACGAGCATCAGGCCTACGCGGCATTGGGGCGGGCGCGCGGACATCTCGGAGAAGAAGTCCGGCGCATCGCGGCCCTCTTCATGACGAGAAAACAGCTGGCGGAAAAACTGGCATCGCGTACGGCGCGGCTGGATCTGGCCGCCCACGACCTGGCGCGCTATCGGGCGGCGGCGGCCAGCGGCGCCGTCTCCAAGCAAATCCTGCAAAACACATCCGACAAAATTCTCTCGCTGGAGGCGGACCTGCGGGAAACCCAGGCGGAACTCGACACGCTCGACGCGCAGGTCGGCGGCACATCGGTGATGGCGCATCCGGCCGTCGAACTGGCGAAACATCAACTCATCGAAGCCTATCTGGAATACACCCGTCAACAGATCAA
Organism: uncultured Nitrospira sp.; assembly: GCA_964512025.1. Lineage (GTDB taxonomy): Bacteria > Nitrospirota > Nitrospiria > Nitrospirales > Nitrospiraceae > Nitrospira_D. Next base: position 16,631 of record CAZEHM010000006.1, on the reverse strand, counting down.
GGCCCCGATCTCCGGCTATGTGGCAAAGCGGAAAGCCCAGGTCGGCGACCGCGTCCATCCCGGCGCGCCGCTGATGACGATCGTGCCGCTGGACCATTTATGGGTCGAGGCGAATCTGCGGGAAACCGAATTGCAGCATATCCGGCCGGGACAACCGGCGCTGGTCAACGTCAGCCTCTACGGAGAGCAGCACACGTTTCACGGGACCGTGGAAGGACTCGTCCCCGGCAGCGGCAGCGCCTTCGCCTTGTTGCCGCCGGACAATGCCACGGGAAACTTCATTCACATCGTGGAACGGGTGCCGGTCCGCATCGCGCTGCCGGAACAGGAGATTCGCGAGCATCCGATCCGGCCGGGACTGTCCACCGTCACCAAGATCAATATCGGGGAATCGGGCCAATCCGTCTGGTCGTCTTCCGCCTCGGCATCGTCGGCCGAATATGCCACCGACGTTTATGCCGACGAACTGCCCACGGCAGAGGCGATGGCGAAAGAAGTGATGACCCATAATCTGGTCGCCGCACGGGGCGACGAACAGGACGACCTGTTGCTAGCGCGCCAGGACGGCAGCGATCGGCCTGCGGAGCTGGAACAAGGCACCTGGAGAAAGTCCCGTAACACTATACCTCCGCGTGATTCTTCCGGGAGACCCGAACCGTTCGAGCATGCGCCCCGTTCATTTGTTCCGCGGCACAGTCCCGATCTGGGAGTCCCAGCCTCTCCACTGGCTCCCTCCATCGGTCCTGGTTCCGGCTTACTGGGACCGGAGGGAGGGCGCAGTCCCTCCCGACTCCGCCAGGATCCCGATCAGGACCGCGGGGAAAAATCTTTGCGCTTCAGATGAGACTCGCGATCCGCGGACTTCCTCCTCCACGGCGCGATGCCCGCGTTCCTGCCGGCATCCGATAGGCCGGCCCTCCCTCAGAAATCCATGCAACGGCTGCGACCACCGGGAAACATGCATCGTGTCACATTTCGATGACACGACGCGCATCAACGTGAAGGACCCGGAGGCCCGGTCAGATCATGATGCATCCGGTTGTTGCGCACGTTGACGTCGATGCCCCCGGCAGGCGGCGGCTTGTCGAGATCGGTATATTGGAACGTACCGAACGGTTGGATCTGCTCATCGGTGGGCAGCTGCCTGCGGTTCCAGCCGCCCCCGAGCGCGCGAAGAAGCGTCGTGGAGGATCGCAGGAGTTCGGCCTTGACCTGCACAGAATCGATGCGCGCCGTGAGGGTGGCGACCTGCGCGTAAATCAGTTCAAGGCTGGACGCCAATCCGCCTTGATAGAGTTCCATGGTGAGATCCTGCGCCCTTTGAGTCGCGCCGACGGCGGCGTCCTGACGGTCCGCTGCGACGGTCAGCCGGTTGGTCAGGCTCAATCCGTTCTCGACCTCACGAAACGCGTTCAGCACCGTCGAACGATACAGGTCCTCCGTCTCGCGATAGGCAGACCAGGACTTTTGCAATTGCGCGCGGCGATACCCGCCCTGGAAGACCGGCAGCGAGACGACGGATCCATAGGACCAGAATGCGCTAGCCAGCCTGGCGGCATCGAAGCCGGAGCTGATGATGCCGCCGTCGGCTGCGAACTTCACATCGGGGAAAAATGCCGCACGGGCGATACCGATCGTCCGGTTAGCCTCCGCCATTCGTCGCTCCATCGCGGCGATGTCGGGCCGGCGTTCCAGCAACGTGGACGGAAGTGTCTGGGGAATCTTAAAAGTCGCCACGCGAAGATCGTCGACCGGCGGAACCGTGAAGCCGGCCGGCGCCATGTTGACGAGGATCGCGATGGCCTGTTCCGTCACTTGACGCTGCCCCTGAATTTGCGCGTATTTCGTTTCCGTGCTGTAGAGCAACGATTCGACCCGGGCAACGTCGAGGGCCGACGCAATGTGTCCGGCAAACTGCGCTTTGACCAGCTCGAGCGACTTCTTGTAGAGATCGATCGATTGTTTGTAGATGGCCGCCTGCGCGTCAAAGCCGCGCAGGGTGAAATAGTCCGCCGTCAGTTCGGCCTGCAGGCTGAGGCGGGCAAGCCCCCAATCGGCCGCGCGTTCCTCAGCCCGGTAAGTTTCCACGCGTGTCGCGTTGCGAATGGCCGACCAGAAATCAGGTTCCCAGGACGCGAGTCCTGCGCCGGCCCCAACCGGCCCGGTGACCGGAAGATCGCCCGGAGATCTCAACGGATCGACATGATTCCGGCTGTCTGCGCCTCTCCCGCCCAACCCCAATTGCGGAATCCGCTGCGAGCGGACTTGCATCATCACATCTCGAGCCTGAACAAACCGCTCGGCGGCGGCCTCTAGCTCGGGATTCGTCGCCATAGCCTGGTCGATCAGCCTGTTCAACGTTGGATCGTTATAGACCGTCCACCAATCCGGCCGTAATTCGTCGTCGGACGGCTTCGCCTCGACAAAAGGACTGGAACCCTGCCATGAAGCGGGGACGACATATTGAGGCGGTTGATAAGGCGGCGCCAGATCGACGTGCGGTAACCAGTCGCCGCTGCAAGCCGGCAGACTACAGGCCAGGAACACCGCGCTGCAGCGGGCTCCGGCATAGGCGATGTCCGCAATCCGTTTCATGCACATAAGATAGTGGCCGGTCATGCCCGCGTCACTTAGAGGACGCTTCCCTCGGCAAGGGTTTGTCGTGAGGTTCCGCGGTGCCCTTTGCCTCCTGGGCTCCTAAATTGACCAGGTCATAGCCGGACGCCGGCGTGACGACGCGCACCTTATCGCCTTCGAGCAGGGCGGCGCTGGGATTGTTCACGATGCGGTCGCTCGCGGAAATCCCTTCCGCCACTTCCACGGCGTTGTCCATGAGTTTGCTCACGGCGATTGGTTTCAAGTGCACGCGGTCGTCGCCGGTCAAGACCGCCACTTGCGTGCCGTGCTCCTGGAACACGAGCGCAGTGGACGGAATCGTGAAGGATTTCCGGTCGACGGGCGCCGTCAGCACGACCTTCGCGTAGGAGCCCGGCCAGAGGGCCCGGTCCTCGTTGTCGACCGTGAAAACGGTAATCGCCGTCCTTGTGGTCACATCAAATCCACGGGCGACCGTCAGGAATTTTCCGACGAAATGACGATCGGGCAGCTGCGGCACCGTCACGTCGGCGGTGAGGCCCGGCTGGAGAAAGGGGCCGAACGACTCCGGCACGGAGACAAAAAGACGCATCATGCTGACATCGGCCACCGTAAACAGATTGCTGACCGATCCCGGGGTACTGATCGTGCCGTCCTTATTGACGTAGTCCCCGACATTGATGTTCCGCACGGTGACGATACCGTCGTAGGGCGCGACGATCGTTTTGAACCGGATAAACGCTTCGAAGTTCTTGAGGTTCTGCTCCGCCGCATTGACCTTCGCCGCTTCGGCCTTCGCGCTCATCTCCTGTACGGTGATGGATTGCTCGGAGACGGCATGATTCTTCCGGAGCGCCACCCAGCGCTTCGCGGTGACGGCGGCGAGATCGTATTTCGCGCGCTCGGACGCCAGATCGGCTTTGGCCTGCTGATACTGCGCGTCAATCGCCGGCGCATTGATCTCGGCGAGGATGTCGCCTTTTTTCACTTCAGCGCCGTAATCCTTGTACCACATCTTCACATAACCGGAGACTTGCGCGTAGATCGGCGCCTCAAACCAGGCCTGAATCGTGCCGGGGAGCGTAATTGTCTCACTCGGATCGGCCGGTTTGGGATTGATAATGGCGACCGGGGGGACGGCATCTTCGAGCGTTTTCTCGCGCAAGAGTGCGGCGTCGAGATTGCCCTCGTAAATCCGGTAGCCGAAGTACACCAACCCCAGCAGGACCACGAAGACAGTCACACGATTTCCCAAAAGACGATTCAACATGCGGCATCCTTTTGGCGGGCGGCTTGCCGGCTGTAGACCATGGCGTAGACGCAGGGAACGAAGAACAGAGTAAAGAGAGTCGCAACGGTCAAACCGCCGATGACGGCGCGCCCCAGCGGCGCATTCGGGGAATTCCCCATCGACATCGGCACCATGCCGATGATCATGGCGGACGCCGTCATGAGCACCGGACGGAAACGGGTCGTTCCGGCTTCGATCGCGGCCCGGAGCGCGTCGCCGTGCTCCTGGAGCCGCTCGCGCGCATAGGACACGACGAGGATCGAATTGGCGGTGGCCGTCCCCATCGTCATGATGGCGCCGGTGAGCGCCGGTTCAGAGAGGCGCGTATGGGTCAGGAACAAGGCCCAGGCAATGCCCGCTAGCGCTCCGGGCAAGGCCGTAATGATGATGAAGGGATCGAGCCAGGACTGGAAGTTGACGACGATCAGCAGGTAGACAAGCACGACGGCGGCGAGCAGTCCGAAAATCAGCTCGAAATAGGCGTCGTGCATCAGCGCGGCCTGACCGTGGACTTCGATCGCGGCGCTGCGGGGCAGCTCGTGCTCCAGCCCGTGAGCGACCGTCTGGACATCGGCCAGCACGCCGCCGAGGTCGCGCCCTTCCGCGGAGACATAGATATCGAACAGCGGCATAATGTTCCCGTGCGTGATCACGCCCGGCGTGCCCTCCGCGGAAATGTCCACCAGATTGCCGAGCAGCTGAACATCCTTCTTGTTCGAGGAACTGCCAGCGGTATTCACCGGGATGGTGTTCAGACTATTGATGCTGTTGATCTGCGACTGCGGCGTATAGACATTGACCAGATACGACATGCCGGTGCCGGGATCGAGCCAGTAGATCTGGTCGATCTGCTGGCTGCCCGCGGTCGTCAGCAGCAAATTGGAGGCGATGTCTTTCAGGGTGCTGTTGACACCGAGTCCGAACGTACGGTCGCCCTCGACCATGAGGGTCGGCGTGCGCATCGTCTGCTGTATCACGACGTCCGCGGCGCCGGGGATCCGGCGCAGCTCACCCGCCAATTTCCGCGCGAACTCGTAGTTTTTCTGCATATCGGGGCCGTTGATCTGCACGTCGATCGGCGCGGGCGCGCCGAAATTGAGAATTTTCGCGGTCAGATCGGACGGCTGGAACGTGAAGTCGGTCCCCGGGTAGCGCTCTCTCAAGCCTTTGCGGAGAATGCGGCGATAGTCCCACACCGGCGACTTTTCATTCTTTAGGAGAATCGTCAGGTCACAATCCTGGGAACCGATCGTCGGGGTCGGAATGAACGCGAGGTTGTGGGGTCCGACCGGCAGACCGCAATTGCTGACGATGTTCTCGACCTCGCCCGGTAGCAACTCCTCGATACTGGCGGAAACGAGCGTGGCAATGCGTCCCGACACTTCGATGCGCGTCCCGAGGGGCGCCCGCATATGCATCGTAATCACGCCCGACTTGATTTCGGGGAAATAGTCGCGTCCGAGGAAGAAGAAGAGGGACAGGGATCCCACTGCGATCGCCAGCGAGATGTTGACGAACGTGCCGCGACCGGCGATCACCTGTTCAAGCAGCAGACCGTAGCGCTCGCGGAACCGATTGAAGCCGCGCTCAAACCGCCGCTGAAAGCGGAGGAAGAGATTCCCCGACGAGTCCCCTCCCGGCTGCCCGTGACGCTCATGCGGCGTGGACATGGTGACCCTTCATCATATACTTCGCCATGGTCGGCACCAGCGTGCGCGACAGGATGAACGACGCGAGCATCGCGATGATGACGGCCTCCGCCATCGGCTTGAACAGGTAGCCGGATACGCCGCTCAACTGGAAAAGCGGGAGCCAGACGATCGCGATGCACAGGGTGGCAACGAGCGTCGGGACGACGATCTGATTGGCGGCGTCGACGATCGCCGTTTCCAGCGGCTTGCCCATGTCGAGATGCCGGTCGATGTTTTCGATCATGACGGTCGCATCGTCGACCAGAATGCCGACGGCCAACGCCAATCCGCCCAAGGTCATGACATTGATCGTCTCGTTCAGCCAGTGCAGGCCGATCAGTGCGGTCAGGATGGACAGCGGAATCGAGGTCCAGACGATCACCGTGGCCCGCCATGAGCCGAGCAGCAGCAGCACGATGACGCCGACCAGCGCGCCGGCGGTCAGCATTTCCACCACGACGTCCTCAATCGAATCTTTCACGAAGGTCGACGCGTCGTCGAGGAGTCTGATCTTTACGCCTTCGGGGACGACCTGTTGGGCCCGCGGAATCATCTTCTTAATTCCGTCCACCACGGCCAGTGTCGAGGCCTCCGTGCTTTTCATCACGATGATGACGACGGTTTGCTTCCCCTTTACCAGCACCGCGTTCTGCTGCACCCGGCCCATGAGGCGCACCGTGGCGACATCGCGCAGATAGATGAATGCGTTGCCTTCCCGCTTGATCGGGATATCCCCGAAATGCTCGATCTTCATCGGCGACGCATTCGTCTGAACGATCCAGTCGGTCTGTTTAATCTTGATGTCTCCGGAGGGCATCACGAGATATTGCTGCATCAGCACGTCGTGAACGTCCGCCGGAGTCAAATGACGGGAGAGCAGCTTCTGCTGATCGAGGTTGACCATGACTTGCATGTCCTGGCCGCCGTACGGGTGCGGCAGAATCGCCCCGTTGACGGTCACGAGCAGGGGGCGGATGCGCATATAGGCGAGATTGTAGAGTTCCGCGGGCGTCAAATTGTCGGAACTGATTTCGAGCATGGCCACGGGGATGGAGGACGGCGCGAGGCGCATGATCATCGGCGGGGAAATATCCGGCGGCAACGCCTTCACGACATTCTGCGCAATAGCCGTGATGTCCGCTTCGGCCCTGCCGACGTCAACCCCGTCCTGGAGATAAATATTGGTAATGCTGCTGCCGTAGTAGGAGTGGCTATGGATATACTTGATCCCTTCGACCGTGGCGGTCAAAAACCGTTCGAACAGATACGTGATGCGGCCCTCCACGTTCTGCGGCAGCAGTCCGTTGTAGGTCCAGACCACGGAGGTGACCGGAATATCGATATTCGGGAAGACGTCGGTCGGCATGTGGAGCACCGTGAGGGTGCCCAGCAGCACGATCAGGATGGACATGACGACGAAGGTGTAGGGCCGTCGCAGGGCAATGAGCACAAGCTGATTCATGCGCGAAGTCCGCCCACAAGGGTTTCGTTTTCTAGGATTCCACCATTCTTCACCTCTGACTACGCCATCCTTAAGTAGAGCAAAGCGCTTGCCGCGCGCCGCATCCGCTCTCGCGGCAGTGAAACCCCGGCAGGATGTGCGTGATTTCGTTGATGCAATCACCCCGCGCTCTCGCTCGAACGATTCGAATACTTGAGCAGAGACCGGTCAATTCGTAATTGCGCACAGCGCGCATCGTGCGGAATCTCACTATTTCCGCCGGGGACACGAGCCGGGCCGTCAGGCAAGGAGGTCGGCATTCGTTAAAAACTCGCCGGTTGAATCATTTGCCGCAGACGAGCGAGCGGAGGCCACAGACGGTATCGATCTTGCTGCTAGCCGGTGCGGGAGTTCGCGGCGCTGCCCCATCCGGCAGGCCATGAGATTTGGATCCACACGGATCGTCCTACAGATGAGACCCTCTGATTGATACCGGGGGACGGAAAGAGGAGCACCATGACGGGAATTCGGACAGTCAGTCTGGCGATGATTGCCGTAGGCGGACTCATGGGCGTGCTGGCAACCGGTGACCACGCGCAAGCAGAATCGCTCACGATCGGAGCGGCCCATAGCTTAAAGCCTGCTTTTCAGGAAATTGTACCGATGTTTGAGCGGGAATATGGCGCCGCAATTCAGGTCGTCTACGGTCCGTCCCAAACGCTTCGCCGTCACATTGAAAAGAACGCGCCGATCGATGTGTTTCTTTCTGCGTCGGTTGAGGAGATTGAGAAACTGCGCAAGAACGGCTCGATCCACGGCAAAACCCGCATTTACGCCCAGACATCTCTCGTGCTTGTGATGTCGGCAACCTCCCTGGCTACCCCCATATCCTTTCATGACGGGCTGCCGAACCGGAGAACCCGCATCGCCCTCGGCGATCCCAAGACCTCGGCGCTGGGCCAGATTACCGCCCGTGTCCTCAACACATTCGACCCGGCTTATCGATCAGGCTCCAATCTTCTTTACGGAGAACATAGTGACGCGGTAATGAATCTGATCGAGACCGGCAGAGCCGAGGCGGGTATCGTGTATCGCGCCGACGCCATCGGCAGCGGCCATATGCGGATCATCGACGAAGTCCCGCCCGGGCGACATACGCCGGTCCTCTTCGGGGGAGCAGTGGTCTCAACCTGCCGGGAAACGTCCTGTGCCGCCTCGGAGGAGTTTCTCGATTTCCTCGCAAGCCCTCGCATACAAAAGCTCCTGCTCAAGTACGGTTTTGATTCCGTGCCGTCGAACTGATGACCAGGCCGCCCGAATGCGCCTGACACGCCGCTGCAGGCCAGCCATCCGGATTGCTCTGCTCCGCCCTCCCCTCACCTGCTCAATTCTCCGCACAGTGCGATCCGTGCGAATCCGCTCGAACTGAACGAGGCCCAAGATCGATATGGCCGAAATTCAAGCTTTTTACATAGGCATCAGCTTTGCTAGATCCAACCGTAGACAGCGGCCTCTATTAACAAAGGAGCCTGATCATGAAAGACATGGTGAAATCGTTCGGCGACCGCGAATTGGCCTGGATCATGTTGGCGATCGCCAGCGTACTGCTCTGGAGCACGTGGGGGCTGGTTTCGTAATCGATCACCCCTGCCCTGAATCGAAATCCGTTCCCCCCTGTCCTGCAAACTTCAGCCTGCCGCTGGAGTGAAGGGACTTCCCGTTCGTACCCTGCATCGGAATCTTTTCACCGACACCGTCCTGCACTCGGCCTTACACTCCTTGGAGCAACGCCGTCGCCTTGGACTCGAGCACACCGCCAACCGAGCCCTTTCGCTCCATCCGCACCGTGCGATTCATGCCGTTCGATAACCACCCGGCACACCTGTTGCCAGCCACTACACGCCGGAGAAGCGATAACAGGCATCTGGAGCGGCTGCCGTTCATACGTTCGAGAACTCCCGCCTTTCACTGCGATGGAACAGGATATGCTCCTTCTCGAAAGAGTCATGAAACATGAGGAGGCGATGATCCACCGCAACGACCGCCCACGACTACAGACGGTCCATCCACTCTCTCACCGAACTGCCCCGGGAGATCACTATGGGAGCACGTCTCTATAGGCACGGCGCCATTTCACTGGCGGCGGTCGCCTGTACCGCCATCGGCTGCGTCAGCAGCCCTGCGCCTTTGAATCTTACCTCTCTGGAGCCCACCGCGGATCAACGTAAAATCGCCGACTACTACAGGCAGGACGCCGTCTTCTTCAGACTCAAGGCGAGAGAGCTGGCCGAACGGATCGCGGCCTACCAGGATTTATTCGGCGCCGACTCCGAATGGGTCAACGGAGCCCGCCTCCTCGCTCAATTCTATGAACACTCGGCCATCGATCAGGATCACCAGGCGCTCATGCATCTGAGCATCGCTGACGACACCCGCACTCAGTCGTTCGACCGACGCTCGTCGCCCCGTCATAACGGCCAGATGAAATAACCGAGGAGGCCCTATGTCACGCCCTATCACACCGCCCCTCTTGCTCCTGTTTTTTTCCCTGCTGCTGAACACGGCCTGCGCAGGAACGACCGTGCAACCGGGCCAGCGCGGGCTTATGTGGCGCCCGTTTTCAGAAGGGCTGAATACGGAACCTCTGAAGGACGGCTTCTACTGGCGGGCCCCCTGGAACAATGTCTATCTGTATGACGTGCGGTGGCAGAGCTACACCGAAAACGTCGATGCGTTGAGCGCCGATGACCTGCAGGTACTCGTAAAAGCCGCCATCATTCTCCGGCCGGTTCCGGAGGAGGTGTACTTCCTCGCCCACGAAGTCGGAACAGACTTCTATCCCCGCATCGTGAAACCGGAATTCCTGGCGGCGGTCCGCAGTGTCGTGTCCGGCTACAGCATGGTCACGGTTCCGGAAAAGAGTTCAGAGATCGCCAGCAAAGTCCAGGCCGTCGTGGTGGAGAAACTCAAAGGCAGGCACCTCGCCATCCAGAGCGTGGCACTGGCTGACGTCGACTTTCCTCAAATCGTCTTGAGCGCCATCGAGCAAAAACAGGCCAAAGAACAGGAAAAAGAGCAGAAGGAATTTGAGCTCACGATCGCATCCAAAGATGCGGACATCGCCCGCACGAGAGCGAAAGGCGAAGGAGATTCGATCAGGATCCGCGCCGAAGGCGAAGCCGAAGGACTGCGCATTCGCGCCCTCGGCCAGGCAAAAGCCCAGGAAACCATTTCAAAGACGCTGACGCCCGATTACCTCCGGTACAAATTATATGACGGCCAGAATTCCAAATTCGTGCTGCTGCCGGACAAACTCAACGTCCCGATTCTGCTGAATCCTGGATCGGATGAAGCCCGGCATCTATCGCACGATACGCTCACGCCCGGCGAACAGAACCTCTCCGGGCGTTAGACAGAAGAGGTGCTTTCAACAAGGCCACATCCTGACGCACTGTACGATGGAAAGGAGCACGATTATGGCAACGGCACAGAGACGACGAAATGAATTGCCCGGGGTCCCTGCCGGAGGGCTGCGCACGGTCGGGCAGATCAGAGGAACCAACGATCTGATCTTGCACGCGGGGCAAAATGGAATGGCCGTGGCGCTGGAATTGTTGTCGTCCCATACTCCCGGCGCCCCGGTGGTGGACGATCGCGAGGAGTTTATCGGGTTCATCAGCGAATTCGACATCCTCCGCGTGCTGGAAGCCGGCCAAGATCTTTCGGCCCTGACCGCCGAACACATCATGGTCCGCGAACGGATCGCCGTCACAGCTGACACGACCATCGAGGATGCCGTGAAACTGATGGAGGAAAAGCGCCTGCTGAATCTTCCCGTGACGCAGCAGGGAAAAGTGACCTATTCCGTCACGAGACACGATCTCTTGCGCGCCTGGATCGGCCTCGGCACGACGGGAGAAGACTGAGCCTTCGCAGGACATTCCAGGCCACTACGCACTTGCCATGGGGATCGCGCCCATCTGCGATCCCCATGGAGCTATGCCCAAATCCCAGCCGTTCAGAATCCCCTGCCTCCAGCCCTCCGCGCGAGTCTATCCGCGAATGCGGACCGGTTCATCGACGAATTACGGGGCGCCAGAGCCTTCGCCGCCGAAACCCGAGCTAGATCGCACGCCACGCACTGTGCGAATCCACCTGCCACCGGTCGCGACAGCCTCTTCTCCGCATCGCGCAATCAAAGTTGGCTGATTTTTCGCGCAACATCAACGGCTCGCTGAGGACTGACTTTTGCAAACTTGCAGAGTCATTATCGACCTCGTGGCCCACGGAGCACTCTCCATGCAGCGACACAACGTCGACACCACCCCCGCAATGATCGAGTCCAGAGTCCGTGAATTAGTCGGCCGGGAACGGATGCTCACCTTTACGACCCTTGCCACCGTCTTATCGGACTGTCGATGGATCACGCTGTTGAGAGCATTGAATCATCTGGAGCAACAACACATCATCAGTATGACGCCGCTTCCCTGGGACTATGAAATCCGCCTGGCGACGAGCGCTCCACCGTTCACAAGGACGGACTAAGGCGATGGCGAGGCCGTTGTGCATACGATGCGGAGGGCTGCTGGTGCGGGAACACCTCTTTGAGCCGAACGGCATGAGCTCCACCGAACACGTCGAATGTGATCGCTGCGTCAACTGCGGCGCGCTTGAAGACCCCCTGATCCGTGCCAATCGGCAGCCGACCAGGCCGCCGGTGCGAATGCGGGAACCGAGAGGGCCCCGCATCCGCCAGGAAAACCTCACTTCGCTCATACCCTGTCCGGCTGATTCTCACCGCACGGGAATCTCCCTCACCGTTGATTTCGAACGGCCGGACCTGCCTCCAGTACGTTCCGGCAACAGACGCGTCCGCCATGCCCAGAGGCAACACCCGGAGTGCGCTGCAGGCGACGATCACGTCACAGTATTTCCTTCTTCAGGAGGTCCCGCATGAAACGCCTTCGCCTACTGCTCTGCGACGATGACTCGCAGATGCTGTCCTTCCTCCAATCGGTTCTGGAGCCCGAATACACCGTCATCGGGACCGCAGAGGACGGACAAGCTCTCATCGCGGCCGCGCAAGCCCTTCGCCCAGATCTGGTGTTGACGGATATCCAGATGCCGAAGATGGATGGAATCGAAGCCGTGCAGGAACTTCGCAAGACGTTGCCGGACTGTCACGTGATCTTTCACACCTCCCGCACCGATCCGGAAGTGATGGCCGCCGCATTCTCGGCCGGCGCAGTCGGATATCTGGTCAAGGGTTCCTTGCAGTCGCTGCTCTCCGGCATTCGCACCGCGCTTCAACACGCACAAAACCACGACGAAGAGTTCGCCGTCGGACAAAACGCTCATCCCATGTTGTAGAAATGGTGCCGTCCGCAAAGCGCGCCTGGACAAAATCAACGATTGGACAACGAAGAAGCGGAGCCTGAACGAAGAAGTCGGCGACACACCCTTCCGTATGCCCCCGCCTCACGAACAGGCTGAGACACATTCACCAGACCGCGATTCTCGCCCGCCCAACCCCGGCGCGCGGAGACGCGCCGTTCCGCAGGCAAAGCCGCAGGAAGCCCGCCGGCTAAGGCCTACCGCTTCAGCATGTTGGGAGACGGGCGACCGAGAACGAAATTGGGGATCTGCTTCAGCAGCCTGACTAGAAGAACGCCATACTGGCGTATGTGACGGTCGAATTGTACTGGTCGGTGATGCCGCGGTCGTAGCGGAGCACTTCGCCCTTTTCGGCCTCGATGAGCCGCAGGAGCGAGAAGATAGGCGCAAAGCCGGAGATCCGGCGCTGATCCTGCTCCTTGATGATGTAGTTGGCGAACTCGTCGGCTTTGAGCTCCTCTACCGGTTTCAGCATTTCGAGATCGTGTTGCATGGACCGGTGGAACGAGAAGTCGGTCGGCGGCTCCTTGTCGCCGTAGCGCATGCCCAGATGGGCCAGCTCACCGGCCGCGATGACACAGTAGCTGCGCCCGTCGGCCTTGAGAATTTCCAGTAGACCGTCAAGAAACGCCACCACTTGCTGCAGTACCGCCGGCTCCGACACGCTCAGCGCGGAAAACGAACAGAGGACCGGGACAATGGTGAATGGCTTCGCCTTTCCCACAATGTCCTGCAGAAACGGCAATTGAAACTCGATCGCATGTTCGGCTTGATGGCAGAGATCCTCTTCGAATGCGACCGGAAACCGCTCTCTGATCTTCGCCAGCAACGGCCGGTCGGCCTTCACGACGCCCAGTGGCGTTTCGAAATCTTTGTCCGTGACGGCGAACAGGTTTCCGAGCCCCGCATAGGCGGTGCCGATGACGACGTAGACATCCGGCTGTACGGCTTCTTGCAGTTGTTTATAAGCCCAGGCGTAAATCGGACCGGCCTGTTTGAGATCGTAGGTCGGCGCGACTATACCCTTGATCGGCTTGCCGGCATTCTCCGATGGTTTGAAATCCGGGCCTTCTTTCGAGGTAAAGAATCCGTCGATCTGCTTTTTCAGCTTCGCGCCGTCCGCCTCGTAGGCGCGCCCGGCGAACGCCGCCGTGCGCAGCGGGCTCTCGCGATACTGGGTGCGCTGCTGCCTGCGAGCCTCTTCCGCCCGCTCCCCTTCCAGAAAGAGTTTCTGGTCGAGGTCGGCGACCAACTGCTGCACTTTGTCCGGCATCAAAAATTCGCCGAACCGTTTCAGATAGAGCGCGCCCACCTGCTGGAGCGAATGTTCGCCGTCGAAATGCTGAATGATGAAAAAGTAGTTGAGCGGCAGGACCAGCCGTTCCTTGCTCAAACCCGTGGGATCCCACAGCACGATGTATTGTTCTTCCCCTTCTTTAATGGGGGAGAACTGGAGATTCCGCAGTGTGGGATACTGCGCGGGGTCTTTGACAGCGGTGGTCGTCATAATGTGCAGGCGCATTCTAACGGACGGCTTTCCCTACCTGCAATGGGGAAAGATACGGGATCAGTGCGAGTCCGGCGGCTCGCTCCGGCTCCGCCGGCTGAGTACGATCAGGGTCCCGATGGTCACGAGCGCCAGCCAGAGCGTCGGGCGCCCGTAGGAGGGATCGGAGTATTCGATCAAATCGGTCAACCGGCCGATCAACAGCGACATACGGGCCATCACCGTATAGCCGAAGGCCGCGCCGAAGGCGATCATGAGAAACATCACACCCGTTCTGGCCACGGTCTTTCCAGGCCCGCTGTGCTCCACTGAAAAGAAAAAGTAAAACAGCACGGAACTTACGCCGATCAACACAATGATGACGTTGATGCTGCTGGCCGGGTTCAAGAGATTCCAGGAGAATGCGGCGCCCTCTCCCGGTACGAGCGTCAGCAGCGGCCGGACCGTATCCTCGATCTGCTTCAGGATGAATGACGAGACGGTTCGTGGAATCGCCAGACCCGCGCCGACTCCTACGATAAAGGCAAACGCATAGCGGGACAGCCAGGCCGCTTTCGGCACATAGCGCGTCAGCATCAGCAGGCCGATCGCGACGGGGATCAGCAGCGTCCATTCGTGATTCTCGACGATGGGTTTCCAGATCAGATGCACGATCACGGTGTCGTACGTCTTCACGATCGTATAGCCGACCGACACGCCGACATAGAGGTTCTCCGCCAGTTTGAAGAGCGGATTGTCCTTATACAAAAAGGAGAAGATGAACAGGGTCAGCCCTGTCGCTACCCACGCGCCGATGATCGTTGCATCCATTGACTGCTCTATCCTCTAAGACTGTGCGCCCTGTTGGCGCGCCTGCCGCCTGAGGGTGAAATAGAACACATTGCACAAGGCCACCAGGACGATAATCGCGACGTGGGTCGCCGATTGCGCGTCCATCCCCGCCACGGCCCGGCCTTTTTGCCCGATCAGACTTTCGTATTCGGCCGCCCCCCGCAATCCGCCGATCAACCCGTTGATCTGGCCGCTTCGCAGCAGGGGATATAACCCCGGCGCCATCACTCCCGTGCAACCGCCGCCCAACTCGAATTTGTATTTATCCTTCCCGAAGACATACCAGGCTTCGACACCGGGATTCCCCGCCCCCAGACTGACCGCATAGGTGACGTCCTTCAGGTTGTTGACCCCCTCCAGCACCGGCTGCCCCTTCGTCGCCTTGCCCCCGTAATCGCTGGGGAATGCGTTGTAGAGATCCTGCCCCATGTTGATGATGACGGCCGTCCCTCCCGGGCTCCATCCGAGAAACACGAAGTCGGTGCCGCGCTGTTTGCCGGATTCATCCGCCACCTTCATCAGCAGTTCGTCGGCCATCCCCGTGCCGGATACCCACAGAGTCATCGCGACCACCCGGAGATTCTTCTTAAACGCATGGCGGAGAATCGCCACGGCCTGCGGATAAAGTTCCGGCTTCGACGCCGGATCGAAGTCGAGCGAGAGGAGAAACACCGAGCGCTCGGGCAGGCTTTCGATGTGATCGTAGACGCCGCGCACTTCCTGCGAAACCTTGATGGGGAGACCGACCGGGTAGAGCAGCGGCAACAGCGTGCACAGGCCGATCACCACAAAGATGATCCGCCGGTCGATCTTGAGCATGCGTTCCGCGAAACTCACGACAGCTCCTTCGTCGTTATCAAGCACTCAGCCATCAGCAATCCGCTTTCAGATAACACGCGAAGCGCCGAGTCCGGAGCTGAAGGCTGACGGCTGAGCGCTGATCACTTAGCACTACTCTTTTCCTCCGCCCAAATACGACCGTTCCACACCGAAGATGATCTTGAACGACAGGGCCACGGCCCCCAGGCTGACGCCGATCAAAATGGCCCGGCGGACGGACGCGTTCAACACGTTCAAAATCCATTGGGAGATATCCCCGCTGACCGGGACGAGATACTCGCCCAGCGGCACGCGGCCCATCATGACAATGACCGCGGCGATCAGCAGCACCGCGGCTTCTCGGCTCCTGGCCCGGAAGGAGCGGTAGGCCGCCGAGGCGATGAAGAACGCCAGGATGGCAAACATGGTTCCCTGCAGCGGCACCATCATGAAATTGTAGACCCAGCCGAAGGCCGTCGAGACCCCGTCGATGCTCTCTTTGCCGTTCGCCCACAGGCCGGCAGCCATCGTGCCCAACATCCCGGCGTACAACACCACGCTGTACCCCCAGCCGGCTTCCTTCCGGCGGATCTTGGCCGCATGGACATGGAACAGACTGGTCACACCGAGCACCAGCGCGAAGCCGCCGATAATCTGCAGCCACTTCGTGGCGGACGTCAGCAACTGTTCGGAAGCCGGATGCGGCACATAGTACTGGGCCGCAAAGATCAATCCGGTGATCATCGTGATCAGCAACGGCAGTTGGCGGCGAAGAAAAATCATTTTACATCCTTGAAAAAGTCGAGGAAATACTGCGGCCAGACGGCCTGCGTCGCCACGCTCAGCGTCGCCAGCAGAATGCCGATCGCGATGACCGACAGGATCATCGCCTTTCCGATGTCCTGCCCGCGCAAGGTGCCCAGCTGGACCGGCTCCCGCGACAGATAGGCGCTCGCGGCGTACAGTTCCTCCCCGATCAAGGTGTAATCGCAGGTGGTCACAAAAAAGGGCAGCTGATGGTCCGAATCGGTCCCCGCGATCTGGATCGCTCCGGTGCTGGCC